>NZ_JADMLB010000025.1 GCF_015482765.1 Halodesulfovibrio sp.
CGCAGTTCTTATTTAGCACGTCATAAAAAAACGCCTGTTGGCTACAGCTACTTGGTGCTGTAAACAACAGGCGTTTTTATTTACTGCCAGTCGAGAGGGGCTCCCTCTCGCGGGGTGGAGGGGCAGCGCTCCCCTCGCCGAAGGCAAAGTCTTTTGATTTTTTTGGGGAGGGGTGTCTCCGACGGGCAAGGCTGGCTCCGCCCCCTTGCATCCCCCGCAAGGGGACACTGTCCCTTTAACCCCTTTTAGGTGGGATGTTTTTTGAATTCATTAGGGTAATTCGTTCGTGTAGTGGAGCAAATGAGATCCGCAGTTCTTATTTAGCACGTCATAAAAAAACGCCTGTTGGCTACAGCTACTTGGTGCTGTAAACAACAGGCGTATTTATTTACTGCCAGTCGAGAGGGGCTCCCTCTCGTGGGGTGGAGGGGCAGCGCCCCCCTCGCCGAAGGCAAAGGTAACCTATGGCATGTGCTGATCAAGCTTGGTCATTTTGAAGTCGAGAACATCAAAGCCAGGAGTGATGGCTTTTACGATGTTAACTGGAGATACGTAAATATCAGTCCAGTCAAGGGTGATGGTAATATCATCATCGTTAAAGATAACCTTCGCGAAGACCGGACGTACGTCCATGGTTCGGTCACCTTTTTTCGTAGAACGAGTCCACATGATGGATTCTTCTTCAAGCATATCTTTGAATGCCTGAATAAAGTCAGCTTCGCGAGCTTTGTCACCAACGTATTCAACTTTGAATGTTTCAGCGTATGGCTGAGCTTGTTTTTTAGCCATAGTCAGCTTTTCAACTGCTACTGGATGCATTCCTGTAGGAAGAGCTGAAATGAGCTTTTTGAAAACTTCTTCCGGTGTAAACTCTTCACGAATGAAGACGTTAACCCATTCTTTTTTACTTGCAACACCGATCGGCAAAGCTCGTCCGAATGAGATAAGTGGAAGTGGATGGAAACCTTGAGAGAAGGTTAACGGCAATTCAACTCTGCGGAAAATTCGTTCAAAGATGGATTGCAGTTCTAACTGAGAGAGAAATACAGAAGCACCTTCTTTGCTGTACCAAATTCGCATGTGCGCAGCTTTAACCGTCAAATGTTCAGCAAGCTTTGGCGGCTTGTTTGAAACAGCTGATTTGATAACAATGCGGCCATTCTCATCAAGCTCAATCTCGTGAGCTTTTTGATCTCGGGCTTCATTGTTGAGCACGTTTTTGTAGGTTGTATCCGGAGTCAGGCGTTCAAGTTCGGATTCTTTTGCACCCTTGTCACAGGCACCACACACACGGCACGCACCGTAACGACAGTCATCAGTTACTTTTTCTTCCTTTGCACGTTTCAGTTCGCGGATAAGAAAGTCTTTTGTAACGCCGTTGTTAAGGTGATCCCAAGGGAGATCTGCTTCAATTTCGCGCCCACCTGTGTATTCTTCAATGGTCAGCCCGTGCTCTTCAAGTGCTTCGAGGTACGGATCGAGTGAAAAATGTTCAACCCAGCTGCTGAAGACTGCACCTTTTGCATAGGCAGTTTCAACAACGTCTGCGAGGCGGCGGTCACCGCGAGAGAAGATGCCTTCAAGCAAGCTTGATTCCGGCTCATGCCAACGCATACGCATGTTTTTTTCCTGCTTGAACTTGTCACGCAGGTATTGGATACGGTTGCGGATCTCATCGTATGAAATTTGTGGTTCCCACTGGAACGGTGTGTTCGGTTTAGGAACGAATGGTGAGATACCTGCTGTAACCTGAATGCGTTTGCCAGCGGCTCCGCGCACTTTACGGCAAAGATCTACAATCGCATCAAGGTCTTCATAGGTTTCGGTCGGAAGTCCGATCATGAAGTAGAGTTTTACCTGCTGCCAGCCATGCTGGTAGAGCTTGCGTACGTGGGTGATAATGGCTTCTTCAGTAATGCCTTTGTTAATGACATCACGCATACGCTGACTTCCTGCTTCAGGGGCAAGGGTCGCTCCAGTGCGGCGAATGGAGGCCATTTTGCCCATGATGTCGTCATCAATGGAACCTACGCGTAGAGAAGGAAGCGATACAGAAACCTGTTCCTGAGTACAGCGGTCTACAGTATTCATGAACAGCTCTTTAAGAGCAGAGAAGTCGCCTGTAGACAAGGAAAGGAAAGAAAGATCGTCGTAACCTGTTGTTGTGAGGCTTTCCTGAACAATTTTTTCTACATTGGTTACGGAACGCTCACGAGCAGGGCGGTAGGTCATACCTGCCTGACAGAAGCGACAGCCGCGAGTACAGCCTCGGGCAATCTCTAAAGCAAGACGGCTGTGCACGGCACCAAATGGGATTGGCTGGCTTGTCGGGAACTCAGCATCATCCATTTCCGGCACAACACGGCGAGTAGGGTGCGGGTTGATGTCTTCAGTCGGGGTGAGCATTTTTCCTGCGTCCTTTTCAGCAAAGAAAGAAGGAACGTATACACCCGGTATAGCGGACGCACGTACAAGAAATTCGTGGCGTGTGGTGTTTTCTTTTTTACACTGCTCCAGCACATCAAGCAGTTCCACCATCATGAACTCACCTTCACCGAGAGTCATGAGGTCCATGAACGGTGCAAGAGGTTCTGCGGACAGCGTACATCCGCCGCCAGCCATGATGATCGGGGTATCAAGTGAGTCTCCACGGTCTGCTGAACGGTAAGGAATGCCGCTTAAGTCGAGCATGTATAAGATGTTTGTGTAGCAGAGTTCGTGTGTGACATGAAAGCCGATCATGTCGAGGGTGCCAAGCGGCGTATCGGATTCCAGCGTTGCAAGCGGAGTGTTGTGGTCGCGCAGCACCTGTGCAGTTTCTACACATGGGGTAAAGACACGTTCAGCCCACCAGTTCTCACGGCTGTTAAGAATTCCGTAAAGAATTTTTTGTCCAAGGTATGACATACCCACTTCGTACATATCTGGGAAAGCGAGTGCTATACGAATGGAAACATCGTTAGCCTGTTTGTGGACGGTTCCTTCTTCAATACCGAGGTAGCGGCTTGGTTTTGGAACCAATTGCAGCAATTCATGCATGGAATATCCTTATATTTATGCCGATAGCACTACGCCCGGATAACGCAGGCGGAGTCGTGTAAACAGGTAAGAGGCGGCATAGTGCCGCCTCTTAAAAAAACACGTAATATCGCGTAATTATTTTTTCAGAAGCTGGGAAATGTCGGTAACGTTACCGCCTGCGCCACCCTGAAGGTCAAGGTTGCCGAGACCGCCGGTGGAAACAGTAAGGTTTGAAGTAGCTTCAAGGTATTTTGTTTTAAGATCTTCCGGACACTCTTTGTATTCGTAGATTACGTGTGCGGTAGAAATTTTAGCGTCGAAATCTTGCTCAAACGGGTAACCGAAAGGCAGGAGCATCATCTGAACGCCTTGCTGAGTAGGGACAGTCTGCAAAACAGCAACGTCAGTAAGCATATTTTCTTCAACGTTTGCTTTGCCAATGAGCATGTCTCCGCTCACCAATTTAACTAATTTAATTTCATAAGCCATGTTCTGCTCCTTAAAGTAAGTTCCGGCTTTAGGTAGGTATTCGTTACGCAACTGTCAAGTTATTCAGTGTGCTAATCTGTTGTTTTTAGGTGCCTGAATGTATCTCTGTAATCAGGCCTTCGGTAATGCGATAGCTGAAAATTATATATGAAAGCGGAAACAAAGTCTCTGTGTGCTGATAGAAAGAGAAAATTACGAGAGTGGGCAACGAATAGTAAGAAATGATATGGTATTATGACTGTTCGTAGAGAGGTGCTGGCTGCGTGGGGGCAGTGGAGCGGCAGAGTTTGCGGAGAGGATAATGGGAGTTTTTGAAAACGAGAAAACGGTGTCTTTAATAAGGTGAAGATAGAGGGGGAAGCACCTTTTTAAAGGCGCTTCCCCAAAATGATTCTTTGCAGTGTGCAAATATTATTTACTTTCTAGGCCCATCCGTTCTTTGATGTAGTCGAAATCAATGGAAGAGCTTACGAGCTGTGCGCCCTGACGGATTTTGATGACATCGCGCAATTTATGGCGAGATAGAATGGCTTCCATTTTTTTCGCCACTGTGTAGGTGTCATCACGGACAACAACGATTGGAATATTGAGTACTTCAGAGCGGGTAAGAATGATGTCGTTCGGGTACAGGTTACCGGTAAGCACAAGGCACGGGCAGTTGCCTTCAAGGGCAACAAGTTGAACGTCAGAACGGTCACCACCGACGATAACAGCAGAATTTTTATTTTTTCTGAAGTGCGTCATGAAGTTTTCAACCTGCATGGTACCGATCAGGAAGTTTTCAACAACTTTTTCGGATTTTGATGCGCAGGAGATAACTCTGCCGCCAAGGCGTTCAGCAAGATCACTTACCTTAATCGCACCCATAAGTGGGTCTTTAGGGATAACACCAAGAACTTTAATGTCATTTCGTTCAAGGAACGGCTTGATCAGTCCATCTACTTCATTCATGAAGCTGGAAGGAATATCATTTAAGATAACACCTGCAAGACTATCTCCGAGAACATCTTTGAGTACTACAAGGTAGTCATAGTTCAATTCTTTATCGAGTCTATCGATAACAATAATCTGGAGTCCAAGTGCCTTGGCAACACGCATGCCGTCGATGTTGCAGTATCTTCCAGAGTACATAGAGCCGGAGCCTGCAACGACCATAGCATCTTTGTCTTTTGCCAGTTGTTCATACCCGTGCTTGATGGAAGGCATAAGGTCGTCAAACTGTCCGCTGAAGGCACGTACTTTAAAGTCCTGTGTAACAACAACAGGGCTTACAAATTCCGGTGGAGCGTCCTGTCCAAGAATATCCTGAACAAAAAAAGCATCCTGATCTCCCAGTACGCCGTCCCGTTCTTCTGGCACAGCACCGACAGGTTTCATGTAGCCCACATCAAACCCTTCTTTTTGAAGACGCAGACCAATGCCCATTACAACCATGTTTTTTCCGGAATATCCGGATGTAGAGCCAATGTAGATTCCTGCAGCCATTGCGTCCTCCTGTCAAAAAACTATATAATTCTTCTGTGTTACGTATGCGCAATAGAGCAGAATATGCGAACACAGCTATCGGGACAATATCATAAAAAGTTGCCAATCGTGAATAGACGACAGGCTAAAAATGTATAATGAAAACCATAGGGCGGTTTGAGCTAATGTGTGTTTTACACTTTGCCGTATTATAACAAAGAAAATCAAGGAAGATATTCAGAGTTTTTCGGCACGGTGAACCTCGGCTTGCCGGATTGTCTATCTAATTGAGTGTATGCTATGACTGTGTAGTGTATGTTGCATAACTGCACTATTTATAAAACAGTTTAAAGTATAATTGGTAGAATGGTGGTATCTGTATTTACATACGGACAAAAAAAAGATAACCGCCAATGCAAACTGATACGATCACAGGATGCTGTCGGTAAGACTCGTGTAGAAACTGACTTTGTTTTTTTTTATACGGACTCTTGTCGGCAGAAATGCACCGTTGTGTGCGAGAAGGATAGTATGCTCGAAAGATTGCAGGAACATATTCGTTATACATTCAAGCAGATGTCTTTGTTAGAGACTGCACTTACACATAGCTCCTTTGCGAACGAGCATGGTGGCGATATTGAACATAACGAACGATTAGAATTTTTAGGTGACGCAGTTCTTGAAATCTGTGTTTCAGAACGGTTATTTGCAAAGTTTCCTAAAGCCAGAGAAGGCGTATTAACGCGTATGCGTGCGAAGCTTGTAAGCAAGCCTTCTCTTGCCGCGCTGGCGATTGAATTGCACCTTGATAAGTATTTAAAACTTGGCAAGGGAGAAGAAGCGCAGGGTGGCCGTGACAGGCACTCGCTCCTTAGTGATGCTTTTGAAGCTGTACTTGGAGCCGTCTTTTTAGACGGGGGCTATGATAGCGCGTTACAATACATTGATAACGTGTTTGAAGGGAAATGGCCTAATGAGCCGGAAAGCACAAAAGCTAAAGACTACAAGAGCCGCCTTCAGGAATTGACACAGAAAAAATTTAAAGACCGTCCATCCTACACCCTGAAAAGCAGTAAGGGACCTGAACATGCAAAAGTGTTTGAAGTAGAGTTAGGCTTACCGGACGGGTCAGTTGTTATCGCTGAAGGTCCTAGCGTGAAGCGTGCAGAGCAGTATGCAGCAAGCATTGCACTTGAGCGGCTTGATGTATAGCTGACGTATACGAGCCAATAAAAAAGCCGGAGAATGTCTCCGGCTTTTTTTATTGGCATTACTTCAATTACCGTTGTTCAAGAATCTGGCGGGCAGTTTCCGGTAAGGAGTTTGCTTGTACAAGGATAGCCATTGCAGCATTTGCCATGAGCTGGCGGCGATTGAATTCAACCATTTCTGTAGCAACATCAACGTCAGAAATACGTGATTCTGATGCTTGAGCGTTTTCACGCTGGATAGATATGTTGTCGATGCTTGCTGCAAGACGGTTTTGGGTTGCGCCGATCCGAGCACGGACTTCGTCTTTTTTAATGATCGCGTTGGAAATATTTTCCAATGCCTTAAGAGCACCTTCTTTCGTGAGAACATTGTCTCCGGATGTTTCACCAATTCCTAATGACTTAGCACTGAGTTTGGTTATTTTGATTCCGTAGTGGTCAGTTTCTTCGTTGCGTGCACCAAAAGTGAATTTAATGGTAGCTGCTGAGTCAGTAGAAATGTTTTCTTGAACGGTTTTAAGGTCAGCTTTTGCCTGAGTTCCGTTTTCTTCTATCTGCGCTTCAGTAAGGGCCGGCGGTGCAGTATGCACAGGAACAGTTTGATAGCTGACAGTTTTTGTAGCTGCATCAAAGGAGAAAGCAAGTTTCGCATCATCACCGGCATGTGCGGGATCTGTACTGCTTGGATCTGTGAATGTCTCGGTGATTTCCCCTTTAGGGTAGTCAGCAGTTACGCGAATCTGGTGTCCGGCACTGGTCGTTACGTTGCCAGTAATATCGTTCCAGGTTTTGCCGCCATCAGTGGAGATTTCGTAGCGTACGCTTGTTGCTTCACTCGGCTCATATTGCTTGCTGAGCGAATATGACTCTGTGCTTACTAATTCTTGATCACCAGCAGTTGCCTGCGGTTCAGGAGTAATAGAAGTGGTTCCATCTGCATTGTAGGAATATGTAGCTGTTGTAGGAACTGTGCCACCAGTTCCTTTGTGGGAAAAAGTCGCAGTGGTGGTAACAGTGAATCCAAACTCATTAATATTAGTAAACGAGGCGGTATCACCCGCACCAATAGTTGAAAGCGAAGAGTTTGCAGCGTCAAGAGCTGCTGCACCAGTGACTGTAGGTGTTCCGTGGTCTTCGGTAAAGTTGTGTTTGTAGCCGTTGAGCAGGTGTTTAGTATTGAAGACACTACTTTCCGCAATTCGGTCTATTTCTGAAGAAATTTTTTGATACTCTTGATTAATAAGAGCACGTTGGTCATTAGTATAGGTTCCGGTTGCAGCCTGCTCAGCAAGTTCTTTCATGCGGATGAGCTGTGCGTCAATAACGCCAAGTGCGCCGTCTGCTGTTTGGATCATAGAGATTCCATCGTTAGCGTTACGGAGTCCCTGCCCAAGCGTTTTAATGTCAGCCCGCATAAGCTCACGTATAGCAAGACCGGCTGCATCATCTGCTGCTGTGCCAACACGAAGACCAGAGGAAAGGCGCTCTGTGGAAGTTCCAAGCGCTTTATAGCTCTGGTTAAGGCTGTATCTGGAATTAACTGCCAGCATATTATGGTTAATGGCCAAAGACATATTGTATAACCTCCGTGTTCTACAAAGCTATCTACAGCAGTGGTGCCGGATAAACGGCTTTATGCGAATAAGTTGGAAAAAAAGCCGGGGAAAATATCCCCGGCTTTTATTGTATTAAGGGGACGGACGGTATTAGCGTGCGTCGAGGAGTTTCTGAGCCATTTTCGGCAGGGAGTTAGCCTGTGCGAGCATGGATACAGCAGCGTTGGTCATGATCTGAACTTTGTTAAATTCAGTCATTTCAGTGGCAACGTCTACGTCAGAGATACGGGACTCAGAAGCCTGCAAGTTTTCTCTCTGGATGGATACGTTTTCGATTGTTGCAGAGAGTCGGTTCTGGGTAGAGCCGATTTCTGCGCGAATTTCGTCTTTACGACGAATTGCAACGGTCAGGTTATCCAGAGCTTTTTTAGCATTTTCTTGGGTTGTGATGTTATCACCAGCAGCTTCACCAACGCCAAGGGACTTCGCGGTCGCCATATTGATGTAGGTGTTGTAGCCATCAGTTTCCTGACTACCAGAACCGAAGTGAATGCCTACCACAACAAGATCTTCAGATTTAACATTTAACTGTGTTGAAGAGGCAGCGTCAGCTTTACCATCAGCGTCAGCGTCAGTCATTCCAAGAGCGAGGCCATGTTGAGTCTTGGTAACGGTAAACTTACCACCGGTATTGTTTGAGAATGTGTCACGTACCTGCTGGTTGTCACTATACTCAGATGTAATACGGAATTTTTTTGCAGATTCCGGAATATTTACGGTATCGCCAGTATTCTCACCAAGGGATATTTTTTCCCAAGCATTTGTGGTTTCGTTGTACGTCTCAATTGTGAAGTCTGTTACTGGAGTTTTAATTGATCCGTAACTGGTTGATGCCGCAGAGTTGACAGACTGTGCTTCGTTAATTTCACCAGTTCTTATATCATGGGTGAAAGATGCACTCGCTGGTGTAAGGCTCGCTGAATTATCCTCAAAGAATGAAGTCGCGACGTTGGTTGTTTTCACACCGGTTTTTGAGGTGTGATTAAACGTTTTACTTATAGCTACTTCAGATTTTACCTGAATATTTGTAGCTGGAATCTCCCCAGCGGTCGTATCAGTTTCGATGGTATATTCATTGGGATTAGCTTGTTTAATAATAAATGCTTTGTCATTATTGCTAAAAGTGTCGCGAAGAACAGAACCATCTGCTTTTGTAAGTGTAATTCTGATCTCGTCACCATCGGCTGTGGTAAGATCAGCGAGGTCAACTGCGGCAGTAATGTCGGTCCAATCAGTACCGACTTTCTTTTCGATGGTAACTTTTGCACCTTTGTAGGTACTTGTTGCAATGGCAGATGCTGTAACAGTAACGCCGGACAGTTTGCCTGTTTTAGTGTCAATTGTTCCACCATCAGCATCATCAGGTACAGTGTTAACGATTTTTACAAGGCCAGAACGAGACGTGTAGGTGATTGTGTCGGTATTTTTTGTTGCTGCAATAGCTTGAATTCCATCAGAGTCGACAGCTCCCAGAATGGTTGTTGCGACATTGCTTGAAGCAACTTCTTCTAGCGCAGGAGCTTGATAACCCCAAGTCTCAGTATTGCCGTCAGTGCTTATTCTGCGAGTAGCATCGCCATCATGAGAGCTTTTCTCAACATGAATTTCCTGACCGGAACCAGCGAGAAGTTTTCTGCTGTTGAAATCTGTATCCTGTGCGATACGTGTGATTTCGTTAGCCATGAGCTGGTATTCCTGGTTGATCATCTGACGCTGTACGTCAGTGTAGGTACCGGTAGCTGCCTGTTCGGCAAGCTCTTTCATACGGATGAGCTTAGCATCAATAACACCAAGTCCACCGTCCGCGGTCTGGATCATTGAGATACCGTCGTTTGCGTTACGCAGACCCTGACCGAGGGTTTTAATATCTGCACGCATAAGTTCACGCATTGCGAGACCGGCAGCGTCGTCTGCTGCGGTGCCAACGCGAAGGCCTGAAGAAAGTCTACGGGTAGATGTTGCGAGTTTACCGTAAGACTCGTTCAGGTTGCGGGTTGCGTTCATTGCCATCAGGTTGTTGTTAATAACTAAAGACATATTGTATAACCTCCATGTTTTACTGACTTGAATAAAGCAATGGAAGTGCCAACTTTAAAAATGTTAATCTAAACAGTGTGTTAATGTTTTATAAAGAAAAATTAAGGCATTCTTTATAATAAATTCAGGTCATTTTTTCCTTATTATTTCGGAAAATTGAGAAGTGACAGGTGGGGAGGAGGCAGTATTTGCAGGGTGCTGCCAGATAGATGTAAGGCGAAGTTCCGAGGGAAGAATCTGCTAGTGTAATCTGCTGGCGCCTGATCAGTTTGCGGGAGTAGGAAAGAAGCATTTTAGGGAAGAGGGAGAATATGCCGTGCTACTGATGAGGAGAAAAGAGAGTTTAGCTTTACCAAACGAAAAACGGCAGGCTGTAAATGCCTGCCGTTTTTTGTATGAGTTGTTATGCAACTAGATACAGTCCGGATTGTGAGGAGGCTGTTTGCTGTTGAAGCACTGCTCCGTTAAGCAAGTCCTCTTTTGTATCTTTCAATTGTCTAAAATGCTGCTTAGCTAGGAAGCGCTGTTGTGCTTCTTGCTGTGCGTTGTGCTGTTCCGCATCATTCCAGTTTTGCCCATTAAGGTTGTTATGAGCGCCGGTCTGAACATCTAGCTTTTCAACTTTAAGTCCTTGAGACTCAAGTGAAGCTCTCAGTAAGTGGATATTTTCCTGTACTGCTTTTGCTGCTTCAGGATTGTCTGTGCGAATGCTGGCTGCTACTTCGCCGCTTTTTGTAGAAACGAGCAGGGTCACTGGGCCTAAGTCGGCAGCATCAATCTTTAAAGACAGTTGGCTGACACCATTTCGTAAGGAACGGAATACACCGCTCTGGATTTGCTCAAGAATGCTGGCGTTTGTTTTTGAAAGTGCCGGATTCTGACTGAGGAAGTCTGTCACGTTCGTTGTGGACTGCCCTAACGCACCAGTATCAGCCATAACAGCATTATTGAAGAAGTTCATCCATGTATTGCCTGATCCGTTCTGATTGTTGAACAGAGAGTTCGCATCAGAACCGGCAGATTCTGCTCCAGCGGCAGTGGCGACAGCAGCAGCTGTGATGGTTGCCTGGCCACTTGTCGGTTCAGAAGAAGTGGTTACAGGTTGAACATGACCGCCAGATTCTTTGCTGTTAGCACTTGCCATAAAGCCAAGGCTTTTTTCTGTAGCCTGATCAGTGCGCAAAATTTGTGTTGCGTTTTCTTCTTTAGTTGCATGAACTCCTGCGGATACTTTGTCTTTGCCCTCAAGTGCCTTAGCAATAAGTGGGTTAAGTTGCTTCTTAAGCTCGTTAAGCAGTTTTTCTCCAGAAGCATTCTGTGAATCAATAGAAGAGTCCAGAAGGGCGGCAAGCTGTTTAAGGTCAGTACTGTCTATTTTACTGTTCGCTTCATTTAACATGCCTTTAAGCTTGGCGATGGTGTTGCTATCGAGCTGAAGACCCTTTCCAAGAGCAGCAAGTTCTTCCTGTGTGATAGACAGTTCTGTAGAACCATTTGCACCTTTTAAAATGTCAGAAATAGCGCTCCACGCTTTATCTGTCTTTCCAGCTTGAAGATCGGCTAAAATATCATGAGTCTGAGTTGGGTCAGCACCTACCTGCTGCAAGAAAGAGGATATGCTGTTCTGTGTTCCCGGGGTAAGAGTGATTGCTTCAGGCGTGAAATCAAACTTAGCCGTTTGCTCAAGCATGCCGAACAAGCCGTCCCATGTGAGGGATTGCTTTTCAACTTGATCCTTCAGGCGCTTTATCGCGTCCTGTTGCACTCCGGCTTTTTCCAACGTTTCTTCAACATCAGAAAAATCATCCGCATTGATTGGAAGATTTTTCAAAGAAGCAAGGTCATCGCGAAAAGACTTAGCAGCTTTGTTGGCTGTGTTGTTACTTGTACGATACTTCTCGTTGTTTTTCTGAACAGTCTCAAAAATATCGTTAAAGTCAGTCCCCGAAGACTTAAATGATGTAAAGTTGCTAGCTTGTTTGGCTAGATATGCAGTAGGCGAAATTTGCATTATGGCACTCCTTGCTGTGAATAAAAGCAAGAAGTGTTCCATAGCAAATGCTTTTGAATTCAGCTGGTTGATCCCCTCGATACTGGGAAAAAAGTGCCGATAAGTATCTTAATACTGATTAAGAAAGGGTATTTTCTTCAGCGAGAAATCTTACTGTTTCTTATTATAACATATAAAAAAAGGCGGCCTGATGAAGACCGCCTTGTAGTTGTATAGACTGAGACCTGAGCCCTGAAGCTGCGCAACATGTGGGAAGAGGTTGTTGCGAAGGAGAGGCGCTTACCATGCCTTGTCTTCAGGTCGATGAATATAAAATTCCATCCTGTTGTTAAGTGCTCTATTTTCCTTTGTTGTATTAGGGAGCAAAGGACGGGAGTCGGCATATCCCACAGCCTTAAGGCGTGATGCGGGAATCTCTGAACGTGCGATCACAGCACGAAGCAGAGCTGCAGCACGAGCCGAAGACAGCTCCCAGTTTGTCGGGTAGGCTTCAGTTTGTTCGATAGAATCAGAGGTGTGCCCACGGACAACCATGTTAACTGTATGCTGTTTTAAAATATTAATAGCACCATCCAGCAACTGTTCGCTCCCCTCCCTGAGTGCAGCAGAACCCGGGTCAAAAAAACTTGCTACAGGAATACGCAGGATAAGCCCTTTGTTGTCTGCCGTAACCGTAGCAACTTTCTGAAGCGTTTGATCTTCTAGCATGTAACTTTTTATTTCAAGCAGCATGCCGAGGATCATCTGATCTTCTTTCTTAAGCTTTACATCAGAACGTTCAAACTTCGCGGGGGAAAAAGCTGCAAAGTTTGCTGTCTTACGTTTTACCTGAATACCGAACGCGTTTTTTACAGAGCCTGCAAGCGTCTTGAATTTGTTCGCGTCCTGTTGAGCAAAAGAAAGCAGAAGAACGAAAAAGCATAGCAGAAGGGTAACCAAATCGGCAAAGGTTGCCATCCAGAGAGGTAATCCTTCTTCAGCTTGTGGTTCGTCTCCACCGCGTTTACGAGAATCAGCCATACTATCGTTCCTGTCGTTTTGACGGCGGAAGGAAGGAGTTGAGTTTTTCTCTTACGATGTTTGGATGCTCGCCATTTAAAATAGAAAGTACACCTTCAGTCATCAGTTCCATATTCAACGCTTCTTCGTTGGAACGTTCCTCCAGTTTTTTTGCAAGAGGGAGGAATATGCAGTTGGCAAGAATAGCACCGTAAAATGTAGTAAGCAGTGCAACCGCCATAGCTGGTCCAATTGAAGACGGATCATCAAGAGCCTGAAGCATTCGTACCAGGCCGATAAGTGTACCGATCATACCGAACGCAGGAGCCATGTTCCCCATCCCCTTGAACACTTCCTGTCCGGTACGATGTCGTTTCTTCATAATATCAACATCAATTTCCATAACAGAGCGGATGAGTGATTCTTCAGTACCATCCGCAACAAGCAGAACGCCGCGTTTTAAAAATTCGTTTTCAATACTTACCTTTTCGAGAGAGACAAGGCTTTCTTTACGTGCTCGTTCTGCAAGATTAATAACAACGTCGATAGAGTCCAGAGGGTCTGGCGGCTTGGAGAAAAAAGCCTTCATGCCTACTTTCATCGATCCCAGAACGGTACCCAAAGGGAACATGATAAAAGCTACGGCAATGGTACCACCGAATACAACCAGTATTGACGGTACATCGACGAATCCCGCGGGACTTCCACCAACAGCAATAGCGCCGATAATGAGCGCTAATGAGCCGAAAAGTCCGATAATAGTTGCTATATCCATGTATTACTTCTTGATAATTGCTGGGGAGTTGAAGCGTAATTCACCGTCTCGTAAGCTGACAGCTACATTTTCCAGATAGTCGTTAATCTTTGTGTAGTGTCCGCCTATGCTTATTTCCACACCCGGGCGAATTGTGCCCGGAACAATGACACGGCAAAGTTCTGAGTTAGCGTTTTTCTTCATTAATTTCATAATGCGTCGTTGTTCTCTGCGTAGAGCCCCCATTCTTTTTTCTTCGAATTCAAGTTTAGCCCGGTTTTCACTTCGATGCAGATCACTCTTCGCACTGGTTTTCAACAGCAGTTTTATGGTTTCGTCAACCGTTTCAATTTTATCCTCAATTGTCTCAAGCTTCCTCATAAGTGTCGGGGGATACCCCATAATGATGGAAGTAGGAGTATTGATGCCCCCTCCAAGCTGTTCGCCAGCGTACACCATATTATTGGCGTAAATTTTACCTCCTTGTAGTCTTCCTTTTACAATAAGGGTTCCGTTTAATGCCATCGATGAATGCAGGGAAGAAC
>NZ_JADMLB010000079.1 GCF_015482765.1 Halodesulfovibrio sp.
GAAGAGAAAGACAACAGATGCGGTTATTCTGTTTTGTAGTGTCATGTGCACTTCCTTTGCGAGAGTAAGTCAGGATTCACCGTATAGTGTTCAAACATAGTAGTAATGAGAAAAAGTTGTTTGATGCTATACTGCAGTGGTGAAAATTAAAAGACTCTCTCCCCCCTGAAATGATAGTTGTGTGAAAAATTTGTTAAAAAGGCGGTAGCACCGCGGTAATCTTAACAATTGATATCGGCATGATTGCGCTAATCTTTAAAAATCTATAACGTTTTTCTTCTGTAGCGTTCCGGATGTTCTGATTCTTTTTGATTACTGCGAGGATGTTGTGATTACTGTTGTTTCCTGTGCTGCACTGGCTGGAATTGATGCATTTACTGTTGAGATGGAAGTTGACCTGACGCGTGCCGGTTTACCGGCTTTTACGATGGTAGGGTTGGCAGAAGGCGCTGTGCGTGAAGCAAAAGAGCGTGTTATGGCAGCGTTGAAGAATACAGGGCACAAGCTTCCGCCGTCACGCATAACTGTGAACCTTGCGCCGGCAGACAAAAGAAAAGCAGGAAGCGGGTATGACTTAGCCCTCGCTTTAGGATTGTTGGGGGCGGCGGGCGTGCTTTCTCCAGAGGCGTTGCGGGGATGGTTTTTTGTTGGAGAGCTATCTCTGACCGGTGAATTGAAGCCTGTATCCGGCGTGTTACCTATTGCTATTCATGCCCGTGAAGTTGGAGCAAAGGGGCTTATTGTTGCGGCGGATAATGCTGATGAAGCGGCAGTCGTTGAAGGTTTGCCAGTTTTTTCTATGACAACACTCGGAGAAGTCATAGAGCACATAGAGGGCGGCACCGTTCTCGAACCTGCTATTCCGCCGGAATCTGTTCAGAGTGTTTCGTCCGAATGGATGCATGACTTTGCTGAGGTGAAAGGGCAGGAACATGCGAAACGCGCTATTGAAATAGCCGCTGCGGGGAATCATAACTTACTGTTTGTGGGCCCTCCCGGAAGCGGGAAAACGATGCTGGCTAAACGGATACCTACTGTACTGCCTAGATTGACCTTTGATGAAACGCTTGAAGTGACAAAAATTTATTCTGTATCCGGCTTGCTGAGTAAGCAGCGATCATTGATAACAGAAAGGCCGTACCGCTCCCCGCACCATACAATCTCTGATGTCGGTCTGGTAGGTGGCGGGGCATATCCTAAACCGGGTGAAGTTTCTTTGGCGCATCGAGGCGTACTTTTTTTAGACGAGCTTCCTGAGTTTAAAAAGTCTGTATTAGAAGTTATGCGGCAGCCGTTGGAAGACGGTACTGTTACTATTTCCCGTTCCAGTATTTCACTTTCTTTCCCTTCGGATTTTATGCTGGTTGCAGCTATGAACCCTTGCCCTTGCGGTTTTCTTACAGATGATCGTCATCCATGCACTTGTAGCAGCAGGCAGGTGGCGCAGTATCGTTCCAAACTTTCAGGCCCGTTGCTGGATAGAATTGATTTGCATGTTGAAGTTCCTGCTGTGAAGTATGATGACTTACAATCGTCATCCGGAGTCAGTTCTGAAGAAATGCGGGAACGTATTGAAGCAGCGAGAAGAATTCAGGAAGAACGGTACAAGGGAACACCGTTGAAGACGAACGCAGATCTTTCCGGTCGCTGGTTGGAGAAATTTACTCCGATATCTGAAGCAGAAAATACGTTTTTACGGAATGCTGTAGAAGCGCTTGGACTTTCTGCCCGTGCGTATACTCGAGTGTTGCGTATATCCAGAACGATTGCCGACCTTGAAGGTGCAAAGGATATCGGCGTGGCACATATTGCTGAAGCCATAAACTGTCGAACATTGGACAGAGAATGATAGTAAAAAAGTCTTGCTGAAGTTCAGCAAGACTTTTTTTGTAGCGTATTGATGGTGTTGTTATTCCGAGGCAGCCAACTTAATGCCTAATCCTACAAGAATAGAGCCTGCGGTAGCTTCGATATATGAGCGGCTTCTTGGCGCAGAAACAACTTGTTTGGCTTTTCCGACAATGCTCGCAAGGAGGCATTGCCATATGAAGGAGATGCCGAAGTGGATGCTGGTAAGAACAAGAATCTGGGTTACAGGGTTGCCGTTGGCGTTCATAAACTGCGGCATAAATGTAATGTAAAAGACAGCAGTTTTAGGGTTGAGAACGTTTGAAAGAATGCCTTCTCTGAAAGAACGCATGACACGCACTTTTTCTGCTGCGGCAGCCAGTTCCTCCGAGCCTTGTGCACCGGAGTAGCGTTTTTTAGCATCCCAAAGATTCTGAAAACCAAGCCATACGATGTAGAACGCACCGATAATTTTAATAAAGTGGTACAGCTGAGCCGAATTGTACAGAATTAACGCAAGTCCGCAGCCGGAAACGGCTGCATGGAAAAAAAGTCCTGTACATATTCCTGCACTGGTAATGGCGCCGTCCGGTAATCCGCCTCGAATACTATTGCGGATAACCATCATGGTGTCCGCTCCGGGGATCATAGCAAGTATAGTGATGGCAATAAGAAATTCGCCAAAATTATCCGGTAACATGTTCTCTCCTGCAGTGGTCTCTACGCTTCCATATTGGAAACAGCGCGCCTACACGTCGTCGAATTAGAAAGGCACGCACGTTATCTATCGTATCGTGAAGACGGCGGGTTGCCAATATACCTCGTCATCATGGTGCATACTATAGATTTCGTGTGACTGAACGTATGTAGCAAGGCGTGTGTGTAAGCGAGCACAAACAGTGACAGAAACAGTTTTCTGCTGCAACGGGAAAAAGACGATTTTGTGAATTTTATCTGTTCACTCTTGTAAGCAGATTGTGCGGACTAACCACGAAGTTTTATTGGGGTAGATTGCAGAGTGCGAAGGGGGAGGCAAGGAAAAAGGCTATCCTGATAGTGAAGGATAGCCTGTAACTTTGATGATATTTGAGCAAAAGGTAGAGAGTGCAAATGTCACAGAGAGGTATTTGCTATTTCTTTTTCTTCTTTTTGCCGCCTTTCTTTCCGCCGCCGGAACGTCTGCGAGGTTTGCCGCCTGTTTTGGGACGGGGAGCCATCTGGCGTTCCTGACGTTTGGTGTATGTACGCTCGGTTCCTGTGCGTGCCTGTTCTTCAATGAGTTTGTGGTAGTTGTCCACACGGCGTTGTGTCAGTTCTCCAGCGGCGATTGCCTGCTGTACTGCACAGTCCGGTTCTTGATCGTGCTGGCAATCAACAAACGCACAGTTTTCTATAAGTTCTTCAATGTCATGGAAGACCTTTTTTACACTTTCTTCGCATGGAGGAAGCTGTAACTCACGGAATCCGGGAACATCCATAATAGTGCCGCCGCATGGCATTATGTACAGAGTTCGGCTTGACGTTGTATGTCGACCTTTACTGTCTACGTCTCGAATTGCGCCGGTAAGGGTTACTTCTTCTTCCATCATGGTATTGATGATGGTTGATTTACCGACACCGGAAGAACCGACGAGTGCAATGGAGTGCCCGTGACCGCACCAGTCTTTTAAAAGTGTTGCTGTGCGTTCTTCACGCCCGTCAACTGCAAGGACTGGAACATCTTTATACAGCTTTTGGGCATCAGCAACGCAACCGTCAACAAAGGACTGATCTGCTTCGTCTGCTTTGGTAAGGATGATGACTGGCGTAGCTCCGCATTCAAGGGCAAGAGCCAGATAGCGTTCCAGTCGTGACAGGCTGAAGTCATGGTTGAGGGAAGACACAATAAAAACAGTATCTAAATTAGCAGCAACGAGCTGTACTGTTTTTTCATTTTGCGGGGATCGACGAACGAACACTGTTTTACGATCCAGCATGCGGACAGGATATTGTTTGTTTTTATCAAGCACGAGCCAGTCGCCGACGGTCGGCTTTGCTTCTGCTTTGCCGCCGAGCCAGTTGCCCGGTAGTGGCATCTGCACTTTTCCGAATTCACCCCACACATTCATAAGAACTGCATGGATACTGCAGACACGCCCCACGTGTTCTGTAGATTCCTCTTCGGAAAGTTGCTGGCTGAAATGTTCAGACCAGCCAAGAGTGCGTAAAATTGCGTCTTTTCGCATGTCATCCGTCTGCAAGTGTGTCATCTCCTCCGGCTTATTGTTTTAAGCCGGTATGAAAAATTGTTTCGTGTACCGTATGCATAGTACTTACCATAACGGGATAGCATTGTGCAGTGTAGCTTTATTGCGAGGGGGATTATTATCCTTCTATACAGAGCCGCAATGGTGCGTTGATACAGAACTGGTAGAGTTGTTATTAATCTTGGTTGTGTTTGCAGCATAGCAGGCCATGCGTCAAGTACCAAATGCTGTTGTGGACTTCATAAAAAAGCGGGTGAATCTGCATGGATTCACCCGCTTTTTTGAAGTATGTTCTGTAGCGTAGTAACGTGTTAGTTTTTAACAGCGTTTTCAGAAGCGTACACTTCTTCAAGGATGGCGTCTGCGCCTTTACCTTTTACTACGTCTGCAAGGTCGAGACCTACCTGACGAGCATTCTCTTCGTTACCGTCTGCTGTTTCGCGGATTTGACGGACGCCTTCGAGGTCTGCAACAAAGCCAACCATTTCGAAGTTATCATCGTCTGTCATTGTTGCGTAACCGGCGATAGGTACCTGACAGCCGCCCTGCAAACCGAACAGGAAGCCGCGTTCTGCTTCTACACAGATACGGGTAGGACGGTGTTCGAGGAATGCCAGCATTTCGTGCAGATCTTCGCGATCCTGATGGAACTCAATACCCAGAGCACCCTGACCAACTGCTGGCAGGAAGCGTGGAGCGCCGAGAATTTCATTTTTCGGTGCTGAAAGACCAAGACGTTTCAGGCCGGAAGTTGCCATGATGATCGCATCGAATTCGCCGTCCATGAGCTTACGCAGACGGGTGTCTACGTTGCCGCGCAGGGAAACGATTTCAAGGTCTGGGCGGAGTGCCAGCAACTGGGACTGACGACGCAGGGAACTTGTACCCACTTTTGCGCCTTCCGGAAGCTCATCAAGAGAATCGTACTGTACAGAAAGGAAGGTATCTGAAGGGTTTTCGCGTTCAGGGATACAGCCGAGGATCAGGCCTTCAGGCAGTTCCATAGGAACGTCCTTCATGGAATGAACGGCGATATCTGCGCGACCATCAAGCAGAGCCTCTTCGATTTCTTTAACAAATAAGCCCTTGCCGCCTACTTTTGCGAGCGGAACATCCAGAATGATGTCGCCTTTTGTTTTAAGAATCAAAAGCTCTACAGTGGTGCCTTCGTGTTCTTTTTCAATACAGTCTTTAATATGGTTTGCCTGCCAGAGTGCAAGCTTGGAACCTCGGGTAGCAATAACGATTTTCTTCATGTCGTGTCCGAAAGTGCTTGGTAGTTCGAATGTAGGACTGCGAGTTAGCCGCAGGTAGAACAATTGCCGCCGGAGCAACCGGAACAGCTGGAGCCGCCGGATGAACCGGTAGGGGCGGAGATGCTGCCTCCGGACATTTTAAACTTGGTAGCAGAGAGTAATTTGTGTGTATTGGAAGATTTGCATTCTGGGCATTCTGGAGTTTCGTCACCAAAAACAAGTTCTTCAAACTCTTTGCCGCAGTCTTCGCATGTGTATTCGTACAAAGGCATAGCCGTTGCTCCTTAACTATCTATTTTGGCGAATAGATAGTGCGAAATTGAAAAAGGTCAATATATACAACTGAAAATTTTTATTCGGCGGCTTCTAAATCCGGCTGAAGCGCGGCTGCATCTTCAAACAGATAGTAGTCCGTAAGCTGGCAGAGAAGGTGCCCGATTGTAAGCTGCACTTCCTGAATAAGCGGGGTGTGAGAATGAGGCACATCCAGCAGGTAGTCGCACAGTTCAGCCATTTTGCCGCCACCGTTACCGGTAAAACCTACAGTCATCAAACCGCGTTCGCGGGCTGCATTGAATGCATTGATGATGTTAGTAGAATTGCCGGATGTGGAAATACCGACGAGAATGTCGTTTTTATTTCCCAGTGCCTGAACCTGTTTAGAAAATACAAGATCATAGCCGTAGTCATTGCCGATGGCTGTAAGAATGGAAGAGTCTGTGGTCAGGGCAATGGACGGAAGCGGAGGGCGTTCGATTAAAAAGCGGTTTACAAATTCTGCTGCGAGGTGCTGTGCGTCTGCCGCACTGCCGCCGTTACCGCAAAACAAGATTTTACCACCTTTTGCAAGGCAAACAGCAAATTTGCGCGCCACATAATCCACGTCTTCTGCGTGGTTAGAAAAATATTCGTCGCGTAAGCGTGCGCCTTCGCGTGCATGTTCTAAAATTGTGTCGATTGCTTGTTGAGTCATCAATTCTCCAGACGCATTCTTATGCGTACAATTTGTATACAGGTCAGTAGCACCTGACGCAAAGGAAGTACACTATATACGCAGGTGTGACAATGAGCGAAAGACTGCGGGAAATAGTTTGAAATATCTGCATAATAGAGCTTTTTTGCTGCAATTGTGCTGACTTGATTGCAAGAAAATACTATCTAATCGCTAGATTTACTGTTGTCGGAAAAAAGCTGGTGGTACAATTGGATTTATGCGATTCATTTTATCATACATTTCTTGAAGTCATAGCCGGTTTTTACTAGAGAACTGCCATGCACCATAAAATTTCTACTATTTGCATTATAACAAAGGCCTCACATGACGCTGCAGCAGCGCTCGGGCAGGAACTGCTCGACTGGTTTGCCGCACGCGATGTGCAGGGGATTATTTGCGAAAACGGCACAACTGAGTGGTTATACACCCGCGAAGCTGTTCAATGTGATCTTGTTCTTGTCCTCGGTGGCGACGGCACACTGCTCAGTGTTGCGCGTCATCTTATTGGACGTGAGATTCCGCTTGTCGGTATCAACATGGGGAAGGTCGGGTTTCTTGCCGAGATCCCGAGTGACGCATGGGAAGAACGATTACAGGCGATACTCGACGGCGAGGTTGAATTTCGTCGAAGACTTGCGCTTTCCTGTACCGTCACACGCGGAGATGAAATTGTCTTCAGTGGTGTTGCCGCAAACGACTTTGTTATCAACAGGGGCGCGCTTGCCCGAATCACCCGCCTTGAGCTTTCTGTGAACGATAACCCGATGGGGGAAATTCGCGCAGACGGCATCATCATTGCCTCACCTTCCGGTTCGACAGGATATGCGATCTCCGCAGGTGGACCGCTTGTTCATCCTGATATGGATGCCTATTCCGTAACGCCTGTCTGTGCTTTTCTGCGCAGTCTGTACCCAATGGTACTGCCCGGAGAACATGTGTTCACTGCTGCCGTGCGTACACATGATGCGGATTTGTTCCTTACGCAGGATGGTCAGGAAGGTATATTGTTGCAGCCTGATGATGTTGTTTCTATTTCTAAAGCCGAGGGTGGTTTGCTGTACGCTGAATTTGACGATAATTCGTATTACAACAAACTCTTGAAACGAGGGTTTATTCGAGAAAACTGCTAATCTGGAAACAGCTGTGAGTTTCGAGGGAGAAACAGAATGGGGAAAGTACTGCCTGCAATTGCATCCGCACAAGATGTTCGATGGGGACAGGATGCGACTATGGATGCCTGGTTGCATCACTTTAAGACAGAAAACAACATTGAACACCTCATGAATCCTGAACACGTTGCTTCTGATGAGCAACTTAAGTTCATGGTCGCCCTTGATAAACAGCAAATTTTTATTCCGTGCTCTGATGAAACGCTGATGTGTCTGATGGAAGAAAAGCCTTCGGAAGATCTTATGCGTGAGTATGGCCGGATTTGGTTGCACACTGTCCGGCTGATCAGAAAACATTCGTTCAACAAGTATCACGAACGGAAAGTAATGAACTTCTGTCGGTTGCGGTTTCAAACGCATTTGTCGTCGCGCATTATGATTCCTTCCCGTTTGTTGAAACGGATGAACAGCATTGTGTTGACGCAGTGTTCTCTGGTTGACCCGTCCAGCGAAACAAAGTTGGCAGCTAACCGGAATGCGTATGAGTATTTTAAAAATTCTGCAACAGACAGAATTTTATACTCTACTCCTTCTGAGTGTATGTTTAATCCTGACTTGCGGGATTTGCGGTCTGAGCTTGATATTATTGAGCTTATCCGTCTGATGTACTTTTCCACGATGCCTCAGCTTTGGAGCAGCGGGACACCTTCATATCTTGATATTGAAAAAGAAATGAATAAGCCGTGTCCTACCTCTCATGCTCTTGAAGTTCTTTTGGGGACAGAAAAGGATGACCGGAAAACGATTTTGTTTTTACCGGAAAGCAGTGGTGGAATTGTATTTGACCTCTACTTTATCAGAGCGTTACTCAGACAGGGGCACAAGGTTATTCTGGCACTGAAAGAAGGATTTCTGTTTGATGCTCCTACATACTGGGATGCTATGCAGGATCCTGTTTTGCTTGAGTTGTGTAAGACTGCCAAAATGGTGGCAAACGACACTATTTCAAAGAATCTGCTGCTGGCGTTATTGCGGTCGCATCGTTTTCTTATCATCTCTGATGGGATGCGCGAAAAGCTTAACCTTTATAAAACCAATGTGACGTTCTCCCGTGCGTGGAAAGAATGCGACATTGTTTTTGCGAAAGGAGCAGCAAATTACGATAATCTGCTTAACTGCGGGCATCGTTTTACTCGTGATGTTCTCGGTTTTTACAGAAAGCCTGACGGAACATTTGTTTTAGAAGCTAAGCCTCGTGCTAATAATGTTCGCAAGTTCAGTGAGGAAGCCATCAATGATATGGCGAACCGGATTATCGAGAGCATGCGTCTGGAGAAACAGAAAGGTCGCAGTGTGATGTTCTATAGCGCCATTATCGGCTCTATTCCGGGTGAAACTGATACTGCGATTAAGATTGTGAATTCATTTGTTTCGCATTTGCGAACCCGTCTCGACAGTACGTTTATTATCAATCCTGCTGAGCACTTTGAAGAAGGCATGGACGGAGATGATTTGATGTTTATGTGGGAACAGGTTCAGCGAAGCGGGCTGTTGGACGTCTGGCGTTTTCAGACAGTTGAAGATATAGAAACAAGCTTTGCCTTGCTTGATCGTAAAGTACCGTCCATTTGGTCGGGGAAAGACTCTACATTTTCTACGGGTTGTACAAAAGAAATGCGCATCGCTTTGGATGTACAGAAGAGGAATCCGGAGTTACAGATCATCGGGCCGAGTTCAGAAAAATTTTTCCGTAGGGCAGAATACGGCGTCGGTAAATATTATGATGCCGGTATTACCTCTATGTAGTGTAATAGCGTTACTGACAAATAAAATTAACCGGCTACCCTGTGTTTTTACGCAGGGTAGCTGTTCTTCGGTATATTCCGGAAGATAGATGTAAGGAGAGTGTTATGGCTGATTTTGAAGTTGTCATCGGGCTTGAGGTTCATGCTCAGCTCAAGACGGAATCAAAATTATTCTGTTCCTGTTCGACCCGCTTCGGGTCTGATCCGAACGAAAATGTTTGTGAAGTGTGTTCCGGTATGCCTGGTGCATTGCCTGTGCTTAATGCCAGAGCTGTTGAATTTGCTGCTAAAATGGGGCTTGCAATGAATTGCAACGTAAGCCTTGATTCTATTTTTGAGCGCAAAAACTACTTCTACCCTGATTCTCCTAACGGCTATCAGATTTCTCAGCTCGATAATGCTATTTGTCAGCACGGGCATATTGAAATTCCTGTGGGCGAGTCTTTGAAACGTGTCGGCATTACCCGTATCCAGCTTGAAAACGATGCCGGTAAGTCAATTCACTCACAGGCAGAGAATCTTTCATACGTGGATTTTAACCGTACTGGTGTTCCGCTTATCGAGATTGTTTCTGATCCTGATATGCGCAGCGCGGAAGAAGCTGTTTCTTACCTGAAAACCCTGCACTCCATTTTGCTGTACCTCGATATTTGTGACGGCAACATGGAAGAGGGCAGTTTCCGTTGTGATGCAAACGTTTCTTTGCGTCCTCGTGGACAGGAAGAGTTCGGTACCCGTGTTGAACTGAAGAACATGAACTCCTTCCGTAACGTACAGCGTGGTATTGAATACGAAATTGCACGTCAGGAAGACCTTATTCTTGATGGTGAAGCCGTTGTTCAGGAAACACGTTTGTACAACGCAGAAAAGAACCTGACAGCTTCTATGCGCGGTAAAGAAGAAGCACATGACTACCGCTACTTCCCTGATCCGGATCTTATTCCTATTAAGCTGACCGAGGCTCAGGTTGCAGCATGGAAAGAAGAATTGCCGGAGCTTCCTCTTGAAAAACGTGCCCGCTTTGAAGCTGAATTCGGATTGCCTGAGTATGATGCAAACCTGCTGACGCAGGATAGAGCTATTGCGGAATATTTTGAAGCGGCTGTAAAAGTATTTAATAACCCTAAAAAGTTAAGCAACTTTATGATGGGTCAGTTCATGCGCGAATTGAATGAGCGTAATATTACAGTTGCTGACGTTGCACTTGCTCCTGAAAACTTTGCAGAACTTGTTCGAATTGTCGAAGAAGGGATGATATCTACTAAGATAGGTAATGATGTTTTACCGGAACTTATGGAGCAGGGCGGTTCTGCTGAGGCATTTGTGAAAGCGAAAGGTATGGTTCAGATTTCTGATTCTTCTGAACTTGAAGCTGTTGTGGATGAAGTAATAGCTGAAAACCCTTCAGAAGCAGAAGCCTATCGCGGTGGTAAGCACAAATTGCAAAGCTTTTTTGTTGGACAGGTTATGCGCAAAACACGAGGAAAAGCTAATCCTGCCCTTGTTAACCAGTTACTACAGAAAAAATTGTAACATTATACATCAAAGTACAAGTAAGGACGTCGGAACCGGCGTCCTTTTTTTTGTTTGTATGAAAAAGTTGACTGGACAAGCAATAGACGCCTTGAAGGGTTCTATATTGCGTTGAAAAAGATTGTAAGTACCAACGAACAACATACTAAGTAAAAATTAAAAAAAAATATATGAAAGGAACATGATGATATTCATTTTGTAATGGAGTGAATATTAATTGAATAAGAATGTCCTTCTCTGTCTGTAGTGCCATAGTAAAATACTCTCTTGAAGAAAGTATCAAAAATAAAAAGTGCTTTGTTTGACGAGGGTTAAAAGAACATGTATTCAGTTCATGAATAGCATTTACGTAACGCAAAAAAGTTGTGCCTAGTCGTTGAGCAATAGTATTTCATGAGGTGCATTAAATGGAAGACTACTTAAAAGAAGCGTTGGAAATTGTTAAGGCGCAAGCTAGTGTGCGGACCATGACAGAGGAAGAAATTACCTCGATGGTAAAAACACTTGCGTCCGGCATTAGGGTTATCAGTGAAGAAGATGCTCTTTCTGAAGAAACACAGGAAGCTGCAGTTGATCCTAAAAAGTCTATCAAAGAAAAGACTGTTACGTGTCTTGAATGTGGAAAGACTTTTAAGATTTTAACTAAGCGTCATCTCGCACTGCATGATCTTGATGCGATTTCTTATCGCGAAAAGTGGGGGCTGAAAAAGAATACGCCGTTGGTCTGTAAAGCATTACAGCGCGAACGACGCAAGAAAATGAACAATATGAAACTGTGGGAACGTAGACGCAAAAACGAAGAATAATTTTTTTCATCGTTCATGTGTAGAAAATCCAGCGATGACTTTTCTACATAGTCTTTGTTCGTATTATCCGCAGTTTTACAGAAGCAGATATATGTTTTTACGATATCATCTGCAAACACACGGGATAAAGTTACACACGAAAAAAACGCCTCATTTGAGGCGTTTTTTTGTTTTTTTGCTATGACAGTTTGGGCGGCCCCTGAACTATCATCTCAGCCAGCGTGAGGTCTACTCTCGGGGCTGTTTTGAGTGCTGTTCCTGCGTACTTCATTTCCAGCTGAGCCAGCTCTTGGTAAAATGGTGTACGATTCAGCATCGGGATTTGAAATTCTTCCATACCATCGACTTTTTCTCTGAAACGATAGCATCCCTGAAAGTATCGTTGCTCACCGTTCGGCAGAATCATGAGATTCTTTGTGCCGTGCATTCTGCATATCATAAGACGGTGATCATACAGGCCGCAAAGTCCATCTTCGTTTAAAGGACACATGACATGCGGGCGTTCTTTTTTTTCCAGAGCTTCATTGTATTGTTTTACAACGTCTTTAGCCCGTTCAATGAAATATTCGCGCTTCTCTTCCGGTAAGGCGTTCAGTCCTTTCCAAAGATATGCCCATTCAATGTACGTATGGTGTTGGAAGTAACTGTAGCAACAGTTGTCTTCACAGCCTGCACAGGAAAGACCGGCTTCAGCTGCTGTTTTTGAATAGGCGTCTGCCATGTTCTTATACAGCTTTGCCAGTTTGCCGAACGTGCCGACGCTGGACGTGCGTTTAGCTTTTTTCTTCATGTCTATACTCCCAACGCTGTGAGCAGAGCTGTGACGCATTCTCCAGGAGTTTTTTCGTCACAGTTAACACTGATTGTTGCGTATTTTTTGTAAAGTTCCGCACGCTCGTTGTAGAGATCTTCGATGGTTTGTCCCGGTGCAATGGCAAGCCCGCGGTCAGGTTTCTTACTGATACGTTCTAAAATTTTTGGAAGACTGACATCCAGATGGCATACCGGCCCCAGAGAGGTAAGGTGTACCATTGCCTCTTCTCTGTAAACAACGCTGCCGCCTGTGGCGATGACGCAGCGTTTTGCACGCAGGGCGCTTACAACAGAGCATTCAACGTCCAGAAATTCTTCTTTGGACATAGAGTCGGTAACAGCCTGCAAGTTGGTTCCGTACTGGCCTTCAATGAGATGGTCGGTATCAATAAATACCCAGCCAAGCTGATGAGCGAGAATTTTACCTAATGTCGATTTTCCTGCGCTCGCCATGCCTATAAGGGTAATACAATCAGTTTCGTTCGGGTAATCTGCCATGAATACTTTCCTTGCTAAATCTAGTTATCGCCTTTTGTTCTGCCTGTAGAGGCTGGCTGTGTCAATGCTGCGGGGCTTCGCCTCTGAGGCATGGATACAAAAAAAGGCAGGTTCGTAAGAACCTGCCTTGAAGATCGAGCAGTAAACTCGAAGCGGATTAACGCTTGGAGTACTGGAAGCGAGCACGAGCGCCACGCTGACCGTATTTTTTACGCTCTTTCTTACGAGCGTCACGGGTCAGGAAGCCTGCTTTTTTGAGTGCTGGACGCATGTCAGCGTCAACTTCGAGCAGAGCACGGGAGATACCGTGACGTACTGCAAGAGCCTGACCGGACATACCGCCGCCAGCTACGTTTACTTTAACGTCAAATTTTTCGAGCATTTTAACGAGCTCGAGAGGCTGACGAATGATCATCTGAAGAGTCTTACGTGGGAAGTACTCATCGTAAGGACGACCGTTAACAGTGATCTGACCGCTACCAGCGTAGAGGCGGGTACGAGCAGTAGCGTTCTTTCTTCTGCCTGTGCCGTAATCAAATTCGTTGGACATAGTAATCTCCTACCTCTAATCTAGTACTTAAGCTCAAGAGCCTGAGGGTTCTGAGCAGCATGTGGGTGCTCGGTACCAACGTAAACTTTAAGCTTTTTCATGATAGCACGACCAAGACGGTTCTTTGGAAGCATGCCCTGAACAGCTTTACGAATAACATCTTCAGGTTTTTTCTCAAGCATGGTCTCAAGGTTAGCTTCTTTGAGGCCACCTGGGAAACCGGTGTGACGGTAGTACATTTTGTCTGCCATCTTGTTACCGGTAACTTTGATTTTTTCACAATTCACGACTACGATGAAGTCACCGTTGTCAACGTGAGGTGCGAATTCTGGCTTATGTTTGCCACGAAGGCGGTGTGCGATCTGGGTAGCGAGGCGACCGAGGATCTGGTCCTCAGCGTCAACTACAAACCACTCGCGGGTGATATCTTCAGGCTTAGGGCTGAAAGTTTTCATCTATATTACTCCTAGTGTCGAAACACGTTGGCTCTTATGGAGTTCTTGTTTCCATGTCAATAAAACAATAAGATTGGTCAGCCCAAAACCGGCGGTTGTAAACGGGGGGATCCAGATTCTGTTACAAATCCTGGAAAAAGACCTCCGGCTTCGTGCGGAAACACCGTACTTATACCATGACCGACTCGTTGCCAAGTGATTTTTGTGAAAATATGAGGATTTTTTATCATGTCAAGTATTCGTAAGGGATTGCTGCAGACTGTTTTTTCCGGTGCGTACATGAAACGCTGGAATGATAAGCTGCGACCGGCTGAGCTGTATGAGGTTGATAAACAAGCACATAAAATGATTATTGCGTGGTTGCTGCTGCAGGAAAATACACGCGGTATGGGGTTGGATGAGCGCCGTGTGCTTGGTGATAGAATTGTCGAATGGGGTATCTTTGATTATCTGTTCCGGCTTGTTATCACTGATATCAAGCCTCCGGTATACTACCGCATAAAAGAGAATCCCGAACATCATCGTCAGTTGGTGGAATGGGTACAGAGTGAGCTTGAACCTGTGCTGAGCCCTTTGGGGGCTGACTTCTGGATGCGTTTTGTTGCGTATTTTGATCCTGAACGCAAGCATGAACTTGCTGATGAGATTCTCGCAGCAGCACACTTTTATGCCAGTAGCTGGGAATTTAAGCTGATTGAAGGGTTGAATGCTTTTGACGATGAGCTTGACGAAATTCGTGACTCTTTTAATGAGCAGCAAGATTCGTTTCAGAGCTTGAAGGGTTTTCATGAAATAATGACACCCAAAGAACATGCTCTTGGAAAGTTGGCCAATTTATGCGGGCAGCTTCGTTTCCAGAAACGCTGGTCGCAGATGCCGCGTATTCCTGAGACCTCTGTTATGGGGCACATGTTTCTTGTTGCCTGCTACAGCTATTTCTTTTCTGTTGTGCAGGATGCGTGTCCGGCGCGACGGCAGAATAACTTTTTTTGCGGGTTGTTCCATGATCTCCCAGAGATGCTCACCCGTGATATTATTTCGCCAGTAAAGAAATCTGTTAAGGAACTGGATACTCTTATTAAGGCGTATGAAGATGAAGAGCTGGAGCGAAGGGTGTTCCAGCCGTTACGCGATGAAGGCTATACATACATTGCAGACAGACTTGGGTATTTCCTTGGGACTTCAACCGGTTCTGAGTTCCATGATTGCATTGAGCGTAACGGTTGTGTCGAAAAAGTTTCATTTGATGAGCTTCAAGCTTTCTATAATGATAACTCATTTAATCCGAAAGACGGGGAAATGCTGAAGGTGTGTGATGAACTTGCAGCATACATAGAAGCATATACTGCGGTGCGCAACGGCATTTCAATTAATGAACTGAATTTGGCTATGTGGCGGTTGCGGGATAAGTACCGTAAAAAGAGTATTGGTAAAATTCACATTGGCGCACTGATGTCGGATTTTGATTAGAAAGAATATCCTTAAGAAAAAACTCCCCGAGTACTCGGGGAGTTTTCTTTTTTTTAGGGAGTTATGAAAAAAAAATAAAAAGTGTAACCACGCGGCGCTTAGAAACGATGTAATATGTAGAAAGATGTACCAATCTTTTATCCCTTTGTGGATACAACCTTTAACTACTGATGCTTTCGGCATCGTGATAAGAAGGTCGTTATTATGATTCGTATTCTTTCTATGGCTGTTTCGCTAAGCCTTTTGATGGGGTCGTTTTCCCTTTGTTTGGCGGGAAGTTCTTGCGGTGTGACATGTTGTGAAAAAATGCAGTCTCTCATTACTCAGCGTTTAGAGCTGACAGATGAAGAACGTAAAGATGTTTTCGAAATTTTACGAAATGCACGCAACGAACGCAGAGCGTTAGTGAAACAGCTAAGAGCTCCTGAGATGACACAGGAGAAGCGGTTGGCCATTCATTCTAAAATTCAGGAAGTGGATGTAGCCTCCCGCGCAGAACTTGCTTCGATGTTTTCAGAGGAGCAGATGGAAAAATTTGATGAGATAATGGTTGAGCTACGGGAGAAAATTCTTTCGTGTCTCAGATAACCGGGAGTTTTGATGGGAACGGTCAATGAAGACTGGGATACAGTCTGCACCGTGCTGGAGGGTGAAACTGCAGCGTTTGCGTTACTCATTGACCGCTATCAGAGTCATGTTGCGACAATTGTCGGGGCACATGTGCCCAGGCAATGTGTAGCCGAGGTGGCACACGAAGTTTTCGTCCGCGCTTTTCGTTCCCTTTCCTCGTATGCACCTAAAAAGCCGTTTAAGCATTGGCTGACAACGATAGCTTTACGAAGCTGTACGGACTTTTGGCGAACCCATTATCGAAAAAAAGAATCACCTGTGAGTGATTTTTCAGATGATTCCGCCCAGTGGCTTGATGCTGTCTGCTTTGCAGAGTCGGAAGATGAGTTTGAGCGATTGAGCAGGGCGCAGGAAGCAAAAGATATTTTGCAGCGCGTTCTGGATTCATTACCGCCGTTAGACAGAATGGTTTTGGTAATGACGCAGCTTGAAGAATATTCCGGCAGTGAGACCGCAGAGTTACTTGGGATAAGTTCTGCCAATGTAAAGGTTCGTACGTTCAGAGCAAAGCGTACGTTGAAAAAGCTTTTGAAAAAATACGGCATAGAAGGGGCGTAGCATGGCAGACAAAATGCTGGGCAAATTGATGCGGGTTTGGAAAAAAACTCACGCAGAACAAGTTGATGTATATTTACCTTCTGCCTGGGGGCAGGGGATTATGCTTGACGTGTACGCTGCTGCGTCCGCTCCGCAGTCACCTTTTGAGCGTTTTGCTCCGCGGGTGGCAGTGACCGCCGGTGTTATGCTGCTGGCTGTAGCGGTTCCCTGTGTTGTCACCGTGAACAATGTTTTATCGCTGCTTGATGCCCAGCTGGTGGAAGCCGGTCGGGATTCTGCACAGCTGTTTTTATCTTTCTAGGAGTCAATCATGAATAACTGGAAAGTTTGGACAGCGTTTGTCCTCGTATTTTTCCTCGGTGCTGCATGCGGGGTTATGGGAGGCGGTGTTGTTGTTAAGCAACGAATTGTTAAGTTTAAAGATTTGAAAGGAACCGGTTTTAATGGAGGAAAGCGGTTCCTGCGTAAGATAGAAACGAAAGTTCAACCTGATGCTGCAACGATGAAAGAAATTCGCCGCATTGTGCGCGAGAACCGCAAGGATGTTTTAGTGGTGCGCAGCAAAGCGGCGGATGAAGTTCTCAAGATTTTTACGACTACTGAGCAAGAAATTAACACGCTTCTTACGCCTGAACAGCAGGAACGCTTCGCAAAGATTACGAAGCGCGTCCGTAAACGGATCCAACGAGTACAGTTGCTGCGAACGTTACAAGAGTAACGCTCTTTGGGGGAGCTTACGCTGCAATATGACAAGGGATGGATTCTGTACCGCATGGGGTACATGCAAAGAAAAAGGATGAGAAATGGACACACTGAAAAAAGCCTTTTTAGTGCTGGTAATGGCTTGCGCGTTTGTAACGTTTGTTATGCATTTTGATGCGAACGCTGCTCCCTACAAAAAGAACTTCGTAACAAAGCGTTCAAGTAAGGTTTATCCGGACTTACGCACGGTTGAACGTTTTATCGACGTTGCTGCCCACCGCCCGAACAAGATCAATCGTTTTATGCGCCGTAACCACGTTACAGAGATTCCTAAAGGAACTCGTGTGGTGCGTGTCGGCTCAGCTATGGTCGCTGGAACTGATAAGGTTGTGTACAAAGTGCGCATCCCGAGTCAGGGACGCCACGGGTATATTTTTTCACGCAATTTGAAAAAAATGAAAAAGGCTCCGAAGCACACTGTGGTTAAGACGGTTGTGTATAAAGAAAAACATAACCACAAGCATAAGCACAAACATAAGCACAAGCACAAAGATGTATGTGTATACAAGCATGTGCATAATGATAACTGCACTGTGAAGTACGTAGAAAAACACGTTGAACGTCACGTGGAAACATACTCTTCTCCCAGGCACGACAAAGACCATACGGTTAGATTTAAAGCAGTACTTGGATCGCCTGTTTTTGTTATTGACCTATAGCAGGGAGTAGTAAATGAGATACGGTATCCTACTGCTGCTCGCGGTGTTTCTGCTCACGTCATTAGGGTGCAGGCATCATCGCCACAGGCACCATCGTCCTGCTAAGTTGATTATTGTTGTAGAAGATACGACGACCAGTTCTGTAATGAACGTTGCATAATGAAAATAAAAAGCCCGCTAAAGCGGGCTTTTTTTATGTGCTCAGCCGTAGAATAAGATCCGGTAAAAATAGCTTTTTGCACAGTTTGTTATTTTTTTCACAAAAACTTTTGGAATCATCTTTACGTCTTGCTCACAAATGTTTACCGTTACTATAACGCAACGCAGTATTAACCAATTTGCGTGCAGCCCATTGAAAGAAATATTGACCATACCTTGCCGGATGTTATGATTCGGCAGAGTGACAGACTAACCGTACTCTGAAATTTTTAGGAGTTTCGATTATGCTATTACGAAGACGAGCATGGGATATTTTGCGTGACGATTATCCTGTTGTTAAAATAGATGATCCACTTGCTGAGGCTATCCGTAAACTTAACGCCTGTTCCTCAGAAGGGTGCTTATGCGCTTTGGTGGAGGATCGAAACGGTCGTGTAAAAGGTGCTGTTTCCATTTGGGATACAATGCGTTTTATGGAAGACACGTTGCTGCGTGGTGACGGCTTGAAATGCCTTGATGAAAACCGCTATGAGCAGATGTTTACGAACGCCTGTAAGGTTTCCGGTTCTATTTCCGTCAAAGACGTGATGGATAAGGATATGACAGTTGTTCGCCCTGATGAACCATTGCTGTTGGTGCTGGAGGACTTTGTTAAAAAAGGTCGCAGCTATGCCGTAGTTATGGAAGGCGGTCAGGTTATCGGTGTCATTATGATTAACGATATCTACAAAGAAATCAGTGATCAGATGCTGGCACGCGGCTAGTAAAAAAATAAAAAGAGAAAGCCCTCTGTTCGAAAGAGCAGAGGGCTTTTTTATATTCTATAATCAATCAGGTTAGCTGAGGGGAACGATTTCACATTGCATGGACTGTGCGCCGTCTACAAAGCGAATACCGAAGTTTGCCCAGAAAGCTTCCATGATGTCGATGCCGTCTGATAAGTCTGCGCTTCCTTCTGAATATTTCAAACGGAAGTATTCAAGGAAAACTCGAGTGTCGTTATCCAGCATTGGTGCTTCGCTGATAAGCTGTTCTTTATCGCGAAGGTACTCATAATGATCCATTGTTGCGTAAGCAAAGATAATGGAGAAGGAAAGCTGAGAGATTTTACCCTGAATTTGAGAGAGGAATTGAGAAATGTTTTTGTGTTTCTGGAATTCCTGCTGCTGGAATTTGATCCAGTCGTAGTATTCAGGTTTGTTATTAATAAGAGCAAGGTTGCCCATGAGAGAGGTCTCAAGGTCTGCCCGTGCTGTTTCTGAAAGTTCGGTACCCAGTGCGTTTTTTACAATGGCATCACGGAATTCAAAAGATTTACGTGCTGCATCGTACTGATCGAACAACTGGTACAGGTTCATAAAGTAGTTTGCGTAGCGGTCTAACTTATGACGGGTAAGAACCGGGAAACGACCTTTGTTTACGATAAGGGTGAACTCGTGCCAGTAGATCGTAAAGCGTACCTGATTGTCGTAATGCTTAGTGAACAGGTTGGGATGGAACAGCAGGTAGTAGCCTTTTTCGTGAAAAATGCTTCGCGCAACCGGCTCTGCACCCGGAATGGATTTAAAGTCTGTTGTGCCCTGAAGCTCGTTCACTTTGGCATCAAAGTTTTCAGGAACAATAATTTCCTGAATGCGAAAAGCCATTGTGGCATGTCGTGCTGCTTCGCCGATGATTCCAAGTTCGTCTGTAATTTCTTTACGTTGATTGCTGTTTCCAATCTCAACAGTAATTTTCATGGATGCTCCGTTATAACAAAATAGTTTGTGCGCTCTTGCCTACCCTGACAAGGGATTCCCTGCAAGTATGAATTACATGCGTCGGCTTATCGAGAGTTTTTTTGCAAAAGTCTGTGTTAGAGGGCTGTGATGTTTCTTCAATAATAATGTGAATAGCCCATTGTAATTATAGAATGTATTGCAGGGCGACCTGTGTGTGTATGAACATGGGGGCGGTATTGTAACCGGCGTTTTGACATGGCTTGCGGCAGGAGAAAACTTGATGAACTTGGGTTTGAGTTCTTGCCATGAGGGGGTCAAAACTGTATGGTGCGCACCTTCCTATTGGAGAAAAACACGCCGCAGGCACAGCCCTGTGGCGTTTTTCTTCCTGAATTATAAGATTAGATATAACGTTGCAATAAATAGAGATTGGATATGAGCAAAACAGGCAGCCTCTCTGCAGGTGATCGTATTGATACTAAATGCACGCGCTGTAGTGACATTACAGGGCATGTGATCGTGGCAATGGTTGGTAGCGAAATTATTAAAGTGGAATGTCAGGCTTGCGGTAGCGTGCACAAGTACCGTGAAGCTCGTGCTCCTAAAAGCAAAGCACAGGTTTCCACTGTGAAGAAAGTTCGCAATGGAGATTCCCGTAAAGAAGCAATTTCCGCTGCCCGTTCTGCTGCTGCTAAAAAAGCTGCTCAGACTCGCGCTGCACAGCGAGCTAAACAGGAAGCAGAAGCCGTTATGATTGCATGGAAAACAGCAATGGTTGCAAAAGGTTCTGACGGCGCTCGTACCTACAACATGAACGACACATTCACTAAAGGTGATGTTGTTCAGCACCCTACCTTTGGTATGGGCGAAGTACAGGCTGTTACCAAACCAAACAAAATGGAAGTTTTGTTTGAAGATGGTGTAAAAGTACTCCGTTGCCGCGTTTAGCGATTTTCTATGAAAAAACGGGGATGACTATGATTAGTCATCCCCGTTTTTTTGTGGCTATCGTCTAGAGTAGAAGGATTTTTTTATTCTATTTGCTAAGGTGCAGAACGTTTCTGCACTATTTAGAGCTGCGGGAGAACCACTCTTTGATGGATTCAGGAGAGGCTCTGTATATTCCGTCGGAGCATTTGCGGACAGGAAATTCCTCTTCCTTGATCCATTTTTTAATGGTTCCCGGGCCTGCTCCGACAGCTCTGCATATGGCGGCAAGGCCGACTAGAATTATTTGTCCGTTTGATACATAGGTACGCGCTCTGCCGTGTACTGCCGCAGGCGGCAGCAAGGGAGAGTAGTCTGCCGGAGGCGGTGCCGTATATGTATCATTCTTATCGTATCCGTATTTATTCATGCCTTTACTTCCAGTCTATTCCGGTTGTTAGAAACCGAGTCCGATATCCGGCATACGGAACAGATCTCGCGCATACTGATCCGGTGGAATTTCTCCGGTTGCCCACGGGTCTTCAAATAAGGAATATCCGCCAACATTGTTGCCGTTGCGGTGTTTTGCAAGGCAGGCGTTACTGCATATCTTACTGCTGACGCCGTTGGTGAATTTTTTTTCGCAGACAATGCAGTGTTTTTCATCTGTTCCTTGTCTGTCGTGTGCTGCATGGTTTGCTGAAGCAGCACAGGAGCGTGAGCAGTAGATTTGCCCTGCACGCTTTACGAAGTGCCTTCCGCACCATGGACAACTGACTGTCTGCTTAATGCGTTTGGCTTCGGCTGCGCATTTCCGAGAGCAATATCTTCCTTTACCGGCATTGTATCGTGCCGGACGCACGTAAAATTCTGTTCCGCACTGACTGCAAGGTACTACTGGCATGACCGTCCTCCATTATAGAACGTGTTGCATCGTTCGATTGCCCGCATGATTGCGTGGCCAGAGTGATTTGTTGGTGATGCATGATGGTTGAACTCAGCATAGTAAAGCTGTAGCAGGCGCTGATGTTCTCCAACTTCAATCTGCACCATAGGTTGATACCCGTTCCCTGTTCGGGGCAGGTTGCATTCGGGGCAGATGGAAACTCCTACGCACGCCATTCTCCAAGGTCGGGAAAAATTTCGACCACACACTGTGCAGCGAGTGCGTTCTGGGGCGTGATAATAAAAACCGGACATATATACTTTCCTCCGAGTGTGCGTCAGAAAGAGTCTATTGTGCTTTCTGAGTGCAAAAAGTGACCATGAAGTGGCGAAGTGATCATATTGTTCACAAAATGCACAACAACGTCAAGTCAGTTTGTACATTTTGTGCAAAAAACTGTTTTATTTTTTCTAACATTGTGCTATTTCATAGATATGAACAAAGACTACAACGAAGAAGAATGGCAGCTTCAAGAGTTTATTGCCGAATCCATTACGCTTGTGGGCGGGGTGCCGAAACTTGCTGAAATTGCAGGAGTCAGCCCGCGTACTGTTTATGCGTGGAAAAAGGGAGAGCGGCATCCTAACCGTCAGAATTTAAAGCGTCTTACTCGTTATCTTGAGAAGATTGCTGAGCAGACAGAATCTTCAACGGAGCTTTATTTTCCGCTTTCTGTCGGGGCTGAAAGGCGTCCGGCGCGGGAAAGTGCTTCCCGTGGAACTGTGGCGCAGGTTGATGACTCCTCAACCACGTTTCTTGCGCCGCCTCGTGGTGCAGATGATCATCAGGAAGAATTTTTCTTTGTGGATAAAGCGGAGGCACGCCCTAGTGCCGGTGGTGGTTCCTTAGCAACGAGTGATTCTTCTGACGGTCGTTACGCTTTTAGGCTGGATTGGATTCTGCATAAGACACAAGATGCCAATAGCTTGAAAATTATGGAAGTTATGGGGCGTTCGATGGAGAACACTCTGCATAACGGTGATTTATGTCTTGTTAATCAGTCTGATAAGAATTTGGTTGAAGACAGGGTATATGTTGTGCGTCTTGATGATGAAATTTACGTAAAGCGGTTTTCCCGTATCCCCGGAAAGTATCTTTTCCGTGGTGATAATCGTGAGCTTGCGTATCAGGATATTGAAATTGATCCTCGTGATGAATCGCGGAGTTGGGAAGTTATCGGGCGTGTGATTTGGGCAGGAAAGGATTTATAAGATTTGATTTTGCACATTATGTGCACAATGTGCTTTGTTCATAACTTTGTACAATACAAGGCGTTCCCACTTTTTGCGGGAACGCTTTTTTTATTTTTTGTTCGGAAAAAAGGTTGCAGAAACAGTATGTTATTCTTCATACATAAAAATATTGAGTAAGAGATAAAGGTTTCAGGTGTTTACAAGGAAATAATTATTATAGAATCTTCCCTTTTTCCTTTCATATGGTAGTATCGGAACAGTTTTTATTTGAGTAATTCGTAAACAATAGGAAATATATTGCCGATGATTACAAGAACATAAGGAGGGGTTTATGAATTATCGTAAAGCAGAAAGTATGACTGAGTTGTTTTGGCAGAAGTCTCGTAATCCACTTACCTTTTGGCCTAGAATTATACTGACCTTACTTATATTTATTGCATTCTGGTCGCATGCTGTTTGGTGGATTATTTTTTTACTCTTTGTAGAAGCGGGAATAATGTTTTTTGCACCGCCTGCAACCGATCATGAAAATTGGATAACTCGCGCTACAGACGGCTTTCGAGTCTGGAGTGTTGTGCGTTCTCCTGAAGAACGTAATACTATGCTTCTTATGTTTTTATTTGCGACAATTGCCTTTCTCGGGAGTTTATGGGCACACAGCGTGTTTTGGATTCTTTTCTTCGGGGTACAGATTGCGATGGGAAAATATCTTTTAATTCGAAGATTCCTTTCTATGGCGCGAAATGTTGATTACGACATCCATACGGGGCTGACCGAAGCAGATCTTCAGGCAATAGTGAGTCGCTGTAATCTGACAAATTAATTTTAGTAAAAGGTGTGATGCGTGGCGAAATTAGTGCGGAATTCGCAACGGTGTCATAAGAATGTGAGACTTTTTGTTGGTGTCGCTGCTCTTGTGGCTGTGTGTTTAAGTGTTGCCGCGTGTAAAAGTGTAGGCAGATATGCTGCGTGGGAATATGATCAGCAGAATATTATTGCAGATGTAGATACGTTATCGCAGAATCCTGTTGATTACGTAAAACGAAATGCAAACACTCCTGTGATGACTCCTGAAGAGCAGGCTGTGCAGTTTGCTGCTCTTAAAGTGTATCATTTTTCTCCGTGGCGGCAGAGTAAAGCTACTCTTTCTAAAGAAAATGCGTTTTGGGGCGTTACTGCCTATCCGCACACTATTGGGTATGCAGAGAATCTTTTGCCATGGACAAAGACAGCCATGTCCAAGCTGGTTGCCAGACAGTCTATGCGCACGTACCCGAGCATGGCAAAGCATGCTATTTCTGTACGGAGTACTTCGCTTCGTGTGATGCCTACGGTAAAGCCTTACTTTTTTAATCCGACTCTTCCCGGTGAGGGATTTCCTTTCGATTATTTCCAAAATTCCAGTATTCATGCCGGAACACCGTTGTTTATTTCTCATGCCTCAACATCAGGAAAATGGCTTTTTGCTGAAACAGCATTTGCCAGCGGCTGGGTGCTTGCCGCAGATGTGGCGTATGTAACGCCGGAGCAGGAACGGGAATTTATGGCAGGTACCTTATACGCGATTATGCGTGACGATGTGCCACTAAAAACAGTTGATGGGCAGTATATTTCCACAGCATATGTAGGGGGAATTTTCCCTCAAGTTGCGAAAGAAAATACACCGCAAACACCGCCTGTTCGTTCTGCGTCTGTTGCTATCGCCAATGCAAAGCAGGCAAAGGCTCGTAAAAGTCTTTTTGAGGCAATAACAGGTGTGAAGTTAGATTCTGCACGGTTTAGAAAAATCGCTGCGAAAAAGCTGCATGTGATGCCACGTTCATATGTCTATGTGATGGTTCCTGCGCGAGATGTGCGTGGGCAGGCAGAATTTGTGACCGTTCCGGTCTGGTCAAAACGTGTGGCGCAAATTCCGGCTGAGATGACACCGAAAGCGATGGCTGAGCTTGCACGCCATATTATCGGGCAACGATATGGATGGGGCGGATTGTATCTTGATCGGGACTGTTCTTCCGCTGTCCGTGATTTGTTTATGGCCTTTGGGGTCTGGTTGCCACGAAATTCAAGCAGGCAGGTTGATACTGGTAAGAAGGTAATTGACCTGAAAGGGCTGACTGCCGATGAAAAGCAGGATGCCATTGTTACCAACGGTATTCCTTTCTTCTCACTCATTGGTATGCGCGGTCATATAGGATTGTACCTCGGGTATGAGCCGGTTACTAAGATGCCTTTGATGTTGCATGATTTTTGGGGAGTTCGCACCTTCAACGCAGACAGAGAAAGTCGTGCCATTATTGGCAGGATTGCTATTACAACATTGCGCCCCGGCGAAGAACGTCGCGATGTGAAGAAAGATTATTTTTATAGCCGGATTTTGAAATTACAAACAAAGCCCGGAACGTGGAGTACGAAATAGCTCCTTCTTCAGTAGAATGTTAAAGCCCCCTGAATTTTCAGGGGGCTTTTTTATAGAATTCGCCTGCTGTCTTGAAGGACGGGGGAGAGGCCGCAGGTGTAATCTTCTTTTGCTCTCAATGCGGAAAGGCGTAGATTACGCTCTATTCAGCATGAATATTTTGATCTGTGTAATGCACGTCGTTTTGCTGTATCTGTAAGAACAGGAACCGGCTGCCTGCATTGATACAGAAAAGCCGGAGGGAAGTTTCCCCAGACAATTGGTGAAGTATCCACATTGGAAAATGATCGGGCCAACTGTTTTCTGAAAGTTGAAAAGGATGGGAGAATTGCTCCGCAGACATAAGCATAGGTTATGAACACACCGTTCGGGCGCAGGCTTTCCCTGATTGCTTGTGTTAATTGGTTTTGCAGTTCCGGTGAGAATGATGCCCAAGGGAGTGAGGAAATAATGACATCTGCTTTGCCGATTGCTTTTTGCTGTAATATTTGTGGAAGGTTTTCAGCGCCGTCCAGAATAAAGTATGGCTGAGAGTATTGGGCGATAAGTGTTTTATAGAGTGCAGGGTTTTTTTCGATAGAAATAAAGGTGGCGTCTTTTTTTAAAGAACGCAGTACATGTTTCGAAATGCATCCGGTACCCGCACCTAGTTCAACAACAACGTCGGCATGACGGAGTGATTCGCTGCTTGCGATTTGCCGACAAAGACTTGGGCTGCTTGAACAGACTGTTCCTGTTGAAAACGGATCACGAATAAATTCTCGGAGCATGCTCCAACGGGATGATTCCATGTGGTTTCCTTTGCAATATAAACTGGCTGTTTTTGTTCTGCATGTGAATATGTGATCAGGTAAAAACAGCTGTGTATTCTTAGAAAGAGTTCCGTGTGTGAAACACGGTGCCTGCTATGGTAACAGCAAAAGAAGTACCATTTAAATATAGATTCGCGTGAGGAGAGCGGCTGACATAGAATGTTTTGTAAGGTCGGCTGGTTGAGTGCAGGATTTTTTTTTACATGTCCTGAAGGACAAAATATGCAAGGTGGCAGTGTGAAAGACCTTGCACTGGAAACGGGATATTTTTTTCACGCAGCGTATAGAAATTATACGTAGAGACAGCGTTGGAGAGTTTTTACGGGAAGGCTGTTTGCGGTTGTTCCTACCTGAGTATCTTACCAGTTGACACAGAAGATTTTCCGGCTAGTCTGCACGAGGCGACATTACGCCGGAGCAGAATTTGAATGAGCGAATCATATACATTTTATGCAGCAACGTTGGGCTGCAAAATTAACCAGTACGAAACACAGGCATTACGCGAAGTGTGGGTTGCCAGAGGCTTTAAAGAAGTAGACTCTGCCGACCGTGCTGAATTTATTCTTGTAAACTCCTGCGCAGTTACAGCTAAGGCTGTAAGTGATGTACGTTCAACTGTACGTCAGCTGCATAGAGCAAATGAGTCAGCACAGATTGTTGTTACAGGCTGCGCTGCACAGGTTATGGGGGATGAACTGAAGGAACTTCCGGGGGTGACTCGTATTGTTCCTCAGGATGCAAAAACTTCGTTAAAAACATGGCCGGAATTGAGAGAAGGCATGGTTGAACCGGAGAATGTATTCCCAGACTTTGCTGTAACCAACTACAATCGTGCCCGTGCTGTTGTAAAAGTACAGGACGGCTGTTCGCATCGTTGTACGTACTGTATTGTTCCGCTGACTCGCGGTCGTTCCCGTTCGCGCAGTGTGGCGGATATTGTAACTGAAGCCCGAACCCTGTTGGAGTCCGGTTTCAGAGAGCTTATTCTTTCTGGCGTAAACCTTCGTCAATTCGGGCGTGATCTCGATGGAACACCAGATTTTTGGGATTTGATTGACGAGTTGGAAAAAGCACTGGGTAAAAAATGGGGCGGCAAAGCACGCTTCAGAATTTCTTCTTTGGAACCGGGACAGCTTGGAGACAAGGCTCTTGAGGTTCTTGGAAGAAGTACCATGGTTGCTCCTCAACTTCATATTTCCTTGCAGTCCGGTAGTGATTCTGTACTGAAACGCATGGGACGCGGGCATTACAAGACAGCTCCTCTTCTTGATTTTCTGGAAAAGTTACATGCTGTATGGCCGGTGTACGGGCTTGGTGCAGATATTCTTATGGGCTTTCCCGGTGAGACAGAAGAAGAATTTCAGGAAACTATGGCGTACATTACAGCTATGCCGCTGACGTATGCTCATGTTTTCCCATATTCCATTCGCCCTGGAACTGCTGCTGCCTCTATGGGAGGACAGTTACAGAAGCAGGTGAAAAAAGAGCGTGCAAAAGCAGTGCGTGATTTGATTGCCGAAAAGAAACAGGCTTTTCTACAGAAGCTTATTGATGAGAAGTTACCGTTGCACGTTGTTCTTCAGTCCGTTGAAGAAAAGAAAGGTGTTTCTCAATTCTATACAGAATGTTATTTTGACTCCCTTCCGTTCGGTGCCGGTCTTCGAGACATTTGTACCGGTGTTGCCACAGAATTTGACCGTGGCGGTTTGCGGGTAGTCGCTGAATAAAAAATGAAAAGCAGCCGGATGTGTTCCGGCTGCTTTTTTCTATATTATTATTTTTCCACGCACTGATGCGGTTATTTGCTGAAAAGTGACAACTCTATGTTATAACATGTCTTGAATAAAGAATGGATGTAGAGTAGGTAGCGTGGAGCGCCGTAGCAAGCAACTTGTTGCGGCTATTCCCATATGCAGGACTGACATCTTGCATTCAAAAAAAATCTAAATGCCCTGCAGTGTTAACGCAGGGCTTTGACATATAGAGAGGAACGTATGCTTAGAAGCATGACAGGATATGGTCGTTGTACCCACGAGGGGGACGGCTTCACCATGACATGGGAAATCCGTAGCGTTAACAGTCGCCATCTTGATCTCAAATGGCGCCTGCCTATGCTGGCTCGCTCTTTGGAAACCCGTTTTGAAAAGACCGTCCGTAAGTTCGGTCAGCGTGGTCGTGTAGAAATTACTCTGAATTTGCAGATTCAGCGTGCAGAATTGCAGGCAGTAGCGTTTAATACTGCTCAGGCTTCTGCAATGCTTGATGAACTTGCACAGTTTGCAAGCCAGCGCGGTGATGATTTTGCACCTGACTACACACGCATGCTTGGTATGTCTTTCTTATGGGAAGACAGCAATAAAGAGCCGGAAAAAGAATTTGCCAACAAGCTTGTGGAAGGCCTTGAGCTTGCCCTTGCTGATTGGAATGAAGCCCGTGCAAAAGAAGCGACTGCGCTTTCGGCTGATATGCTTGAGCGTACAGAGCGTATGCGCGGCTGGGTTGAGACCATTACAGAACGTGCTCCGCAAATTAAGGAAGAACGTTTCGAAACCCTGCGCGAACGCCTTACTGAAGTTCTTGCACGTGTTGAATCTGAACTGGAAGAACAGCGTTTCTTGCAGGAAATCACCGTACTTTCCGATAAGCTTGATGTAAGTGAAGAAATCACACGCCTTAATGCACACATTGAGCGTCTTGATGAGCTCATTAACGGCGGCGGCGAAGCTGGTAAACGTCTTGATTTTACCCTGCAGGAGTGTTTCCGCGAAGTGAACACCTGTGGTAACAAAATTCAGGATCAGCATGTTGCACGAATCATCGTTGATTTCAAAAACGAACTCGAAAAATGCCGGGAACAGGTACAGAATCTGGAGTAGCATATGAAAAGCAGCAAGCTGCTTAACATCGGCTTTGGTAATTATGTAGTGCATCACCGTGTTGTAAGCATTGTGACGCCCACGTCTTCACCTATGCGGCGCGTCCGAGAAGATGCGCGTAATGAAGGGCGTCTTATTGATGCGACTCAGGGACGAAAAACGCGCTCCATCATTATCACAGATTCTAATCATGTAATTTTATCTGCCATTCAGGCTGAAACTATTAGTCAACGTTTCCTACAGGAGGATAACGACTAATGACTCTTGATATTTCCGGTAAGGTCAATTCTGATTCTGACATTACTGGCCGCCGAGGAATTGTTTTGGTGTTATGCGCACCTTCCGGCACAGGCAAAACTACTTTGACTAAGCGCTTACTGAAAGAATTTCCTCGATTCTCATTTTCTATTTCATATACTACCCGCCAGCCGCGCGAGGGTGAGGTTCACGGCAAAGACTACTTCTTTGTGACTGAAGAAGAGTTTTGCGAAAAGCGTGATGCCGGATTCTTTGCAGAATGGGCTGAAGTGCACGGCAAGTTCTACGGCACGCCGAAACAGGCTACGTTGGACATGCTTCAGCAGGGCGTTGATATTATTTTTGATATTGATGTACAGGGTGCAAGCCAGCTTTACGGTAACTTAAAGCAGGGCTGTTATGTCTTTATTCTGCCGCCTTCCCGTGAAGAGTTGGAAAAACGTTTGCGTGGACGCGGAACGGACGACGAACAGACCATCATGAACCGCATTGCCAATGCTCAGAAAGAACTTGAGCAGGCACACTGGTTTAACGCGTGGATTGTTAATGATGATCTGGATAAAGCTTATGATCAGCTGCGCAGTGCGTACATTGCTGCTACGCTGTCTCCGCAAAGCTCTCCTGATCTTGTAGACTCTATTATGGAAGATTGGAGATAACATGGCGAACCTTGTTATTGCGCTTGATTATCCGGATAAAGCCGGAGCACTGGCGATGGCTCGTATGCTCAAAGGGGCTGATGTCTGGGTAAAAGTGGGGCTGGAACTCTTTACAGCCGCAGGTCCCGAGATTATTGGTGAATTAAAAGATATGGGATTCAAAGTCTTTCTTGATATGAAGTTCTTTGATATTCCAAATACTGTTCAGGGTGCGGTACGTTCCAGCGTTCGTCACGGTGTGGACATGGTAAATATTCACCTGATGGGTGGTGAGCGCATGGCTCGCGCTGCTGTTGCAGGGCTGGCTGAAGGTTCTGCTGATTCCGGTGTTGCACCTATTTTGCTCGGTGTAACTGTGCTTACTTCCATGTCTCAGGAAGATTTGCCTAAAGGAATGACAACATCTCTCGAAGAGACTGTAAGGTCGTTTGCCACTTCCGGTAAGGAATGGGGCATTCACGGTGTTGTTTGTTCCGGCTTTGAGGTTGATACAATCAAAAAGTCATGCGGGAACGACTTCCTTTGCCTGACTCCGGGGATTCGTCCGGTTTCTCTTGGTGATGACCAGAGACGTACGATGACTCCGGCTGAAGCTGTTAAAGCCGGATCTGATTATCTGGTTGTTGGACGTCCCGTTACCGGCGCCGATTCTCCACTGCTCGCTGCACAGGAGATTTTGGAGGCCATGAAGATATAACCACTAGTTGCTGCTGGATATGAGGAGGTTGAAGTGGGAGTACAAGAAGTTTCTTCGAAAGAAGGTAGAGAACCTATTAAGGGTATTTTTTCTACACAGGAAGTAAAGCAGGTGGATACCGGTACCGGTGTTCGTAAGTCTGTACAGAAAACTTTCTGGTTTGTTGAAGAGCTGGATGGAAAAATGGAAGTTCAGCCCCTTAACTCGAACTACATTCCTGCCGGAAAGAAGCGTTTTATTACCATTGAAGACCTCATCGGGCGTTTTCAGCCGGAACCTGAGTTCTATGTAAATACTGTGTTCCCTAAAATGCAGGAGCTTGCCGATACTGTTGATCGTGCTGATAACCATCGCAGTAATGGCGAGAATTTCACTGCTGAATTTGAATACGGTAATGCGCTTCAGGTTGATGAAGAAAACGTGCGCGCAAACTTCGGTCTTGGTCTTACCTATCTTGATCGTGGTGAAACCAGCAAAGCTAATAATATCTTTGAACGTCTTGTAAAGTTGGATGCTGCATTTGAAACAAAGCATAAGCATTTGTTCAATGAGTTCGGCATCAGCCTTCGTAAAAACAAGATGACGAAGCAGGCTCTTGAGTATTATGACAGAGCGCTTGAGTTGTCCGGTGGTGATGACCACCTCTTCTACAACATTGCCCGTGCTCATTTTGAGAAAAAAGATCATGCACGGTGCGTTGATTTCCTTTTAAAGGCGATCAATAGTAATCCTGATTTTGATGTTGTTCTGAAGTTCTTAACCTGGTTACTTGATAAAAACTTTGTACCGGGAGAACGCTTGAGTGAAGTGCGAACTGTAGTTCGTACTGCTGAGATTGCCGCTAACAGGCAGCAGGAAGTTGCTGCCGTGGTTAATGACGGTATGGAGCTTGAGCAGAGCAGCAGTGAAGAGGGAATTTCCAGTGTTGAGAATGTGTTTGATGACGATGATGACGACGATTTGCTTCTGCAGTAAAATTCATCTGTTTTACAAGTAGTTGTTCGTATTCTATGGCAGGGGATTACAGATGTAATTCCCTGCTTTTACTGTTTTGATACAGATATTTTGTTACCGTACTGGAGTTGTTTTGGCTAAAAATTGGGTACAGCGTGAAGGTGAAAGTGCTCCTTCTGAACTGGCTGGATGGGCTGAAAAGCTTGAGATTTCAAAGACGCTTATAGATATTCTCTGGTTGCGCGGGTTGCATACCCCTGAAGCCATGCAACAGTATCTTTCTCCGGGGCTTAAATATCTTGAGCCGTTCTGCAAATGGCCCGGCTTGGAAGAAAGTGCTGCAGTGCTGGCCGAGGCATTACTTGCCGGTAAAAAAATGGCTGTATGGGGTGATTACGATGTGGACGGTGTAACGTCTTCTGCTGTTGTTACTCAGCTTGTTGAAGCTCACGGGTATGACATTGTGCATCATATCCCTAATCGTATGGAAGAAGGCTACGGGCTTAACGAAGCGTGGATAGAGCGTCTTGCGGCTGACGGCATCGAGCTTTTGCTGACCGTTGACTGCGGCATTACAGATTTTGCTCCTATTGCGAAAGCCCGTGAGTTAGGAATGACCGTTGTTGTTTCTGATCATCATCTTCCTGCTGAGACCTTGCCGGATGCCCATGCTATTTGTAACCCTAAGCTTGGTGAGTGTCCTTGTGCTCATCTTGCCGGCGTTGGTGTCGCTTTTTTCCTTATGTGCGCCCTTAACGCTAAACTTGCTGAAACCACTGGCTTCCGTGCGGATGTGAAAGAGTTACTTGACCTTGTAGCTCTTGGAACAATTGCAGATGTCGTGAGTCTTTCCGGTCAGAACAGGGTGCTGGTTAAAAACGGACTGTTGAAGATCAAAGAAGCTCGTCGTCCCGGAATTGCAGCACTGAAAGAAGTTTCTGGATATGCCGCAGGGGGGACAGTGGAAGCCGGTCAGGTTGCATTCGGTCTTGCTCCGCGTATTAACGCTGCCGGTCGAATGGGCAAGGCAGATATTGCGTTGGAAATGTTGCTCACTAAAGATCATGAGCGTTCCCGTCAGCTTGCACGAGAGCTGGACGTGATGAACGAAGAGCGCAAGAACGAAGAAGAACGTATTCTTGATGAAGCCATGAAACAGGCTGAGTTACAGTCTGATAAGATGGGACTTGTTTTATACGGTGAAGATTGGCATTCCGGCGTTATCGGTATTGTTGCTTCTCGTGTTGTAGAAAAATTTTATAAGCCGACGCTGATCTTATGCAGCGATGGTGAAAAGATTAAAGGTTCCGGCCGTTCTATCAGCGAATTTCATCTGCATGAAGGGTTATGCAATTGCAAGGATTTACTGCTGGGCTTTGGCGGTCACAGGTTGGCTGCGGGTATGTCTTTGGAGAAAGACAAGCTTCCTGAACTTCGTACCCGATTTAATGACATCGTCATTGAGGCGGTCGGGGATAAGCCGCTGACGGCAACATTGAAGTTTGATGCACCTATGGGCTTTAATCTTGCTGCAGATTTTACGCTGCTTAAAGAACTTGAATTGCTTCAGCCATTCGGCATGGGCAACAGCGAGCCGGTCTTTACCTCTCCGACACTGTTGTTGAAGTCGCGGAGAATTTTTGCGCGGAAGCACCTCAAGCTTGAATTACTTGATCTGGACTCCGGCATCACACTGCATGCTAAGGCATGGAGAATGGTGGATGACATTCCACCTTCCATGGAAGGGCGAAAGCTTAAGCTTGCCTATTCTCCGCGAATAGATCGCTATAATGGCAGCGCCAGTGTGGACTTGAAAATAAAAGATTGGGAATTTCTGCCATAGAGAGTAAAAATACCCTGACACATGTGTCAGGGTATTTTTTCATATAAAGAAAGAATCCCAAATAGATTCTTAAAGACTGTTTGGCGAACCCTTATGCAAACGGGTTGAAACCATTTGCAGCAGGCTTAACTTCATACGGCTCAGTGTTGCCGTTCTGAATATCTTCAAGCGCTACAGCGAGCTTGTCTGGACAGGAAGTGTTCTTTGTGCCGCAAAGAGTTCCTTTCAGAGTTGAGATAACGTCTTCAACAGGTTTGCCTTCAAGCAACTTGCTGATAGCAGCGAGGGAACCTGGACAGCCTTTAACAAATTTTACATCGTGAATGACACCGTCAGTCACATCGAACAGAATCTGTTTTGCACAGACACCGGTTGGAACAAATGAATACATATGGGCAGCTCCTTATTTTTGCTCGACGGTTATAAGAGTACTGCAGGGGCCTTGTAAAGGGTGTTCTGCATAGATAAAATGTTTTGATATTGCGCAGTGGAGGTGGATTGATATGGATAATAATCCTTTTAAGGCTTTGAAGAAAAAGAATTTTCCTGATTCCAATGCGCCTAAGAAAAAGAAAGGCGCACCTGCAAAGAAGAGTGTTCAGGATGAAGATTTATTCTCTGTGCCGTCAGATGATGACGACTTGTTTTCTCAAGCGATGTCCAGTGTGTCGTCTCTTGGTGGCGGGCAGGGAAAAGTGAAAAAGCGTACCCATTCAAGTGACTCTGCAATGCGCATGGATGAAGTGAAGGGCTTTGAAAAAGTGTCTAAAAAGAAAGATAAAAAACAGGCTGCGAAAGAACGCTCTCGAAAAGCGGTAGAGTCTGTTCAGCCAAAGGTGGAAATGCCGGAGGAAGATGCCTTTGCTGCTGCGATGATGGGCGTAACTGAGATCAATAGTAAAGGCAGGGAAGTTGTGCCGGATGCAAAGGTGGATGCGAAAAAAGGCACTGCTGCAGAAGATCCGGTTAAAGCCCTACAGGATTTGCTGGAAGGTGAAGTGAATTTTATGCTCGAATATACAGATGAGTATATTCAGGGGCATGTTCAGGGACTCGACCCTATGATTCTTGGTAAAATGCGTGCTGGTCAATACAGTCCAGAAGGGCATCTTGATATGCATGGTATGGTTGCTCAGGAGGCGCATGAGGCACTGGTTCATTTCATCAGGGCTTCCTACAATAAAGGGAAACGCACAGTGCTGTTGATTCCCGGACGTGGAAAAAATTCACCGGAAGGGTATGCAGTTCTTCGTGAGCGTATTCAAGAATGGCTGACTCGTGAGCCTTTTAAGCGAGTTATCTTAGCTTTTTGTACTGCTCAGAATAAAGACGGCGGTGCCGGAGCATTGTACGTGTTACTGCGTAAGTACAAAAAGAGCCGTGGTAAAATCCAATGGCAGCGAAATGATGTAACTATTGATTATTAATTGTTACTTAATTCTGTGACTCTTCGCCTACTGTGATTCTGGTGGGCGGTGATGGTGTTTAGGACGCTTGCTGCTGTTCCATATCTATTGTCGGGTTCCAGATAGCGAACGGGGTGTTTGCTGTTCTTTTGCATGCGTACATGGCGTGGTCAGCTTTTGAGAGAAGCTCATCTGCGTCTATTCCGTGTTCTGGACACATTGCTACTCCCATTGCAGCTGTGACGTTCGTTGTTGTGCCGTCACGAAATTCCATTTGTTGGGCAATATGGTAGGCAATTCGCAGAAGCGTAGCCTCCAGATCCTCCAAGGTTTGGATTCCGCTGAGAAGTATGAGGAATTCATCTCCCCCGAGGCGAGCCACAAAATCCACTTCCCGCAAAATGTCTTTAAGACGTTTTGCGGTTTTTTTCAAAACTTCATCGCCAAAATCATGCCCTCGGGTGTCGTTGACTTCTTTGAAGTCATTCAGATCAACGAAGACCAGAGCGAAAGGAACCTGACTGCGGTGCTGGAGTTCCAAGAATCGGGAGAGCTGCATTTTGAACTGGCGGCGGTTCGCGACTCCTGTCAGGCCGTCATGCATTGCCATATGCTGAATTTTTCGCTCTTGTTCTTTCTTTTCAGTTATATCCTCAAGAATTAGCACATAACGAGAAAGTTTTGTGTGTTCCAGTACTGGCGAGATGGAAAGTGAGAGCCAGCACTTCGTATTGTCTTTACGGATCGTAAAAATATCGTCACGCCAGTTAGATTTTGCTCCTAACATTGACCATGAAAACGCTGATTTTTCAGGAATATGTTCTAAGAACGGAACTGTGTTTCCATGTAATTCTTGCGCGGTGTATCCTGTTATTTGCGTGAAGCGTGTGTTGACGTATTCGACTGTCCCTTTTGTAGAAAGGATAGCCGTGCCGGCAGGGCTTTGCTCCAGTGCTTTGGAGAAGGTATAAATTTCGTGTTGAGCGGCATGGAGATCTGAATAATCTCGCACGGCAATAATTGCGGTGTTTTTTCCGGAAATAGATACAGAACGCATTGAAACTAAGGCAAAAAACTTTTTCCCGTTCCAGTGCGTGGAGACCGTTTGGAGGTTGTTAACTGGTCGCCCATGTTTCAGGGCGTTATTGAAGAGCGTTTCATCTTCTTTGCTTGCCCATGAAAATACAGATGTTACCGGATTATTGTATACATCCTGCCAATCGTGGTCGAGGAGTTGCAAAAAACTTTCATTAACATCTGTAACCAGACCGGACTCCATATCTGCAAGAAGCATCGGGTCCGGCATTGCATGAAATGTCGTTTCGAATTTATTGCTTTCTTCAGGGAGTTTTTTGCAGCGCTCCAAGCGCAGGGCTTTCAGGTCTCTTTGAACAGAGAGAGATTTTCGTTCAACATCGACTAATCGTTTACGGAGCTGAACGGCTTCTGTTCGGGAGGCAGCAAGCTGCTCTTCCTTTTTTTTAGCAGATTCTTTTGTTTTTTCGTGTTGCCGAACGATGTGGAAGCTGAAGAGATAAATACCGCCACCAGCAAGCAAGGGCAGGATAAAGTGCGCAACAGAACTTTCCGTGAACCATTGGTTAACGGCAAAGTGATATCCTATCGCGCAGCATGTGGCGATGATGAAGAAGAGAGCCGGTCTGCCTTTCCCTACAAAAACAGATGGCGTGCTATTGCCCATAATCGTGTATCCCCCTACCGATTATGCTGGGTTATTTTTCTATCTTTTTGAGTGGATAGCAAATTATGTTTGGACGGGGAATAGGGATTCTCCTGATTCGTAGCAAATTGATAAAAATTTATTGTGTTGGATATGTAGATTGAGTCAGGCGCCCGTGCAAATCATCGGAAATTGCATGAATTAAGGACAATGGAATTTTATAGAAAAAAGTTTCTGAAAAAAGTGTCCCGTCGTCTTTTGTCCAGTTTTTGCTTGTAAAAACATGTGCCAATCCTGCAAGTTCGGCGTCGTTCGCTTGTGGGGTACCTGTTCTGAGTGTTTTTTCCCGTACAAGAATCAGCAAATCTTCAAGCAGGCTGAAAACATCATCTTCTTCAAGAGCCTTTTTATTCAAAATGTCTTGAAAATGTTGAATGAAATATCCCTGTGAATAGCAGAGTTGGGAATAGACAGCATGCTGTTCGTCGATGGTTTCAAGCAGCATGGCGCACCTTTCTGCATTTTCTTTTTGGCGTAAAAAGGGATAGGAACGTAGCTGCTGCAAGAGAGAATGGATTTTTGTGCGTGTCGCTGCAGGCGAAAACATGATGACTCCTGTATAGGCAAGTTGTTATAGCAGTTCCGATAAATCGTACTGAAAAATGAGTCAACCTTTTCCTAACTTTCCACAAGGCGGTGGCAGCCGTCAGGTAGATTTATTATGAAGCGTTTTTTCTTTTTGTTTTTGATCGTAACATGCTTACTCAGCGGATGCTTTGGCTCAAATAAGCAACCCAAGCCTCAAGTAGATCCTACCGGGGCTTCGGGAAAATTGAACCGTGACGCAGAGATTGCGTATGCCAAAGCACATGTGTTGTGGAGAAACGACGTGTGTCAAAACCCTGCCAAGGCGGCAGG
>NZ_JADMLB010000081.1 GCF_015482765.1 Halodesulfovibrio sp.
ATAAGAAACTTCACAGACTGCAAAATTGTGGGCTGTGAATACTGTTAGATGACTACCCGTTAAAGAAAACAATCAGCCTTTGTGTTCACTTGGGTATACCCTACGTCCAGTGGACAAAGCTATGGACATTTAATTTGACATCCTGACATATGTCCACTATCCAAACCTTGAATCTAAGACTTCAATGTCCACAAGGAGAACCTTATGCCCCATACTTACGCTTACTGCCGTGTCTCTACCCTCGACCAAGACCCTACAATGCAGTCTACTGCTATCCTCGCTAAATACCCTGACGCTGTTGTAAAGGAAGAGAGAGCAAGTGCAACAACCATGAACGGGCGCGAAATGCTGTCCATCCTACTGGACATCATAGGCAAGGGAGACAAGTTAGTTGTGTGGAAGCTCGACCGCCTTGCAAGGAACATGGGCGACCTATGCTCTATCGTAGAGCGTTTGGAAGCAAAGGGGGCATCACTGGAAATACTCGACCAAGCTATCGACACCTCTACTGCCAGCGGTAAGGCATTCCTTCAAATGCTTGGAGTATTTGCTGAGTTCGAGACCAACCTACGCCGAGAACGTCAACTAGCAGGTATTGCAAAGGCAAAGAAGGAAGGAAAGTACAAGGGAAGACCTGCCGCCCATAATAAGGACAGGATTAAGGAGATGCTCGCTGAAGGCTTCAGCCACTCTGCCATTGCCAAGGAGCTTGGATGCTCCACTAAGACCGTGCAGAGGGTGAAGAAGGAAGAGAGGTAGCCAATTCGATTCCGTACTTGAGAATCGAACTCTTGACTGCTTGTATCTGTTTATTACTTGAGCCTGATTGACATCGACGCACAGCTAACAGTAAGGAATCTTAAACAAAAGGATTCAAATGTTTAACGTTGTAAAAAACCTAGCAGTTAATCTCGTTGGAGCTGGAACTAGCCCTCTCATGCTTACCCTTATAGTCGGCATCATCTCGATTGGACTATGGGGCGAAGGGGAATTGGCAGCTCAAGCTCTTGATATGCTTAAGACCGCTCTCTTCCCTGTTTATATTATTACACTAATTGCCCAACGCTCTTAACTGCTTACTTATAAAGCGCAATAACCCCCAGAGCCACAGACAAGAGGCCAAGCACGAGAGACAAGACACCTAAAGAGGTAGATAGCTTTACTGAAACTTGCGGGTGAGCAAGACAGGCGAGTATTCTTGAACATGGGCTTGGTACAACAAGCAACGTTGCCATCTCATTTTTTTCTACCCCGAGTTTCTCTCTATACCACTCCCCCATCACCAACTCTGTACCTTTCAATGTATACCTAGGTGGCTGATTGTAAGCATCCAAAAAATTTTCATCCAACACAGATGCTTCACAATAAATGCTCTTATGTGTCTTAAGGTTTACAACCTTAACTATCTGGCGTCTCACTACTCCATGCTCTCGTGGAACCCACACCATTCCCTCAAACATGTCATCCGCTCTTGCGACTCGAATCATGTACTTTCTAGGCCACATACTTCTTCCCTTACCCTACTACTAACCTTAAGCAGCCTCTTCTTGCTCAGCTTTTGCAAGCAACCTTACATAATCTGCATCCTTCTGAGCATAATGCCCTGAGAGGTAGCTCCAAGCTTCTTCGAAATGCTCTTCTAAGGGAGATGGTAATCCAATACGCTCCCGCAACTCCTTAGCTATTTCCCATGCTCTAATTCCTTGCTCGTAATATCTGCGAGCTCTAATGTATGCTTTGTCATAAGGGCTCGGTTCACTTTCTTGTTCTCTAATGCAGTTACACCTCAGCACATCAATCTCATTGCTGAATGAAAAAATCTTATTCAACAACTCATCATCTACAACTGTCCAATCTATTTCAGTTGGGAAACCATCTAGTAAGACTTCTTCAACAACCTCTCTGCCATCGGCTCCGTTGGAATCAGCCCAAAGACTTACATCACGCTCGGCTTCAAGCGAACCATTAGAGTACCGTTCAAGAACAGAGGCAACAGCTGGAACAAAAAAACGCAGTTTACTTTCTTTTTGTTTTTGCTCTTTTTTACGATTCAACCACCAATTAACAGAAAGAGGCAGCGCCCCAAGAAAAATAGGAAGGAAATATTCTTTAAACATACCGTGCAGTAACAATATGCAGAACATAGCTCAACCTCAAAAAAAGTTGCTGACCTACACACTATCGCCACCTCCAACATAGGTGGCAAACTTTACTCTAAGAAAGAAGACATCGAGCAATTCGATTCCTGAGTTGCGAATCGAACTTGAGTCCTTTATTATCTGTTTTTTCTGTTTAAATTTAAACACGCGTGAAAAATACTCAAGGCGGCCTACGGGTCGTCTTTTATATTTTTCACGCGTGCTAATAGCCATTATACGCAATTAATGACAGGGTGTTTTCACAGATTCGAGCAACGCTTGAACATTGTAGACATATTCAGTACTGCATCACTCTTCATTGCATTAAGAACCTTCACATACTTCAACGTGGTGCATATGCTCGAATGTCCAAGCCACTCCTGAACTACTGCAAGGCTTGCTCCGGCTCTTATAAGGCGAGTAGCACAAGTGTGCCGTAAAGAGTGCCATCCGAGGTCAGTATGTTCTAGCTGGAGTCCTTTCTTAATCTTCCGCATCCGGCAGATTGCACCACACTTAGTTATATCGCCAAATAGATAACGCTCGTCCCCACGCAACCTCTCAGCTCGTCTCGTAAGAACCTTCTTGACATCAGGTGACAATGGGACACCACGTACCTTCCTGCCCTTCGAAGTCTCTGGACGAACTATCAATTGATTCTCGTAGACATCTGTACGAGCTAAATTCAAAGCCTCTGAGAGCCTTAACCCCGTATCCATCAAGACTATAAACAAATCTGCATAATCAGCCCAAGGAAGCTTCAAATAAGGGTTACGCTCTGTATCCTGAACATACATCCACCTAAGTACATCATGCTCAAGCTCAAGACTTAATATAAATAAGCGATTTCCTGTTTCTCGATATTTGGGAATATTGGGAAAAGAATCTATTTCCTCCCAAGCATCACGGGCAAGATATAGCATAACTCTTAAGTTACCCATGTACTGATTTACCGTTGCCTTTGTTAGCCCTTGTTCGAGCAAAGCTACCCTCATCTTATTAACATGTCTTGCACGTAGCTTGCTCAAAGGCAGGTCGCCAACAATCCTTATCAGCTTCTTGATATGTGCTCTTGGAGTTTTGGGGTCTGCATAATGCTTAAAGTGCTCATAACTCGCACGCTCCAATGCTTGAGAGAGCTTAATATCTTTAATCTGATCGAAAAGATGGCTAACGGGCAATCCCATATTTTCTCTAAGCTTAATAAAACGTGACACAGCCTCTTCGTAATTCTTGGTACGAAGACTTCGCGCTATTCTTTTATTTTCATGTGAGAAGTCAGCATAATAAACACCTGACTTACGCCGATATATATATTTTAATTTTCGTTTCATATTACCTCCGAATCTAAATGAACGGCAGGTAATACAACAAACCCACATCAAATAAAGTAATTTTTTCAATTAGTTAATTTTCTATTTACAAAGTAGAAACTCGAAAATCACAACTCAACAGACCCCCTTCAATGTGATGTCCAGTTTAAGAATCGAACTCGTGGCTGCTGATATCTGTTTTATAACCCTCACAATTTGATTCCATCATTTCAAAGTGTTACCAAGAACTCATGAAGAACATTTTTACCATTCTTAAGCAATTTCGTCAGCATTGGTGGTGGACACTACCAGCCATCCTTATTGCTATAGTTTGCAAAGACGTCGCCCTTAACATTTACAATTATGCAACAGGCACAGTTGCTAAGAAAATTACCGACAACTACGGAGAAACATTCTCAAAATCTATCGCAGAGGGCACTACCACAACAACAAAGTGGCTTGCCAAGTCTTATAATTTTTCGGGAATTGAACTTGCTGGATACATTTCAGTAGCCCTTCTAGCGATTGCAATCGGAGCCGTACTCCATCGAAAAATCAAGCAATCCAGAACATCTCCCACTGAGCGCTACACTGCAGACATAATGTGCAACGTCCGATTCAAGTGGGACTGGTATTGGGGTGATATTTTTGGTTTAAAAGCATACTGCCCCGAAAAGAAGTGCCTCGAAGAAATTCAACTTTCTGTAGATACAACCACCTTTCCACAGAAAATGTACCTATACTGTCCTAAATGTCAGAGAAAATATTATGAAGAAGAGTTACCTAGAGACGCAGTAACTAATCCAGAGTTGCTTTGGAATGCGCTTAATAAATGGGCAAAAAAAGAAATTGGTCGTCGAATTCGTACTGGTGAATACAAGAACTCTCGCTAATACAGACTTGCAAGCCTGCACACTTTCCGGCATCATATTCTTACACACAAGATTGAACCTAACTCCGAGATGTCTTGGAGTCATGAGCATTCGGAAGTGGCTTACACATTCTCGCTGCCTCCCAAATTAGACACTAAGGCTCTACTCCTATAAGGGGGTGGAGTTTTTTTGTATCCAAAGAGTATAGCTCAAACCAACCTACGCCGAGAACATCAGCTAGCTGGTATTACCAAGGCGAAGAAGGAAGGGAAGTACAAAAGTCGTCCCGCTGCCCACGAGAAGGATAGGATTATAAAATGCTTGCCGAAGGTATAAGCCATTCAGCTATCTCCAAGGAGCTTGGGCGCTCTACCAAGACTGTGCAGCGAGTGAAGAAAAGCTAGAGTCAGACTAAATCATAGAACACTTGTTCAGCTTTCACCCCCCTCTAGACAAGTTAGTTTTTAGGCCATAATATACTGCCATGACTAAAGATAAAGTAACAGCTATCATTTTTACCACAGCACTTACAGCAGTCGTTACCAAGCTCGTTGCTAGCTACTTCCCAACAGTGCTGACATACGCCCAGACAACCTTCTCAACGATTGCCAGCTGGTTTACATCTGTCTACCCTATCAAAGGATACCACCTCTTACTTGGTCTACTTATAATCCATTCTATTAGCCTACTAGCCAACTGGTTGAAAAGAGAGAAAGAATTACCTTTTCCCTACAACTACACCAACGACACAATTGATGGTATCCTTTGGCGATGGGAGTATCGTAATAATGGTATAAAAAATCTCAATGGGTACTGTCCTTACTGTGATGGGTATATCGTTTCCAAACAAAGTCAGAGTTCATATGATGGCTCCATTTTACTTTATTGTGAGCACTGCTCTACTCCCTACAAGGACTTACCTCTTCCCCCGTATGCAACTCATACTTCAGAAGCTACAAAACCTTATCACGCCAAAATTGAAAGAGAAGTGTTACGAAGAATACGAGTTAAAGGAAAAGAACTCTCCATCAACCAATAAACACAACCTCGCCCTACCGACGACTCTCAATTCGATTCCCAGCTTAAGAATCGAACTCGCGGCTGCTGCTATCTGTTTTATCTAACTTGCTCGCAGCTCGAAGTGCACATTTTGTTCATACGCCTTCTATTTCTTATAGGATCCCCCCATCTGTCTCAAAGACGTTTCATAAAAAACATGATGGGGAGAATTCTCAGCAGCTAATTTGCGTAACTGTGTAGCTAAACTGTATACTTGACTTGCAGTACCCCAAAGCAACAAAAGCCGTTCAAGAACTTCAACAGCTTCGTACTTATCTTTCTGCAAATCAACAGTACGGGAAACGATGTCTAAGTAGTTAGTAAATGTAAAAACTTTATTCATTATTGAAATATCGAGCACAGTCCAATCCACATCGTCAGGCCGCTTTTTGAGCAAAGCAAATAAATTTCTCGTTTGGCCTCTCGTCCTCAACCAGCAGATAGGACGACCACTTGTGGAAAGAATCAATCGCCCAAAGTGTATAGTCCTCCAACCAAGCCGAAACCTTTACTACCAAGAACCTGAGCCTCCCCAGTGACTCTCTCTTTTCTTTCTTTTTATTTAGCAAATAGTTTAAGACCAAAGGGACACACTCTAACGCCAACGGTAAGCAATAAGTTTTAAAATAGTACTCCATTACTCCCCCAACACTCTTACGCCAGAGCTATCCATCAATATGTTACCGCCCAAGTTCACTAGCAAATTCCTCTACCAACCATTTTATATACTTCTTTCTTCGCTTCAAATTCTCGGTACAGTGACTTGTTTCCCTAAAGAAAACAATATATTCCAACATCGTCAACTTGCCCTCTTCGCGAGATAATCTTCAATATACTCTTCTACCTTCTCGAGCGTGATTTCATCAACGGCCTTATCAAAAGTGTCACCCTTACCTATATTACTTGTCATATCGCTGTAGAACCGTCGAGCAAGACTATGGACAGGACGCTCAGACGCTCTCTTGCTTATCCTCCCAGACTTCCGTAGCACTTCGTGAAGCTTACTTGTTCGTCTTTCAGCCCTCTTAACCAGTTTATACCCTTCACGAAGCCACTCTGGAGATAAAGACTCAAAAGTCTCTTCTTCTACCATAAGCTGTACCTGTCTAAAGTACCTCACTAGTTCTTTATCTATCTCACGAACTGAAGAATAGTCGAATTGAGCAACTTCAGGTAACAGATGAAACAACTCATCACACACCTTCAAATCTGAAAGCTCACTCCTTTCCATCCCTAAAAACCAGTAACGAATCCTCTCAATCTCCCCTGAATCTCCAATAGCTTTTTTCATTATTATATAAAAAAGTACAACGGCACCATCCTCATAAGATATATTTCGCTCTTCACAAAAGTCATAAAAGACTTTTAGCCGTTCTGGCCACCTTGTACTTATTTTATGAATTATTATCCTCATGCAAAGTACTAAGGCACGAGGCTCGGATGTACGCACAATAAATGCGTGACACAATCGACGTCTTGTTTTCCTCGCCTCGTACCACTTCAGAACAACGCTAAACAGAAAAGTTAATAAAGAACCAATTAAACCAGATGACAAAGCAATAACTACATTCTCACTATCCAAATCCAACATAAGACCCTCTTTTTATTAATGGATAGCTACAAAAATCCAGAAGTTTACTCAACAAGATTTATCCAAACATAACCATTCTTTCTCCTTGAAATCCTGCACATTTTCGGGCACCTTCTCCCTACACACCTAGTTGAATCTGACTTCGGGACGGCTTGAAGTCATGAGCTATACGGAGGCAGCTACACATTCTCGCCGCCTCCACCATGAGGTACTTAAAGGCTCCAATCTTTACAAAGATTGGAGCCTTTTTCTGTTAGATGAAAAAATGGCATTTTAAATATACTCCACACACCTCTTATCCAATCCCATATGAAGTATCGGATACGGTCGCCCCAGCCCATCTAGCTCTGAACGACGAATCATCTTAAATCCTTGCGCAACATAAAAGTGGTAAGCCCCGTCATTTTGTTCATTCACGTCTACTCGTTTTACGTCACAATTTTTTACTGCGTAACTTACCAGCGCCTTGCCAATCCCTTTTCTAAAACAGGTAGGAGATACGAAAAGCATTTCAAGAATATCACCTGCTGTCCCCATAAAGCCCTGAATAATCCCTTCAGAATTCTTAACTACATATAAATCAACAGCAGGTAGTGCCTGATTTGAGATGATACCCTTCAACTCCTGAATATATTCTTCAGATATAAAATGATGAGTACTCCTTACCGACCCTTCCCATATACGAAGGACTTCTTCGTAATCTTTTAACATCCCTTGCTCTACTTCCATACTTGCCTTCTCTAACATGGCCTCTTTAAACAAACCTCGCAATACAGCCTATATTTCTTTAACTTAAACTCAAATTATCTAATTTTGTATATTGACTAAATAAGGAAAGACTTACTAAACACACCATGTCCTATTGGAGGACTATACCCAGAAAAAGGGGGAGGACTTATGAGCATTTTTTACGCCAAAAAACTCTTACGGTCCTCCTTCCCTTACTTTTCGCATGTAGTACAAAAAATATTTATCAATCCCCGTGGTCAATACTTTTACATACAAACTACGCCCCTCAACCTACGGTGCAACGCCTTGCACCCCCCTCCTTAGCTAATCACCTTTTTATAATGTCAGCTCCTTCAACAAAGGGGCAAATTAGTTATAATTAAATAGTCTTATCGTAGTTTCTGCCAATACAAAATGTGCAGCATCAAAATCACTATGAGCTGGCATTTCATAGTTCGTTACAACCTATTGCAACAATGAGTACAGGGTACCGCAGAACAACCCTGTCTAATAGGTGACAGTATGGATAAAGACCAAAAAGGTTCTCTCTTCCCTTCAGAATTTGCAGGATTTAGCGAGCAAGTGTTACGGTGCCGCAGAAATATTCTTTCACTTTCAACAGTCATTCTGATGGTGATTGTTTGTGGAGCTGAAATATCTCATTTACCTTTCGGGCTCACATTCAAAGCTAATGCAATTCTCCCACAACTTTTTATCTTTTTAATTCAAGCTTATTTTCTAATCGCATTTGTTACGTCAGCAATCCTTGAATGCAAAACGCAGGCAGCAACCTCCTCTAAGGCAAACGAAACGCAAACTTGTACGGCTTCTCTCAATGACACCATTGCTTACATAGGAAATCAAATAGCTAGCCTCACCACAAAACAGCCTAACATTGATTTCACAAAACTCTCAGAGCAACTCACCGAGTACAAAAAATATCAATTTAGCATAACAGCTACTATGAACATAAAGTTTTGTTATGAATTTTGGCTTCCCGTACTGTATGGAGCCTGTGCGACAACGATCTTTCTTTTAGAACTCATTACAATGGATTAATAAGACTCTTCACAGGCAAAAAGAAGTTCTTCTATTCCTTCTGCTACAAGCGCTGCAACTTCTTCTCCGTCAACACCATAAATACCCATTTCCGCCTTCATTGCGGCCTGCAATATTGCCATAGCTACCTCTTCCGGCTTCTTGTCTGCCTCTATCGCTTTCGTTTTTGCATCATCTTTCGCTAGTTCAACGGCGTCTTCTTTCGCGACTTCAAGTTCTTCTTCGATTATTGCTTCTTCATACGCGATAATCACAGATTTCAACAAATCACTGGGGTCAGAGGTCGTATTCACAAGCCACCCGTTTAACTTCACACCATACTGATCGTCCTTAACAATAGACAATTCAACTTCAAGCTCTTCAATATCTATTTTTATCGAACGACCTGTTTGCATGAAAGAATCCATTCGCTCTACCCAATCCTCAAATCCTGGAGTATAGTCATACATATTATTTTCTCCCTCTCGTTAAGAGTTCGTTAACTTTAAAGATAAGCCCTTTGTTATGTCTAAAAAGACATCACAAAACCTACTTATTTGCACAGATAACTATCTGGAAACACAAAGCATTTAAAAGTCATATCTCTTTCATATACTTTTTGATTATAAAAAGATGCTATAACGAGATAGCCCTGTACTAATGCTTCATATGATCTTTTTTGCTTATTCTTTTTTTGTGTGAAATTTTTTTCTCAATTACGTTGAGAAATTTTTTTTTTATTTTGGTGTATTATTTTTTTTATTACATCCGATTAGTATCGCATACATCAAATTTGCATCTATTTTTTGTGCAAATTATAGACGTAACATACTTGTTAGTGTTGCCAAGAAAACATGAGGTTATACGAATGATACAATCACATTTTGAGCTACTATCTAACGGAAAAAAGGTTTGGAACGAATGGAGAGATGAATATCCAGATGTAAAACCTGATTTATCTTCTGCAGACTTATCCCAGAAAAATTTAAGTGGATACAACTTACACAGTTGCAACTTACAACATGCTACTCTTGCTAACTGCGACCTACAGGATGTGAATCTGGCTAATGCCAACCTTGAAGGAGCCAATTTGGCTGGTAGCTATCTCTATTGGACAACCTTACGCAATGCAAAGATCTGCCTGCTACAACTAGCAAAGGCTAATGTCTGGAAGCCTGTATTATAACAAAAAATACATATAAAATGGAACTGCTCATTCCATATTTCTTGTACGCAGAAAAAAGCCCTAATTTTTTAGGGCTTTTTTTAGTAAACGGTCACAGACATCACACTCATTGTATAAGTCTATTTATTCATCAAAATGCTATAACCGCACGCAGTGACAGAATTTTCACTTGCCTTACGATAGGCTTCTCAAATTATAATAATTCATTAATTTCAAATACAAATCCACAGCATAACATGCTATAAAGACAGTACGTATAAACGCAACAAGGAGACATCGTATGGAACGGTTAATTGTGTTTAGCGTTTTAGCTTTTTCTATCTTGTTCAGCCTCATTACATATTCATAACCAAACAAAAAGCCTTGTCAGTCGACAAGGCTTTTTTCCTTTAATATGCACCGTCTACAAACAGTTTACATTCGCCAACGGCTTCCACAGGAAATGATGCGGTTTTCAATTCTCTGCCTACCAACCAACTGCAGCAAACAAGGCCTGCTTCGGCATCAAACTCTATAACAGGCATTTCCGGTCCACCAGATTTCAACTGAATAACATCTCCAGCAACAAATGTCATAGTGCCTCCGGATAGTTTATTCCGATTTGCTCAATAAACCTTTCC
>NZ_JADMLB010000039.1 GCF_015482765.1 Halodesulfovibrio sp.
TCTCACAACTTGCTGGGCTATCGTTCAATTGGCAGGACGACGGGTTCTGGCTCCGTTAATCAAGGTTCGAGTCCTTGTAGCCCAGCCAAATTTTCTTTAACAACTTTTTGTTGTTTGCACAGATGAATATGTGTATGTAGGCCAAACAGCACATCAGTATTCAACTGCTGTAGTAGAAAATACAAGTTTTCAAGCGTCCCCATCGTCTAGCCTGGCCCAGGACACCTGCCTTTCACGCAGGCGACGGGGGTTCAAATCCCCCTGGGGACGCCAAGCAATTTAAGCTCTTACACAAAAGTGTAAGAGCTTTTTTTGTTTATGTAGACTGTTGTTACCCGACAGTTACTGTTCCACTCCCGATGACGACTCCGCCACAAGTGATATCATTTCCGGTACGGGCGGCTGGTTTCCCATCAAAAAAAACGGAACCTGAACCGTTTTTGATATTACGATTATGTTTGCTGGAACTTGGCTTATCATGCGGTGCTAACGGATCACCTTTTCGCGCAGCTGGTTTACCATCAATCCTTATTGTTGATGATCCAGCAATAATAGGGGTTTTGTGGTAGCCATCGTGTTCAGTTCCAATATCTCCTAACTTTGCTGCATTCCCCATTTGTTACTCCTTACCTAGTGGTTTAAATTATTTTGATGTGTCTGGAATAACAGGTTCAACAGGGCGTACTCCAGCAAAACCGGAGCCATTGCCGGCACTACCACCAGAGTTCATATTGATTTTTGATCCAACAATGTGGACGCCGCCACCATCAATTTTCACAAAACTTCCGCCCACAGCTAATGTTAGCTCAGCACCGGCTTCTGCGACTATTTTTTGACCCGCATTAAGGTGAATTTCTGTGCCTGCTTGAATTACGTGATTCTTGCCGGTCTTAATATGAGAAGAGTCATCAACGAAAACCGAATGCTGATCAGAGATTTGTGTTCGGCTTTCACCACCGATGGTAAGATGGCAGTTGTTATCGACCTGCTTAAAGGAGTCATTTTCAATAAAGATATGAGAATCATTTTTTATATGATCAGTTCTGTCATGTTCGACAACAACATTCATATCTTTTTCAGCATGAATGTAGATTTCTTCTTTAGTAGCTTCGTCTTCAAATCGAACTTCATTTGCTCCTCTTCCCTTGTGTGTATCAGTTCGCAAAACAGTACGAGTCTTGTTTGCAGGGAGTTTGTAAGGAACAATATTAGAAGCGTTGTACGTGCGTCCTGTGATAATTGGCTGATCTGGGTCGCCTTCTAGAAAACTGACAATTACTTCGTGTCCAATTCGTGGAATAGCAAGCATGCCATATCCGCGACCAGCCCATCCTTGAGAAACGCGAATCCAACAACTAGAGTCTTGATCAGCTTGGTTGTATCGATCCCACTTAAACTGAACTTTAACACGTCCATAAGAGTCGCAATAAATTTCTTCATCATTAGGGCCTGTAACAACAGCAACCTGTGGTCCATCAACTCGGGGTTTTGGATTTGGTTTAGGTTTCCATGAAACATTTGATGGCACTAAGGAAAAATTATTGCTGTAAGTCGTCGCACCGTCTTCAGAAGGCTTTGATTGTTTCCCAAAGTGGCTAACAGATACAGCCAACCACTCTCTGTTGCATTCTTTCTCAGGGTGCTCACTTAACGTAAATCTTAGGCCGCAAGCCATGTTGGGAACATTGCCGGAACCACTTGCAGTGATGGCATCACTGCGTAAATGGTCAATGCGGTTTGCAGTAAAGGCACATCCTTCTGTATCAGCCTTGTAGCGACCAGGGTAGTCGTAATGCTCATAACCACCCCGTTGGTATTCCATATGGAGCCCGTTGGCTTCTTGTAAAAATTTGTGAGCAGGATTCTTGAATGAGTAGTCTTTGAGCGTGACAGTAGTTTGCCGCATTTTTGAAGAACGAGTGAATGAATTAATATAGGTGGTCGGGGCCATACCACCAGTAAGTGTATTGTATTCTATTTTTTCTTTAAGGATTGGAGTTGCGTAGACTTTGTCTACAAAGTGAAGAGTGTGTTTTCCTTTTTCATTAACGAAGTAATAGAGAATACCCTCTTCTGCAGCTATTCGTTCAATAAATTCAAGGTCAGTTTCTCGATATTGAACGCAGTATTCGCGTGGACTTGGGGTTCGCTTAAGGTCAAAGTTGTTATCAAGCGTACCTAATTCACCCAACAGTTGCGTAATGATCTCTTGAGCATTTTCTTTTTGGAACATCCTGCTGTTTTGACGCAATGAAGAACGCATAAGGGGCGGCACAAGTTGCACTGTGTAAAGAGTCTGATGATGCCCTGTATCACCGCGGGTGAAGCTACTTATAATGCCATGAAATTCTCGCAAGATCTTTTCATTATGCATAATATAGAATGACGCAGTGTTATCAACCAGAAATTTAGGGTGGATATCTTTTTTAGCACTTTCCAGCTCAATAGTGAAAACATACGGCTCAGAAAGTGTTTCGGTTCCAGAAAAATGAAGTACGTTAAATATTGTTTCTGATAGCCCATTGGCTTTAAAGGTAAAATGTAAGTCTCTATGTGCTGTCATTGGTATGCTCTCTCTTACTCACTGCTTTGTTGGTGTTAGTGGAGTCAGGTAGTAGAAGCGTTTTTAATTTATACTGTTTTTTTAGGTAGAGTCACCGTCAGATATTTTTTCCACTAGTGTAGCGAATCTCTAATGGGCTCCCTAGTGGGGCAATACTTTCCTGTTTGTTTTTTAGTTCTGCAACATACTCAGTATATTCTTCATATGAGAGTTTTTCCCAAAAATTTTGGGGTCTATTGTTTTTCTTGTCATGTTGTATTGTTAATTTATCTAGAGACCTATATGTCTCTAGAATAGGTAAATCAGGTAATGGGCGATTTGTGTCCATATACCACTGAATAGTGTTCCATAGTCTTAGGCAGATATTTTTATTAGAATAGTCGCCATTGAATAGGTTACTTAATGTGATATCCTTTGTGCAATCATTTGAAATAGGAATAAGGTGGAGCGAGTACATTGTTATACCGTTTCTAGTCATATTGGGGCGTAAGTGGCAATCACAGTCGGTAAAGAGAGTTGTGAATAATTTTTTATTATTTTCGAAGCGAGTTACGGTTCCGTTTTTTCTATTTAATTCAAAATTTTTTTTGAAACCAATATGAGGAAGGAGTATGTATCTCCTTTCTTGGAGTTTGAATATGATGATGAGTAGGATAGAAAGACAGAGTCCGCCAAGTAGGATATAAGTTGAGAAAAGTGCTTTTTTTAACTCCTCCCAAAGAGGGTCTGAGCCCACTAGTGCGATAATTATGTTACAACATATGAAAAATGGGAATAGAATGCGGCTATAAAAATGTGCTCCCATCAAGCTATAAAGGTAAATTGATGTATATTTATTGGGCAGGTAAGCAACAATCTTCTCATGAGTTGCAGTGATTTTCCAAAAGTCAAAATTTTGCATTCCTTCAATGCACTCGATGCAGATACTATTTGTTGGGAAGGTGAAAGGGAGCTTACTATCTAATACTTCAGAGAAGCTTTTTTTCTTTTTTGTATCGCTGCGTACTATTAGGTCTCTTGAATTATAAGTGGAAGTGGGGTGCATTGTGCTTGTCCTAAAATTGATTTTCAAAGTGAAGCAGCTAGAGTCGGCTTAATTATTTATTTTAGGTGGTTCTGTTTCAAGGATAGAGGACAGACTGCCCCCCAAATGTTTCGGCCTTAGAAAATTGAAGCTCGTTAAATTTTTTTTAATAGCACATTGGCTTAAAAGTCATCAATAATGAAATATTATTAATGATTGCTGCGCCGTAAGTTTGGGGTACTATTCAATTTCAACATCCTCAGCGTATTCTAACGGCACAGGTTCTCCTAATGGGATTGCATTTTGTTGTTCTTCATCGAGCTGGGTAAGCCTTTCTGTGTACTCACCATCGCTCATGTCTCGCCAATAACGTTCTTTACGACCCGTTTTTTTGTCAAAAACAGCAGTAACTGGATCTATTTTCCTGTATTTCTCAAGAACCGAAATGTCCGGAAGAGGCTGACTTGTATCCATATAACACTGGAACATATTCCATAGGCGAAGGTATTCTCCGATGTCAGTAAAGTCTTTTGAGAGTAAGCTGCTAATATTAATGCTTTTTCGAGTATTTTTGTATCGTGGGAATAGCTCAAGAGAGTAACGAGGAAAACCTTTATTGGTGTACCTTGTCATTAGATAACAATCGAAGTGCGTAAATGGTAATGAATACAGAACGTTATTTTTTTCAAATTTAGTTATCATCCCAGTTTTTCGATTAAATTCAAAAGCGGGTTGGGTACCCACTATCTGAAATCCTCTAGGTGTATATTCAATTATCAACCAAGGAGTATAGAGAAGAAATGAGATTAATAGTAGACCAAATAAGCTTGAATTTAATTCATTTGGGGTAAGAGTTAGGAAGTAATTCGGTGAATCTGGTGATGCAATAAAGTCAGATAATATTCCAGCTAGATATAGAAATGGAAAACACATTTGCCAATAGCATTTTGAAAACGAGGCGCACAGATAGATGATCTTAGTTCTACGGTTAAATTCTTCACACTTTAATTTTTCATTATCAATAGAAGTAAAATCATCTAGCTCTGATGGGTAGTGTTCTTTGATTAAGCTTGTGCTAATTAGTGGTGTTGGTTTTGTGAAGGGAAGTTTTTTTCCAATTTTTTTTGCGAGCGTAAGTATAAAACCATTAGTTACTGAACGAGAATTTTTTATCGGTATTGTTGAGTTGTAAGCAAAATCTGTAGGCATTATCTGATCCTTTTGATTAATAGTTCCGATGAGTACCATCCATTTTCATCTTTTTTAAAGCTTGGGGATTTACACGCAGCATTACTACCAATAGTTAATGGAAACGTACAATTATCAACCTTAATTTGAGAACGAATGGTAAGTATCAGCTTAACTCTTTGTTTTTTTTGATTATTGCTTTTAAAGTCGCTAGTCCTAATGTAATAAAGCGTTCCGTTTGGGCAGGATATCCCGTTTTGGGCAATGACGGTCTTAGGTTTAGTGAACTTCGTAAAAATAGAGCTTTCAGCTCTTGCTAGCTGGTAATAAATCGTTTGCTTAGGCTGCTTTTTTCCTAAAACAGCCCATGGGGCGTATTGAATAAAAAATGCGTGTGAAAAACCTTTTTTAGTTAAATTTTCTTTAGCTTCATTAGAGAGGTAGTTTAGCTTATCTGTCTCTAATAAAATTGGGTTAAAGTGAAATAGGCAGTCAAAAAAACCGTAGATAGCCATGTCCGGTGAGTGGAATTTTTTGTATTCAGGTAATGGAGGCATATTTCCGAACGGACTATTCTTTAACCAATTTTCGAGACGATCTTCTGTTGTAAGAGCCCCATACGTTGTTGTTGCAATAATAAAAATGAAAAAACCAATACTTATTGGTGAGAAAAAGGCAGATCCAGTGAGTATTGTTATTGATTGTCCAAAAATTCCAATTGCAGATAATCCCGTAGCAATAGAAGCATCTATGTCATTTTTTTTATATAACTCATATGATTGTAGTGAGGTGCATACCGCAGATATCATCCCTGCGACTGCTGATAAAGCCTGAAGTCTTGTTGCGTTTGTAAAATTTGAGATAAATTTCTTTCTAAGAGGAGAATGAAGGGAGTCTTTTAAAAAGAGTTCTCCTAAAAGATTTTTTCCAGTAGCGAAGTTAAAGGTCTCAAATCCTATTAGGGTTGCATCCAGCGTTGCTGATAAAAAAGCAAGTCTGTTCAAAAACGATTTTTTATTGTGTAGCTGATCTGACATTATTTTGAAATTAAGAAGCTCAACAGCAATCATGGCATAAGGAATCTTAAACTTTGCATAATAGTTACTTATAGATGCTTTTGTTGAATTTTGTTCAATGACAGATTTATATTTTTTGTATGTCGCATAAAATTTTGAATCACGTGGAACAGCTGTAACTTTAGTTGAAATATTTTTACGAAACCTTTGGGTTGGCAAAGGTACTTCAGATTCAAGGCAAGCAACTCCATTTGTTAGAATTAAATTTGCCTGTACTTTTTCTCCTGAGTTATAATTTATAACTTTTTTAGGGGAGGTTGTACCAAGTTTCTCGTCTAACGTTTCTTTGCCAATAATAATGTAGTTTTTGGGAACGTTATCTTTCGTAACATAGATGAGCTCTCCCATGTTTCGATTATCAATCAGGCGACCTAAATTAAACACAGACTCGTAACAACTTTCGAATTTGAATGTTTTTACATCGTTTGATAAATCGCAAATAATGTCAAATGCTTGTGATAGTATGGTGTTGACGGCCGTAATTGTTTTTCGACCAATATCTACTGCTGCTATTGGTGAAAGCTCAGGAACAAGCGGTTCATCTTCCAGGGAAGAAAATTTTGAAAGCGTTGTTTGCTCTAGCCGGGCAATGTTTTGACTACTTGCCTCCCCACTGCCGTCATTTTCTGGAGAGAAACTATGTAGTACCTTTGATAGATTTATATTTTCTTTAGTTGGAAACAAGAGATTATGCCATGGATGAGAACTATTTTTATCTATTATAGATCTAACATATTCAAGGTGGTGGCAGGGGCCTGGTAGGTTTCGTTTAAGAGTTGTTGTTTTGTTTATTGGGATTAACACAGTTTCTTTATTTATTGTGCATGTGTCAGTATAGCAATAGTCTAATTGTGGATGATTAATGCTAAGTGCTCTCAATGCTTTGAAGGCGAGGATATGTGTAGCAATAGAGTTGTGCGAATCAAGAGATGAGTAATCTCCTAAGAATTTTTCACTATGGGGGGTTTTTACAACACTTTTAAGGGAATATTGAAGACGGTGCATGTCTTCGTGAAACATTTTTCGTTCAGCTGTGTGGAGTGTACTAGAGAATAATGCCCCTAAAGATAGATCGATTTGTTTTTTACAATAATGTAGTGTGTTTGGATTGCCCTCGATTTTTGGTGAACAGATTATGCTGTTGATAAGGATTGCTGGTTCAGAGTACTTCTCTTTTTCTATTAATTCTAGCAGGTTGGATATGTAATCTTTAGCATTGTACACGCATTCAGCCTTTTGACGAAGAATGAATAAATAGTCATCAATGTGGGAAGTACGTATTTTTCTCTGTTTTAAATCCTTACAATAATCTTCAGATGTTTCTGAATTCCAATTAACATTTTTATTATCTTTCCCACCTAGTTTTTTAAGAAGACAATACGCCTTAAGGCCGTACTCTAACTGGTATGGAGAGTCTTTTTCCACTAATTCCTCAACAGGTTTCCCGCCTTCTCTAAACGTCTTGATATCACTATTGATTTTAGATTGCGTCTCGTCAATGTAAGCTCCAGAGAGATCTCTGCTGTACTTGTATGGTTCAGCAAGGTTCATTTCTATAGACGCATTACGTGGACGCATTTTATCCATGTTCTTAGGCATCGTGTACTTGGCAGTATTGGCACGAGCTGAAAATTCATTGTTCTCAATGTAATAATTAAGTCGAGCAGCACTTAGTTGAACATCAGAGTATGCAAGTTCAACAGAAGGGCGACGGGTATCTTTCTTGTAAGGAAGCCAGATTTCTTTCAAAGGATTGCCTGTTGGTTTTCTGTATCCTTTGATGAATTTCCCTTCTTCGTCTTTGAATGCCTCAAGGTTTACGTCAGCAAATTGTGGTTCACCATTTGGAGCTGTTACGTGAATTTCTCGCCATAACTTTCCTTTGTAAATCACATACACATACCCGTCACGAAGTGGAGCTATAAGTCTATGTTCGTCGATTCCTTTCTCATAAGTCGGTAATTTAGTTGTAGGAACAACGGCTTGGATGACGTGAGCTTGATCTCGAAGACGTCTGTTTCGTGGAGGAACGTTTTCGTAGAGCGGAAGAATTATATCGCCCTCGCTTCCTTTGATAGCTAACCTGATATCAATATTTTTTTCTTGGTCATTCCAATCCCAAGAATGAAGCATGGAACTTTCAAGTTTTTCTGTTTCTTTTTTTCCTTCTAATGCATTGAGCCTATTGTCTTCTTCAAGAGAATAGAATTGAAGGTACTGATCTTCTGCATGATCATGACCAGTTACTTCTACGAAGAGTTTACGCTCTGTTTTTTTCTGGAACGCAAGGAGCTTTTCTTTTTCCTCAGGCACAAAAACAGGGAGTGATTGACGGTCATGTTTGGTAGCAGGAATAGGAGTCCCCTCTGGGGTGAGGGTTGTATCAGCGCAGAGGGCACGTTGCACGACAGGAGGGAGCTCAGGACGCACACCACTGAACCCGCATCCATCTCCCGCGGCTCCACCGGCGTTAAGATCAATTGCAGGTCCGCTGATGGTAACGCCGTATGGAGTTATCTTAATAAAGCTTCCTCCGGCTTTCACCGTGATTTCATTTGAAGCTTTAATAACGGCTTTCGCTCCAGCTTCAAGATGTATTTGCGAACCAGCTTCGAGAAAATGCCCATCACTGTTTCGTATGTGTTGTGAATCAGAAACAAAGAGGGAACTCATTTTGTTGATGGCAATATGTTGTTCACCATCAACAATGGTATGGTTGTTTTTGCGCACCATGGCAATTTCATCTCTTTTTGTGAGAGAGTGCCAGTTGTGCTCTATATGGTCGGTGTATGTGTTTTCAACAAGCATGCGGGTGTCACGTTGCGCATGCATGTAGATTTCTTCTTTGTCATCTTCATCTTCAAAACGTACTTCATTATGCCCAGCTGCTCTATGTGATTGGGTGCGAAGAACGGTTCGTGTTTTATTGCTGTCAAGAAGGTAGGGGACCTTGTTTGTCTCATGATAGGTGCGCCCTGTTATGATGGGTTGGTCAGGATCCCCTTCTAAAAAGCTGACAATAACTTCATGGCCAATACGTGGTATAGCAATTGAGCCATAGTGCCCACCAGCCCAGCCGTCTGAACAACGAACCCAGCAGCTTTGCATTTGGTCATTTCTATCATCCAGATACCAAGGGAATTCTACTTTAACACGCCCATAGCTATCACAGTTAATTTCTTCTCCCTCTGGCCCAACAACTTTCGCGATTTGCGGTCCATCTACTCGCGGCTTAGGAGTAGGAGTAGGCTTCCATTGGCGAGTATTGGGGATAACAGTAAATTCGTTTTGATATGTTGAAGCCCCGGATGTTCCCGTTTCTTCAGTAGCCTGTGGTTGAGTTCCGAAGTGAACTACAGATGTAACAAGCCATTTGCTGTTGAATTCAGGAATAGGGTGTTCTTTGAGAGTAAATCTTGTTCCAGCAACAATGGAAGGATTGTTACTAATTCCCGAAGCGATGTAGGAATCTTTACGGAAATGTTCGAGACGAGTTTTTGTATAGTCTTTCCCAATGCAACTTTTTTTGAAGCGCCCTGGGAAGTCAAAATGTTCGTATGATCGGTCTTTTTGTGAACTAAGATTTTCTTCTTCTGCTTTTTCAGATAAAGTTGTTTTCGGTGTCAGAAAACTATAGTCGCGTAGTTCAACTCGTGAAGAAGCAAGGGTTGTTTTTTGTGCAAAGCTGCGAATATAGGGCTGTAAAGCCTTTCCGCCAGATTTTGCATTGTATTCAATTTCTTTTTTCAGAGAAGGTGTCTTGTATGTGTTGTCACAAAAAGTCACTACATCATTTTCTTCTGTGTGCTCGAAGAAATAAAAAAAGCCTTCCTCTGCTGCTAACCGGTCAATGAAACTCAGGGTGTCTTCTCGGTACTGAACGCAGTATTCACGTTTTGGCGATGTCTCAGGGAGAGCATCAAGGTTTACTGCGATCTTTTTTTCACTCATTAATTTTTGAATGATCTGACGAGGATCTTTCTTTAAAAAGAAGCGACTGTTATCATACAATGAAAGACGATGAACAGCTGGAACGAACTCAACACTATACGCCGTTCCCCTGTGACCTGTATCTCCTTGTTTGAAGTCTGAGACTATTCCATGCCAGAGTTGTAGGTCATTGTTGTTGTACTTGACCTTAAGTACACCGGCTACATCAACAATCTTTTTAGGTAGGATATTTTTTAACCTGCTAATAAGCTTGATCGTAAATAAGAAGGGGCGCGAGAGGTGCTCCTCTCCTGAAAATTCTAACACTCCAAAAGTGTCAGCAGGAAGATCGTTGATTTCAAATGTGAATACTAATCCAGTCTGTTTAGCCATGAGTGTGCTCTTGTTCTGCGGTTACAGTATAAAAGGAACAGTCTTTTAAAGTTTTGTATCTCCCCTGCACGCTAGAATGCAGGGGAGTGTTTTAAGCTGAAGAAGGCTATGCGATAGGAGCGCGCCAGTCATCAGAACCGGAAGTACCAGCAACGGTGTGTTCCCAATCAATTTTACGGTAGGAAAGAGATACAGCGATGAGCTGAGTAAACTCTTTGCTCATGGAATCCTGACAATGCGGCATGCCGCAATCAATATCTACAATGGTTGCATCAGTGAGAGTGGTGGTGAAGAAATGCTCCTGTTTTCCTTCAATGGAGGTACGGTACCACTTTAATGTTACTGTTGGCAGCATTTCACCAGAAGCAAGAGCGTTGTAAAGAAGAGGTACTGCTTTGTTCAGTGCTACAGTAAAACGAAAAGGTTTATGCACACGTTGACCGGAAGGCTGACCGGACTGTGGATCGGTAGGAACTGTTACGATATGTTTGAATTCTTGCACGAGCATTTCATCTTCGTGACCTTCAACGTAGATGTTACCTACAGAGTCAGCAGTGAATGCACCCGCAGTAATGTTGCCCTGAGTTTTACCTTCGATGGAAATATAACAAGGAGTTGGCATACTATATCCTTTTGGAAAAAAGTTTTTGAATTTTAAAACTCTATCAAGGAATATGCCAAATGCTATAATAGCCTAGTTTCGGTGTTCATAAATGGAGGACAGATGGGTTTGGGCAACTTATTGCTTAAAAAAAAGGCAATTTTTTGCCAATTTGGCAAGAAGTTGCCATAATATTATACTGGGATTTTATTATAATTACTCTGTTATTCAAATGGAATGCAATTTTGAAATAGGAGTACCATGAAAAGTTTAATGTCTTAGTCATAGTGTAAATAAATTAGGCGGTACGTAACGAGCATAGAAAACTATGAACTGAGAGAGCTGAAGGTACTATGAGTGTGTATTAATAAATACGAATGTATTTTTCATGGAGAGTTAAGCTGCATTGTCAGGTGATAAGAGCTTTACTGTTATATATCAAAGTAATTTTCCAAAAATATGAATAGAAACCGATAAGTGAAGCAACAACTTGCCTAATTGGCAACTAGTTGCTTCTTTTTTTGAGCAACAACTTGCCCGCAGTAGCTTGAAATAAAGAAAAAAGTGAGGAATAGAGCCAAAATCATTTTTGGCACACACCTTGATAAGGAAAGGCATAACACAAAAACTTTTTTAAAAAGGATATAGTATGCCAACTCCTTGTTATATTTCCATCGAAGGTAAAACCCAGGGCAACATTACTGCCGGCGCATTCACTGCTGATTCTGTAGGTAACATCTACGTTGAAGGTCACGAAGATGAAATGCTCGTGCAGGAATTTAAACATATCGTAACTGTTCCTACTGATCCTCAGTCCGGTCAGCCTTCCGGTCAGCGTGTACACAAGCCTTTCCGTTTCACTGTAGCGCTTAACAAAGCTGTACCACTTCTTTACAACGCCCTTGCTTCTGGTGAAATGCTTCCGACAGTAACCTTGAAATGGTACCGTACTTCCATTGAAGGCAAGCAGGAGCACTTCTTCACCACCACACTGACAGATGCAACCATCGTTGATATCGACTGCAACATGCCACATTGTCAGGATACATTGAGCAAAGAATTTACTCAGCTCATCGCAGTATCTCTTTCTTACCGTAAAATTGACTGGGAACACACCGTTGCTGGAACTTCCGGTTCTGATGACTGGCGTGCTCCTATCGCTTAATACTTCTCATAAAGACTGCGACGTGTTCCCGCATGTACTTGTTGCATGCGGGAGCGCAATTTATACTACCAGTTAACTTTCCAGATCTTGCCATAAAGGAAAGAAGGCTGAAAAAACGTTCAAATTTCCCCTGACCGAACACCCCAGCAACTCCTTTAACTGCGTTTGGATTTTTGCTGATGTCTCCCATTCGAACTTTTCTTTCAGGCACTTGAAAGCGTAATGCAAACTTACCTTGTACTACGGGATCGTTTATCATCAGCAACCTCCACGCAAACTAAAACCTCGCGTGTATGATCACAATTCGCCATTAGTTGTGTTCGGTACGCGAGGTTTTATTTTTTAGATGGGAAAGAGTACGCTATGGTTGCGATGCAAGCACCTCTTGCAGAAGTTTGCTCGCTTTTTCTCCCCCTAACGGGCTCATGTATTCTGTCACGCTGAAAAGGATGACACCTTGAGGCGCATAAGGCACTTCTACAGCCAACTGTTGCTTGATTCGTTTGAGTGGTGCTGGAACAGCCTTGAAGTCAGTCCCTTCCTGTTGAGCAAAGAGTTCTACAACAGGCTGAATAGTACATGCTGTGCTGGCAACCTCTTGCTGCATGCCTTTTAGGTAGAGCGAAACTTCTGAGGGCATCAGTTTCTTTGCACCGACACCATCTTGGAACAGCACGCGTTCCAGCCCCGTTTTTTCAGCAACAGTGCACCAGAATTTTCCAAGTTTTTCAGGGGAAGCCCAGCCGTTTGAAAATGCGGAAATAGATATTGGTTTTTCCGGAATAAGAGAATCCAGATCATGCCTCAGGCCAGCAATGAACTCACAGAGAATTTCACGATTCGTCGGGTTCAACCAGGTTCTGTCATCAATTTCCTGTGATATATACCACCCTGCAAAAGAGGGAGATTTAGCAAGTACAGGAGCCAGTTGTGTAATTGCCTCAACTGTCCCCCGCCGGATGCGCAAAAGATGCACTTTGATAAGGTCCGGCTCAGCTTTTATGCGCTCCCAGTATGAGCTTAGGAATAATCCCCCAACGGTTACACGTATTCCATTTGCTTCTGCATTACTCAGTAAAACTTTGAATGTTTCGAGACTCGGTTCAATGTTTTCTGTATCCGTCTGCGCATAAGCGTCTTCATAGATAGTCCATTGGACGATAATTTCTTGAATTCCAAGCTGCTTGTATGTTTTGAATAACGTATTCCATTCGTCATCAGTCCAGCCATGCACAGCTTTTGTTGTTTGGAAAAACGTACCGGATACTCTTTGTAAGGAGAAGCCCTTAGCGGGAAACATGCAAAGGCAACATACTGTGAATAGAGAAAAATAGAAGATGCGTTTCATGTTGCTCCTTTAAAATGTCACTCGAATATTTACACCAAGCCCTGAATGGGTCTCGTTATCGCCTGCAAGCTGCCTGTTGTAACTGTACCGGACAATAAGCTCCCACTCACGTTTGTATGAAATAAATTTATCTTCGCCCTCCAGCCAGCGAAGTGACAGGGCAGGGCCGCCTTCAATGTAACTTATGTCGTCTTTATCCGGATCAGTTTTTTTAAGTGTGAAATACAGATGCGGTGTAACGAGCAAGGCGTCATTGACGTTCCATGTGTGTCCTTGCCTTCCATGTAAGATGAAGACCGCACGGCTTCTGTTATCAAGATATTTGTCAATTTCTCCAAACAGGAAGCTATAGTTCCAATGGGATTCTGCAGCCTTCATGGCCCACCCGTCGTCAATTGATCCCATAAGGCGAAGCAATGTATTTTCTTCTGCCAGCTTACCGATTTTAAAGAGGCGTTCTACCCCCACAGCAACGTTTGCATCCGTAAAAGGCTTGTAACGAATACCCGCAGCTCCTTGAGTACTGTCCGATTCAAAGTCTACAACACCGTTATCCATACGGGTCAGACTTGCCCGTCCTATAAATTGAAAGATTTTTCCGTTTCTAAACCCGAAACTTTTGGGGATGTAGCCCACTTCAATGCCAGCTGCATTGTCCAGAACACCTATCTGCACGCCTTGTGAATCAGAGATAAAATCACCATTTTCAGGAGCATATGAATAGAAACCGATGATGTTCCAACGGTTGGTTATGTTCCGCACTTCTTCTTTGAAGTCGTAGATTTTACGGCGTAACGATTCTTTGGTCTGATCCGTATAGAACGGAGCGTTTTCAATGGATTTTTTGAACCAGTGAACAGACTTGTCATTTCGGTATAGTTGTTTGTTGATGTAGGCCAAATCTTCCACAAGTGAAATGTAGTCAGGGTCTTTCCCCTGTAGATATTCAAAGATAGGATCAACTTCTTCTAACTTGCCGGCTTTGTAATAAGCGTAGCCCAGTGCCATCAAGTACGTGTTGGAGTAATCAGTCTCCAATGCCCCGAGATACGATTCAATAGCGCCGTCAATGTCGCCGGCCGCTCCTCGTGCTTGTCCAAGCAGAAATTTGCGTTCAGAAGTTGGCTTGATATCGATAGCTTTCTGATAATTGTCCTGAGCAGGCTTGTAATCTTCGAGTGCCATATGGACACGACCAGTATCTTCAAAAAACTGTGCACGCACGTCATCTGACGGTAATTCCGCAGCGGTAACAGCCTGAAGCGCTTCTTGTGCTGCTTCAAAATCTCCAGAAAGCCGTAGGACTCTCCCCAGCTGGTAGTAATCAAGAGCAGTAGGCGTAATGCTTAACGCTTTCCGATAACTTTCGGCAGCTTCAGCATAGCTTTCTTCACTCGTGTACAGGTAGGCAAACTGGTCATAAAACTCGGCTGATTCTTCTAGAATTTCTTTCGGCGCAGACTTCAGAGCTTCTTTTTTGTAGTACAAAGCAATGCCGGGTTTGTTCAGCTTGTCGTAACAATACACAAGGGCAGAATCCGCTTCGTAGGATGTCCCAAGCTCTTTAGCTCGCAGCAGCTCTGTGACTGAATTTCGGTATTCTTTCACTCTGTACAAAGCCATGCCCATGTCGAACCGGAGTTTCTGATTATCTCCTCGCAAGGCGATGGCTTGATGCATGTACGTTACACCTTCTTTGACGCTATCAGTATCCAGAAGCAGATAACCAAGGTTCACCAGCAATGTGTATCGCTGGTTTAACGTCAAATCAGTGCGGGGCATTTCCTTTTTGTAAAGGGCAATAGCGGCGGGCTTGTTATTTTGTTCTGCATAGATAAATGCCATCATACTTATTGCTTCAAATCTATCAGAACCATGTTGTGTTGCAGTGAATTTTTTAAGATTTTCCAACGCCGCAGTGTTATTTTTAGCAGCAAAAAACGCCTCACCGGCACGCAGTAATAAAACAGCCTTAGCGGTATCCAAGTCATATGCCTGCCGGTAGAGTTTTCCGGCTTTGTTGTGATTGCCCATGCGGCTTTCGAGCGTAGCCATGCGCTCAAGAACAGCAAGCTTTTTGCCGGAGGTGAGCGATTTATCGGCAAGCAGCTCGGCATAGAGTGCCATGGCTTTTTGCTGCTGATTGTCTTTTTCGTAGGCATTGGCGAGCAACATGGAAATGTCATAACCAGTATGATGCGCTTGAAGTCGTTCAAGATTGGATATAGCCGCGTTCAACTCATCAAGTCGCAGTTGAACCCGTCCCAATGCTAACAACACGCTTCGATTTGTGGAGTCTTTAGACAATGCAGATTGAAACGTCTGTTTGGCTGCAGCGTAATCTTTGTTTCCGTATTGCAAAAATCCAATAGCTTGCAGCGCATCTGTTCGGTCTTTTGCAGAAAGCGCATCAGAAGCAAGTGCTTTGGAAAAGGTTTCGATAGCTTTCTGTTTTTTGCCGAACCGCATATACGCAGTCCCAAGCTGAAGCTGGATCTGAGCTTTTTTTTCTGGCGCAGTCTCTTGAGAAAAAAGCAATTCATACGTGGCGACAGCAGCCTCCCACTCCTCGTTCAGTGCCTGCGCAGTTGCAAGAGAAAGCAGCAGTTCAGAAGAAGGGGTAAGCTCGGCTGCTTGGCTGAAAGATTGAATTGCAACAGGATACTTTTTAAGGGCAACAGCCGTGTGCCCGATTTGCTGTAAAATTTGTGCCTTGATTGCTGGATCTGTATTTCTCTTCTCCAACTCAGTGAGCATTTGAAGCGCTTGCGTGCCCTTACCTGATTTTTCAAGGATGAATGCTTTTAGTAAGAGTTGAGGTGTTCCGGATTTTTTTTGTATTGAAATATCAATCCATTGAAGAGCGTGCTTATAGCGTTTTTCTTCATACGCAATTGTGGCAAGGCGGTAAGATACAGACGTGCGTTCAGGATCAAGCATGTACGCTTCTAATAGAAGTTTTTTAGCTTGAGCAAGTTCATCAGACTCAAGATGGATATCAGCCAGATCACTGAGTACGACAAGACGGTTGGGAACAGAAAGGGCGTCGTCTCCTGTGGCTGAGAGTGCTTTTGTGAAGGCTTTGCGAGCCTCAAGATGTTTACCGGAACCTTTCAGTGCAATGCCGGAAACATAGGCGTGTTGTACTTCAGGAAACGAATAGGTGTTTCCCTGCAACCTGTTGAGCAACTCTTCATATCGTTTTTCTGCCAGAAGTAGATTCACGGCGCTGGAAAAAGCACTCGTTGCATCGGTAGATGAAAGCTCGTTGTTATCAAGCTTGGTGAGCAAAAGCTGTAATGCTTCGCTGTTGCGATCAAGTTTTTGTAACGAGGTAACAGCCAGCATCAGCCCGTTAGGATTGGCAGGCTGCTTTTGGAGAACTTTTTGTGCCTGTTCCGCTGCCTGCTTGTAGCGTCCCAGATTAAAAAGAACCTGTGCATAATCCAGCCGTGATCCGATATCTAACGGGTCAATCTCTAAAACTTTCCCAAATTCAACAGCAGCTTTTTCATCATCCCCGTTTCGAATATGCTCATATGCTTTGTCTTTGAAGGGAAAGACTTTAATTTTGATGCGCTCCTCTTCAAGCCAGCCCCGTTCAGACGCAACAGAAGTTGCCGGAACTGCGAACAGCAGAAATAGGCAAGCGAGGAGATAAAAGAACGTAACAGCACGAAACATTATATGATCTCCTAAACGCTGAGAAAGCGTTTAAGGTTCTCTTGTTGTATAGCCTCATGTTCAAGAAGCACCTCACCCAGCATAGGTGAGCGTTTTTTCTGTTCTTCAAGGGCAGCGCTTAACTGTTCAGAACGAATATACCCTTTATCGACTAAAAATTCTCCAATTTTCTTAGCTTGTTCCTGTCCAAGATATTCTTTATCCGCTTCAACAAGCTGTTCCTTAGTAATAGCCTTCTGAAGAAGTAAAATATCCCCTAGAGAAGTGTAGCGGCTCCGCTGTTCTTTTAATGCACTTTGCAGCTGTTCAAGTGTAATCTCATTGGCTTCAACAAGCTTTTTCCCAAGCAGACTTGCATCTTCCAGATCATTTTGTCGCGCATATCCTTTTCGAATGGCAAAAGAGATGTCGCTTTTTGTCGCAAGTCGAAGCGTTATTGACTGATTGATCTCTTTTTCCAGTGCATGCAGCGTCTTTTCGTCAAGCATTTCGTTGGAAGCAACGGTCAATTGCCCGTTGCTTAGAGACAGAGGATACACTGTATATTTGTACGCAAGTGAAACAGGGACGAGCTCAAGAACTTGCATAGGCGTTTGATATGGATCAATTTCCTGCGTTGCGACAGTAAATTGTACCCCAAGAGCCTGAATAAGCTGGTCTTCAGTGATTAACCCTTGTTCAATAAGAATTTCACCAAGGCGTTTTTTAGATTTTTTCTGCGCGGCAAGGGCGTTATCCAGCTGCTCAATAGTCAAAAAGCGTCTGTCCAGCAGCAGGTCTTCGAGTTTTCGACGATATGCACGCAGCTCGTCTTCAGAAGGATACACGTGGGCGGTTTTATCCCATGTGGCTTTTTGCCCCGTAATCTTCGTTTTTGTATAAATGAAAATTGCTCTGTTCGTGGCGATAAAGTTGATAACGTTCGCCCAGAATAAGCGAGGAACCGCCAGTAAGCTTTGATACCAGCCGTACGTAATATACACGACCATAATGCGCATGAAGATTCGCAGAAAGAGAAAGAACAAGCATGCGGAAACTAGCGCAATAGAAAGCGGTGTATCATCCACCAGAGGCGGAAGACGGTACTGCTCTGTTATGACGTTATATGCAAACAGAGAAAGAATAATAAGAAACAGAATGTTACCGATGAAGTTGGCAAGGTTGGTAATGATCGGTTTTCTGTCTCGGACAAGCATGTACCGGAAGGCCAGATTTCCGCGCCAGCCGACAGTTGTCCAGCCTTGAAGGGCAATCCCCATAACCCATCGTGTTTTTTGGCGGATTGCTGTTTTCATGGTGTTGGGAAAGAATTCTTTAATAGAGATGTATTCTCGCACCTGCTTTTCTTTGGGTTTTCCTGTGAAAATGCTTTTTACCATTTTAGGACGCCATATCCATTGGCGAACAAAGCCCTGTTTCAACCCGAACTCTTTCGCTTTCAGGCCGAAATCATAGTCTTCCGTAAGAGAGTTAATATCGAAAAGAAGGTGTTTTTTCGCAGCCGCCATGTTCTTCAGCCCCTGCCTGCTGAAGCCGGTTCCGACACCTGCGGAAGGGATAGCACCAGTCAGTGCTTCACGCACAACAATGTCACGAGTGTGCGTTTCTGCAAATTCATCCATGTAGTGATTGCCGGTAAAATCAGTCCATTTGCGCGCCATGGGATGAACCGGAAGCTGAATCATATCCAGAGTCGGAATAACGTAGTTGCACAGTTTCAGCAGGAGTGGATGAAGAATATCTTCCGAGTCTTCCATAAGGAAAATATCAAACTTTTTCCCGTGGTCTTCTTCGAAAACCTGAATACCTTTGTATAGCCAGTTTAAGCAGTCCGCCTTACTGGTAGGGCCGTCTTTCGGGGTAACAATACGTTCAACGTTATCGAAGCGTTCCCGCACAAGATCAACTTCACGCTGTGTTGCCGGATCATTAGGGTAAGTGCCGACAAAGATAACGTAGTTGGAATAGTTCATCGTTGTCAGCGTGTTTTCAAGCATGCGCCGGATTACTGCGGATTCATCCCAGCAGGGCAGCATCATAGCAATAGCCTGTTCAGGCTTTGCAAGCAGCTGTGCTTCAGTCAAACGCTTGTGTCGTGTGCGGATGAAAAGAATGCGGTAGATTTTGCGCGTGAAGTAGCAAATGTCGATAAAGAATTCGTCGATGCCACTTATTACAAAAATAAATGCCACCGCATAAAAGACTCCTTTGAGTCCAAGAAAAAGAGTAACAGCCCATTCATCAAGCATAGAGGTCTCGTGCTAACGTGAGGTTCGAAGTGTGCAGTCGTAGAAAAGCGTTGTTCAGTGGACGGTATTATTCCGGTTTGTTGAAAACAAACGATTCACGTTCGCTCAGATACGGAGTTTTGCCGCTGTGCCACGTAAGAATTGCAGAGACAATTCGTTCGGAAGCATGTCCGTCTCCGAACGGATTGCCGGTTCGGGCAATTCTGTCCGCAAATTTGGAATCACTGAGTGCTGCTGTTGCCTGCGTGACAATTTCATCTGTATCCGTCCCCACCAGTTTGGAAACGTTGATGTTTACAGCCTCAGGGCGTTCTGTTGTTTTGCGCATTACCAGCACAGGCACGCCGAAGGTCGGTGCTTCTTCCTGCACCCCACCGGAATCACTCAGCACAAGAGAGGCATGCTTCATGGTGGAAATAAAATCGAAGTAATCAAGCGGCTCGATAATGTGGATGCGCTTGTGCTCAGGAATGCTTTTGAACACAACATCGCGGACTTTCGGATTTTTGTGTATCGGGAACACAATTTCTACATCATCAAACCGCCGCACGATTTCATTGATGGCAGAGCAAATATTTTTGAGCGGTTCTCCCCACGATTCTCTGCGGTGTGCTGTCACAAGAATAAGCCTGTGGTTAGAAATGACAGCCTGTGCCACATCTTTCGGGAGTTCGGTTACTTTGTTGGAAATTGTGTACAAGGCATCAACAACCGTGTTGCCGGTTGTGATGATGCTAGAAGGATCTACCCCTTCAGCCAGTAAATGATTGCGTGCCACATAGGTGGGAGCAAAATTTAATGTCGTAAATGTGCTGATAAGCTTGCGGTTGGCTTCTTCAGGAAATGGGTTCTGCAAATCTCCGCTTCGTAATCCTGCTTCAACATGCCCAACAGGGATCTCACGATGAAAAGCAGCCAAGGCGCCGGCGAACGCTGTGGTCGTGTCCCCTTGAACCAGCAGCAGATCGGGAGATGTCTCTTCAAGCAACGCGTCCATACCGTTGAGTGCCCGGGCGGCAAGCTGGTTCAGATTCTGATTTTCTTTCATTAATTCCAGATCAATGTCCGGAGTAATGTTGAAAAAGGAAAAGACCTGATCGAGTTGTGAACGATGCTGACCGGTAGAGATAAGGTGCGTTTCAATATCAGGCACTGCGGTAAGGCATTGCAGTAGAGGCGCCATTTTGATGGCTTCAGGTCGTGTGCCGACAACAGCAGAAATTTTGAGCTTTTTATGTGGTGCCATAACGTTATATCCCCCATATAATCGTGGCTGATTCGTTTGCCGAATATCTTTTGTGAGAGCCTGCGCTTGCTGCACACGCCATCTCATCATTCGTAAAGAATGAATTTTGAACGATACAAAGTGCTTGAACAATTCAAAAATGAATAAACACCGTGCAAAAATGCACTGCATGTAAACTCAGTTTACTACTATTCAAGAGAAAGTTCTTTTGTATCTATTATGATGATGGCAAATCTGCATGCGTATGCAGTATAGAAGTGGCTGTTCTCTGAAGAAAGAACAGTTCCCCCCACGTAACTATCCTTCCTTACTTTCATATCAAGACACTTATTTCAAATACAACTTTGAAAAGTAAGTGCTGATTTTTCTTAAGAACTACTAACAAAAGATAAAGACAAGAAAAGATATCGATAATGCTTGTTGATTATATCGTATATATTTAACGGATTAGAATAACTGCATGCAAAATAAATTGTTAATTCTTTCTGACATGGAAAGTTGCATGATTTTTGGGCTGAAATAGTATGTAAGCAATTACTTTATGTAGTCGATAGTTAGGAAGGTGGTGTATAATTAAGATCCTTAAATTATTCACGGTATGGACAAAATTGTGATGTGTAAAAAGGGAAGGGGAAGGTGTTTACTTTCTTTGGTAGCGGCGTATGCTTTGCGCACTATTTTTACCAATAACAAGGCAGTATATATGCAGACTACAAAAGATATGACTTCTTTTTTGACAGAACGGCTCCTTCGCTATTGTGCTGTGGACACACAGAGCGATGCTGCTTCAACCACCCGCCCAAGCACGGAATGTCAACTTGTTTTGCTTCGCATGCTCGTGGATGAACTGCACGAACTCGGCATAACGGATGCCTGTCTGACAGAGTATGGTGCTGTTCTGGCAACTATTCCTTCAAATGTTAAGCATACTGTGCCGACTATCGCTTTTGTTGCTCACGTAGATACTGCTCCGTCGTTCAAGGCAACAGGTGTTAAGCCGTTGCTGCATAAAGAATGGGATGGGGCGGATATCGTCTTGCCTGATAATCCAGAGCTTGTGCTTTCAGCCGAAGCTTTTCCTCTTCTTGCCGGAAAACAAGGTGAAGATATTGTCACTGCAAGCGGTACAACGTTGCTCGGTGCAGATGATAAAGCAGGCATTGCTGTTATCATGGGGGTGGTGCTCTGGCTTCGTGAACATCCGGATGTTCCGCACGGGGATATCCGCGTCTGTTTTACCCCTGATGAAGAAATCGGCGAAGGCGTTACCGATGAGCTTGTTCGTGATCTTGCATGTGATTTTGCATACACCATTGATGGTGAAGATCCGGGGACTCTGACGTACGAAAGTTTTTCGGCGGATAAAGCAATCATTACCTTTGAAGGCGTGTCTATTCATACCGGTTCAGCCAAAGATAAACTGGTCAATGCGCTGTTTCTGGCAGCAAAATTTATCAATACCCTGCCACAAAACAGACTCACACCGGAAACCACATCAGGCTATGAGGGCTTTATCTTTGCAGATGAACTTTCCGGTAATGCTGCTGAATGTTCTTTAGAAATGAATCTGCGTCATTTTGAACTGGACGGTCTTGAAGAGCAGCGCGAACTCATCAGAGAAGCGTGTGTTCTCATCGGGAAAACTGAACCTCGAGCAAAGATTACCTGTGAGTTTGCCGAACAATATCGCAATATGCGTTACTGGTTGGAAAATGATATGCGTCCTGTGGAGATTGCGCGGGAAGCGTTTGAGGAAGTGGGACTGCAGGTTGTTGAAGAACCTATTCGAGGTGGTACAGACGGATCGTTACTTACTGAGAAAGGAATACCAACACCGAACATTTTTTGCGGAATGCAGAATGTGCACGGCCCATATGAATGGGTAAGCATACAGGATATGGAAAAAGCAATGCAGGTGTGTGTACTGCTAAGTCAAAAGTGGGCACATCAGTAATAAAAACTTTCTAAGAGAGATTCTAACAGAAACGTGTATCAGTATGGGAGTAATGCTTCTATTATGCGACGCATAAGCTTTCGCATATGCATTTATTACGTCAGAAGAGTGGTGTAAGTCGTTTCTTCTTGTTTCTTGTGAAACACGTTGAGACACAAGGTGTGAAACACTTTGAGACAAGCTTGGCTCTTTTCTTGCGCTCTCATACGTTTTGGTGCATGGAGTGCGAGCCGACCGACTACCCATGGTCGGCTTTGCTGTTGTTAACGAGCAGAATCGCATTTTAGGGAGCACCTTCGACAAGGTGCGGCAATCCGTACGGGGACTGTACGGAGCGTTGAGGTGAGGAAATGCGGTGATGTTACGTAAGGAGGATCTTGTTGTGAACAAGGGATTTCTTGAGCGTATGTTCAAGCTGTCCGAGCACGGCACTACTGTAAAAACAGAAGTGACTGCGGGCCTGACTACTTTTATGACTATGGCGTACATTCTGGCTGTTAACCCTATTATTCTGGGAGCCGCAGGAATGGACCCGGCTGCGGTGTTTACTGCATCTGCAGTGTCCGCAGTTGTTGGTACTTTGATTATGGCGCTTTTTGCTAACCTGCCGTTTGCGCTTGCACCTGGCATGGGCTTGAACGCATTTTTCGCCTACACCGTAGTTCTTACTATGGGCTACTCTTGGCAGACTGCACTTACAGCGGTTTTCCTCGAAGGTGTAATTTTTATTCTTCTCACCGGTACCAACATTCGTGAAGCAATCATTAACAGTATTCCTGTTAACCTGAAGCGTGCTATCTCAGCAGGTATCGGCTTCTTTATCGCGCTTATCGGTTTTAAAAATGCCGGTATTGTTGTCGGTTCCGATGCAACCCTCGTAACTGTAGGTAACATTGCCTCAGCAGGTCCGCTTGTTTGTATCATCGGTCTTGTTATCATCGGCGTATTGTTCTCTAAAAAAGTTAAAGGCGCACTGCTTATCGGTATGCTTGCAGCTACCATCATCGGTATTCCTTTCGGCGTAACCGATCTGAGTGCGTTTAATACAGACCACTTGTTCAGCGTTCCAAGCCTTTCTCCATTGATGTTCCAGTTGGATTTCTCCAATGTGTTCTCTCTGGATATGGCAATTATCCTCTTCACTTTCCTGTTTGTTGATATGTTCGATACCGTAGGTACTCTTATTGGTGTTACTGCTAAAGCGAACATGCTTGACGAACGTGGTCGTGTACCGAATGCAAAACAGGCTCTGTTTGCTGATGCTATCGCAACTACTGCAGGTGCATGTCTCGGTACATCCACTGTTACCACCTTCGTTGAAAGTGCAGCAGGTGTAGCAGAAGGTGGACGTACCGGTCTTACTTCCCTGACTACAGCAGGTTTGTTTGCTCTGGCACTGCTCGTGGCTCCAATCTTCCTCGTAATTCCAGCTCAGGCAACTGCTCCGGCTTTGATTACTGTAGGTATGTTCATGATGAGCCCGATTCGTGAGATCGACCTTGACGATTACACCGAAGCAATCCCTGCATTCCTGTGTATCGTTATGATGCCTTACACATTCAGCATCGCAGAAGGTATCATCTTCGGTCTTACCTCCTACGTTGTTCTCAAATTCCTCACAGGCCGTCGTGTTGAGATTCCGACTCTCGCATACATTCTTGTAGGTCTGTTTGTTCTGAAATTCCTTATGCACTAGTTTGCATACGTAGTTTCAAGAGATAAAAAGCTCATAAGCCTCTTGTGTTCGCACAAGGGGCTTTTTTTATCGCTTTTCACGCAAATACATTGCCTTATCATAGGTTTTATCTGCCGTTATTGGGATAGTATGAGTAGGCTTTTTTATGAAAAGGAGTTTGCCATGGCCCGAGAACTGAGCAGTAAATTTATACATGATCTGCACGAAAACGGTCCCCTGTACCCGTTTCTGGAATTTGTCCGAAAAGATACATCTCTGGATATGCAGATTCGTCCGGATGAGGTGCATATTTATTATAGAGGCATTGCGCTGCTGATAGTCCGTTTACGGGCTGGAAAGTATGACATGCTGTTTAATCAAAATTACCTGACTAAAAGCTATCCGGTCGACCTGCCAAGCGTTGATAATACGCTGATGGACGAACCGGAACGATGGATAGATATTTTTGCAGAATTAAAGACCTGCATAGACGTCTACCTTTCCTGCAACGAAAAGACTGTGTATTCCTGTGAAGAACAGGTGGTGGTCAAAGACTTCTTGCAGACAACCATGCGCGAAAACAGTTATTCTGCAGTAGCTCCGCGTACTGATTATCATATTACCGACATCGATTGCCAAAGCTCGTTTTCAACCGGTGTTGTTATGCGCTTTGATATGCTCGGCGTATATTTACCGTCGGAGATCGGTGCACGGATTGATCCGAATCCGGCACTTGCAGTGTTTGCAATGCGGTTTGGAGCAATGAATCTTACAGGGCCGTATGGTCTTATTCCGTATCTCGATAAGCTTTTTAAGCTTGTTGATGAAACACATGCTCTGCAAGAGCTTGCAGAAGAAGTGGAAAACGTCTTCTACCAACGCAAGGAGCTTATGCTTCCCGGCAGTCAGGTAGGCCATAAAGGCGGTCTGCGGGAGATTATCAGCAATAAACCGCATCTCATTATCAATTTGGCAAATCAGGAGCCTGAAGGCTCAAAGCTGGCAGAACTGCTTGAATCCAAAAAGCTGCAAAGCGTAGTCGGATTGCTGAGTGACTCTCTCGATGTCAAATTTGTGCACTCAAGATTTATGGGATACGGCATCTATCGTAAGTGCCTGTACTCTATAGATGAGGTGAAAAACATTCTATAACGATAATCCTAATTATAATAGCGTTACTATTAAAAGTGCTCCTGCAATACTGTAGGAGCACTTTTGTTAGTGAGTGCTTATCAGTAGGTTTTTATAGAGAACTGTGGACATATTTGTTTTCAGCACGGTATTGTAGCTCTGAGTTTTTATGGAGAGGGCACCATAGTGTAGTGTATGAAAATGCATAAACGCATAAAAACTGGAGTGCGGTGGAGCATGTTGAAACCCAGTTTGGATGTTACGCAGAAAATTACTTCTGTCGTAAAAAGAAAGTACAAAAACGTTGCTGAGTCGTTGGAACACCAGTTTCGGTATCCGACGGGAAAAGATGGCTTACAGGGATTACAGTATCCTCAAGAGCTGATCGAATGGCTGCCGGAAGAGGTTGCTCAATGGTATTGCGGAGTGGGAAATCCGTTTTCATTGAGCGAAATCCGTTCAGGAGACCATGTCTTGGATATGGGCTGCGGAGCAGGAATTGATACTCTCATTGCAGCAAAGCTGGCAGAGCCTGAAGGCTCAAGCATCGGCGTTGATTTTTCAGAAGATATGATTCGTCGGGCGCAGAGTAATAAAGAGTTGGCTGGTGTAGAAAATGTTTCGTTTCAGGTTGTCGATGGAACGGAACTGCCGTTTATAGATGAGCAATTTGATGTGGTGACAACAAACGCCATGCTCAATCTTGCCGTGGATAAAGAAAGCGTACTTACAGAAGCATACAGGGTATTGAAAAGCGGAGGCAGATTGCATGTCTCTGACCAGATACTCGTGGGAGCCGCCATGTGCAGCGAGCAGGCAATGGACTGCTGGTTTAAATGACAAGGCGGCGCTATACCGGAAACGGAGTTTCTGGCACTGCTTGAAAAGGTGGGGTTCAAACAGGTCAAGAAAGTTGCAGACACGGGCTATAACAGCTCGGATGTAACAAACGGGATGCTGTTTTTCGCAAGTAACTAATTATAAAAGGATGAGCAAATTGCTCATCCTTTTTTCTTTTCCAAAAGACTCAATGACACGAATCTATGAAGGCTCGAGGTAACACGGCATTTGCCTGATATCTTTCTATGCACGCACGGCATAGGCAAAGATCTTTTAACACATTGCTTGAATATGCTCACGTCTTCTGAACAGCTGATCTTCTGTCAGGATGTGTAGGGAACATCTTTTATTAGCCTTTCGTTCATCGCTCCGCATTACTTCGTAAAACGTAAGATCAGACCGCCCTTGTAGAGTGGAAGCGGACGTCGAAATTTATCCGAGGGTAATACCTTCAGAACATCATTTTCCAGATTGATCGTTCCGGCGAAACGGTCTCCTAGCGGGAGAGAGCCGATAAGTGTCAGCGTCGGCTGTTCCACCGGTCGTACTTCCAGTCCGAATGTCATTGATTCAGTTTTCGTGAAGACAAAGAAGAGCAGGGTGTGAAAGACCCCCGAGCCGCTTCCGAAGCTTAACGTATGAACAATGTTGATTCCTCCGGTTGTTGCTCCAACATAGATATAGCCGAACTCGCTATCGCCGTCTTTGTAGTAGACGTACGGCATCGCTTCAGTCGTCCGCACATGTACTTCACTGAAAAACTGATTGCTGATGTTAGCGTTATGCACGTTGATCGAAAGAATCTGTGAACCGCTGTCAGAGAGCGGGCCCTGCATTTCTTCAACAATTTTCGGATTGATAAATTCCTCTTTAAAAAAACTGTAGGTAGAAGTCTGCCAGTCGGGATCTACCGTCCAGCTGGTAGAAATTTCTTTTGTAACCGGAGGCGGCAGGGGGTTTTCCTTTTCTTTTGCACCGTGTGCAAAAGGGGTAATCATACAAAGCATAATGAAGCTGCAAAGCAGCGAGCATAGGATACGAAACATCTGATACTCCCTGAAGCTGTATAAAAACGGAACTGCAAAGCATCTGCAAAAAGCGTTGTGCGGTTGAGTAGTGCAGATGAAAAAACAGGCGGGTATTCCCGCATCCGTCATTATTGTAGCATGTAAGAAGGTGTTGGTAATGTGATTTTTCCCCGCAGAGCAAGCGGAGTGATGTTTTTGTAGCTGAATAGGTGCGCGGGGAAGAATCGCTTGTGTGGCAGAAGCAGTCCATAGACGCACAAAACCCCTGACCGGGGTAAGTCAGGGGCACTGAAATTGTGTATGTTGCATAGGGGAAAGTGGATTACGGTAATCGTTTTGATCTAGCCCTTCACTCTCCCCCCGCTCCGGTGCGATTACCAAGACCGTGGCAGGGAGATGCATTGATCATGCATGAGTGAAGAACAAACCGTATTATCGAAAACTCCTGCTCAACTTTGCAGTGAGATTGGTAAAGTAAGGGGCGCAAGGCCCACAGAGGTGCGGCAACAAGCGTGCTGGTTGCTCTACCCGCATGTTGCCGCATCTGTTTTTTTAGTCGAAGAGCTTCGAGAAAAAGCTCTTCGCTTTTGGGGTGCTGTCATCTGTTTTCTGAGAATCTTCTGTTGCGGAATCAGTATCAGTGTCAGCGGTTCGGAACGCATCATTCGAATCAATCCAGTTTTTGGAGGGGATGAAGCCGTACTTTTTCATCATGCCCTCTTCGAACTCAACACGCTCTGCATGCAGCTTGGCGCGGAGTTCCTTCATGGCGTTCACGATCTTTTGAATATCGGAAACTTCGGCATTCGGATTATTAGTGAGTGCCCGAAGCATAGTTTTTTTAGCCCATAATTCTTCACGAATGGGACGGGTCTTTTCTGTATATGCCTTGGTAATTCTGTGTACATCCTGTTGCTGTGTCAGCGTCAGCTCTATTTTAGGAGCAAGAGCTTTTTTAGGAACAGCAATTTCAGTAGCGTCGGCAATAGTGCCGCTGGCAATTGAGAGTACGAGAATGAGAGCAATAAAAAGACGCAGAGCCATAAATAAGTACCTCATATATAAAAATGCAAAACAAGTATGAAAAAGAGCAGGTAAAAGGGTTTTGCACCGTATTTTTTTAGGGCGCAGCGTCACATCCTGAAAACAATTTTGTTGCCATACAATGAGAGGGTGAACTCATTATTCGTGACGCTGCGCTCTATACGCTTCAGCAGCCAGTCGGGGGAGCTAGCTTGCTTATGTTTTCCTATAAGCAACGGGTGTGCCAAAATATTCAACTCTCTTTTTGTCCTTGAATTACAAGGGAATAAAAAAAGTCGTGCTATTTCCTGTAGATCGGGGTAGAGACGCTATGTATAAAATCTTTACGTTTTGCGAAAAACGTTTAATTTTTAAACGTTATTTTGTGTAACAGCATAAAATTATAGTATTTTATGCCTAAGCTGTTTGGAGTAAAGAGCGCTATGCGTTCAAAAAATACACGTAAACAGACTGCGCCGAGCAGACTGCTTTCCCCGTATTGCATAGTAAGCGTGGTCTTACTTGTAGGATTAGGGGTCGCCTTTCTCACATACAATGCTATTCAGCAGAATATGAAAGAGTATGTTCGTCTTTACGAAGATAAGGGCGCATCGCTGATCACTTCTGTAGAAGCCGGAGTTCGAACAGACCTTCGCAGCAGAAATTCCACAATCCGTTTAAAACTTCTTCTGGATGAAATGGCAGATCGTCCGGAAATTTTCTTCATTGCCATCACGTTCAGTGACGGCACCATCATGCAGAGCAGCTTCAAAGAGGGACAAAAGCGAATGGAGTCCCAGTTTCTTCGGCGGATAAAAAATTTACCGTCAGGAGAAGAAGGGCGTTCAACAATATATACCGCGAATGAGCGGCAGATATTCCTCGCTTATCGGGCGTTTACTCCGCTTACCCGCAAAGAGCTTTGGCAAAAATTGCAGAAAGAGCCGACCTTGAAACCGTTAGAGCGCTTCATGCAATTGTTCCGTAAAAAGAAAGACGGGCAGAACTCGTTATCGGCAGCAACGCGACCGGAGAAGAAGGTTGATACCCAGAACTTAGCCAAGGATGTCAGTGCACTGCTTGAAACAGCAGGCGAGGATAAAGAGCCGCCTGTTATCTATGTAGGACTGGATGCACGCCCACTGCGGGAGTTGCAGCGGGCAAGTACGGTGCAGAACGTCATTGTCAGCAGCAGTGTACTGTTGCTGGCGCTGGTAGGCTTTCTTTCTTTGTATTGGGCACAAAGGGCCAAACGTTCCCGCCAGAATGCCGGACGCAGCCAGGCAATGGTGCAGGAAGTAATGTACAACCTGCCCGATGGTCTGATTGTCACGGACAGTAAGGATCAGATTGTTTACATGAACGAGCTGAGCCGCGTCATTCTGCATTGTACATCAGACATTGTAGCCGGACTGGATGCAGCACAGGTGCTGCTGCCGGATCTGGTTCCATACTATATTAAAGCGAAAGAAGGTTCTCTGCGTCGTGAAGAGGTTATTGAACTTTCTACAGAAGCTCTTCCGCTTGTTCCTGTGGGCGTTACCGGCTCAGTCATAAAAGACGAACATGGAGTCATTATCGGCACTGTTTTTCTTATGCGGGATCTGCGCGAAATGCACAGCCTCCAGACAGAGGTTGAGCGGAAAGGTAAGCTCGCCGCAATCGGTTCTTTGGCAGCCGGTGTTGCGCATGAAATCCGAAATCCGCTCAGCTCTATCAAGGGCGGGGCAACCTATTTGAAGTCGCAGTTCTCACAAGGCAGTGCCGGAGAAAAAACAGCCGCCATTGTTATTGATGAAGTGGAACGTCTTAACCGTGTAATCACAGACTTGATAGGCCTTTCCAAACCGTCCGATCTTGCTATGAAGCCGGTAGCTGTTGCAGGTGTTGTGGAACACTGTACCGCCTTGATCTCGCAGGAAGCAGAATTGCGTGATGTTACGTTGTCTGTGGAAATTCCCGAAAATGTACCGGAAGTTATGCTGGATAAGGACAGGTTTTCACAGGTTATTCTTAATTTATGTTTGAACAGTCTGGATGCAATGGACGATGGCGGTTCCCTGCAGGTCAGTGTTGTGCCGGAAACGCAGTCGATAAGTGTGATTGTAGAAGATGACGGTGAAGGCATGGATACTGAGACAAAAGAACGGATTTTCGAACCATATTTTACAACCAAGTCCCACGGAACAGGGCTTGGACTTTCCGTAGTTCATAAGATTATTGAAGCTCATAATGGAATTATTCGCGTGTTCTCACAAAAAGGAAAGGGAACACGATTTGTGATACAGCTGCCTTGCTTGGATAAGGAGTAATGATGCCAGCGCATATTCTAATTGTTGATGACGACGGTTCGCACCGCACGGTACTCCGCACTATTATTGAAGACTGGGGCTATCAGGTTTCCGAGGCACCTGACGGGGAAACAGCTGTGGCAATGACACAGGAACGACCGTATGACAGTGTGCTTATGGATATCCGCATGAGCGGGATGGACGGCATTACAGCCCAGAAGCAGATAGCAAAGCATAATCCTTCGATACCGGTACTTATTATGACAGCCTATTCGTCTATCAATACGGCTGTTCTTGCTCTGAAACAGGGAGCATATGACTATCTGATAAAACCGCTCGATTTTGATGTTCTTAAATTGACCATAGAGCGCATGCTCGATCATACACGTCTTGCAGAAGAGAACCGCTCGTTAAAAGAGCAGAATTCAGAGAAAAACCAATTCGGCATGGTCGGAAGCAGCGATCGTATGCACGAACTGGTCGAAACCATAACAACAGTTGCGCCAACTCATGCACCGGTTCTGATTACAGGAGAATCCGGCACAGGTAAGGAGTTGGTCGCTAAAGCCGTTTATCAGGCAAGCGAGCGCGCCGCAAAACCGTTTGTAACAATTAACTGTGCGGCGTTAAGCGAAAGCCTCTTGGAGTCAGAATTATTCGGGCACGAAAAAGGGGCGTTTACCGGTGCAGATAAACGCCGTGACGGATTGTTCTGGCAGGCGGACGGCGGCACAATCTTTATGGATGAGGTGGGGGAAATTCCCCTCTCCTTGCAGGCTAAACTTCTTCGAGTTCTACAACAGGGCGAGCTGCAACGTGTAGGCAGCGATGCTATTCTGCATGTAGATATACGCGTCATTGCCGCTACAAACAGGGATTTGCAGGAAGAGGTCGCAAAGAAAACCTTCAGGGAAGATTTATTCTACCGCTTGAACGTAATTGGCCTCGAAGTCCCTTCATTGAGAGAGCGGCAGGCGGATATTCCCTTGCTGGCAGAGCATTTTATGAACATGTATGCGCAGAAGTACGGCAAAAATATTGTAGGCTTTTCTCCGCAGGCAATGGATGCTCTTGTGAATAACCCATGGCAGGGCAATATTCGGGAATTGGAAAATACAATGGAACGTGCCGTAATTATGGCCACAACCGAATATGTTACTGATAGAGAGCTTCCTGCTACGTTACGAAAAAGTATGCTGGAACAGACCGGCGGCACTTCCGGTGGGGCAGACCTTCCATTGGGTGACGTTTCTTTAGAAAGCCTTGAAAAACGTGCAGTACAGGCTGCGTTGAAGAAACATAAAAAGAAAGTTGATGCTGCCAGTGCGCTGGGTATTACCCGTGCAACCTTGCATAGTAAAATTAAGAAATACGGACTGGAAGAGCAGAAACGAAAATAACAGGAGAACCGGAATCTATTCGGTTACTTCCCCATTATACCGTAGATGATGAAAGCGGATTACTTTGTATAGAAGTAATCCGCTTTTTTGTTGCAACAAGGTTGTAAGAAACACAATGTTGGAGAGTGCGTGCGATGGTGTATGAACATCCCTGTGGTTATATAATATTCAGGAAATACTGGAAAAAATATCGTATTAGGTAGTATGAAAAAGAAAAAATACAACAATATGGTGTAATACATGAAGAGAAGATCGTTGAAGCAAATAGTCTATCATACAATGTACCTGCAAGACACACTTGCAGGGAAGATCTTTAACGTCCTTTTAATCACGTGTATCGTACTGTCTGTACTGGTTGTACTGGCGTATTCCATTCCTTCCGTGGCGGCTGAATATTGGTATGCGGTAAATTATTTGGAATTTTTTTTCACAGTTCTTTTTACCATTGAATATGTTTTAAGAGTGTGGTGTTCTCCGTTTCCTAAAAAGTATATTTTCAGTTCTTACGGGGTGATAGACTTTCTTTCCATCGCACCTACATGGGTGACTATCATCTTTCCTCTTCTTCCTTCCTTGGCGCTCCTACGTCTTTTTCGAGTCTTGCGTATCCTCCGGCTAGTAAAGTTATTGCAGCATTTGAACGATACGCATTTAATGGTTCAAGTTTTGCGCAACAGCAAACGTAGAATTGCGGTGCTTGCAATGTGGATTATGGTGCTTGTGGTTATCTTCGGTACGCTTATGTATGTTATTGAAGGACAGGAGCACGGATTTACCTCTATCCCTACATCCATTTACTGGGCAATAGTCACACTGACTACCGTGGGATACGGAGACGTTGTTCCGGAAACGGTACTGGGTAAAGCCGTTGCGGCTTTAATCATGCTTCTTGGATATAGCATTATCGTAGTGCTTGCAGGTGTCATATCGCAAGAATTTGCTGATGTGAAAAAACAGGTGAACAAGATTGCATGCAGTGGATGCGGAATGACAGACCATGCGTATGATGCACAGTATTGTAAGCATTGCGGCACACGACTGTAGCACTGTTTTGTACAGTAAACTGTGTTTGTTTTTATGTGTTGATACTTTAATTGACACATATTACCATGCACTTACTTTGTTTATTGGAATTTTGTTTTTATTTTTCAATGATCCAATATTTTTTATGTATGAGCCGCGCAGAGGCGACAGTGTTGTAAAGCCTCTCATCATTCCTATGAAGCTATAATACAGTTATGTACGTATAGAAGATGAAGTATGCAGCTGTGTTGTTGTGACTATGATCATTTTTTTTCTTGTTAAATACTAAGAATACCCGTTGTATTTGTGTGACGGTGTGTCGATAGAACTAGCCGGGCTGGAGCTCTTATGTCGATGGAAAGTGTTTTAGCTAAAATGGAGTTTCGAAAGTTCGAGGCTAGCATAGTAGATTTCTTTTCCAAAAAGAATGGCTATGCGATTGTCTTGACTGAAGATACCAACTTTACGGCACTTTTGCGGCAAACACTCAACAAGCATCTCGGATTGCGGAATAAGTGTTTTTCGCAAGTCAGTACCGTTGAAGATACGATTAAGCAGATACGAAAAGAGCTTGCAGGCGGGAAAAAACTTCTCGTTTTTATTGAACGTATCCATAGAGATAAAGAAATGGCGTTTCTTGTACGTAAGGTTAAGAAGGATTTCGCCAAGTGTAAGGTCTTTATCACTATGACAGAAGCACCGCGGGAACAGTTCATTTTGTTACATGAACTGGGTGCGGATAATTTTATTACAAAACCCATCGCCATTAATACCTTTATCGAGAAGGTGGCACATAGCATCAAGCCGCAGGGAAAGCTGGGGCAGCTTATTGATATTGCAAAGACAATGCTTGAGCAGGGAGCGTATGAAGATGCCGCAAAAGTGGCGCGTACCGTGCTGAATGCAAAGCCGGATATGTCTTCTGCTCTGCTGGTTATGGGTGATGCGTATAAAGGGTTGAAGAAGTATGAACAGGCACACAAGTGTTACCTTGGTGCCGGTGATTCAGCACCGTTGTTTCTTGATCCGTTGAAAAAGCTGGCAGATCTGTACGGTGTTGCCGGAGTAAAAAAGCGGCAGCTGGATTGCCTGACAAAGCTCGATAAAATGAGTCCACTTAACGTGGAGCGTAAGCTGGATATCGGACATATCCATGTGGAGCTTGGTAACTACGTCAGTGCGGATGTGTATTTTGAGGGCGCTCTTCGTCAGGCGAATAAAGAAGCAATCGATTATGTAGGGAATGTGTCACAGCAAATTGCGTCTGCGTATGAAAAACGGGATCCGGCGCGAGCGGAGCAGTATTTACGCAGGGCGTTGCGAGCCAAAGGTGATAATCTCGATAAAGCGGATGTAGACACCTTTAACAGCCTTGGCATTGTGTTGCGGAAACAGGGGAAATGGCGTCAGGCTGTTCAGGAATACAAGCGGGCATTGCAAGTGTCACGCAGGGATGAGAACCTGTACTACAATATCGCTATTGCCCACGCTGAAGGTAAAGAGTTTGTGCAGGCGTCAAAATATCTTCGTAAAGTTATCCAGCTTAATGAAGATTTTGTGCGTTCAGAACCTGCTATTGCGTATAACATGGGATTGATATTTTTCAGGGCGGTCGATCACGACATGGCAAAGGTGCATTTGCAGATATGCCTGAGTCTCGATCCAAATCACCAAGGGGCAAAAAAAGTTTTGTCACTTATGTAAAAAAAATATTTCATAACAAAAAAAAGACAGCCTTTTTTCAAAAGTTGTTGCACAATCTACCACAGCGTAGTGCAATGAAATCAAAAAGGGCTGTCTTTTTTTGTATTGAAAATACAGGAAAAGGATAAAAAAAGCTGAAAAAAGTCATTGCTCACAGATTTGAAATCAGACTACTTGAGGTTATCTGCAAAAATTGATATAGATCGATTCACATCAAGAAAAACGTATATCTTCCTCGAGGAGGGGCGGAAGTGGCACACACTAAAGTAAACAAAACTATTGCTGAGATTAATGAGCGAATTCGTTCCGGTAAAGCTGTTGTATTGAACGCAGAAGAAATGACTGATGCAGTTCGTACAATGGGTAAAGAAAAAGCTGCCAAAGAGGTAGACGTTGTGACTACCGGCACATTTTCGCCGATGTGCTCATCCGGTCTTCTTTTCAACATCGGTCAGCAGGAACCGCCGACAATTAAAACATCCAAAGTAACACTCAACGGTGTGCCAGCATATGCAGGGCTCGCTGCTGTAGACAGTTACATCGGCGCAACTGAGCCGCGGGAAGATGATCCGCTTAACAAAGTCTACCCGGGTCAGTTTAAATACGGCGGCGGTAACGTTATCGAAGATCTCGTGGCAGGGCGTTCAGTAGCACTGCGTGCAGAGGCGTACGGTACGGACTGTTACCCGCGTAAACTGTACGAACGCGATATTACTCTTGCGGATCTTCCGCATGCAGAGTTGTTCAACCCGCGTAACTGCTACCAGAACTACAATGCAGCGGTGAACCTTACCAGTCGTATCGTTTATACATACATGGGGCCGCTTAAACCGAACATGCGTAACGTGAACTTCGCAACAGCCGGTTGTCTGTCTCCATTGTTTAACGATCCGCTCTTTAAGACCATCGGTCTTGGTACACGTATCTTCCTGGGCGGCGGTATCGGGTATGTAATCGGCGCAGGTACACAGCATGTACCGAATCCGAAACGAAACGAACGCGGACTTCCATTATCACCTGCCGGTACACTTGAATTGAAAGGTGATTTAAAACAAATGGATGCAAGATACTTGCGTGGTCTGAGTTTCTTGGGGTACGGTAACACCATGAGTGTAGGTGTCGGTATTCCGATTCCTATCCTTAATGAAGAAATCGCGTGGTACACAGGTGTGGCAGACAGCGACATCCAGATGCCGGTAAAAGATTACGGGCATGACTATCCGAACGGATTACCGCGTGTGCTGCAACATTGTACCTACGAGGAACTGAAGTCCGGTGAAGTTGAAATCATGGGCAAAAAGGTAGAAACAGTACCTATGACCAGTTACCCGATTTCACTCGAGATTGCAGACAAACTTAAAGAATGGATTCAAAAGGGCGAGTTTCTTTTGAGCGAACCAGTGGAAAAAATACCCGCATGGTAAATACTGCTAAACTTGAAGCCCTTGAGTCTAAACTCAAGGGCTTTTTTTCTCCTGTTCTGGCTTTTTCGGGCGGTGTGGACAGTCGTTTTCTTGCGCATGTCATGTATCGTGCCGGAATTACATTCACGGCTGTGCATATTACCGGTGAACACGTTCCGCGTGCAGAATCTGCTAAAGCACTCAATTGGCTGCAAACACACGATATTCCATATCAGGCTCTTCGTCTTTCTCCTCTGTCTGTGCCGGAAATCGCTGAAAACGGCTCTGCCCGTTGCTATCATTGTAAGCGTCTGTTGTTTTCTACTATTAAAGAGATGGTAGAGATCAATGACGGTGAGGGTGAGCAGCCGACAATTATCGACGGAACCAACGCATCCGACCTTGGTGAATATCGTCCGGGCTTGAAGGCGTTAGAAGAGCTGGGCGTGGTCAGTCCTCTTGCGTTGTGTGATATTTCTAAAGAAGAAGTGCGCGCATTGGCAGAAGCGACAGATATGGAACACTCAGACCAGCCTGCTACACCATGCTTGCTGACCCGTTTTTCTTATGGAACAACGCCGGACGAAGATTTGCTGCAGCGGGTGGAAGAATGTGAAGTTGCCCTTAAGCGGTACGGCCTGCAAAATTTCAGAGTACGTATCCTTGATGACGGCACGCAGGTGCTGCAAGTTTCTTCTGATGAAAAAGGTGTGCTCCATAAGCATCACGAAGCTATTGAAGATACACTGCGCAGTGCCGGATTCGATTCCTTTAAAATACACTGTTCCGAACGTGTAAGCGGGTTTTACGATCGTAAATAGGGTCATTTGTGATTCTATAGCACTACTGGACAACAGTGTCCTTCTTCTGTATCATCCCGACTTTCGAAAAGACCGCTAAGGAGAATTACAATGGCTCATAAAAAACATGAACGTAAGAAAGAACTCGATCGTCGTCGTCATCGCCGTAAAAAAGCAATGAAACTTCGCATCAAAGAAGCTATTGCTGCTAAGAACGCATAAGTTTCTTTACGATAAATTATCGGCTGCCTTAAAGCTCGATAATGTTTTCCAGCTGCACTGCAGGCTGGAGAACGGCATTTTTCTTGGCAGCGGTTTCATGTTTATTAACAGTGAAGCCGCTGTTTAGCTTTTCTAAGTTTTGTATTGTTGATGGAGGGTAGCATGCCCATTTACGAATATCGTTGTAATGCGTGCGAACAAATTTTTGAAGAATGGACCACTTCCTGCTCAGAAGGTGATGAGTCCATTAAATGTCCTGTATGCGGTGGAGTAGCCGAACGTATTATTTCCAACACTACTTTTGTACTTAAAGGTGGTGGCTGGTATGTTTCCGAATATGGAAAAAACAGTGCCGCATCGAACCCCGCTAAAAAGGATATCCCATCCGGTTCTTCCGGGTGTTCCAACTCCTCATCTTCATCTGCATCTTGATAGATTTTTCGGCGGCCAGTATTGGCTGCCTTTTTTATGCATAACAACCTTTTAACCGCAACCTTATGTAAGAGAACGCTAAAATGATCGATCGTTATACTCGCCCCGAAATGGGTCAGCTCTGGACGCTTGAAAATAAATTCCGCGTCTGGCTCGAAGTTGAAATCGCTGTTTGTGAGGCTTGGCACCGCCTTGGCGAAATCGATGATGAAAGTATGAAGCAGATTCGTGAGAAGGCCGATTTTGACGTGGACCGTATTCTGGAGATTGAGGAAACCACACGTCACGACGTGATTGCATTCCTCACTGCTGTAGAAGAAAAAGTTGGTCCGGCTGCCCGCTTCATCCACCTTGGCTGTACTTCTTCCGACATTGTAGACACAGCTAACGGCGTTCTGCTTTCCCGCGCAGGTGATATCATTCTCAAAGACTTTGAAAAAATGCTTGAGACCCTGAAAACCATCGCGCATGAGAATAAAGGTCGTCTGTGCATGGGACGTACCCACGGTATTCATGCAGAACCAACAAGCTTCGGTCTTAAAATGGCTGGCTTCTACGCAGAGTTCAAACGTCACTACGAACGTTTCAAAGCTGCTGTAGAGGGTGTACGTGTTGGTAAAATTTCCGGTGCAGTAGGCACAATGGCAATGATTCCTGCGGAAGTTGAATCCATCACCTGTGAGGTGCTCGGTCTTGCTGTAGACCCTATCTCTACACAGGTTATCAACCGCGACCGTTACGCTGCATACTTTACAGCTCTTGCTGTAGCAGCAGGCGGTATCGAGCGTCTTTGCGTAGAACTGCGTCACCTGCAGCGTACCGAAGTGCTTGAAGCTGAAGAAGGCTTCCGTAAAGGTCAGAAAGGTTCTTCTGCAATGCCGCACAAAAAGAACCCTATTTCTGCAGAAAACCTTACAGGTCTTTCTCGTCTTGTTCGTACTAACTCTGTTTCAGCTATGGAAAACCAGGCGCTCTGGCACGAACGTGACATCAGCCATTCCTCTGTTGAGCGTGTAATTATGCCGGATACCACCATCCTTATGAACTACATGCTGAACCGTCTGTCCAACCTTGTTTCCAACCTGCGTGTGATTCCTGAAAACATGGATCGCAACCTCGTTGGTTCAATGGGACTCTTCTTCTCCCAGCGCGTACTCCTCGGCCTTGTTGAAACCGGCATGGGTCGTCAGGATGCTTACGTAATGGTGCAGAAGTGTGCTATGGAAAGCTGGGACACAAAACAACTTTTTGAAGACCTCGTTCGAAAAGATCCAGAAATCAGCGCGCGTATTGCTCCTGAGAAAATGGATGAAATCTTCGACGCAAGCTACTACCTGCGCCATGAAGATTTGATTTTCGGTCGTGTGTTCAATTCTTAGATTTTATAGATAACAAAATTATGGAGCGGAAAATGGCAGAACTTAAAAAACGACTTGCAAAACTTCTGTACGAGAAGTCTTACAAAGAAGGTGATTTCACTCTCGCTTCCGGCAAAAAGAGTGATTACTACTTCGACTGCCGTCAGACCGCTCTGCACCCTGAAGGTGCGTGGTTGATCGGCAACCTTTTTTACGAACTCATCTCCGGTCTTGAGAATGCAGGAGAAGTAAAAGGCGTAGGCGGTATGACACTTGGTGCAGACCCGCTTGTAAGCTCTACTTCTGTTATTTCTTTTGAAAAGGGCGGACACCTTCCGGCACTTATCGTTCGTAAGCAGCCAAAAGGTCACGGAACAGGCCAGGGTGTGGAAGGTCTTGCAAACTTTGCAGAAGGTGATGTGGTTGTTATGCTTGAAGACGTAGTAACCACTGGTGGATCAGTTATTACCGCAATTGAACGCATTGAGGCATCCGGCCTTAAAGTATCTTGCGTGTGTGCTGTTCTTGATCGCGACGAAGGTGGCCGTGAAGCGCTTGCAGAGCGCGGCTACAACCTTGTATCTATCTTTGATCGTAAAGAACTTGTTGCGCTTGCAACAAGCTAATGCGGTTTCCAGGTAAAAGTTTAGAGTGCTCCTGCATGGGGGCACTCTTTTTTTACACTTTTTTCTGATACATAGAGCTGCAATTTCTTGACAACTTCCCTTGTCTCATGTCCTTTGTCAGATTGGATTTACAATTGCTTTAGACTTCAAACCAGTTTCTGCGTGCGGGATTTGCTCTCCCGGAATAAGGATGTTCATGCGCTTGTTTTCGTTACTTTTTCTGCTCGGTTTACATGTTTGCACTGCTTCTGTACCTGCGTTTGCCGGTTGGCAGGCAGTGGTTGCCGAAGAAGCCACAAAACTTCCCATGTTGGTTACGGTTGATAAGTCAAAGCAATCTGCCCGCTTTTTCGGGGAAAAAGCAGAACAGCTGACTTCTCAGCAGGTTCCGTGCAGTTCAGGGCAGGTTAAAGGCGACAAGCAGCGTGAAGGAGATAAAAAAACTCCGGAAGGCATCTATTTTGTCGAAAACCGCCGCACCAGCGGACTTGATTACTCGTTGTACGGGAAAGAAGCCTATACACTCAATTATCCCAATCCCGTAGATAAACTCCGCGAAAAAGACGGACACGGAATCTGGATTCACGGCAGGGGCACACCTATTGTTCCAAGAGAGACAAAAGGGTGCATTGCCATGAACAATCCGGATATTGCTGACCTCAATAAGCGAGTAACAATTAATACTCCTGTCATTTTGGCCGAACAGGTAGCACCATACTTTCAATCAAATGCAGAATTCAATGCATTGAAAGAAAAAACACAGCAATGGCTCACTGCATGGCAGAACCGTTCTCCAGAATATTTGAAAATGTTCTCTTCCGAGGCATATTCAAAAAGCATGAATGAGTCATTTACAGCATTTGCTAAAAATAAAGAGCGTCTTTTTTCAAGACTTCCATGGATTATCACATGGACAAATATGGTCAACGTACTTCAAGGACCAGACTACTGGGTAACATGGTTTGATCAGTACTATCGCGCTCCGAACCTTGTAACACAAGGTGTACGGCGTTTATATTGGCAAAAAAATGATGCCGGAGAATTTGTCATTGTCGGTATGGAATGGAAAGAGAGGCGTCTGGGCATGGAGCAGGCGTACCTTGACGCTATGGTAGCAAATGTGCATAACTTTCTTGATGATTGGGTCACTGATTGGAAGACTGGTTCAGTGGAGGGGTACATCAGCAGGTATGCGATCAATGCGGTACAGGGGTCGCGTCGGGGTATTGATGCCATAGCAGCACACAAGAAAAAGCTGTGGCAGCAAAAAAAACCTGTTGAAGTTGTGCTTTCTGACATCAAGATGTCTATGTCCCGTCGGGGGCTTGAAGTAAGCATGAATCAATACTATGGAGATAGTACCGGATACACAGACCAAGGGCGGAAGACACTTGTCTTGCTGCCTGAAGGTGACCATTGGGTCATTGTAAGTGAAGAGTGGAGATCCTGATAGATGAGTGAAAAGTATAGTGTCCTCATAATGCGTGATGATACGAACGTACGACGATACAGGGTGAGTTCGTCCAGCTTAAGGATGCTGTTGGTCGTGTTGTTCTGCGTAGTGCTGGTTGCTGTATGCGGAATATTTACCAGCTTTTCACTGTGGGAAAAGAACACTGCTTTAATGAATGAACGGCATGGCGTGCAAAAAGAACTGCGCGACCTCAAGGTGTATGTTGAACGCCTTGAAAATATAGAACAAATTTTACAATCGAACGATCCTGAAGAATTACAGGCATTGTTTTCATCCATGAGCGTGGCAGCATCTGCCGAATTGCCGCCACCAATCGATCTTTCTTCCATTTTGAAAATTGTTGATACTGACCTTGTAGAAGTTTCCAACCTGAAACTGCAAAAGGCGACAGGCGGCAACTTGCGTTTGTCTCTGAAGTTGGACAACAAAAATGCCAAGGGCAACATTCGCGGTTCCATTGCTCTTTCTTTCATTACAAAAGAAGGCAAGGTTGTTTCGATTGATGCCAACGAGAAAGATATGGATTTCAGCATTAACCGGTTCAAACGTATCGTAACAACCTTTGCGGTACCCGAAGCGATGCTGATGAACGAAGCGTATGCACTTCAGGTAAGTATTACCAAAAACAAAACCACATTATTGCAGCGTATCTATCCTGTGAAAGAGCTTTTGTAGCGTACAGTTGAAAGGAAAATGAAAAAGGGTGGAGTCCTAGGACTTCACCCTTTTTTGTTTGCAATGTGATGCAGACGCTGAACGCATAAAACAGCGTTTAGAGAGCCTCTATGTGCTGTCTCTTATTCTGACTGGATGTTGTATGAACGGAGCTTACGATACAGATAGCTGCGCTCTAAGCCGATGGCTTCAGCAAGTCTGGTAATGTTCCCGTCAAACTCTTTAAGCTTGGCTTCAAGAAAAGCAGCTTCAAAATGATTCCGCGCTTCTTTAAAGTCTACAGAACCACCGGAGATAAGCTGTTCAGAACCGGAAACAGGCTGCGGCATGAATTGAGAGAATTCAGGCGGCAGCATTTTGGCGGTAATAGTCTTTCCGCCGTACATAATCAGCATGCGTTCAACAAAGTTTTTCAACTCACGCACGTTGCCTGGCCATGCATATTGCAACAAGGCTTTAGTGGCATCATCATCAAATGTCAGCGGCTTGAATCCATGTTCAGCCACAAGCATGTTCACAAAATTTTCAATAAGCAGGATGACGTCAGAACCACGCTCACGAAGCGGCGGAACGTAGATAGGGAATACGCGTAAGCGGTAATACAAGTCTTCTCTGAAATTGCCTTCGCGGATCTCATCTTCAAGCGTCTTGTTTGTCGCAGCAATCACACGCACATTAACCTTGATGGTTTTGTTGCCGCCAACACGTTCAAATGACTGCTCCTGAAGAATACGCAGAATCTTTGCTTGCGTTTTCATGCTCATGTCCCCGATTTCATCAAGGAACAATGTGCCGTTGTTTGCCATTTCAAACTTACCGGTCTTTGGCTGGTCTGCTCCGGTAAACGCCCCTTTTTCATGACCGAATAATTCGGATTCGATCAACTCTTCAGGAATAGCCGCGCAGTTTACCGCCACAAGAGGGTTGTCTACCCTGCGTGAATGAGCATGAATAGAGCGTGCGGCAATTTCTTTGCCGGTTCCGTTTTCACCGGTAATCAATACCCATGCATCAGTCGGCGCAACCCGTTCAATCTGTTCGCGTAACTCAACAACAGGAGCAGATTCACCTGTGATTTCCACGGTCTGTTCAGTGCGGATGCGTGATTTAAGCGCAAGGTTCTCTTTGCGAAGATTTTGAAACTCCAGCGCCTTGTCCGCAGCAATCACAACCTTTTCAAGAGATAACGGCTTTTCAATGAAGTCATGTGCACCATATTTGATGGCGTTAACAGCAGTCTCAATATTTCCGTGACCGGAAATCATGATAACCGGCAAGGATTTGTCGTGCTGTTTTATCTGGGTCAGCACTTCCATGCCGTCCATACCGGGGAGCCAAATATCAAGAAATACGAGGTCAGGTGAAAGTTCTTTAACGGCTTTGAGTCCAAGCTCGCCGCTTTCTGCCTCTTCAACACTGTAGTCTTCGTCTTCTAGAATGCCGCGCAGCGAAAAGCGGATTCCTTCCTCATCATCAATAATTAATATACGAGCCTTGGACTGAGGCATAGCAGCTCCATGGGGTGATTAAACAGAATAGAAAATAAACAGCCTAAGGGCGAAGTAGATTGTTCAGAGCATCTTCAAGAGAAGGATACGAGAAGCAGTATCCGGATTCCAGCAGTTTTTCCGGCAGTACGCGTTGGCCTTGCAGAATGAGTTCTTCAGCCATTTCACCAAGTGCCATACGTAAAACAGGAGCCGGAACCCGAAGCCATGAAGGCTTGTTAAGTACTTTTCCTAACGTATTGCAAAAAGCATCCATTGTTTCAGGATACGGTGACGTAAGGTTGAATTCTCCGGTGCATGTAGGTGTGTTGATGATGTGGATAATTGCATCCACCTGATCCTGAATATGGATCCATGACATCACCTGCTTGCCGCTGCCAAGCGGACCGCCGACTCCCATGCGGAATGGCGTAAGAAATTTGTCCAGCGCACCGCCGTGTCCGAGCACCATTCCGGTGCGAATGATAACGCGTCTGGTTCCGGTAACATCCATACAACTTGTGGAAGCTTCCCATTCTCTGCATACAGAGGCAAGAAACCCCTGACCGGCCGGACTGTCTTCAGTCACATGACTCTCTTCAGGGGATGTAGGGTGCGAACCGTAAAAACCGATTGCAGAGCTTTGGATAACAACCCGCGGCTTTTCTTCAACCATGTCCATAGCCTTGCACATGGCAGTGCCTGCCACAATACGCGAATCACGTATGTCGGCTTTGCGTTCATCCGTCCAGCGTCCGGCGGCAATATTAGAACCGACAAGGTTGATGACAACGTCGGCACCTTTTAAATGGGTAGCCAGCTGTTCAGGATTTTTCCCGTCCCATAACGCAAAATCCACATGGAAAGAATGCCCTTCCGGAATAAGGAAGCGGCCATGTTCCGGATTACGCGAGGTAACGACAACGTGAACATCATTTTCAAGCAGTCGGCTGGTGAGCGCCCGACCTATAAAACCCGAACCACCAAGAAGTACAGCACGCATAGTTTCAGGCTCCCTCTTGTTCTGGGGTTGGAACATTTTTTATATTTAGTGCGCTATTGTTATACCACAGGAAGCTCTACTGTGACAATGGTTCCTCCATGTTCAGGAGTGTTCGCCCGCACGTAGCCCCGATGATCACTGATGATAGATTTTACGATGGTCAAGCCCAGTCCGGTGCCGCCCTTTTTGTGGGAGAAATATGGCTCAAACAGACGGGAACGCTCTTCCTGAGTCAGCCCCGGACCATTGTCTTCCACATCAATACGCACAAGCCCGAGACTTTGTTTGTATTCCAGTGTCACGGTTACCGTGGCATTGTCTTTTCCTGTCAGAATCTCAGCAGCGTTGGACATGATGTTCATGAACACACGTTTCAGAGCAGAGCTGTCCATCTGGATTGTAGGAATATCGTTCATACGCTGGTAGTTCCAGCTGATGGTACTGTGCGAGTTTTTGTACAGCGTAACCAGTTCCTGCAGCAACGGATCAATTTCACCCGGAGCAAGCATAACTTCAGGTAATTTTGCAAATGCAGAGAATTCCTGAACCATGTTCTGTAACTCTTCAACTTCCTTAACAATCAAGTTTGTGCACTGGCTGAACGCAGGTTCATCAATCTGCTTGCCGTATTTACGTTGCAAGCGCTGTGCGGAAAGCTTGATCGGAGTGAGCGGGTTTTTGATTTCGTGTGCAATTCGTCGGGCAACTTCACGCCACGCAGCCATGCGCTGCATTTTTTCCAGTTCAGTAATATCTTCAATCACTGCAACAAAACCGAACTGGTTGGTGTCGTGAGCAGGCAGACCGATGGCACTGAGTAACAGCTTAAGTTCTCTGCCGCCGATGTTTACAGCTACTTCACGCTTCCAAGGTGATTCAGGGGTGGTCTGGAAATGTGTAACCAGCTCTCCAACCAGCTCACCTTCAACACGTGAGCGCAGAAGTGTGCGTACATTCCAGCCAATAAGAGATTGTGCGGAAACACCGAACATGCTGGCGGCAGCTTTGTTGATAGTAGAAATCTGGCCGAGAGAATCGACCGAAACCACGCCCGCAGCCGTGTTATCAAGAACAGCCTCAATGTATCGGTTACGTTGCTCTTTTTCGAGATTCTGCTTCTCAAGTTTGGTGTTTGCATCAGTAATGCTGTTACGGCTTTGCTCTAAATCTTCCGCCATGCGGTTAAAGGAGCCTACAAGAACACCCAGTTCATCGGTTGATCTGTCTTCAAGACGAACAGAAAGGTCGCCTTTGGAAATTCGTTCAGTCGCTTTTCCAAGCGCAAGAATAGGTTCGACAAGCTCTTTTGCAAGTCGGAAGCCGAACCACATGGCACCGAGAATAATAAGCAGGGTCACAACGCCCAGAATGAAGTAGAGCGTAATTTTGAGCGGACGCTTGAGGGTACGCAGCTTTTTGTATTCATCAAGACCGCGAACAATGCGGTCAAGCTTGAACATGGTATCCTTGCCGATACTGCGCACGAGCACGAGATAACCGGTCTTGCCTTCATCAACCGGCATAACGCCTACAGCATAGTCAGACGCACCACCAGGCCAGATGAGAGACCAGAAGCGGGGATTTTTTTCAAGGTTGCCCCAGTTAATGCGGCTCTTGGTTTCATCCCAAACCTTCTCAATGTTTTTTTCTCCGTGCCAGTTCTGCTCAGTACGCTTGGGCGTCATTACGCCGACAACTGTCAGGTTGTATTCGGAACGTTTTTCTTCAAGGAAGCTGTCCATGCCTTTACCGCCCCACGCAAATTTGCGTTTGCGGATCTGGCCGATGATGTTCTTGCTGAAGTGTTCAAGATCGTTCAGAGAATCGGCATAGAACGTTTGTCCGATATCAAGGGCGGTTTCCATGGACGTTTCAACCTGATTTTTAAACCAGTAATCCACGGAGGTCTGCACAAACTGGGTGCTGATAAAAAACATGAGTGCTGTAGGAATCAGCGAAAGACACATGAAGACAAGAACAAGGCGAGTACGCAGATGAGAACCGAGTACTTTACGTCGTCGTTCAAGAATCAGCTTGATCCCGTTACGCAGAACAATGAACAGGATAAGTAATACGAGGATAAAGTTTAAGTTAAACAGGGCAAGAAATAAGTACGAGTCTACACCAAGGTACTTAAGCTCAATCCATGTAAGGGTGATGATAACGAGAAAAATGACAGCAGCGACTACCAGCTCGCGTTTCCGTCGTTTTTTTTCGTGAGCATCAATTGCGTTTACTATAATCGTGCCCTGATCATTAGGGGTCATAAAAAATCCTGCGTACTATCAGTACGTAAAGTCCGTTGAGTATTGAATCGGAGGAGCCGGATCCCATGACCAGAAAAAGAAGGATTTCGTAAGCCATTCCGGAATATCCGTATTAACCATCTCAACATTCAGTGTCACTCGGTAGTCATTACCGGAGGTCATAAGCGTTGTGCTGCCTACAGGCATAGACATGGTTTTCCATGTACCTTCAAGCAGCTTGCGCAGACTCTTGTTCCTGTGCGGAGCTTTGTTGTCCGGCATGGTAATGTAAAAATCTTTAGTCAGTGTGTCGTAATACAGGCGACTGTTCAGGGTTGTTTCAGCAAGGTTTTTTCTGAACCAGTACGAACGCGGTCGGGATAAATCCACACGGCAGGTCAGTTCAACCTGAACACCTTCGGTAAGCAGAACACGAAGTTGATCAAGTTGCGTAACGCCGACACCGAAGTTGAGCAGCAGAGCGCCGTCGGTTTCAGAAAGACGAAAAGATGTAAGGCGCATTTCCTGTGATGAAGCATAAGCAGGAGCAGGCAGGGTTGCACACAGCAGGCAAAGTGCCACAGCGGAGAGCAGGAATGTGCGTAAGGTATTTGATACTCGGGTCATAGAGTCTCTGCTTGAGTTAGGGTCATTTTATTCACACCAAAATATGCCGGATTTTGTCATACAGTTTCGTCGTTGGCAAGCCGTCTGGAAGAATATTGACTACTATTTATTTCAACGTGATAGCGCAGGAAAGAATATGGCAATTGCGTAGTTCATAAAAAGAAAAACTGTGCCCGTGGTTACTGTATGAGGCACAGTTTTTTGATGCATAACGCTGACAGTAAAATAGCAATTACATAAGAAATTGCTGTAATACTCGCAGATGTATTGCAAAACATCATTCTTTTTTCAAAAATTGATCCACTTCTTTTCTGGTGGGTATGGAGGGCTGCGCTCCTAACCGCGTTACCGCGATTGCTGCTGCACCGTGAGCAAAGCGGACAGCGTCATCCATTTCTTTCCCCTCCAGTAATGCCGTAACAAGAGCACCGTTAAATACATCACCGGCAGCAGTTGTATCGATCGGGCGAACTACGAACCCTTCAAGAATTCGCATGCCTGAACTGTCGCTGATAAAGGCTCCTTTGCTGCCGAGAGTAATAACAACTTGCTCTACGCCTTTTTCATGGAACACAGCAGCAGCTTTGCGGGCATCTTCTTCTGTGTTTACCGCAATACCGGTAAGCACTTCTGTTTCGGTTTCGTTCGGTGTAATCATGGTGACATGCGCCAACAAAGAATCTGGAAGCGGGTGGGCAGGAGCCGGATTCAAAATGACTCTTTTTCCGGCAAGATGCGCAATTTTTGCCATTAATTCAATGGTAATAAGCGGGGTTTCCAACTGCATCAGTAGGGCATCTGCTTCTTCAAGCAGGCCAAGATGCGGCTCTACTATTTCCGGTAACAACCGTGCGTTTGCTTCAGGAGAAATACCGATGGTGTTTTCGCCTTCAGCGTTTACATAAATGATAGCAACTCCGGTGGGAGTGTCCGGCATCATCGTGACGCCGTCGGTATGAATACCGTCTACCTCAAAGGAGGTGATGCTTTTTTTGCCGAACGCATCATCACCGACGCAGGCAATAAGAGAAATATCAGCGCCTAATCTTCCCGCAGCAACAGCCTGATTTGCTCCTTTGCCGCCGGAAACAACTTTGTATCCGTGACCGGATACGGTTTCCCCCGGACGTGGAAACGCTTCAACCTGCAAAATATGGTCGGCATTAACACTGCCGAGAACAATAAGTTTTTTGTGTGCCATATGCTCTCCGTATCTGATTTCCGGCGGACAGACTTCTTGCCAGCGAGGTAATGCAAAACAGCCCGCCGCCGGAAATGAGCAGCCTACTTAATAACTTGAAGCGGAACAGGAATGTTTGCTTCTACTTTTTCACCTTTCAGAATTTTTGCAGCGGTTTCAACACCAAGCGCGCCGATAAGAGCAGGCTGCTGCGCGATTGTTGCAGCCATGTCACCGCGTTTTACTGCTGCGATGCCGTCTTTGGTTCCGTCAAAACCGATGATAACTACTTTTTTCCCTGCGGCCTTCACAGCCTGTACAGCGCCGAGAGCCATCTCATCATTCTGGGCAAATACGCCTTGAACTTCCGGCTGAGCTGCAAGCAGGTTTTCCATAACGTTCAGCCCCTTGGTGCGGTCAAAATCTGCCGGCTGACTGGCAAGGACTTTGAAATCGTTTGCTTTAACAGCTTCAGCAAATCCGGCACCGCGATCACGGGCAGCGGATGTACCTGCAAGGCCTTCAAGCTGAATAACTTTTGCGCCTTTGCCCAGCAGCGAAGCCATGTAATCGCCTGCCATTTTACCGCCGGCAACGTTGTCAGAAGCAATGTGGCTGGCTACCTTGCCGCGTGTTGCGCCGCGGTCGAGAGTGATGACAGGAATGTTCGCGCCGTTAATCATACGGATAGCATTGGAAACAGCGTCAGAATCAGTCGGATTAATGAGAATAGCTTTTACCCCTCGGACAGTAAGGTCTTCAGCATTCGCAAGTTCTTTGCTCGGGTCATTCTGGGAATCGAGCACAATCAGCTCCAGTCCCATTTCTTTAGCCTTATCAACTGCACCGTCTTTAAGGGACACAAAGAACGGGTTGTTCAGCGTGGATACAACCAGTGCAATGGTGTCCTTTGCCTGAGCAGGAATACAAAGAGCCAATGTAAGTACCAACGTCGCAGTTAAACCCAACAGTCTTTTCATTGTAACTTCTCCTTGAAATGAGGATCTTATTTGCTTTTTGTATCAATCAACACCGCCAGAAGAATAACCAGAGCTTTGGCAATCATCTGGTAGTAGGATGAAACATCAAGCAGGTTTAAAGCATTGTTAAGGAACCCGATAATCAGTGCTCCGAGCAGCGTGCCGATAATTGTCCCTTTACCACCCATAAGACTGGTGCCGCCGAGAACAACAGCCGCAATGGCATCCAGTTCGTATCCTGCACCCGCAGTAGGCTGGGCAGAGGAGAGGCGGGATGTGACAATGAGTCCGGCAAGGGCTGAAAGAACACCGGAGATGGCGTAGACATAAATTTTAATGCGGTCGACGTTGATGCCTGACAGACGTGTGGCTGTTTCGTTCCCTCCGAGGGCGTATATGTACCGTCCGAGCCGCGTATGATTCAGTAAGTACCAGGCACCAAGAAAGGTGACAGCCATAATCCATACCGGAACAGGCACACCGAAGAGATAGCCGGTACCTATGACCGCAAAGCTGTCTGCCACATCGGTAAAGCCGGTAGAGATAGGGCGTCCGTCTGTGTAGACCAGCGTCAGGCCGCGTACCAGTGTCATGGCAACAAGGGTGGCAATAAAGGCTTGTACCTTGCCTTTTGCGATAATGATGCCGGTAACGCCGCCCACAATGGCACCGGCGGCAAGAGACGTCCCCACAGCCACAGCAACAGGCAGTTCTGCGGCAATAAGCGAAGCACCTATTGCACCGCATAGAGCAAGGATTGAACCGACTGATAAGTCGATTCCCGCGGTCAGAATAACCATGGTCATGCCCACGGCGATAACAGCATTAACCGCAGTCTGCCGCAAAATATTCAGGATGTTTCCGGTGGTAAAGAAGTTGGGATTTAACAGTGATACCACAAGAATCATCGCAAGAAGTGCGATAAGGGTTTTCTGCTCAATCAGCCGGGTGGAGAGAGATTTTTTCTGGATTGTCATAGGTGTGTCATCCTAACGCGTCTTGCCTACAGCGCAGGCCATAATTGTTTCCTGATCAGCTTCGGCAGCAGTAAATTCGCCACTGATGCGACCTTCATGCATAACAACGATTCGATCACTCATGCCCAGAATCTCCGGCATGTCGGAAGAAACAAGAATGATGCTCATGCCTTCCTTTTTGAATGTGTTAATAAGCTGGTAAATTTCTTTTTTCGCCCCGACATCAACGCCGCGTGTCGGTTCATCCAGAATCAGAACTTTAGGGCGAGTCATGAGTCCCTTGGCAATGGCTACTTTTTGCTGATTCCCGCCGGAGAGATTCCCTACAGCCTGTTTTCTGCTTGGAGTTTTGATGTTGAACGTTTCAATGTACTGGTTCACCGCATCCCGTTCTTTAGCATGGTACACTTGACCGGCTGCATGACTGAAATGTTTGAGTGCAGCCAATGTCATGTTTTCTTTGACAGAAAGTCCGAGAATCAGACCGTCGGCTTTACGGTCTTCACTGATAAAGGCAATGCCGGCTTCAAGTGCATCCTTCGGCGTACTGATGTGAACTTTTTTCCCGTTAATAATAATGCATCCGCCAGTAACTGGGTTGGCTCCGAAAATAGCCTTCATAAGCTCTGTTCGTCCGGCACCCATTAATCCGGCAACGCCGACAATTTCGCCCTCACAAACTTCCAGACATACTTCGTTCACACCGTCGGCACTCAGGTTGTCGGTCTTAAGTTGCACATTACCCTTGGCAACAGCGATCCGTGGATACTGCTCCTCCAGTTTGCGTCCGACCATCAGTTCAATCATGGTCTCTTCAGTAAGTTCCGCCACAGGCATTTCTGCGATAAATTTGCCGTCGCGAAGGATGGTAACGTCATCACAGATATCAAAAATTTCTTTCAGTCTGTGGGAGATGTAGACAACGCCGTAATCTGCATCACGCAGTTCATTGATAACGGTGAACAATGCCTGCGTTTCGGTATCAGTGAGGGCATCAGTCGGTTCATCCATAATAATGACACGGGATTCAAACGAAAGGGCTTTGGCAATTTCGACCATCTGTTGTTCGCCTATCCCTAATTCACCAAGTCGTGTCTTGGATGAACGGGAAATACCGAGTCGCTTAAGCAAATTATCTGCTTCCGTATACATGCGGTTCCAGAGAATATTCCCCAGTGATCCCACTTGTTCTCTGCCAAGAAAGATGTTCTCGGCAATGGAAAGTTCGGGCAGGAGATTGAGTTCTTGATGGATGATGGAAATTCCTGCTTTTTGAGATTGAGCAGGGCCTTTGAATGTCACTTTTTTCCCTAGGTAGGTCATGGTTCCGGCATCACGCTTGTAGATTCCGGTAAGTACTTTCATGAGGGTCGATTTCCCTGCACCGTTTTCACCCACAAGAGCCATAACACGTCCTGCTGTAACGGTGAGATTAACACCGTCCAGCGCTTTGACCCCCGGGAAGCTTTTCTCGATTCCTTCCAGTTTCAGCAGCTCGTTACCCATGTTCGCTCCGTTAAAAAACAACACCGGATTTCAGTGTGATATTTGCATAAGGAGTAAACTCACCAGTGCGGATAATGGCAACGCTTTTTTGCGTGTTGGCTTTATATTCTGTGTGAGGAACGTATGAGATCGAAATTTCTTTTTCACGCTGTGCTGCAATCATAGAAAGATATTCTGTAGTTGTGGCGTGCAGGGCAGGGCTGATTTTAGGGAACTCTTCGGCAAGTTCTACGGATTCAATTTCCATTTCAGAAATGACCGCAGCAAGGGTGTCCATAAACGAAGGGATGCCTTCGGACAGGGCAAGGTCGATGCGTTGAACGTTTTTAGGAACGGGTAAACCGGCATCACAAATTGTCACTGCATCAAAATGACCCAGTTTTGCGATGACGTAGGACACTTCCGAATTAATAAGAGTCGCCTTTTTCATGAATGCTCCTCTTTGCAGGATGTTCGATTAGTTAGGTAAACCACTAACTGTTGTATTGCGTCAAAAAAATGAGCAATACTCTCCAGCTGTGTTGAAGTTTGGCAGAACATATCACATTCGGCATAAAAAAGCTAAAAAACGATGAGATGAAAAGACGAGGAACTCAGTACACAATTCATTTTGCGTAACAATTCAGAAAAAAAGCGTAGGAAAAGGAAAAATGAGGATGCGATGCGGCATAAACGATGTCTTATGCAAATAAATGCAGACAGCATCATGATCAAAAAGAGCATAATTTGCACAAAAGAAAATCCCCTGTGAAGCAGAAACATCACAGGGGATTTTATGGGCGTTTTTTACATGCCCAACGGTTGAATTACCCGATCAAGCACACCCTGAACCTTTGAGATAGCAACACCATAGTTGGTTGCCGGAACATTGTGCGCGTTCAGGTCACGGATGCGGCGCATCATTTCAGACCTGTTGGACATGCAGCCGCCGCACATAATAGCGAGGCTGTATTTTTCAAGATGTTCAGGAAGATCATGGCCTGCAAACAGTTCGAATGTAAGGTCTTTTCCTGTGTATTTTTTAATCCAGTTCGGAATTTTTACCCGACCGATATCATCATCTACCGCATGGTGCGAACACGATTCGTACATCAGCACAGTGTCGCCGTCTTCAAGGTCATCAATGGAAGAAGCACCATGAACAAGTTTTGGTAAGTCGCCTTTATATCTTGCAAAAATGGTGGAAAATGTTGTGAGCGGAACTGAGTCCGGCACAATTTCAGCAACCTGATGAATAACCTGAGAATCTGTCACAACCAGAGCCGGCGGTTCTTTCAACGCACTGAGCGCAGCTTCAAGTTCTGTTTCTTTAACGGTTAATGCAAGGGCGTTAGCGTCCAGAACATCCCGTAAAACTTGAACTTGTGGAAGAATAAGACGCCCTTTGGGAGCGGCTCCGTCAATAGGTGCAACAAGAAGAACTGTCTGTTTCGGCTTAACCATATCACTGACAAGAAGAGGATCTTCGATCATTTCTTTCGGTGCAGTTGCAATGATAAAGCGCTTAAGTTCTTCGATATTTTCACCTGTTGTAGCAGATACAGTAACGATGGAATGACCGGAACAAGCCTCCAGATCTTCTTGAGACGGCGTTGTGATATCGGTTTTGTTAAAGACAACAATGACAGGAAGATTCATGTCAGAAAGTTCTTTAAGCAGACGTTTTTCTTCCTGCTGCATGCCCTGTTCTGTAACAACAAGCATAGCAATATCAGTACGACGCAGCACTTTGCGTGTTGCAGCCATACGTTGCAGGCCAACGGTTCCGTAGTCATCAAGCCCTGCTGTATCAAAAAAAGTTACAGGGCCGATAGGATGCAGTTCGTAATGTTTACCGACAGGGTCGGTGGTGGTTCCCGGATGACCGGAAACAATAGCCACTTCCTGATCGACTAATGCATTAATAAGAGAAGACTTACCGGCATTACGACGACCGGTGAGTGTAATAATGAGGCGTACGCCTCTTGGAGCAGTTGTTGTATTCATACTAAATAGCCGGTTGAGCTCGGAATGTGCGTCGCATACTGGAGCCAGCTTGAGAACTGAGGGTAAAACCTGCTTGCTGGACTTTAGATTGGAGCAGTTTAACGGCGGAATTTTGAGTTAAAGCAGGATCATTTTTACCGGGGTAAATTGAGTATTGGCTTCGGACTTCATCAGGAGTGATGGAAGGCATAATGACGTTTGCACCAGCATTGAGAGCATGAATACGACCATCATTATTGCGGACAGAGCGCAGAGAGTCCAAAGCGCTTGTCGCGGGAATATTTGTAGCAGGATTGAGCAGACGAAGTAGAGCAGTAACGCGAAGGCTTTCCACGAGTGTACCTTGAGCAGCGTGTCGTAACGGCGTCTGGGGGTGAGGGATAAACGGCCCGCAGGCTATCATATCCAATCCCATGGTTCTGAGGAGCAGTAAATCATCAGTCAGAGTTTCCTCTGTCATCCCCGGTAACCCGACAATTATTCCCGAGCCGGTTTCATATCCCAGCCTTTGTAGCGATTCAATGCGGTTCAGCCTGTCATAAAGATGTTGCCCCGGTCGATAGAGGCTGTGCAGATCTGTGTCTGTTGTTTCTATCTTGAGGAGGTATCTGTCAGCACCGCTGTCGCGCCATAGCCTGTAGACATCGTCCGGATGATCGCCAAGAGAAAGTGTAACTGCCAGATTGTATTTCTCTTTGATGGCGCGGACAATTGTGTAGATAAAATGAGGGTTAACGTCTTCATCTTCTCCGGCTTGCAGGACAATTGTGCCCATCCCCATTCCTGCTGCAATTTCTACAGCTTGCATAATTTCATCATGGGTCAGCCTATATCGCAGAAGATCGGTGTTGCTATTACGTAATCCGCAATAGTGACAATTTTTTCTGCAGTGCGATGAAAACTCAATGACTCCCCGTTGATACACGGTGTTATTGAACAACGCTCGAGCAGTAGCTGTTGCAGCTGTAAACAGGGAGTTGTCAGCGTCGCTGAAGGATGTGCCTTCATAAGCGACAGGGCTTTTCAAAACTTCAATAATCTCATTACGTGTTAAAGACATGTACAAAACTTCCTTAAAGAATAGCAGTTGCGCGCTGCTAGGATTGCCGTCACCTTAAGAGTAAGGTGACGGCGAAAGCATGTGACTGAAATACTGCGTACGTAGAGCAATAACGTGCCGTGCTTTACGTTGGATGACGGCAGTAGAATCAGCTACAGGTAGAGGTCACGTTCTCCCTGTTCAATGCGCTTTAGGCGGGACTCGACAACAGAACGTCTGTCCTCGGGACAGTTTTCCACCTCGTTGGTGATGCAGTGTTTACCTGCTTTTCTGGTGGATTCTGAAGCGTAGTCCTCTAAATATTCCTGGAAGGTAAAGAGTGAATTCGGCAGACAATATTGCTGAATAAATCCTTTTTTCGCCAAATCCATGAAGTGCTCGCCAGTTCTGCCAAGGCGATAGCATGCTGTGCACCACGAAGGAAGATATCCGGCATCTACAATGTCTCGGATAACTTCGTCTAAACTGCGGTTGTCACTAATGCAAAATTGTTGCACTTCCGGACGGTCGTATTCAGGATCACTATACGCGCCAGGATAGGTGCGCGAACCGGCACTAATTTGCGATACACCGATATCAAGTAATTCTCGGCGTAACGTTGCTGATTCGCGGGTACTCAGGATCAAACCCGTGTATGGCACGGCAAGGCGCAGGATGGCAACTATTCGTTTGAAGGTCGTATCATCAATCGGGCATGGCGGATTGTACGCCATCTCTGCGTTAAGCGCAGGTTCAAGCCGTGGGAAAGAAATTGTATGCGGCCCTACGCCGAATGCTTTTTCCAATTCCTGTGCATGGGTTAGCAGCGCCAGCAGTTCGAATTTATAATCGTATAAACCGAACAGCGCTCCCATACCGACATCTTCAATTCCAGCTTCCATTGCCCTGTGCAGTGCGTGCAGACGCCACAGGAAATCTTTTTTTACTCCGCCGGTGTGAACTGAGCTGTATGTTTTTTGATGATAGGTTTCCTGAAAACATTGGTAGGTTCCAATACCTACTTCCTGTAATTTTCGGAATCCCTCTACAGAAAGTGGTGCACAATTGACGTTGGCGCGTCGAATTTCACCACTTTTTTCAGAAACTGTGTCGTAAACAGTCTGGACAGTTTCTGCAATCCAATCAGCATCAAGCTTTGGATGCTCACCATACACAAGAAGAAGTCTTTTATGTCCTTGTTCTTCAAGTGCTATGACATCACTTTTGATCTCTTCATGTGAGAGAGTTCGGCGTGTAAGATCTTTATTGGTTACATTGAAGCCGCAATACAAGCAACTGTTGCCGCACTCGTTTGTGATGTACATTGGAGCAAATAGTACAAGCCTGTTACCGTAGATTGCTTTTTTTACATGGCGAGCTGTTTCAAAAAGTTTTTCATCAAGTTCAGGATCTGTAACTTGAAGCAATGTTGCCGTTTCTTCAAGCGTAAGCCCTTTAGCCAGACGAGCTTTATTCAGGATATCCAGAACGTTGGCGCGTTCCGGTTTGGCAGCCAGTGCCAGAGTATTGTTTATTGCTTGTTCATCTATAAAATTTGTGAGCTCTGAGGTGTCATGCCGCATACGGGTCCCGTTTGCTGTTTTGTACGGAAAGTTTCATGGAGAACAGGCACCCCTGTATTTTACAGAGGTGCCTTCTTGGTTGTTTAGTAAGTGTACCTTACAAAGACAGTTCAACGCCTTTTTCTTTTAAGGCTGCCAGTCGCGCACTGCGGTCTGCAAAGTGTGTATGCAGGAGTGTCTCAGACTTATGGCTGCAAGGGCCTTCTTTAAGAAAGCCGTCTTTAGGAGAGTATAATTTTTTAATCATCGGGTTATCTTGGGATTTACGTAGCTTGTAGATGTTTTTGTCTGCATTGTAGACAGAAGCCTGACGTATACCGATGAATTCCAGTGTGGCAGCGGTTGCTTCTTTAGCTACATTTAATCCGAGAACAGCGTACCCACATGTGATACCGGCAAGTTTGATGAAACCGCGACGACTGATTGTGCCGATGCTTTTTTTCTTCATGCTTTCCCCCGTTAAGCGATTTTGCGTTTGGTGAAGCGACGGTTAATTTTAGCGATGGTAGACTTGAAAAGAGAAGCTTCAAGAATACCTGGTTCCAACGGTTGACCGCCACCGTTAACGCAACCGCCCGGACAAGTCATAACTTCAATGAAGTGGTATGGGGATTTGCCTTCACGTACTTGTTCACACAATTCTGCGGCTTGTTCTAATCCGCTGACAACAGCAACTTTAACCGTACCGAAATTCGGCACCGGAATATCAGCTGTTTTCAAGCCGTTATTTGCGCGCACCATTTTGATGTCTGGATCAGCAAGTTTTTCACCGGAAAGTTCTTCATATGCAAGACGAAGTGCTGCTTCCATAACACCGCCAGAAGTTCCAAAGATGGTGCCTGCACCTGTGGACATGCCTAATGCAGGATCAGCTTCTTCATCTGGAAGGGCATTAAAGTCGATGCCCGCTTCTTTGATGAGCCATGCCAGTTCGCGGGTGTTGATTGTAGCATCAATATCTTTAAATCCACTGGACTGTAGTTCAGGACGCAGTCCCTCAAATTTCTTTGCGATACAAGGCATGATGGAAACAGTGTAGATCTTTTTAGAAAGAACGCCTGTTTCCTGAGAACCGTAGGTTTTTGCGAGAGAGCCAAGCATGCCGATAGGAGAACGGCATGTAGAAAGGTGTTCATTTAAGTCCGGATAGAAAGTTTCTGCAAATTTAACCCATCCCGGACAACAGGAGGTAAACTGAGGAAGTGGCTTTTTGCCGTGCTTTACGCGTTCAATAAGCTCAGTGCCTTCTTCCATGATTGTTACGTCAGCTGCAAACTCAGTATCCCATATGTGATCGAAACCGAGACGGCGTAGAGCCGCGTGCATTTTCCCACCTGAATATGTGCCTGTGGAGCCGCCAAAACATTCACCAAGAGCATAGCGTACGGCTGGAGCTGGCATAGAAACAACAATAGTTTCAGGATCTTTAAGCTTTTCAAGGAGCTCTCCCACAAAGGAGACCTCTTCATGAATTGCCCCGAATGGACAGTTTGCAAGACACTGGCCACAGTTAACGCATGCCACAGGATCGATAACGGCGTGTTCGCCATCTTCGGTTACTTCCTGAATAGCTCCGGTAGGACAGTAGGATTCACACTCGCCACATGCCTGACAGTCATCCTGATTTACTTGTACGAAAAAAATATCTGCAGGATCAATGTCTTTTGGTGCGTTAACCTTGTATGTGATTCCTTCCATGGAAACGTCTTCCCCATGAACCATGGTCTGGATATCAGTAAGGTACGCAGGTTGGCTTTTAGCTTTCTCTGCCATCAAAGCAACTCCTTATGAATCAAAAGAAAATAGATTTTGTGCCGTGCGTATATCTTGGCTGATATACGCAAAATCTGACTACATCTTATTCATGCAGTGCCCGCTGCATTGGGTCGGTTATTCCGTACCGATGTAGTCGGAAAAGTAAATTGCGGTTAGTTGTTATGCTTTTTATTCAACAATTACAAATAGTTTTTATGGATGGAAAGAGCTTCAAGGTATTGGTTGTGAAAAATGTTACAACTAACATTCCAAGAACATTGAAGAACTAATAAATGGGAATTTACTATGTCACTTCTACGTTGCTTGTAAAAAAAAGACCTCTGAGCATCATGCTTAGAGGTCTTCTGTTTATAGTTAAAAGGTGCCGCTCTAACTTTTGTTATTATAGCAATGGAATGATCCATTGCTACTGTATGCAGGCAGTGATGTATCTACGGCCAGTAATTATTGTTGGATTTCGCGCATAACTGCATCAAGTTTATGTGACAGTGCAGCGAGCGCTGTGACTGCATTTGCGGCTTCGATCATTCCCTGAGCTGCTTCTTGAGTTAGAGTATTAACCTCATCAGAAGCACGGGCGATTTGCTCCGATGCTGCTGATTGTTCTTCTGATGCTGTGGCAATAGAGCGAACCCTATCAGCAGTCTGCGTGCCGGCTTCAACAATCTGTTCAAGTGCAGTTCCAGCGTCCATGGTCAATTCAGTATTTTGCTCAATGTGATTTGCTACTCGTTCCATTTGGGTAAGGGTGGAGCGAGAGCTTTGCTGGATTCCATTAACGACGCTTTCCACTTCATTTGTTGCTTGCATAGTTTTTTCTGCAAGCTTTCTTACTTCATCAGCGACTACAGCAAAACCTCGTCCAGCTTCTCCTGCACGAGCTGCTTCAATTGCAGCGTTAAGAGCAAGCAGATTCGTTTGATCTGCGATATCATTAATAACGTTAATGATATTACCAATGGAGTCGGCCTGTGTGCCAAGTTCTGAAATTGTTCCGCGCATTTCCTCGGCGTATTGCTGTACTTCTTCAGTGGACTTTACAACATTGCGAACTAAATTTGCTCCATCAGATGCGGTAGACTGAGCAAGGTCGGCTTCTTCTGCAGCTCTTGCCGCGTTGCTGGCAACTTCAAGAGTTGTTGCATTCATTTGTTCGACAGCGGTGGCTGTTTCACTGATCCGTTCACTCTGAATTGAAGCGCCTTGTGTTGTTTGGTTGATTTGTGATTCAAGCTGCCCTGCTTCATGTGCAACCTGTTCTGCAATTGAGCTCGCTTCCTGAGCAGCACGGCTGATACGATGATTTTGTTCTTCGATTACTTTTTGTTGGTGATTCAGTTCGGTCAGGTCGTACCAGAAGGACACGGAACCGAGAATATTGTCATCTAGGTCGTACACAGGTGTTGTTGTGGCATCAATCACTAAAGTTTTCCCAGAAGCCAGAGAGCGCTCACAGGTTACGTGTCTTGGTTTTCCTTCTTTAATGGCCTGATCGGAAAGTGTCGCTCTATTTTTATCATCCCAGTAGAGTTCACCTGATCGAACGCCAATGTAGTCGTCAGGCTTTCCCGGTTTTTCCAGCAAAGTACACAGTTGTTGGTTGAGCCAGCGCATATTGAAATCTGACCCAACAATGCCACATGGCGTTGGAATTGCATTTAAAACGCCTTGTGCAAACCCGAGTTTTTCTTTGAGTTCATGAACCATACGGTCAATGGCTGTATAGAGAACAAGGATTTCACCAGAGAAAGAGGAGGAGTTCTTTGCGTTCAAATCGCCATCAGCGATTTTGTTAGCAAAAAATGTCAATTCTTCGAGTGGCTTGTTAATAGATCGGAAGACGAAAAAGGCTATAGCTAACCCAAGGGCTATGGCAACAATGCATGCTATAATGATCATGTTTTCAGACTGCTGCATTACAGAGAGTGATTCTTTGCCTTCATCGATGAGTATCTTGTGGCTGAGAGAACCTAAAGTGTTCAGTGATTCTTCCATTTCGTGGATAGGCGCTTTGTACGGAATCATAAGCTTATTTGCATCAACGGCAGAGATGTTAGCTCCTATTGCTTTATCAGCAACTTTGTGAACGCCGTTAATGTATTGAGCATAGGAAGAAGAGAATGTTTTGATGAGCGTGCGTTGTTGAAGAGAGAGTTCGACAACGCCGGAAGAGAGTTTGGTAAGTGTTGTAATTTGTTTGCGAGTTTCATCACTTACGCGATGTAGTTTTTGTAGGTATTTTTGTTGTTTTTGTGGATTGCCGATGTTTAGGAAAATATCTTTTTCAAATCGGCGGTGCATAAGTAAGGCGTTTTTTAGCTCTAACGCTTGCTCACGAAATGCCATGTCATAGTTAACAAGCTCTTCTATTTGCGCAGTAGATTTTTGCGCAGAGTTGTACCCCATGACCCCAATCAGTAGCGACAGCCCAATAGCCGCACTGAACCCTAATAGTAGAAGCTTCTTTATCGACATGAAATTACCCCGAAAAATTATATCTCTTACTGTAGGAGGTAAGAGATTGTGAAGGTTGTCTATCCGACAACTAGACAATGAAGTCTTACAAGATGGTGTGGTTCCGTGGCAAAAAAGAGTATGTAAATAAAATATTATAGTAATATTTTTTTCTACGACGCTATGTTTTTGTCACAAACATCTTGGTAAGGTTCATTTTGCAAGAAAAAAAACAGCTAGCAACAATAGACTGTTTTACTCGAGAATTATCGGCAGTAACTGACGAAAGTTTATCGTTTTTTTTAATGTCCGAGTTGTCTTGTGATGTTTTTTTATCATCAATCGGATGTAATACAATCTTTTGGGGAGTAATAAAAATAAACTAATGATGTATGATGTGAAAAAAAGATACTAACAATTTTAGATACTGCAATGTTAGTATTTAAAAGAGAAGCGTTTTAGATTTGTAATAAGGAGAAGAAGAAAGTTAGATGTGGTGCTAAACATAGTTGTTACATTGTTGTTATGCTCTATTAAAAATGTCATCCATAACTAAAGTAGATACAGAATCGGACTCTTCTTCAGATAACTTGTTTTGATCAGAGAAGGTTTCATACCATTTTAGTGCGATACTAATAAATTCTTCAAAGAGTACTTCAAATTCATGTACTGTAGTGTTGTTTATTACTATGTGTTTTTGTAATGCGAGTTTTCCACTTTCACGTAGCAATATAAATCTGGCACCAGCTAATTGTTCTCTGAACATGTTAAGCTCGAGAAGGTCTGCATAGATTTCTGGATTATCCGGAGAAATTGGTGAGATGAGTTGGATTATGCCGTTAGAGTCGTCAAAAACAAGGCGCACTGTTACCTTATCGCAGACAGTGAGGGTGCTATACCCTTCGTTTTGTATCGTGAGAGGTTGTTGATCAACGGTTTTTCCAAATCGTACGAGGACATCTTGAAGTGTATGTGTTGTTTTCATGGTAATCCTTGCTACCTTAATTGGGTTAGCTTTTATCTCTTTTCAAGATGGCTTGCTTAGGTTTTTATCACTTAATCGTATGGGAAAGTTGAGATATGGTTGGTGAAGAGTATATTACCTTCGTTGCAGTAGTATAGCATGCTGATACCATAAAATTATACTTAGAAATTAGAGTTATCAGTCTAATAATTTGTTTTGAACGTTTTTTACGAAGAATATTTATTTTTCCGTTGACAAAGTCTGGTCAGTCCCATAGTTACACCTCTCACAACTTGCTGGGCTATCGTTCAATTGGCAGGACGACGGGTTCTGGCTCCGTTAATCAAGGTTCGAG
>NZ_JADMLB010000028.1 GCF_015482765.1 Halodesulfovibrio sp.
ATCGCGTAACAGGTGATTTTACTATGCATTACACCGTTTCAATGGACGGGGTGAAGCTGCGAAAAAGTGATAACGTCCCGTATTCCTATCTCTCTAAAACTTTTGCGAAATCCTTGGCTCGTAGCTCTGTGCAGCGGGTAGAGATGAAGAGCATCTCAAAATACACTATGGAAGAGTACTTGCGCCAGATTGGCGGCTTCGTGTTTTCTGAATAACGCGTTGTCTGCGTCTTACGGGGAATGTGATCAGGCGCGAGGCGCTTGAAGATATCCACAAAATGGATCTGGTTGATTATTTTTTCTCTAACTAACTGCTATTGTGCAATTAATCCTTGGGAAAAAACGTAAGTTGCTCTATTTTCATAGCACCGTCGAAAAAAGTGGTGCTTACCTTGTTAATTACAAGAAAAAATGTGGCTTCTATAACATTTGGAGATATTATGAAAAAGTTAGCTTTATTGTGTGTTGCTGTTTTTTGTCTGGCGCTTGTGGGTTGTAATCAGGAAGCAAAAACTGATGCTTCTCCAAAGGTAGCAGTAGTTGATCCTGCAAAGGTATTTCAGGATTGTCAGCCAGGTAAAGACGGTATGGCGTACCTTGAAAAAGTAAGTACCGAAGTACAGCAGCAGTTTGTGGACTTACAGAATGAAGCCGCAGAAGCAAAAGGTCAGAACACTGAAACAGTGAAAGATATTCAGGCAGAAGTTGCTCGAATTCAGGAACGTGTTTCTGCAGAACAGCAGATGGTAGTAACCAAGCTGAATGAATTGTTCCAGAAAGTGCTTGAGCAGTACCGTAAAGAAAATGGCGTAGCACTTGTTATCCCAGCTGAGCAGGCTCTGAGTTTTGACGAGTCCGCAGATGCTACTGATGCAATCGTAGCGATTATGAATAAAGAAAAAGTTGTGTTTGAATCTCCAGTTGTTGCTCCTGATGGTGAAGCACACACTCCGGCTAAACCGGAAGAGAAAGCTGGTGAAATGAAAGAAGACGCAATGAAACAGGCTGGTGAAAAGAATGAAGCAGCACCTGCAGAAAAGCCTGCAGAGACTCCTGACGCAAAAGACACAAAAAAGCAGTAAGATTGCACTAAAACCGTACTGGTATTTACAGTAGGTTAATAGTATACGACTGGGAGATCGCATGAAAGCGGTCTCCCTTTTTTTATTCGGCGGTAAAAGCTTGAAGGTGTGTGCTTCCTAGGGTACACAAACCGCTGGCAGACCGTTGACCGCAGGCTAGCTGCGTTTGGTTTTAAATTTTTTGCAGTTTGAAGCTTTGTGATGTTTCACAAGCTTAGCTTATAATCCGCCACACATAAATTTTTATGTGTATCAGCAACTTATATTTGGAGGAGACCCGATGGAAGCCGCCCATAGAAACCTTGCTTTAGACCTTGTTCGCGTTACAGAGGCAGCAGCACTGGCATCCGGCCGCTGGCTTGGCAAGGGCAAGAAGAACGAGGGCGACGGTGCAGCCGTTGATGCAATGCGTTACGCTTTTAATAATTTGTACCTTTCCGGTCAGGTTATTATCGGCGAGGGTGAAAAAGATGAAGCGCCAATGCTCTTCAATGGTGAAAAGCTCGGAATGGGTAAAGGGCCGCAGGTTGACGTTGCGGTGGACCCAGTCGAAGGTACCAATCTTCTTGCATACGGTCGTCCTAACGCAATTTCTGTTGTAGGTACTGCTCCGGCAGGCACCATGTACAACCCTGGTCCAAGCTACTACATGCAGAAGCTTGTTGTACCGCCGGCAGCAAAAGATGTTGTAGACATTGATGCTCCAGTTAAAGAGAACCTGAACAACATTGCAAAGGCTCTCGGCAAAGACGTAGATGACCTTGTTGTTTTCGTTCTTGATAAGCCTCGTCATGAGCAGCTTATCACTAAAATTCGTGAAGCGGGTGCTCGTATTCAGCTGCACACAGACGGTGACGTTGCAGGCGCACTGATGGCTGTTGATCCTCGCAGTGAAGTTGACGTAATGATGGGTACAGGCGGTACACCTGAAGGTGTTATTGCTGCATGTGCTATTAAAGGTGTTGGTGGACAGATTTTTGCCCGCCTTGATCCGCAGTCTTACGTTGAAAAAGAAGCGATTCAGGAAGCTGGAATCGATCTTCGTGAAATTCACACCGTAAATACTCTCGTTCGCAGTGACGAAGTATACTTTGCAGCTACCGGCATTTCCGGTGGTACTTTCCTTCGCGGTGTACAGTACACTGGTAACGGCGCAGTTACTCACTCCATGGTTATTAAAGGCCATAGTGGGTCTATTCGTTACCTCGAAAGCATCCATAACTGGGATCGCGTACGCCCTGAAGGCTTATAGTTCCTATTTTGTATGTGAAAGGCTGCTCATTCGGGCAGCCTTTTTTTGTGTCTGTACCAAGATGTTTGGCTCGGCGTGTTGGTTTTTTATGTAATGATACTAGTGAGGTCAGCACCCACTGGGATAAAAGGGTGTTGACATTTCATCTGAACCTGCTTGTGTGCTCAACCATTAGTTGTAGGCAGAATAGAAAAATATACTGACATCTCTGCGTCTGAAATCCTGTATCCTTTACGGATTAGACAGACTTTTGTTTTTAAGGATTCCAACTATGCATATTCTCAAGGCACACGGTCTTATTCTTCTGGCGACATTTCTTATTGCAGGATCTTTTATTGCTTCCGCAAATGTGACCGGACAAGTGCACCCCGTATCGCTTAATTTATTACGTTTTGTTATTGCCAGCGCGTGTTCATTACCCGCGGTTTTGTTAAATGCTCGGTACAGAAAGCAAGTCCCGTCTGTTTTTCCTCGTTCTGTAATCATAAGCTTTTTCTACTGCGCATACTTTGTTTGCCTCTTCGGAGCATTACTTACAACAACTGTTTTGAATACCGGGACGCTGTATACACTGACACCATTTCTTACAGCGCTTTTCAGTATCGTTATTATGAAGCAGCCGGTAGGGCTTAGGCGCACGCTGGTCTATTTGCTTGGGGCGTTGGGGACTGTTTGGGTTGTATTTAAGGGAGATTGGCAGGCGATGCAGCAGCTGTCTCTTAATTCCGGCGACATGCTTTTTATGCTGGGTGTGCTTTCCATGTGTGGATACACGCTGGCATTGAAGCTGTTATATCGTCAGGATAGTGTTGCTGTGCTTACTTGCTGTACACTGCTTGGTGGTACGCTTTGGATGGGACTAGCCACGCTGGCCTTTGATATTCCGTTGCAATGGAACCTGCTTACTACTGGAGATTATGCAAGTATGTTGTATCTCGCTATTGGCACAACCTTGATTACTTCATATCTTTTTCAGAAAGCCTCGATTGTGCTTACCCCGAACAACGTTACAGCCTACATCTATTTGAGTCCTGCATGTGTTGCTATTTTGGATTACGCAATTAACGGCATCACCGTTTCATTTACTATTCTTGTTGGTATTCTGATTTCTGTTGTAGCAACGGTGCTGTTGCAGGTGATGAGTCGAGCGAAATAATTTTTTAAACAAGGCTTTCGTTATTAGCGGAGCTACGTGTTTGTAAGAAATAAAGAAAGCCCTCTGTGCATACGCATAGAGGGCTTTTTTGTAGACAGGGTTGGGCATAAAAAAGGGCTGCCAGTAAAACTAGCAGCCTGTATAAGCAATGGCGGGGATGGGAAGATTCGAACTCCCGACCAACTGGTTCGTAGCCAGGTACTCTATCCAACTGAGCTACATCCCCGCA
>NZ_JADMLB010000074.1 GCF_015482765.1 Halodesulfovibrio sp.
TGATAAAATCTTCAAAGGTAAACGTGCTCCAGCTACCATGCTCTTCATGGCGTTGACCCTTATCTTTGTTGTGGTTTACTGGTTCAACCTCAGTGGGCCAAAATGGATCGACTACGTTGCACTCGTAGCTATCGGCTTCCTTGTATACGGCCCGATCATGATCATCGGCCTTCACGCACTTGACCTCGTACCTAAAAAAGCTGCTGGTACAGCTGCTGGCTTCACCGGCTTCTTCGGCTACGTATTCGGTTCAGCTATCGCTGGTTCCGGTGTAGGTTGGATTGCTGATAACTTTGAATGGCGCGGTGTGTTCATCACAATGGTTGCTTGTTGTGTACTCACCATTCTGTTCAGTGCATTCACCCTCGGTCACAAAGCTGAGTCTAACGGCGCAGCAAAATAGTTGTGACATTGCGTAGCCGGCTTCATTCCAGCTACACAATAGAGTAAACAAAAGCCCCGCTTCATTACGAAGCGGGGCTTTTTATTCATGGTAGAAACAGGAAGCAATTACTCAACGTGTTTTAACAACACTTCATCACGCCCGTCTATTTCTTCAATCATCACGTCCACCTGCTCCGTACGAGCTGTGGCGATCTGTTTTCCCACATAGTTAGCTTGAATCGGCAATTCGCGATGCCCGCGATCAACCAGCACCATCAATTCAATACGGTTAGGTCGACCATAATCCAGCACGGCTTCAAGTGCAGCACGAATTGTACGTCCGGTAAACAATACGTCATCAACAAGCAACAACGCTTTTCCGTCCACACTTACGGGGATATCTGTTTTATTGATCATTGGCTGAACATCGAGAGTTGTCCAGTCATCACGATATAAATTGATATCTAATGATCCAAATTCTACCTTTTTCCCCAGCTGCTCTTCAAGCACAGTGCGCACACGTGCCGCAATATCTACGCCCCTTCTCTGGATACCGACCAGAACAAGGTTCTCACACTCACCATGATTCTCAAGCACCTGATACGCAAGGCGATCAACAGTGCGACGCACCTCGTCATCAGTCATGACTGTTTTCACGTTTCCCATACCTTTGTCCTTTGTTCTGCTTTATTCCATGAGGAACTTACAGAATACAGTAACTTTTTTCTTTCATAAAAGAAACTGCATCGGTGGGCATTCTGTGACCTATGTCATGGGCGTTATGACGTTTTTACAGTACAATGACCGACAGTTGACTTTATGCATCCCGATCTTAATTTCAAGAGAACACACAGTTATTCAATACGATAAGAATATCTTGTCACCCGGCACATTCTTTCGGTTACTAAAAGCCTTGTCTGTGGTAGTATGACATACTGATAATTCGCCTGAAGATCTTCTGCTTAAAGAGGACTGCGGGAGGCACAACAAAGTATGCGAAAACGCCCGCACAGAGCCGAATACTAAGCATCCAAAACTCTGATGCTGTGGCTCCATTTCTATTGACAAAGCTAATAACTGTCTTTACTTGATATGAACAACCTACGTGGAGGAAATTCAATGTTTACATTGACTGAAAACGCCCACAAAGAACTTGCGGCGTATTTTGCAGATAAGGAAAAATCTCCTATCCGCATCTATCTGGCTCCGGGCGGCTGAAGCGGCCCAAGATTGGCATTGGCTCTGGATGAGCCAAACGAAGAAGATTCCGTATTTGAAGAGAAAGAATTCACTTTCTGCATCAATAAAGACCTCATTGAAAAGTCTGGTAAAATTACCATCGACCTTTCTTACATGGGCTTTGTTGTTGAGTCCGAGAACCCTCTTGGCGGCGGCAGCTCTTGTGGCGGTTGCTCCAGCGCAGGCTCTTGCGGCTAGACGAGCTTAGCTTATTAAAGGCGGCTTCATTTTGAAGTCGCCTTTTTTTATGCCCTACCTATATAAAGAGCTGATAGCCATAAGGGAAAAAGCTTGGGTTTTATCTATCTGTGACATATCTGTTTGACGAAATTTCTCCCACAGCAGTAGTGTTTCTCAATCTAACATTCGGAGGAACACACTATGTTCACAGTAACTGACGAAGCACGAAAAGCACTTGATGCACATTTTGAAGATAGAGACCTTGCGTCCATTCGTATCTACCTTGCTCCGGGCGGTTGTAGTGGCCCTATCCTTGCCCTCGCAATGGATAACCCGACTGACGAGGACTCTGTGCTCGCAGCTGATCCATACTCTTTTTGTATCAACAAGGATCTGCTCGACAAAACAGGTGCTCTTACTGTAGATATCAATTGTCAGGGCTTTGTTGTTGAGTCCAAAAATCCACTCGGTGGTGGAGGCTGCGGCAGTTGTGGCGGTGGTTGCGGCAACTAAGCTGACAAACGAACCTATTCAGGCGGCTTCATTGTAAGCCGCCTTTTTTTATATATATGGAGAGATCTGCTATGACATTCAAAGAATCTGTACTGTACGGAATCAAAATAGCGCACAAACAAAAAAAAGAGTTTGTGGTTGGTAAAGAAGACGGACGCTGGGAAGTCCGTGAATTAGCAGACCCTCGTTCTGATCAAATGTCTCCGAGCATCATCGTTACAGGCAAAGGCATTAAGTACCCCGACGATGAATATCTCTACGCTCAACTCATTGAAGAAGGCGCATAGACCAAAAGATCCAGTACGCCTGCTTGTTACTACTTGCTGGCTACCTGTGCCTTCCACTCTTCACACGAGCACACACCACACTGAATTTTCTTAAGATCTGCCTCTCCGGAGGCATGAATCCCCGCAATAGCATCACGAAGGGCAACAGTTCGATAATCTCGTGCTGTTGCTTCATAAATAGTAGTCCTCACGCAATTCGCAAACCATGTTCCGGCTATCACAACAGTTGAGATATTAAGCAGTTGAAGCATTGCATGAAGCTGAGTCTCATAGAAACAGCCCCAACGCGGTTTATATAGCAGCTGTTCTTTTTCAGAAATTTTCTGAGCGGCACCGGTCAGCAACAAATTTCCATCCGCAACAACACCTTCCGGAATAATTTCACTCACAGGCTGCATTCCCTCTGTCCCTACCAGAACAAGCTGTGCGCCACCTTCTACTGCTTCCCGGCGACAAGCGTCCACCTGTGTTGTTCCTTTTTCCGGTGTGTATATGCGAACGACATGGATAATTGGCAATCCCATTTTACGGTAATATGCAGCCATTTCGCCTGTTTTTACTGCAGCTGCGGCAGCCCCTTCTCCTTCAGCCGGAGCACCGGAACGGACAAAGTCATTTTGCAGATCAATGGTAATAAGAGCACTTTTCTGTGGCTCTGGAACTGTATATTTAGAAAAATGACTGAACATTTCGCAAAATCCTTACTTGAAAAGTTGTCGAAAATTCTGTGCTTTCACGTTGTTAAACTCAAAAAAGATATTTTTTCCAGTCAATTCGGTCAAGAAAATCTCAAAAGTGTAATGAGCGTTGCTGGTAAAAGCACTTTCATTCAAAAAAAGGACAAAAAAAAGCCGCACTAGGTGCGGCTTTTTTTTATTTTACGTACTGCTTATTTTTTAAGCCAAGGCATCATCTCACGGAGACGACCGCCGACTTCTTCAATCTGATGAGCAGCTTCGATACGGCGAGTTGCAGAGAAGAATGGGTAGTTTGCCTGAGACTCAAGGATAAAGTCGCGGGCAAAACGACCTTTCTGAATGTCTTCCAGAACTCGTTTCATTTCTTTTTTGGTTTCCTCGGTAATAATGCGAGGACCAGTTACATAGTCACCATACTCTGCAGTATCAGAGATAGAATTGCGCATGTTGGCAAGACCACCTTCATACAGCAGGTCTACGATCAGTTTTGTCTCGTGCAAACACTCAAAGTAAGCGATTTCAGGCTGGTAGCCTGCTTCGCACAGAGTTTCAAAACCAGCTTTAATAAGAGCAGAAATACCACCACAAAGAACTGCCTGTTCACCAAAGAGATCTGTTTCAGTTTCTTCAGCAAAAGTAGTTTCGATGATGCCGGAACGAGCGCCGCCGATGCCTTCAGCGTAAGCCAGAGCCTTCTCCTGTGCTTTGCCTGATGCGTCTTGGTGAACTGCAAACAAGCAAGGAACGCCACCACCCTCGGTGTAGGTGCGGCGAACGAGATGACCTGGGCCTTTCGGGGCAACCATGAATACATCAACGTCTTTCGGGGCTACAATCTGAGCAAAATGAATATTAAAGCCGTGTGCAAAGACAAGTGAGTTGCCAGCTTTGAGATTAGGTTTAATGTCGTTCTCAAAGACAGCAGACTGGTACTGATCGGGGAGTAGGATCATAATAATATCTGCCTGCGCAGCAGCTTCTGCAGCAGACATCGGCTCAAAGCCGTCAGCTTTAGCTAAGTCGTAGTTTGCTCCGCCAGGACGCTGCCCGACAACAACATTAATACCAGACTCGCGAAGGTTCTGAGCATGTGCATGCCCCTGGCTACCGTAGCCAATGATTGCTACAGTCTGATCTTTCAGGATTTCCAAGTTGGTGTCCTGTTCGTAGTAAACCTTCATCTCCACTCCCTGCCGTGCTTTGCACGGAACATACGTTTAGGTTGTAGTTAGTATATAAAAACCCCCGCCTGAGGGAAATCACAAGCGGGGGCATGCCAAGCAAATGATCTTATTTCTCAGGTTGCATGGAGCGTCGCAGTGCGACGGTACCAGTGCGTGCAATTTCTTTAATGCCAAATCGTTCTAGTAGTGCAATGACAGCCTCTACTTTACCATGATCGCCTATGACTTCCAGTGTTAGTTCGTCTAGGCTGACATCAACGACTTTGCAACGGAAAATATCTACAATACGTAGAATTTCTGCGCGGTTAGATTCAGTAGCATTAACTTTAATCAATGCCATCTCGCGCTCTACAGTTGTGCTGTCGTGCATATCGGTCACTTTAATAACTGTGACCAGTTTACGCAGCTGCTTAACAATCTGCTCAATAATCTGCTGTTCACCGCGTGTCACGATAGTCATCAAAGACACACCTTCTTCAAGAACAGGTGCTACGTTCAGAGAATCGAGGTTAAAGCCACGTCCGCTGAACAAACCGGAAATGCGGGATAATACGCCCGGTTCGTTTTCTACAAGAACGGATAATACATGTCTCATACTCTATTCCTCTACACCAGCAACATTTCTTCAAGAGAGGCTCCAGCAGGAACCATCGGGTACACATTTTCTTCTGCTTCTACACGAACATCCACGATACATGGAAGCGGAGAATCAAAAGCAGCCTTAAGAGTTTCTTTAAGCTTAGCAGGATCAGTAACTCTGTATCCTTCAGCGCCATACGCTTCTGCAAGCTTCACAAAATCAGGCTGTGCATCCATACAAGTGGAACAGTAGTTTCTGTCGTAGAAAAGCTCCTGCCACTGGCGAACCATTCCAAGGAAACAGTTATTCAGCACAACAATCTTAACTGGTAATTTGTGACTCACAGCAGTCATAAGTTCCTGACTGTTCATCTGGATTGAACCATCACCAGCAATATCAATAACCAGTTTATCAGGATACGCCATCTGCGCGCCAATGGCCGCAGGGAATCCATAGCCCATTGTGCCGAGACCGCCTGAGGTCAGCAGTGTACGCGGCTGACGGAACTGATAAAACTGTGCTGTCCACATCTGGTTCTGTCCAACTTCAGTACTGATGATGGCATCACCTTTGGTCAGCTCAAAAATTGTTTCAACAACATGCTGCGGCTTCAGAGATTCCTCATCGTGATATCTCACAGGATGGGTCACAGCCCACTCTCTGATCTGCTTATTCCACTCGTCATATTGATCTGCCCAGTTCACATCTGCAAATTCAGTTTCCTGCACTCTAAGCAGTCCCTGTAATGCGAGCTTGCAATCGCCAACAATCGGCACTTCAACTTCAACGTTTTTACGGATTGAAGTCGGATCAATATCGATATGGATAATCTTGGCAGATGCTGCAAACGAAGAGAGCTTTCCTGTCACCCTGTCATCGAAGCGAGCTCCGACTGCCAGAATAACATCTGCATTACTCACAGCCTTGTTTGCGGCATATGTGCCGTGCATGCCAAGCATACCGAGCCATAACGGGTCATCACCCGGAAAAGCTCCAAGTCCCATCAAGGAACCTGTTACCGGCAGTTGCATTGAGCGGACAAGTGTTCCCAACTCTTCAGAAGAGTTAGAAGAAATCACACCACCGCCTGCAAAAATCAATGGACGCTTTGCTTCGCTCAACAGTTCGATTGCGCGGCGCACCTGATTATTATTCGGTTTGTACGTCGGGTTGTAACTACGCATCTTAATACGTTCCGGATACTGGAACGCGTGCATCTGGTTCTGAACGTCCTTTGGAATATCCACGAGCACTGGCCCCGGTCTGCCGGAACGTGCTACATGGAATGCTTCTTTGATGGTTGACGCAAGTTGGGATACGTCCTGCACCAAGTAGTTATGCTTGGTGCAGGGACGTGTAATACCTACAATATCAACCTCTTGGAAAGCATCGTTTCCAATAAGGGGAGTTGGAACCTGACCTGTTAGAACCACTAGTGGAATAGAGTCTGAATACGCAGTTGCAATACCGGTAACTGTATTAGTTGCGCCCGGTCCGGAAGTTACAAGGCATACACCGACATTACCGGTAGCTCTTGCATATCCATCTGCAGCGTGTACTGCACCCTGTTCGTGACGAACAAGCACATGTTTTATATCTTGGTGGTTGGACAGCTCATGATAGATATCAAGAACAGCACCACCCGGATACCCGAAAAGAACATCAACGTTCTCTTTTTTTAAACTCTCTAACAGGATTCTGGCCCCAGAATACTCCATTTACATCTCCAATTCCCTGTACCGATCAAGCATTATTTGTATTTTAGTCTTACCGTCTAATTTTTGTTTCTTAAGTTCGCGTAGAGATACTCTTTCCTGCGGTGTTAAGATTTTTTTGCTCTCAAGCTGATCTAACTGCTTTTCAAATAAGATGTGCTCATCCCAAAGCGCCTTGAGGTTCTCATCATGGGGCAAGTGTTTCTCGAGTAATTCTACGTCACGTACTTCCATGATTGCTTCTCCTTTTTTGGAGGTTATCGGCAGCTTCTTCGGTTAAAAGCTACCCATAGGGATAGAAAACCGTCACATCCACGAGTAACGGGATTCTTATATAATGTTAGAGCGTTACACACTCATAACTACATTCTCCAAGCGTTACTTTTTGAGCTGTTTTTTTTGCTTAATCGGTTTTGTAGGTTACTAAATTCTATTCTCTCCAACTCTCCTGCTGCGAATAGTCTTCAGGTTTTTATCACCTGCCGCTTCACTGGTGGCAAAGCAGCCTCCGTTTTTCAACCATGTCGCTGTCAGCGCATGGTTGGCTCTGACAGAGACTGCCAGGCTAGTGAATAGCTCCGGCAAGTTGATACAAGGAACGGATAACAAAAATCTGCGCAAACTGAATTACAAGCAGTAATACAACGGGGGATAGATCCAACCCGTTAAAATATGTGAACGGCAACCACTTACGAATGCGGTAAAATGCCGGTTCAGTCAGGTTTCTCAATATACGCACAATCGGATTGTAGGGATCAGGATTGACCCAGGAAAGCAGTGCAGAAATAATAACTACCCAGAAGTATATGCTTAAGACTGCATTCAGAAGTTCAGCAATCGCTACTACAAAATTCATGGCAAAAATCTCCATTGAGCCTCCGGTTACACCTCCGAGATAAAACACCTCGGGGAGCCCCACTAAGTTCTACTTAATCATTATGACGGATTACTTATCAAGTAAAAAGTGACGAAATTGGCAATTTTTTTTATTTTTTTGTAAAGAGTCTGTTATTTAGCAGTATTACACCAATCAATAAGTGTCTGCTTCACACTATCAAAGTCATCAATGTGAATTCCACGTAACTTAGCGTTTTTATACGCCCAAAATGGAATTCCAGCTCTTTTTGCCGCTTCTTCGTCAACAATACTGTCGCCAATAAACACAACCCTGTCAGCGGGTTCGTTCCATACTTTCATAATTTCAAGTGCGCCCTCAGGGTGAGGTTTACACTCTACTTTTGCAGCAGTCATAACAGGATGGAAAAACTCATCCATATTATGCTGCTCAAGAACCATTTCCATTGTGTCAGAACGGTTCGTAAAAACTGCCAGCTTAATGCCAAGCTCCACAGCTGTTTCCAGTAGCTCGTATAACCCCGTTTCCGGAGTCATAAGCGGTAACACCGTCTTAATGTAGTTCACCTGCTTTTGAGCCGCCGGAATAAGGTGATGCTTCTCTTTGGGAACAATGGCTTCATAAAAACCCATTACTGAGGAATAATGCGCCACATCTTCCTGTTCCGGTGTAAGAGGCGGCATACCCAAAACATCTAGCACCTGATTATAGTATCCAATATTACAGGCACGTGTGTCAAACATCACCCCGTCACAATCAAAGATAAGACCACCGAGTCCATTTGGAAACATCTCATCCAACAATTCTGGCGTAAAATTCATTCTCTTCAATCCGCTCTTCACCTAATTGGACTCTAAACAAAACATGTCCGATGTATTCAACCTCGGGTAAATCTGAGATTCTGCAGTATAAAGAAACTACAATGAATCAACTCAAAAGTATGTGAGAATATACACTCTCTAACATTTTTTTTTGATCACATGGAAGTCTCGTTAAACATCCACCAAGGCCTACTTCGACTGTGTTTATGAATCAGCCAATTACGCTACTGTAAAAATTTCTATTGTCCGGCTTAAACATTTCCTGCCTTCCGGAACCCGAGTGTGCCCCAACAATGCATAGGCTTTCAAAGAATATAGTTTAACACTGCTACCTGCCGGCACAGAAAACCCATATTCATCCAGAGTGATAGACTCCGGTGTGATATCCTCACCAATTTCGGTGACGACATCAACAAGTTCTTTTTTTACTGCAAAAAAACGTGCATTTTCAGGAGCAAATTCTAAAATAGCTCCAGCTACAGCACGCCACGGCACCCCCAAATCTTCTTCAACATCACCGTTTAATGCGGCTTTTGCTTCAATGCCCGGCAATTCTTCATAATCATCATCAGAAATGCCAAGAATTGTATCAAGATTGGCGGTGGACTCAGTAAATTTATTTTTCAAATCAGCAAGCTCTGCAACCCGCTGCTCCATATCCCAAGCCAAAAGCAATGTTTTTTGCGCAGCAACTCTTGCCTGTAACTGCACATCAACAACCTCTTCTTCTTTGGGCACAGCTGTAAACTCACCTGTTTCAGCAAAAGCATCCAGATCAGCAAACTCATCAGACAACGGCTTTGAAGCCTGCTTCTTTGCATTTTTTTCAGCAAGTACATCGCCAGACATGTCACGTGCACTGCGAAATGATTGACCATACTGAAGCAACTCATGCAACTGTCCGCGAGCGTCAGCTTGGCTCATAGGAAGGTCAGGGGAAACAAAAAATGATGAGCCGGTGGCCTCACGAAGCCCCGGAGAACAAAACAGCACTCCCTCCGGAAGTTCTGAAGCAAGAAATTGCGGTCGGACTGCCGGAATAGCAAGAGTAACGTTTTTACATTCAGATGCGCTCATTAAGTCACCTAATTAGTGCGAACAGCCCGAAGCTGCTCCAGAAGTTTGTGAATGTTTGTACCGGCGGCAAACGCCGGTACAAACAGGAAGTTTTAAAATACAAATCAGGTTCAATTCATAACGGCAATCAGTAAGACTGCCATCATCAACACACTGTTTACAAACATCCGGACAAAATTCCGGACACAGTGTCCCTGCCGGCGGTAAATCTGCTTCATGTGACTCCCACAACCGTGCAGCCTGTTCATCATTCAAAGAAAACCTGTCCGCGCGGTCGATGAACTCGTCATACGCTTGCAAAAAACGGGTTATTTCCGAACATGTCCATTCCGCATGATCACCGGGATTCATATGCTCTTCAAACAGACAATGTCCCTGCTGATAATAAGCACAGTGAACACCGGGCAGTTTTTGAACCTGAGCAGCCATAGGCTAGCCCTCAACAAGATCGTACGGCCACAATTCCATGCCACCATCAAGCACATAGAGACTGGTTGCACCCAGTCCATACAGATAACATGCTATGGAATAAGGAATATCTGAATTATGGCTGACGATAACCAGAGGAGTAAAACGCGGAACTTCGTCCTGAAGACGTTTTTTCAACTGGGTGAAAGGAATATTGTACGCGTCCTGAATATGTCCTGCACGCCATGCAATCTGGTCACGAAGATCAAGAATAAAGAACTTGGCACCCGCTTCACGGGACGCAATAAGCTCATCCGGTGTAATACCCAAGATTCGCTCTTCAAGCTTGTTAGAAAGCATGGAAGCAGCTTTATTCAACATCATGCCACCGGCTGCCATATCAACGCAGGAGAGCGTCTGCACAGTCATATTACTTGCCAACGCAACCGCTGCACCGGACGCTACACCGTCAATCCAGCCTGCATCCACTGCACCGCACGCCTGAGCGCCAAGAACCACACCGGTCGCCTTATCACATACCAGTTTAATTACAGCTTTTGTATGAATACCGGCAAGAACAGGGGCAGCTTCAAACAAAACAAATTCAGGCTCATAACCGGCTGTTGCCGCTTCTCCCTGAGTAAGGCCGGTACGGAACGCTACACAATCTGCGGCCTGATAACGGGAGGTAGCACAGCTGCCCTTCCACGTTACCGGTTGTTCAAGAGCTATTGCACTGAGAACCCGACCATGCGCTACAAGTGTATCGACGGAGCTTGCCTCATAAGGAGCTTTTGAATTCCCAGCTACTTCAGCACGCTTTACAGCAACTGCGGAACCGAAGAGATGTACATCTTCAAGCCCGCAGGAAAAATCTTCATTAACTGCGATAAAGCCAGACGGATCAAGGTCAACGCCCTGCTCCGCAACAATCGGATGAACTGCACGGGGCATATCTGCCCAGAAGAACACTTCTCCTTCAACAGAAGCTTCACCGCACGTCAGTGCACGAACATCACCTTCTGCTGTCAATTCAGGAGTCACATCGCCGCAGGTCATTGGAACAACAGTAACTTTACCTTCTGTACCGGCTTCTACTTTATCGCTTACGACATGCCAGAATTCAGGATCGAATTCAGCACACTCAGAACGTGCCCATGTTACAGAAACGCCTGCCTGCACAAGTGGATCGATCAATGACATGGCATGCGCACCGCCGTATACAACAGCAGTTTGCGGCTTATAGCTTTCAAGCCACTCGTCAACCAAGCCTGCCTGCTCAAGCGGCCACGGGATTACATTCTGCGCTCCACGAACAGCGCGAGGCAATCTAGGGGCTGCATCAATTTCCATAATCAGTTTTGTATACCGAATAGGAATACAGCCTTGAGGAGAAGATGCATGAACAGTTTTATTTTCGAAATCCAATTCCATTGATGTCATAGGAAGTACGCTGATCTGTTTAGCATCAAGCAAAACAGAAGAAACATGTGCCATAGGGTTGCATTTTCCAAATACACCCTCTTTGGAACCTTCTTCAACTTCAATAGGAACTACCAGATTAACCTCAGCAGACGGAGCCTGCCTTTTAATGCGCGCAGCGGTCTTTGCACCTGCAAGACCAGAACTTATAATAACAATACGTTCCATTTTAATACTTCCTCTTTTCTTAAAAACTTAACAAACGGAGTACTGCCTTTTTTCCGTTTGTTATTCGACATATTACGGGAAACAGCGCAAGAACAACCCCTTGACCTGCAAGCCCCCCGTGTGTATAGCGGCTTCATATCCTATGGAGGGAACTATGTTCGGTATCGGTATTCCAGAATTACTCGTCATCCTCGTCCTTGTTCTGCTCGTTTTCGGAGCCAAAAAGCTTCCTGAAATTGGCGGCGGACTTGGTCAGGCTATCAAAAATTTCAAAAAGGCTACTACCGAGCCTGATGAAATTGATGTCACTCCATCTTCTGAAAAGAAGAAAGAGGAAGACTAGCAAGCAATTACGGCTTACAAAAAATCCCGAAGTACTCAGTACTTCGGGATTTTTTGTATTTCATTTGAGCTTACTCGCCCGCTGGCTGAAACTCGTAAGTCAGCCCGCGTCCGTTCACATACTCAGATAATTTTGAAAGAACCAGATCGATATTTTTAGACTGCACAACCCAGCGTGCCGCCACAGAGTCTGCTTGAATAATCACAGCTTCTAATCTGGCACCGGATGAAGATCCCACCCATTCGCGCAAAACTCTATCAAATGCTTCTACACCGTCCGGGAACAGCCAGCCGCGCACCTGAAGTACCCCTCTTCGGGCATTCCCCACAGGCTGCTGGTTCGTACTTTGAGAAAAATACTGCCCCCACACAGAAAACCATGCGTCATCTAACTTTTTAGACTGAGCAGATATTGGAGCTCCCGCGCCCTGAAGTGACAATTCCCATGTATCTCCAACGGTATTCATAACCAAAATTAAAGGAGAATTGTAATCAGGTCGCAAACCGTACAACTGGTGAAGTCTTCCCAACTTTTCCCATGTGGCATCCTGCACACCGGAATACTGAGGATTATAAACCACCGGTGTTGTCTTTGTTTTAAAAAAACCAAGACGTTTAATCACAGAGGTTAAAGAAGAACGGTTTACGGAGACTTCTACAGACATTTCCTGCCCGTATCCATCCGCCATATGGGTAGACCCCAACTCGCGATAGCTTAACACGTATGTTTTTGCTTTCGGGGCTAAAAACTTACGCAGCTCTTCCTTACGGACTTCAGGAACTGAATATCCGATAATTTCCAGCGCCTCGTCATAAACAGCATTAACAAATGCCGCCTGCAACGCACTGGAGCGGGAACGAACCGAATAGCTGTCTCCCTCAGCACCGTCAGGAACTGATTCATACCAGACAGATTGCGCAATGCGAGCCTGAACAAGCGAGCTGAACATAAGTACAGCTGCTAACGCTAAACCAACGAGAACTAATTTTTGTTTCATCATTTTGAATCTACTGTATGCATTACAATTTCAGTTGTCCAAATGTACTGTATCGCCCTGTAAAACACCAGAGTTTTATAAAGACAAAAAAGACCGGCATCCAATAAGACACCGGTCTTTATTACATTAGCTGAAAGCTACAGGCAATTATGCAAAAGCTACATCAACCTGTTCAGCTTCAAGATCATCACGTTTTTCAATAGTACCGATGACCCATGCTTTCTGATTCATAGCTTCAAGACGAGACATTACGTCGTCTTTATCTTCAGCGCTGACAATAACAGTGTATCCGATACCACAGTTGAAAATCTGCAGCATTTCCGGCCAGCTCAAATCACCCTGCTCTTTCAACCAGGTAAACACTGGAAGAACATCCCATGAGCCAAAGGAGATAGATGCACGAACAGAAGAAGGAAGTACACGAGGAATATTGTCGTAGAAGCCACCGCCAGTTACGTGCACCATGCCTTTGATGCTGAAATCACGCATCAAAACATTTACGGTGTCTGTGTAAATAGCAGTCGGCTCAAGCAGGACTTCAGAAACTTTTTTGTCTGTGCCCGGCATAATATCATCACCGGTCAGTCCGCTTTTTTCAAAAAGTTTACGCACAAGAGTGTATCCGTTAGAATGGATACCGGTAGAACCGAGACCGATAATGGCATCACCGACGCGAATATCAGATCCGTCTACAATGTTGGCGTTATCCACCATGCCAACACAGAATCCGGCAAGATCGTACTCGCCTTCTTCATACATGTCCGCCATTTCTGCGGTTTCACCGCCCAGCAGTGCCATTTTAGATGTACGGCAACCTGCTGCAACACCGGCAACTACCTGCTCGGCTTTATCCACGTCGAGCTTACCTGTGGCGAAATAATCAAGGAAAAAGAGTGGCTTTGCACCCTGAACCAGAATATCATTAACGCTCATGGCAACGAGGTCGATACCTACTGTATCATGTTTGTCGAACATGAAGGCCAGTTTGAGCTTAGTTCCAACACCATCGGTTCCGGACACGAGCACAGGCTCTTCCATACCCGACAGATCCGGTTTGAATAAGCCTCCGAAGCCGCCGATATCGGAAAGAACACCTTTCGTATGGGTATCAGCTACAACGTGCTTAATTCTATCAACAAGGGCGTTTCCTGCATTAATATCAACACCTGCTTCGGTATACGCTCTTGAACGATCTTCAGACATTATCTGCTCCTTGATACTAGTATGATAACAAGATCCTTCGGGAAGCCCGTACATAGGCTTTTACGGAACAAAGAGCAAGGGAGAAACACATGCACTACACTTCTATTACAATGAATCCTTCATCTGTCCCTAAACGCGCGCTGTACGCACTCTTTGCAATCGCAATTTGTGTTATGGTTATCGCTCCTTCAGTTGCTGATGCAAAAAAACATGTTCCTGCACAACGACAAGACAGAGTTTTCGGCACAGACTCCTCAGACATTACCATAGAAACCGATTATCCGAGCGGCGACAGAATACTGGAAGTAAAGCCCGAAAAACAAAAAGAAGAAGATTGTAATAAATACACAAACGGACAATACCCTATCATCATTGAACTCAAACCAGACATCTCAGGCTATAAAAAGTAGGTGAATATGCATCCTGCCAGACTCTGGAAACCACTCGGCAAATCAGACGACTCTACGCACCCCCATGTTCAGTGCAGACTATGCAGTCATTTTTGCAAAATAGCACCGGACACCGCAGGGAAATGCGGCGTACGAAAAAATGTAGATGGCAAATTGTACACACTGGTCTTTGACAAAGTAGCCGCTGCCAATCTTGATCCGATAGAAAAAAAACCACTGTACCATTTTTTACCCGGTACAAACACATTTTCGTTCGGAACCGTAGGCTGCAATCTGACCTGTTCATTCTGCCAAAACTATTCCCTCTCAACAACGCCGCGACTGACAGGGAAAATTACAGGGCACATAACAAAACCTGAGCAACTCATAGAACTTGCTCTCGAATCCGGTGCTCAGTCAATCTCGTACACCTACTCTGAACCGACTATTTTCTTTGAGCTTGTCGCTGAGACGGCAGAACTTGCTATCAAGCATGGCTTAAAAAATATTTTGGTTTCCAACGGCTTTCAATCTCCTGAATGCCTGAAGGAACTCAAAAATCTTATTCATGCCTGCAACATTGACCTAAAGGCCGCCACAGAATCATTTTACAATGAAATCTGCGGGGCACACATCCGTCCGGTTCTGCGAAACCTGAAAACAATTCGGGAAATGGGCTGGTGGCTTGAGGTAACAACACTCCTCATCCCCAATGAAAACGATGCGCCGGACGAACTTACCACACTGGCACAATTCATTCATGATGAACTTGGAAGTGATACTCCGTGGCATATCAGCCGCTTTCATCCAACGTATAAAATGCAAAACCATGTTGCCACCCCATTGGAAACACTGGAACTTGCTGCTGCTATTGGCAAAAAAGCCGGTCTGAATTATGTGTATGTAGGCAATATTCACGGACACGATGGACGCGACACACACTGTCCGTCATGCGGATGTACCGTGATTCGCCGCAGAGGCTACACAGCAGCCATAAACGACTATTCACACTGTCCAACCTGCAAAGCACAAATCGCAGGAATATGGAGTACACATGATTCTCGTTAACACCGGAAACGGTAAAGGAAAAACGACGGCATCAGTCGGTCAGGCAATTCGAGCATTAGGGCAAGGACACACCGTTGCCTTCGGACAATTTATGAAAAGAGATAATCAAGCCGGCGAACAACGTATGCTTCGCAAGTTGCTTGGTGATTTATTTTTTGCCCCCGGCGACGGTTTTCTCACAAAGCCTGAACAATTTCCAAAGCACAGAGCAACCTCTGAAAAAATCATATGGTGGGCTAAAGAACATATTGTCGATGTTGATATGCTCATTCTTGATGAAGCCCTGTATGCACTCTCGTCCAAGCTCATTAAACGCGAAGAGCTTGAAGAATTGGTTGCCATGGCACGCAATAATGAAACCCACCTTGTACTCTCTGGTCGCAATGCACCACAGTGGCTCATTAATGAAGCCGACCTTGTGACAGAGATGACAGAGATCAAGCATCATTATAAAGCAGGCATTCCGGCACAGGAAGGAATAGAGTTTTAACATAAATTTATAAATTTCTTCTTGCCATGGATGCAAGTTTACCCTAAACACTTCTTCGCGACGGAGAGTGGCGCAGGTTGGTAGCGCATCTGGTTTGGGACCAGAGGGTCGCAGGTTCGAATCCTGTCTCTCCGACCACGAGTTTAAAGCTCACAGTGAAA
>NZ_JADMLB010000073.1 GCF_015482765.1 Halodesulfovibrio sp.
TGGGCTGCTCCGTTGCAGCGAGAGACGTTCTATGCAAACCAGCCCTCTCCGTCAACAAGTTTTTAAAACTTTTTTGATTCTTTCTTCAAAAAAACTGACAGAAGAAGCCTAACACACTGTTTTACAATGATATAATTTGCATTTATTTTTTACGTTTTTCTGCTCTCTTTATTCAAAAAGCGGTGCACCTTAGTCGGCACTCCGCTTTTTGAACAAAATATCTGCAACTTACAGCTCAGGAATAACGATTTCACCCTTGGAAACCATATCTTCAATTTGAGCCACGTCTTTATCACCACGACCGGAGAGGCAGACGATGATGATCTGATCTTTTGTCATCTCTGGTGCAATCTTCATTGCATGAGCCAAAGCGTGGGAAGATTCGATTGCCGGAATGATGCCTTCTGTTCTGGAAAGTGCGAAAAATGCATCCATGGCTTCTTTATCACTGATGTATGCATATTCAGCACGACCGGCATCTTTCAAAAATGCATGTTCCGGCCCTACACTCGGGTAATCAAGACCTGCGGAAATGGAGTACACCTCTGCGGCTTCGCCGTTTTCATCTTTAAGCATGTAGGAATTAAAGCCATGCATGATGCCCGGCTCACCAAGACTCAATGATGCTGCGTGCTGACCATACGCCAATCCGCGACCTGCCGGCTCTACACCGATAAGACGCACGCCTTCTTCTTCAATAAAGTCTGCAAACATGCCGATTGCGTTTGAACCACCGCCTACACATGCAAGACATGCATCTGGAAGACGACCTTCCTTCTCAAGAATCTGACGTTTTGCTTCTTTACTGATTACATGCTGGAATTCGCGAACGATTGTCGGGTATGGATGAGGGCCTACTGCTGAGCCAAGAAGGTAGAATGTATCTTCTGAAGACTGAACAAGCTCTGCGAGTGCTTCGTCTACTGCTTCCTTAAGTGTGCGCTGGCCGCTTGTTGCTGCCACAACCTTAGCACCCATCATCTGCATGCGGAATACGTTGAGTTTCTGGCGCTCAATATCTACTTCGCCCATGTAGATAGTACATTCCATACCCATAAGGGCTGCTGTTGCGGCAGTTGCAACGCCGTGCTGACCTGCACCGGTTTCAGCGATGATACGCTTTTTACCCATACGCTTTGCAAGCAGGATCTGGCCGATTGTATTGTTTACTTTATGCGCACCAAGGTGGTTCAAATCTTCACGCTTGAGGTAAATCTTTGCGCCGCCGAGCTTTTCGGTAAGGTTGGAACAGAGATAGAGAGGGGTCTGACGACCGGAGAACTGTGTTAAGTAGTAGTTGTACTCTTTAACAAACTCAGGATCATTGCGGTACTGTTCGAAGGCTGCTTCGAGTTCTGCAAGAACAGGCTTTAATGGTTCAGGAACGTACTGTCCGCCGTATTCGCCAAAAAAACCCGCCGCTGTAACTTCGCTGTTCACTGCTGTAGACATAATGAGTCTCCTTAATATGTTACGGCAGTGCTTCGACCATTAAAAAACCGCGGTCAGTTTGCACTACCGCGGTTTTAGTAAGTTCTACGTATTTTTTTACGCAGGCAATAACAATCCACGGCGCTTATTACCAGCGCCACCACCAATTACGAAGAGAAAGAATTGAGGAATTGTTTATTTTCTGCATGAAGAAACTCTAAAGCTTTACACTCTGTTGTGTCAACAATTTTTGTTTCTAAAAGGTCTAGTGCTAGATAACACGCTTCAATAACAATAAAAGCGCATTCACAACCTGCTTTGTGCCGCCCTGTCTATCTTTCAGCCATGCTGCAAACCGTTTGTGCACAGCTTCAGGCTTGGCAGGACGTTTTAAAACCCGCATCATCTGCTCAAAAACATCATCCACAGATTCCATTGAATACACCAGCTTCTCGGCTATAAGACCTTCTGCCCATTGGAAGTTATGATAGCTGGTTCCTATCACAGGATTTTTACCGGCAGCCAGTGGCTCCAGAAAATTCTGACCACCCAGCGGCGCAAGGCTTCCGCCTACAAAAACAGCACGGGCAAGCTGGTAAGCATGACCGAGTTCACCGAAGGTATCCCACAGGATAACTGTTCCCGGTGCCGGCGGTTCTGTAATTTTCGAACGCAAAACAATCGGAAGATTTGCTCCGTTCAGCATCATCTCCCACAAGCCTACGCGTTCCATATGTCTAGGGAAAAGGGCAATGCTTGTTTTTGGACGTGCCTCTTTAAGACGCACAATCAAATCAAGAATGCTTTCCTCTTCTTCCTCTCTGACAGAGCCAAGTACAACCAGCGGAGTATTCTTTTTGAAGACTTTACCGAGCAGCGGGTTCTTTCCTTTTGCTCCGGCAGCAGAAACACTGTCGAACTTAATGTTGTTCATTCTATAGATGCCCTGCTCTCCGAACAGTGCCGCGTATCTGCGAGCATCCTGATCAGAAATAGCATGCACCATTGCAGGACGGATGCGACGCCAGAAGTTTACTGTTGCAAGATATCCTGCAAGCGAGCGTGGATTCATCCTTCCATTGAACACTGTGACCGGAACATTCTGAACAGCACAGGCAGTCATAAGCCCCGGCCAAAGCTCTGTCTCCAGAAGAACAACAGCTTTCGGCGCAACCATTTCCACAGCCCGAGCCATCAGGTGCGGCTGGTCATAAGGGAAATAGTTTACAATAACATCAAGGTAGCCTTTTTCTGCGGCAGCCCACTCTCTGGCTTTTTCCAAAACTTCAATGCCCTGCTTTGTGCAGGAGGTGAGCAGAATAGTCATCTGCTGATCATCCGGCATTTCGCGAAGCATCTGCCAAGCAAGATACGCTTCACCGCCGGAAGCAGCCTGAATCCACACATGAGCCCGTTTCGACCATCCGGACGGCACAAGCCGCTGGGACAGCCCGTATTTCAAGCGTTTATTGCGATCAAGAACAGGTCGGGCGATACGCCATGCAGTTCCATAGACTGCAAGCATCATGTTGTGAGAGAATCCAAGGCTCATAACAGCATCCTAAGTTTTGAGAGTGAGTCTGCTAACTAATCCTTCAAGCAAATACAGTAATCAGATGCACAACATGCCCCGAGACCATGTCTCCATTCAGAAAACACGGTCATCGGAGCAATTTGTACATATTGTTTGCTAGTTATCTTCGGCTAAACCGAGTTCAATCAACCTTGCGATAAGGTCATCAAAAGAAAGCCCGATTGCAGCGGCTTCCTGAGGAAGCAGGCTGGTGGAAGTCATACCCGGAAGAGTATTTACTTCCAGCAGATGCAAACTGCCGTCTGGTGAGTAGATAAAGTCGGCACGGCTGTAGCCGCTGAGTCCAAGTACTTTGTGAGCCTTAAGGGCAAAGTGCTTAACCTGCGCTGTAATGGTCTCCGGCAATGGTGCCGGACAAATTTCGCGCGCTCCCCCCGGACGGTACTTTGCCTCGTAATCAAAGAAAATTGAACCATCTGCCGGTTCAATCAAAATAGGAGGCAAGGCTACATCGCCCAGGACACCACAGGTTACTTCTACACCTTCAATTAACGGCTCAACAATCACCTGACTTTCAGTTGAAAACAGTGATTCCAAAGATCCGGAAAGCTCTTCTTCGCTTACGACTCTGGAAAGCCCTAAACTGGAACCGCCTGTGTTTGACTTGATAAAGATAGGGTAGGAGAATTTAGGGCGCCAATCTTTTGAAGGACGCTTGGCCAAAAACTCCCATTCCGGAGTAGGAAGGCCGTTATCAAGAAAAACTTGTTTAGAGACTGATTTGTTCAGCGCAATAAATGAACCTGTTGCACGGCTGCCCTGAAACGGACACCCTACAGATTCCAGCAATGCCTGCACCATGCCGTCCTCACCCGGAGAACCATGCAGGTTGATAAACGCAAAATCATGTCCCCTTGCTGCGGTCAGAAGACCATCCAAAGAGAGATGCGGATCAAAAAAAGTTACGGTATGTCCTAGCCGGAGTAACGCCTGATGGATACCTTTTGCACCATTCAGTGAAACTTCCCGCTCGCTAGACCATCCGCCCGCGATTAAAAGAATGTTCATGTAGTGAAATTCCTAATTGTTCGGAAAAGGCCTGCTCTATTTCTTCTGCAAGCACCTTTGCCTTCATTATATTAGCAATGATCCTGTCCGTTCTTCCATAGCGAACAACAAGATCATCAAAGCGTTCATCAAGTGATACTATGTTGTCGTGCATCACTCGCTTATCAGCGTAGATAATCGCCAAAGGCAAAAAACACAATTCACAATCAACAGGCCATTCCCAATGCACATGATGCAGAACCCCTTGAGCCACGTAAGGGTTTCCCGTTTCTGACAAAACAATTGAACCGCCGATCCATGCATGATCACCACCAAACTCAATGGTGTAAGCCTTGGCAATATCATGCAGCAGGGCGCTGGATGTGATGCTTTCTATTGAAACATCCATACCGCGTTCAGCACCAAGCTTTGCGAGGGTTGTTGCAAGGTAGGCAACCTGCTCGCTATGCGCCCGTATATGATCGGGCATTTTATATTTATCCCAAAGGGCTGTGCATTCTGCCCTGTTTGGAACATGCCACTTCGGATTCACAGGAAATCGATGAAAAGGAAGAGCTGCGCGGTATGCGCATTGCTTATGTTGAGAATCTGACTGTGACCGCATAAAAACCTCTATGTATCCGGCAAGATAATTTCAAATTTAGACCGGCTTTCAACTTTTTGTAGCAAGCGGGTGCAAAAAAAGCAAAGGCAGCGTGTACAGATCACTTTTTTCGCCACGTTGACACCACTACACTGAGAGCGTAGCAGTATTCAGTGTGCGGATACCCTGCCGCGTCTATCCTATGCTCCAACCATGTTAAGGAAGTGCACAATGAATGTATCTGATTCCTTTAAAGATCCAGAATTATGTAAAAAACTTCTGGAACAACTGCATAACGAACTTGATGGTCCTCTTCGTTTTATGGAAGTCTGCGGCACACATACTGTGGCTATTTTCCAAAGCGGATTGCGTCCTCTTTTACCTAAAGAAATTGTCCACCTTTCCGGCCCCGGCTGCCCTGTCTGCGTAACGCACGAAAGTGAAGTTGCTGCTTTTCTCGACCTTGCAGGAAAAGACGGCGTCATTTTAGCCACATTCGGCGACTTGATGCGTGTTCCCGGCCCTAAAGGACGCAACCTGAAGCTTGCAAAAGCAGAAGGTGCCCGCATTGAGATTGTTTACTCCCCGCTTGATGCATTAAAACTTGCTCAAGACAACCCGAACGACACCGTCGTGTTCCTCGGCGTAGGGTTTGAAACAACCGCACCGACCATTGCCGCTTCCATCCAGATGGCAAAGCAGCAAAACCTTACAAATTTCAAAGTGCTTTCATTCCACAAACTGGTTCCGCCTGCACTTAAAGTGCTTCTTGAAGATCCCGAATGTGCAGTGGATGCTTTCCTGCTCCCAGGCCACGTATCCACCATTCTCGGTATGGAGCCATACCATTTTGTAGCTGAAAATTACAATACTCCCGGCGTTATCACAGGCTTTGATCCTGTTGATATCCTTGAGTCTCTGCTTATTATGGTTGAACAACGGAAAACAGGAAAAGCTTCTATTGTTAACCAGTACAAGCGCGCTGTTGCCGACTCCGGCAACGCCAGAGCCCGCGAAATCATGTTCTCAGTCTTTGATATTGCTGAAGCACAGTGGCGCGGCGTAGGCACCATTCCTGAAAGCGGCCTTGTTTTTAAAGATGAATACGAAGAATTTGACGCATTGAAAGCGCTGGATATTACACTGACCGAGGTTCCACAAACCCCGGGCTGTAAATGTGGCGAAGTGCTTAAAGGGAAAATGCAGCCAAGCGACTGTCCTTTATTCGCCAAGGCTTGCACCCCTGCAAAACCGGTAGGCCCGTGCATGGTTTCCACAGAAGGCAGCTGTGCAGCTTACTTCAAATATCAGGTGACAGCATAATCATGAGCGATTCCACTCTTCTTCTTGACCACGGAAGCGGAGGCATGGCCTCCAACCGTCTTATCGGCGATCTTTTTTTCAAGCATTTCGGCAATCCGATTCTTAATGAAATGAACGATGCTGCATTGCTGGATATCAACGGCCCTGTCACTATGAGTACTGACAGCTATACTGTTGATCCTATTTTCTTCCCCGGCGGCAACATCGGTACCCTTGCAGTACACGGAACCGTTAACGATGTTGCTATGCTCGGCGCAAAACCGCGCTACCTCTCCTGCGGCTTCATTATTGAAGAAGGATTGGAAATGAGCACGCTTGAGAAAATTGTTATTGAAATGGCGCAGGCTGCCAAAGAAGCTGATGTTCTTATCGTTACCGGAGATACCAAAGTTGTTCCGCGCGGCTGTGTGGACAAGGTATTCATCAATACCACCGGCATCGGGGAACTCATTCTTCCAACTGCAACTTCCGGTGCACACGCCAAAGCCGGTGACGCTATCCTTGTTTCCGGCACCATGGGTGACCATGGTTTGACCGTGCTTTCCAATCGTGAAGGACTCAACTTTGCGACAGACGTACAAAGTGATTCCGCCCCTCTCAACCACATTGTAGAGGCACTGATTAACGAAATCGGTGACATTCATGTGCTTCGCGACCCGACCCGCGGCGGACTTGCCACCACACTGAACGAAATTGCAGGACAGTCCAACGTCACCATCAATCTTGTTGAAAATCAGGTGCCAGTTCGAGAGTCTGTCCGTAACGGCTGTTCCTTCCTCGGGCTTGATCCATTCTACCTTGCCAATGAAGGTAAACTTATCTGTATTCTTCCTCAGGAAAAGGCTGAAGCTGCACTCGAGCTTATGCGTTCACTGAAATACGGTGAAGAAGCTGCACAGGTAGGCACCGTACTTGATCCAAACGATTCTCCCGGCAAAGCCGGACAGGTTGTTCTTGAAACTCCGCTTGGCGGACACCGTCTCTTGAACATGCTTGAAGGGGAGCAGTTACCGCGCATTTGTTAAATCCAACTATCACGACTCGTTCTCTAACACAAAATAACATAATTATGGCTGTAAGAATTTTTTCTTGCAGCCCTTTTTTATATATAAATTGTGCACAGCGTTTTGAGTACCCATATTTATTCAATACTACTTGTAAATAAAAAATAGCAACAAAAAGTAAAACTCCTTGTTGCTAATTCTATAGAGTCGCTTCAAAGGCTCTATAGCATACATCCAATATACTTTTACTCCCTCCCTCTCTAAAAATAGAGGGAGAGGGAGTAAAAGAACAAGTGCTCATCAATTAATACGAGTCAAATCTAAAGAAGAATTAAAGGCTGGAGAGTCTATTCCTCCTAACCCTAAAATTGTATGATACAGATTATCGTGTGAAATTGTATTTTTTGAAACAGAAAGTAATGCCTTTGTTATATCAGGATGATTAGCTCTATATTCCCCGCTCAACCAAATCATAAACGGCACCTTTTTCTGAATTGCATCAGTTCCGCCATGAAACATCTGTCCATTCTCTCCAAGGCTTTCACCATGATCTGAGGTATACACAAGAACAGCATTTTTGTTTCTAAGTATCTCGATGGCCTGGCTTAACATCCAGTCAGTTTTTACTATAGTGTTGTCATATGCATTGACAAAAGGTGTAATATTTTCTTTATACTCTTCATTTGTATATTGATCCGGCAGAAATACACGAAATTCGTTTGTATAGTTAGATCGATATGAAAAATGTGAACCTTTGGTATGCAAAAGAATGAGACTTCCGTTCATAGATTCATCTTGTCTTACAACCTGTTGAAGAACAGGAAGCAGTACAGGATCTTGTCCTTTCATATACTTCACCGTCTTCGCCGAAGAGATTAAAGCATCTGTAAGATGGCCACTTCGACCTAGACGGTTTTGTAATGAAAAAAAGTAGGTATTGTAATTGTGTTTATTAAAAAAAGTTACAAATGATCCCAATGATGGCTTTCTATTTTCCCGCGTAGCGTTAGTTAACATACCAATAAGAGATCTTCTTGTTGACGTATCAAAAGATTCAGCCACGCCCAAGTTAATCAGATTTCCTTCTTTTTCTAACAATGGGTTAGTTCTACGAGAATAGCCGTTTAGGGAGAAATTACCAGCCCGTGCACTTTCACCAATAACAAAAACAAGAATCGGCTTTTCATCAAACTGTAACGTCGATTGTATAGTTTGAGCCGTCGGTAACGCTAATAATTTTTCTGCCTTCTTCTCTTCTTTGTAATATAGCTGTAATGCCTTAACAATTGAGATAGGAGTAACTTTTGAAAGTGATGCAAGACGAGCCGTATCTGATTGCCCCGTTGATTTAAGTACCCTTGTAGAGACTTCATAACAGCCTATACTCAAAAGAGCAGTCAAAAGAACAACAAACAAACGTGTGAAAAAAGGGAGTTGGCGCAAGTGTCTTGAAAGATATGCTTGAAAAAATCCCAATAACGCACCGCCAACAATCACAATAAAAAGAGTCGGGCTCAGATAACTCGTTATTTCAAATTTATTTGCCTCTAATGCCCAACTAATACTTTTATATCGCAATGGGACATTAAATATAACGTAGAAATATTGGGCAACTGCACAGCATATATTCACAAGCGGAAAGACAAGATACGAAAAACAGGAAAATAACGTTAAAAGTGTAAATATCCCTAAATTCAAAAAAACAATAATCAAACTTGCAAAAAAGACTTCATGAGGCTGACCTTCAAAGAAGTATGTATTATAAATGAATGTCAGAAAAATTGAATAAATCCAAAAAATTACACTTTTTTGAAAATAATAATGAATCGTTTTTTTACTACAATTAATCAAGGAGGAATATTGTAAACTCATCTTTTAACCTTCTAGAATTTTTTAAAAGAAGGTTTTCGTATATTTTATAGCCTAACCATTGTAAACAACAAAACTTTTTTGCACTTTACTCTTTGTTTGTCGTTAACTTCGGCGTTTGCGTCACACTGTCAGTTTTACAATTAGTACATCTGCCACAACTACATTCTTACGTTCTTTCACTATTTGTCATGACTACATGAGTGGACAAAATTACTAGAAAAAACAGTGCAATATGCGATTAATCGCCGCATAAATATTATCATAAAATTAGAATGCACAGCTTACTGCAATCACAACAAAATGAATCTAAAAGCAATGCTATTTCGACCCCTTAACAACACACCTAACAAAAAATTTCATTAACTAATAAAAGATATACAAAATATCACAAATAAGGCTGTCCTAACTCGTTAGGACAGCCTTTCTTATGACCAAAATTCAGAAGCACATTACCAATCAATTTCAGATTGATTATGCTCTCGAAGCCATTTGTTTGTAAGAATAAAATGATTACAGCCAAAAAATCCTCGAGATGCAGAAAGTGGAGAAGGATGCACCGCTTCAAGAATATAATGATCATTCTCTGCAATCAGCGGACGTTTATCCTGTGCATGTTTTCCCCAAAGAAGAAATACAAGATTCTTTCGCTTACGGCTTATGGCTTTAATAATGTCATCTGTCACAGCTCCCCAACCTAATTTAGCGTGTGAAGCTGCCTTGCCTTCCTGAACGGTGAGTGTTGCATTCAACAACAGAACACCCTGCGTTGCCCAGCGGGTAAGATCTGTAGAAACATCACGTTTCTCACCGTTATGAAACTCTGCATCAATCTCTTTAAAAATATTGCGCAGTGAAGGCGGAAACTTGGCTCCCTCAGGAACAGAAAAAGAAAGGCCGTGAGCCTGCCCTGCTCCGTGATATGGGTCCTGCCCCAGAATGACAACGCGAACATCGTTGAATGGTACAGCTGCCAGTGCAGCAAAAACCTGTTCTTCCGGCGGGAAGACTGTATTCTTTTCCCGTAAGGACGCTACCTTTTGCAAAATGCGTTCATGTCTTCCTTCTTTAAAATAAGGAACAGCTTCGCACCAATCCTGCGGAATCATACTTCTATCCTTTGTATAGAAAAAGACGGACAGGAAGTCCCGTCCGTCTTCTATTATTTACTCTTTCACCATGCATACTAAGGGCATAGCATACGCGCCTTGTTCTGTATTCCCTGTTAGAAAAATCTTTTTCACACAAGAAATGGTTTCAGGCGTTTCTGCCTGCGAAGGCTCGTATCCTTGCTGCCAGAGTCGTTATGCTTCCGGTGCGTCTTCGAGTCCAAGCAAAGCGGTTGCGAAATCAGCGCCGTTAAACGGTCTGAGATCTTCCATTTTTTCACCAAGGCCGATGTAGGTAATTGGAATATTGAACTCCATAGCAATAGCTACGACGATACCGCCTTTTGCGGTGCCATCCAGCTTAGTAAGGATAATCTCATCAAGATGCGCAACTTCGTTAAACAGCTTGGTCTGGGATAACGCGTTCTGGCCGGTAGTCGCATCAATCGTCAGAATAGTACGGTGAGGAGCACCTTCGTGCTTTTTCCCAAGTACGTTTCGGATTTTCTGCAATTCATCCATCAAGCCGACTTTAGTCTGAAGGCGTCCCGCAGTATCCACAAACAATAAATCGTAGCCGCCTTCAACAGCTTTTTCCACGGCTTCATATGCAACAGCTGCCGGATCGGAGTTGGCAGATTTTGCATGAAAATCAACACCGATGCGATCTGCCCATACCTGAAGCTGCTCAATAGCTGCCGCGCGGAATGTATCACCAGCGGCAATAAGTACTTTTTTGCCCTGAAGCTGAGCACGGTAAGCAAGCTTAGCAATGGTGGTGGTTTTACCCACGCCGTTAACACCGACCATAAGAACAACTTCCGGCATGTTAACAGCGGTAATGCGAGGACCTGTTTTGAAAATTTCTTCCAGTTCTTCGCGCATAAATTCTTTAAACTTAGCAGGATCTGTAGTTCCAGCCTTACGAACACGCTCACGCAGACGCTCAACAAGCTTCATGGTCGGCTCAAAGCCAACGTCAGACATAATGAGAATCTCTTCAAACTCTTCCCAGAAAGATTCATCAATCTCAGAGTGTGTAGCCAGTAAGCCATCAATCTGCTTTGTAATCTGTTCTTTTGTCTTAGAAAGACCTTCAGAAAGCTTAAGGAACAGACGGGAACGCTCGTCTTCTTCATCTTCAAGGTCGAGAGCAAGAGCGAGACGGAACTGCAATTCAGAACGGAAATCACTGACATAGTCATATTCCATGTCATCAAGCCATTCTGCAAACTTTGCAATAAACTCTTCTGCTTCATCTTTTGGAGCATCAAGTGCATCAAAGAAGAAACGGAGACGTTCCCAAAGAGGATCGCCGACTTCTTCGATACCGTTAAGTACATGCTCAAGCCATACTGAAAGTTTTGGCTCAGCACCGCGAAGCGCTACAGTAAGGTCTTTCTGCCACTGAGGCTGGTCATCAGTAATAAGTGTTGCTGTTTCCGGTGCTGCCGGTTCTACAACTACAGGTTGCGGAGCTGGTTCAACAACAGATTCAGGCTCAGCAGGTACGGCAGGTTCCGGCTCAGGGGTCGGCTCTTCAGCAGGTTCTACAGGAGCAACGGGTTCTTCTACTTCAACGACCGGTTCAGCTTCAGCCACAGGCGCTTCTACCGGTGCAGCTTCTTCAACTGCTTCACGTGAAGGCTCATCTCCCTCTTCCTGAATGAACTCCGGCTGAAGAATAATTTCAGCTTCCGGCTGCTGCTCTACAGGCTCTTCTTCTGCTGAAACCACTTCATCCGCTGGTTGCTCAGCAGGCTCCTGCTGCGCTTCTTCTGCGGGTACATCCTGCGCCGCTACTTCAGCAGGTGCGTCAGCACTCCCGGCATCTTCTTCCGCAACGGCATCAACTACACCTTCTGGTGCTTCCTGCTCTGCCGGCTGCGTAGATTCTTCAGTTGTCCAAAGTCGTTTCAGTTTAGAAAAGAACCCCATAGTCCATCCTTTAAATACCAGAAAAAAATTTCTCTGCTGTTTTTATCATTATATACGAATCGGAATACTTTGCTCATTACTGCGTTGGAGTCAAGTCGCCAAGGGTTTCATTGACCTTTTAAAAAATTTTTCTCCATGCTCAAGCTCTTCTCTGGAAAAAATGCAGATCAGCCCCTCACTTATCCATTCACCTTTATTGACTATCTATATCATTTCTATATTATTGGTTTCGTTTTTAGCAGTATTGGTTCTTTTTAATCTGGGATCACAGGAGCATACATGCAAGGCCCTATTTCACGCACCATAGTAAAAATCTTCTGCGGTAATTCGCTTTCCCGCAGTTTGCTGCTTGGCATTATTGCTACTGTGTGCGCGACGATAACCTTCATTGGCATCTACCATTATTCCCAAAGCTATTGCAGTGCCCTTACTCAAGTTGAAAAAAGGGCTGTTGACCGCACTCAACGTCTTGCTGAAATACTCGCTATCCCTATCTGGAACATTGAATATGATACTGTAACAAGAATTATTGCGGTCTTTTCAGAATCCGATACGGTACTGCGTATCCAAGTAGAAGAGCCTGACGGTAAACTTATTGCAGACAAAATAAGTGATCCCACCCTGCATACCGACAAAGTCATATCCCGAGATATTTTTTACAATAATCAACACATCGGGCGACTTACAACGCATCTTACCTTTGACTCATTCAAAAAAAAACAACGCCAGGAACTGATCAACTATTTATATGTTATCGGCTTCTTACTCATAGCTATTCTCTTTTTCACACATCAACTTCTCAAGCTGTATCTGAAAAAACCTCTTTTACAACTTAGCAAGATGATTGATCAACTGCGCACCGGAACCTATCCGGAACATTACCCTACGCTTCAAACAAAAGAATTACAAAAAATTGCTCTTAACTTTAAAGAGATGGCCAAACAAGTTGCGCTGCGTGAAACCCAGCTGACACACATCAATAACCAGCTGTACCAAAACATTGAAGAGCGTAAACATATTGAAACGCAACTGCGTACCAGTCAGGAACAATTCAGTCTCGTGGCTGCAAGCACTATGGATGGTATCATTGATCGTCATTTAGGGCAGGATTTTCTACTGTATACACCTAGATGGAAAGAACTTCTGGGTTATTCTGATGCTGAGCTGACGAATTCTTTGTCAGTCTGGCTAGAACGCATTCATCCTGATGACCGAGCTAAAATCGAAAAAATTTCCCGCGCTGAACAATATGATGAGGATGGTCGTACAGAAAGCGAATACCGGATGAAGCACAAGGACGGAAAATACCGTTGGTTCCTCGGTCGTTCACAACTGCTATATGATCAGGAAGGTGAAGCCTACCGCTTTATCAGCACACATTCGGAAATTACACCTAAAAAAATAGCCGAACAGCGACTGATATCGACCAAAGAGATGCTTCAAAATATCATCAACTGCATGCCTTCTCTTATTGTGGGCGTTACAGAAGATATGACTGTATCACTCTGGAACGATACTATTGAAGAAAGCACCGACATTGTACCGGAAGCTGCCGAAGGTAAACGGTTCAGGGAGCTACTGCCTGAGCTGGCGTTCGTTGAACGACATATTCGAACATCTTTTGATGACAACACGCCTGTCACAGTTCCTAAAGTAACCTCCATGCGCAAAGAGGCTCAGGTTACATATGACATTGTAATCTTCCCTGTTACCATCGGTACCAAGCGTGTTGCAGTACTCCGTATTGACGACATTTCTGATCGCCTACGGATGGAAGAACGCATCATTCAAACAGAGAAAATGGCTTCTATCAGCGGGCTTGCTGCAGGTATGGCGCATGAAATCAACAACCCGCTTGGAGGAATTCTCCAAGGTGTACAAAATATCCAACGCAGATTCAGCCCTGAACTTCCACCGAATGTTCGTGCGGCTGATCAATTGAATCTTTCGCTTGAAAAAATGAACACCTACATGGAGCAACGAGAAATCTTCAGCTTACTTGACGGTGTAACAGAATGCGGACGACGGGCTGCATCCATTATTGCGAACATGCTTGAATTCAGCAGAAGCTCTAACATCAAGCGTATCCCGTGCGACATTCATTCTATCATTAATAAATCTATTGAACTTGCAGCGAATGATTACGAGCTAAAAACTCAACATTATTTCAACCGCATCACGATCGTTCGGGAATTCGACTCAACAGTTTCTGAAATATCATGTGCTCCGCAGGAAATTGAACAGGTCATATTGAACTTATTGAAAAATGCTGCACAGGCATTTTCCGCAGCAGAACCACCGGTGGCGAACCCTATCCTTATCATTACGACACAGCCTTCGGCTGCCGGAGTTATGATTACTATTGCAGACAACGGCCCCGGGATGAGTGAAGAAGTACGAAAACGAATTTTTGAACCGTTCTACACAACCAAACCGGTTGGAGATGGTACAGGTTTGGGGCTCTCTGTCTCGTACTTTATTATTACCAACAACCACAGTGGTACAATTTCTGTTACGGCAGCAGAGAATAAAGGTTCTGCGTTTAATGTTTACCTTCCAAAGGCGATGTAAAAACACTTCCCTTTATGCTCATTCTTCGTGCGACTAAATTTCAGACAAAAAAAAGTGCACGTTTTCCGGTGACCGGCATGTTCATGAGTAGCTCAAGAACCTGATGTGTGCACGAACACGGGGTGACGAACCAACCCCACATTGTGGGCAACTCTATTTGCCATTATGGTACCACCGATTTTCCGTAAGTCAGAACCTCCTGTCGAGGTTATTCAAACTATCCGCCTCTGCCACGTTTCTGCGCAGACTGCGAATCAGCCTTTACGCCTGTGTCTTAAAACCCACCACAGTGCGTTGCGCAGTCAGCGGGAATACAATTAACACTTCGCTTGAGATTGCCGCGATAACCCCTATCCGCTCTCACCTAGGGACGATCCGCAGGTCTCTTCACTCACTTAAAGAGTAACACAGGATTCCGAACTGTCCAGTTATAGCAGAATCAAGCGTCGTATATATAACCCTCGGCACATTCATCTCATCATTTCCATTAAGTACAGTGGTTGCAGCCAGCTAACATGTCAGAAACGAATTACTGCACAAGAGACTAACATGCTGAATACACATAGCTTTTTCACATACAATATAACACATCGATGAAAGTAAAAAATTTTTGACCTCTCGGCTTTTATCTCAATAATGCGACTCAAACCGCTCATATCCCCCATAAACACTGGGGAAAATCAAATTGTATAACTTTTTGCACCACAATTTTCCTCGTGAACCATAAGAACACGTTTTCAACTCCGACTTTCACGGTATTATATTGGTATTAGAATCAACAAGCTGCAACTTTTAGTCATACTACGAGTTTCAACGTAGGAACGTAAAAGCGTCAAAAAACACATTTCTAATTATTTTATACTTACTTTTAGGGGTGTTATAACGCCATCTTTTCATCTCTAAATCTAAGACCACCCTGTTTGTGCAAAATTTTATACTGTTTTTTCTAGACCTACCCCACCCCAGTACAATTTTTTCTACCGTTAGATTGAATGAAGTTTTTAGGGACTTTTCATAATATACTGATTTAATTGAATCTAGCATTATACTGGATATAAAACAGGTTTTGGCACACATCGTGCTATATAAAAAGTACTTCTTAAATTCACTAAAGACATATTTCGGCTTGAGGTGGCTCCTCAAGCCTTTGTCTTTTCTGAGGGCATAGATTTTTGGTTACAAACCACATTATCATCTTTCAGAAAGCATCCTTTTCGGAAAAAAGAAAACGCCCTTGCAGAAACATCTGCAAGGGCGTTTTTGTGTTCGATACTAACGCTAGTGTACCATACCCCGTTCCCAATCGATCCGGTTAATGATCATCTGGGAAAGATCATCCAGACCCATACGAGTTCTGGCTGCAATATGAATTGCACGCGGATACATATGCGTTAATGCTTCCTGCTGTTCTGCATCAAGCGTATCCCATTTGTTTAAAATAAGAATTGTGGAAATTTCGTGTAAATCCATATCTTCAAGAATACGCTCTACAGCAGCAATCTGCTTTTCAAGTTCCGGATGCCCCGCATCTGCTACGTGCAGCAATAAGTCTGCGGCCTCAAGCTCTTCCAGTGTCGCGCGAAACGCTTCACGAAGTTCTTTCGGAAGGTTACGGATAAATCCTACGGTATCCGTCAAAATCAGCTCACGCTCTTCAGGAAAACGCAGTCTACGCGTTGTCGGATCAAGTGTTGCGAACAGCTTGTTTTCTGCAAGAACAGTTGAGTTTGTCAGCGCATTGAGGGTGGTGGATTTACCGGCATTTGTATAGCCGACAAGTGCTGCTACAGGAACACGGGCTTTGTTTCTTCGATCTCGTGCATAAGCGCGCTGCTTGCGTAATGATCCGAGCTCTTTTTTAAACCGCGCAATGCGGTCACGAACCTTACGTCGATCAGTCTCAAGTTTGGTTTCACCCGGTCCACGACCACCGATACCCCCCATAAGTCTATCCATTGCACGGTTTTTGCCGACAAGGCGAGGAAGTGCATACTGCAACTGTGCCATCTCAACCTGCAGTTTCCCTGCACGGGTTGTGGCATGCTGCGCAAAGATATCCAAAATAAGCTGCGTCCGGTCGATAACTTTTCTTTCAGTTACCTCAGTCAGATTTCGCAGCTGTGCAGGAGAAAGCTCACCATCAAAAATAATCATGGAAGCATTTCCCTGAAGGCAAAGGATTTCCAGCTCCGCCAGTTTACCCTTACCCATAATAAATTTGTGATTAACCTGATGCACACGCTGCACGAGTCTTCCCGCAACAGAAACTCCGGCAGTGTCTGCTAGGTCTGCCAGTTCGTTCAGGTACGACTCCTGAACATCTTTTGGCTGCGTGCTCACGCTGACAAGAACTGCGTGTTCAGTACCGCCCTGTTTTCGGGCGCTGTCTGCTGTTCTAGCCAGCTCTTCTTCCAACGCTTCAGTCTGGGCTTCAAAATCGATATCGACCTTTTCCCATGAGGTTGGTGCGTGAACATTATATGATGTGCCGTCTGCTGATGGAACAGGTAAAATATGCGCAGACTGGAATGTTACTGGAGCCCCCATTCCGTCAACAGTCAGTACGGAAATAGAGTCCAGACGCAAGAAAAGCATATCCATTAAGTCTTCCTGCGAAAGAAGCGCATCATTTAAGTGGGTGTGAACAAGACGCAGACCGCGAAGGCGGTCGCTGCTGGAACGGGCACGTGGAAGTTCCGGAATATAGATAGCACCGGTGTCGCCCACCAGAACCATTTGCGGTTTACCTTGGCGGTCAATAAGCAATGCTACCTGTCTGCCGACGCTGCGGGAGAGAGCCGCAAGCTCGTGTGCCTGATCGGATGTGTATCCCTCTTTTACTGGATAACGGCGGGCAAAAAGCCGCTGGAGAGATTTTAACTGACTCGGTTTGAGTCCCTGTGTGTTGCCGAGAACCTTTGAGGCTATGACGATACTCCTAGTTGTTTCTATTACCTCCGGCGACGGATATCAGCAGAAAGCCTCCGGCGGCCAGAGAACCTTTTTAAAAAAGGCTTCTCCTGGCTCTCCAAAAACTTTTATTAGCAAAACGAACACGTAGGTTATCTGGCTCATCTGCTAAATCTGCTGTTCCGGCTCCCCGAATCCTGATTCACAGCTAACGTTTCAGGAAAGGGAGTCTGAGGAAAGTCTCATTGTTACGTCAAAACGAGACTGCTCAGCCGCCGGAGGCATTATCTATTATTTAAATATCTTTGCTTGCAAGATACTCCGTGATCATTGCATCGTACTTTGATGTACGCGCGAATGTTTTTACCGCCATATCGCGACGAAGCGCAAGCCCTACACGCATATCGTTTTCAGCAAGCTCTTTCTGCACTGCATCGTATTCAGAAGGATCTGGCAGAACGAGGATAGAATGGAAGTTCTTTGCAGAAGCACGGAGCATACAAGGGCCTCCGATATCAATCTCTTCTACTGCACCACGTAAATCAAGGCCGCGTGCAACAGCATCTTCAAAATTGTAGAGGTTTACTACAATAAGATCGAACGCTGCGATCTCATGCTCTTTAAGAGTTGCAAGGTGCTCAGGATTATCCTTATCGGCAAGGATACCGCCATGAATGTACGGGTTCAAAGTCTTTACCCTGCCACCAAGAATCTCAGGGAATCCGGTAACGTCGCTTACAGGTGTAACCTTCAGCCCGGCTTCTTTAAGCATGCGTGCAGTACCGCCGGTAGAAACCAACTCTACACCATTTTCGCTTAAGAACGTCGCAAATTCGACCAGTCCAGTCTTATCTGTGGCACTCAACAGTGCTCGCTTAATAGGCAAAAGGTCCATTACTTCTCCAAAGTTAATGATTCCAATATGGTAACAAAAACACTTTTCGCACAATAAGACAATTGTGTGCAATTACTATGTCATAGAATTTTATGAAAAACACACAACTGCTCAAAAACAACGCTGTACCTCATAGAGCATCCGGCATTCTGATCCGTAAAAAACAAGAAGAGGAAATAGGCTCAATCTATTTCTCTATGACCAGCTCATACATAACAGTACTGAGCACCATGGAAGATGTTGCCCGTCCGGTCTGGATGCACCACAAAATACAAAGTCATTCGCAATCTGCGTGAAGTGCCAGAATCATATTCACTTTGCAAGGACGTCATCTATCTGACAGGTTGAGACAAGTTGAGATGTCCCAACAGCAGAAAAGTCTTATTATTCAAGGACTGGCGCAACTCTTGCTACTCTTTATATATGGATATCTTTAACTTCGACATGGCTGAATTTTTCAGCTTTCTGCTCACACTCATGCGACTCAGTCTCGTAGTCTTTCTACTGCCGTTTTTCGAAGGAAAAACTATTCCGCGCGTAGTAAAGGCTGCGGTCTGCCTGATGCTGACACTTGCAGTGTTCCCGTCTCTTTCCCTGAAGGCTTCTGCATTTCCGTCTCATCCATTCGAAATAGCGGTTTTGATGCTCAGCGAAATACTGCTCGGGGTGCTACTCGGTCTGGCTGTTAAATTTATTTTTGCAGGCATCCGTACAGGCGGGCAGGTTATCGGCTTCCAGATGGGTTTTTCCATGCTCACGCTTGCCAACCCGTCTTCCGGAGAACAGGAAGGCATTACATCTATTCTCCTGTATCAATTAAGCTTCACCGTTTTCATTGTTGCTAACGGTCACCTATATTTAATCAAGGCGCTGACAGACTCATTCGAACTCATCCCGCCGGGAGGGCTTGTTCTTTCTGCAACGCTTGGCCAACAAATTCTCACCCTTTCGCTCACCATGTTTGTTCTGGCGATCAAAGTTGCTGCTCCGGTAATGATTTCATTGCTTCTGGTAGAACTGACGCTGGGTCTCATGGGGCGTGCTGCACCGCAGATGAACCTGCTGATGCTCGGTTTTCCGGTTAAAATTGCTGTAGGTCTCGTTTTCATCGGCATGCTGTTTACCCTTATGGGACAACGCATTGAGGAACTTATTCTGAGCCTTGGCCCTATGTTCTCTCACCTTATTAAAGCCGGCTCTCCGCTGCTGCAATAAACAGGACACAGACACATGCCACAAAGTGATCCGAGTAAAACTGAAAAGGCGACGCCCAAGAAGCGGGAAAAGACCCGCGAAGACGGTGATGTCGCCAAATCGCAAGAGGTTCCTAAAGCCGCGACCACACTCGCAGGCATTATCATCGTATATTGGTGGATCGGAACCATTAATGACATGACGCAGGAGATCATGCGCAGATGTTATACATTTGACGCTACTCTCGACATGACTGCAAAGTCTGCCCTCAAGTTTATTTATGAAATGGCATATGACCTTGCGATCATGCTGCTTCCGGTATTCCTCTTCCTGTTTTTCTTCGCAGGACTGTCCATGCGTGTGCAGGTCGGTCACTTGTGGACTATGAAAGTGTTCAAGCCTAAATGGAGCAAGTTCAACCCTATTAAAGGGATGAAGAACATGTTTCTGTCCATGCATACTCTTGTACGTCTTATCAAAAGTATTGCCTTCGCAGCTGTTATCGGCATTGCACCGTATCTTGTTATTACGGATGAAATGGACAACTTCATCCTATTATATAACGCAACGCCTGAAGGTATTGCAGAATACATGCTCAGCCTTGTCTTCAAGGTTTCTTTATACGCAACCATAGCCATGCTGCTCATCGGCCTTGCTGACTACTTCTACTCCCGCTGGGATTACGAAGAGAACATCAAGATGTCTAAAGACGAAATTAAAGATGAACATAAGCAGGCTGAAGGTGACCCGAAAGTCCGTTCACAGCAGCGTCAAAAAATGGCTGAAATGTCTCAAAAACGCATGATGCAGGACGTTCCGACCGCAGACGTTATTGTCACAAACCCGACTCACCTCTCCATTGCACTCCGATATAACGCCATGGAAGCTCCAGCGCCGATTGTTGTCGCTATGGGTGCTGACAATATAGCTATGAAAATCAGAGAGATAGCAAAAGAGCACGACATTCCTCTTCGAGAAAACGTTCCTCTGGCACGAGCTTTGTATAAATCAGTGAAGGTGGGTGATCAAATTCCGGAAGATCTCTACAAAGCAGTAGCTTCCCTTTTGGCATCACTCAACAAGTTCAAACAAAAACAGTAAGTTATACGCAAAGACTGGTTTTACTCAGGCGTTAATCAACTCTTTGAAAAAGGTGTCGGAAATATGGCTGCCAGCGCAAATGCTTCTTCAATAAATTACGAACGCTTCTCACAGCACGGAGATTTACTCCTTGCAGGCGGTGTGGTGCTCATTCTCTTTGTAATGCTCATCCCTATTCCTACCCTGCTTATGGACGTCATGCTCAGCATGTCTATCTCATTGGCGTTGCTGGTGCTCGTAACTGCAATGTTCATTAAGTCACCGCTGGAATTTTCTATTTTCCCGACTCTTCTTCTGGTTACAACCTTGTTCAGACTCGCTCTGAACGTTGCTACCACCCGTCTTATCCTGCTTCACGGCAGTGAAGGACCGGATGCCGCCGGTGATGTAATTCAATCATTCGGTCAATTCGTTGTTGGGGGTAACTACGTCATCGGTATCGTTATCTTTGCCATCCTGTTTATCCTGAACAAAATGGTAATCACCTCCGGTACAACACGTATCGCAGAAGTTGCCGCCCGATTCACCCTTGATGCTATGCCCGGTAAACAGATGGCCATTGAGGCTGACCTGAACGCCGGTCTTCTTGATGAAAAGACTGCTACACAGCGTCGTGAAAATATCCGTCGTGAAGCTGACTTCTACGGCGCGATGGACGGTGCCGGCAAGTTTGTTCAGGGTGACGTAATGGCGGGTCTGCTCATTACTATTGTTAACATTACTGCGGGCATTATGATTGCTGTTTTCCAGAACGGCATGTCATGGGGCGACGCACTTTCAACATACACACTGCTTACTGTTGGTGACGGTCTTGTATCTACCATTCCTTCTCTCATTATCTCCACTGCTGCCGGTATCATTGTTTCCCGTGCTGCTGCTGAAGCAAAAATGGGTGAGGAATTCATCGGTCAGCTTACTTTCAACTCCAAAGCACTTAACCTTGTCGGTTGTGTTCTTCTTGTATTCGCACTCGTTCCGGGTATGCCGTTTGTCGCATTCTCCTTCTTTGCAATCTGCATGTTCGTCATTGCACGCTTAACATCTAAAGCAAGTGCAGACGTTGCAGAACGCACCGGTGCAACCGGTGCAGCAGGCGAACAGGGCGGCGGCGAGACTCCTCAGGAAGCCTTGGATACCCCAGAAGCTGTACAGTCTCTTCTTCCTCTGGATGCATTGGAACTGGAAGTTGGTTACGGCCTTATCCCGCTTGTTGATGAAGCACAGGACGGCAACCTGCTCTCCCGTATCAGAACAATCCGCAGACAGTTTGCTCTGGACATGGGTGTCATTATTCCGTCCCTGCACCTGCGTGACAACTTACAGCTGAAACCGGGACAGTACACAGTACTTATCAAAGGCAACGAAATGGCTGGAGCCGAGATCCTCATCGATCACTTCCTTGCCATGGACCCGGGTGACGCCCGACACGCTATTAAAGGTATTGAAACCCGCGAACCGGCATTTAACCTGCCAGCGCTTTGGGTACCTGAAGCACAGAAGGAAGAAGCTGTTCTTGCCGGCTACACCGTTGTTGATCCTTCCACGGTTATTGCTACGCACCTCACAGAAGTCTTTAAACGCAGCCTTGCAGATTTCCTTGGTCGTCAGGAAGTACAGTCTCTGCTGGACAACCTTGCCAAGCATGCTCCTAAAGCTGTTGAAGAGCTGGTTCCAAACGTCCTTACACTTGGTGTTGTGCAGAAAGTGCTGCAAAACCTTGTTAGAGAAAATATTTCAATCCGCGACTTACTCACTATTGTTGAGACTCTCGCGGACTACGGAACAAGCGTTAAAAATCCAGACGTACTCACCGAATATGTCCGCGAACGCTTATCCCGAACAATTGTCAGACCGTACATGGATCAGGAAAACACACTCCCGATCATCATGCTGGACCCTACCGTGGAAAAAACTGTTTCAGAGTCTATCCGTCAAACAGAAGGCGGAGCATATCTGGCTCTTGATCCAGCCACTGCGCAGCATGTGATTCAGGCCGTAAACTCCGCTGTAGAAAACGCAGTTGTTACGGACGGGCAGCCGGTTATCCTGACTTCCCCGATGGTTCGCCCGCATCTTTCACAGTTAATTATGCGGTTTATTCCAAACATTCCGGTTATATCTCAAGCAGAAATACCTGCAGACATTCGTTTGAACACTGTTGGTAATGTAGGAATTTAATTATGCAGGTAAAAACTTTTTCAGGACAAACTACACGTTCCGTTCTCGCACAGATCAAACAGGAAATGGGCGAAGAGGCTGTTATCCTTTCCAAACAGGAAGGCAAAGACGCCGACACCAGATGGTGCAAAATTACAGCCGGTGTTGAACGTGCGGTTGATGAAATTCAGGAAGCAGAAACTCAGGAATATGCAGCGCCTTCCGGCTGGAGCCGCTGGCACGAAGAATGGTCAGAGCTTAAAGGCTACATTACAGAGCTGGTTAAGCCCCGCCTTCAGCTGCATAAACTTTCTCCACGTCAGCGCCTTGCTCTTGAGCACCTTCAGCGCCACGATGTAGAAGATTCTGTCATCCTGCGCCTTCTGCGTCCGCTCAAAAGCGACGCCGGAATGTCTATTCTTAAACCCCTCGGTGATCAAATTACGTTCAAACCATGGGGCAACGAATGGAAAGGCCGTGTACACACCTTTATCGGTCCGTTCGGTGTAGGCAAAACCAGTGCAGCTGTCCGCATGGCGCTTCAGTTACGCAAGCAAAATCAAGCTATGCGTATCTGCTTCATTAATGCAGATTGCGCACGCGGCAACGGTAGACTGTTACTGCGTCACTATGCGCAGCTTTGTGACATGGGGTACTACGAGATTCGTGACAGTATCACTTTCGCAAATACAATACGCGACGCTGCAAAAAGTTATGACCGCATCATTATTGATATGCCGGGTCTCGGTCTGCGTGACTCTTTTAAAGAGCAAGTAGAACACTTCGGCTTACATGCTATCCGTGAAAACACCTACCACAGAGTACTTTCACCAACAGCAAGTAACAAACAATTGACTGCGACGCTTGAAAAATATCGTGCCGTAAAGGGTGGTAGCATTGTCTGGACTAAGATCGATGAAGCTTGTACATTCGGTACGATAATCAATACAGCTGTTTCCACAGAACTCCCGATTTCAGCGTTCTCCTACGGTTCCGGACTTAAAGGCACCCTTGCTCCGGCTCAGGACGTTATGCTGTGGAGACTCATTTTCAAAAACCAGCTTCCCGGCGAATATACAATTCACCAGAATGCCTAACGGCATATTGGAGATAATAGAACCATGAGTGGCAACCTTCCTCTTGTCCTGTCTGTAACCTCCGGTAAAGGAGGAGTAGGCAAAACAAACCTTTCCGTAAACCTTGCGTATTCTTTAGCGCAAAAGGGAAAACGGGTTGTTTTGCTGGATGCAGATCTGGGGCTTGCAAACGTAGACGTTCTGCTTGGTCTTACACCTGAGCAGAATCTCTTTCACCTGTTCAGCGAAGGGGTTGCCCTTTCCGATATTCTGTACTCCACCCCGTACGGATTTGACATTCTTCCGGCGTCTTCCGGAATCGGTGAAATGCTCACCCTGTCCACAGGACAAAAACTTGACCTGCTCGAGTCTATGGACAGCCTTGAAGACAAGGTAGATTTTCTTATTGTAGATACCGGCGCGGGGATTAATGACAACGTTCTGTACTTCAACCTTGCAGTACAGGAACGCATTGTTGTGCTGACAGCAGAACCGACCTCTCTCACCGATGCTTACTCTCTCATTAAAGTAATGAAATTGAATCATGGTGTTGAGCACTTTAAAGTTGTTGTAAACATGGCTGCTTCTGAAAAAGCAGCAAAAGAAATGTTTGTACGACTCTATTCTGCATGTGATCACTTCCTGTCCGGAGTCTCTTTGGATTACGCAGGCTGTTTGCCTCGCGATCCTGCTGTACGTAAAGCTATTGTGGCTCAACGTCCTGTCTGTCAACAGAATCCTGTCGCCCCTGTTTGCCAGTCTATCGGCAAGCTTGCAGACAAGATTCAAAATTGGGAAATATCTGCGAATCTTGATGGAAATATCAAGTTTTTCTGGAAAAAACTCCTCTTCCAGCACTAATGCCTGGGAGTTATTGGAGTCCGGCGAGAAGGCCTGGGGCGTCATGTCCGACCACGAACAAGAAAACGTGGTCCGTCACTACGCGCCTAAGGTTCGGTACCTTGCATCACGACTGAAAGTGAAGCTTCCTAAAAATGTGGAGCTTGGAGAACTTATCAGTGCGGGAACGCTTGGGCTTATGGAATCGCTGGGCAAGTTTAAGCCGGAAATGGGCATCAAGTTCGATACCTACGCAGAGAACCGCATCCGCGGCGCAATGCTTGACGAATTACGACGCCTTGACTGGTTCCCTAGAAGCTTACGCCAACGCGTAAGACAAATCGAAGAAGCCATGCAGCAGGTGGAAAACGACAAAGGGCGTTCCGCTACTGAAGAAGAGCTGCAACATGCTACCGGCCTTGATAAAGCCGGAGTCCGTGAAGGGCTTGTTGCCCTCCAAAGTCAATTATGTCTGAATTTAGACCTAATACAAGATACTGTTTCTGCCGATGAGTTAAGTGACGCTGACAGCCAGCCCTTTAAAAAGACTGCTTCTAAAGAGACATTATACCAGATTTCACAGCTAGTTGAGCAATTGACACCTAGAGAAAAGTTGGTATTGTCCCTCTACTATAGCGATGATTTGAATATGCGTGAAGCAGCAGAGGTTATGGGGGTTACTGAGGGTCGCATTTCACAGTTGCACTCTCAAGCGTTACTGAAGCTGCGTAATAATTTTTATGCAGTGCATGGAAAAGACAGCGGACTATAAAGACTGAAGGAGTCTATGATGGGCTTTGATCCTAATATGCGTGTTCTTGTTGTGGACGATTTTTCTACTATGAGACGAATTGTTAAAAACATTCTTCGTCAACTTGGCTTCACTAACATTGTTGAAGCAGATGATGGAACGACTGCATGGGAAGTTCTCAATAAAGACCGGATCGAATTTATCATTTCTGACTGGAATATGCCGCAAATGACCGGCATTGAACTGCTTAGAAAAGTTCGCGGCAGCGAAGAATTTGCTGATCTGCCGTTTTTGATGGTTACTGCTGAAGCACAGCAGGAAAACATCATTGAAGCTGTACAGGCTAAAGTATCCAACTACGTGGTAAAGCCGTTTACAGCAGAAATTATGAAGCAGAAAATCGATAAGATTTTCCCATAAGTGCTTACTGTTCATAGAAATAATGCATTCCGGTTCAGGAAACCACTACAAGCCCCATAGAGAGCCTGTTGTCTTCCTCTGCCGGATTGCCTTGTTTTTGGTGGTATGAAACCACAAAACGCAGGCTAGGTGAACGATGGCGAATGATCCAACCGACAGACCCGGCACCACCGGTACTACAAAGGCTCAACTAGACGTGGATACTCTTTCTACCCCAGGCTCCATGACACCGTCCAAGGATGACAAAGTAGAGCTCGATCTCGATGATGCGCCATTTTTAATGGATGATGAAGAAGAGGAAGAAGAAGCAGTCTTTGATGACGCTACATCTTCTACCGCTGATTCATTTTCTGCTCCTGCTGAGCTTGAAGCTGACCCTGATGCTGCGCGTAAGCGTAAACGCAAACTCATGTTCGGCGGCCTCGGGTTACTCATCATCGCCCTTGTCGCTGTAGGGTGGAATGTTCTTGCGCCTAAAGACGTACCTAGACCTGTAAAGCGCGTTGTAAAAAAAGAAAAAGGCAAGTATGACACACCGCCTATCGTCCAAAAGGACAAATTTGATGTGACATGGGAGCCTTTCTGGGTTGAACAACGCGATGCCAAAAAGGAAATCCGATTCCTTGTCTGCAAGTTTGCTGTCTACACTGACAATGAGAAGCTGGCATGGGAAGCGAAAAACAAAAAAGTGACGCTTCGCGATGCTATTTTCTACTACCTGCGCAACAAAGATTTAAAATTCCTTTCTGACAAAAATAACGTTCAACTGCTCAAGTCTGACTTACTGACAGTTGTTAACCAATACATGGGGCATGGACAGTTCAAAGATGTGTTTATTGAAAACTATCTGGTGAAATAACCATGTCCATTGAAACCGATATCCCCTTAGTGCTCCAGCAAATGGGGCGTGTGCAGAAAATCGCCGAACAGGAGAAATCACGTCCGGAGCGACAGCAAGCCGCTGCCCGTGAAGCTGCACGCCAAGGCGGAGAACTTGCTCGAGACCATGTTGCAGAAACTCAGTCAGCAGAACAGACACATCTTGATGTTGATGAAGACGGTCACGGGCAGCAACAAAACCAGCACCTTTCCTCCGGTTCCAGACAGGAAACAACATCTGAAGACGATGTTGAAACAAAGCCTACATCTGAAAGCGCTTGGCAAGGCAAAATTATAGATACAAAAGTATAGTAATGACATTTTCTCAGCTTATTTTGCTTTTCATCAGTGGTTCTGAACTGCTTCTTCTTGTCCTCCTTATTGTGTTTTACATGCGATTACGTAAAAGCGAGGCACTCCTTACCTCTATGCAGGCAGGGCAGGAAGCTCTGGTTTCTAAAATGCATTTCAATGCTGAGTTGGAACAAGAAATTGTTGAATCCTTTGCCCGCCGTCAAAAAGAGCTTCAGGAACTTGAAATCCAGCTTGAAGCACGCGCAGACGAATTGCGCGGTCTGCTGGAACAGGCAGAAGCCGTAAGTAGGTCTCCGCAATTCCTTCGGGAACTTATTTTGACAGGACGCAAAAAAGGGCAGACCATTCCACAGCTGGCAAAAGCAACCAACCTCTCCATTGACGAGGTTGAGCTTATCCTTATGAAAGCAGAATAGTGCTGGAAACAGCATAGGTTTCATTCGACTGTTCGCAGTCTTCCCACTGCAACATCAGTCTTTTTCAGGTCAGGTACTTCATGCGTATTTCCCGCAACAGCAACCCGTACGGTGGCGGACAGTCTTCAACACAGACCAGCCGCGGCGCCCAGTTCAAACGTAAAGTTAAAGTCGGACAGTTGCTTAAAGGCAGAATGCTTCGAGTTGAGCAGGAAGGCTTTGCATGGGTTCTCATTGGGGATATGGAGTTACTGGCACAGGTTGAAACCATGCCTGAACCGGGACAGTGGCTTGAATTTCTGGTTCTTTCTTTGGAGCCGTCTATTCTTCTGCGCCAACTTCAACACGGGGCTGATCCACGCGGTTCAATCTTTCTCAGAGACTATATCCGTTCCTATCTAACAGAAAGGGATAAACTTGACGCTCTGCTTGCCTCTTCCCTATGGAAACAGCTTTCTCTTCCTGCAACAGAACCATACACAGTTTACCGTACAGAGCTCATCAAATTTCTGACACAAGCTCCTCTCGTACTCGATCAATACACTCGCGTAATGCGCCTGCATTCCAGTGTACAGCATATGATTACAGCTTCCGGACATGGCTCATTCCACTACATGCCTTGGCTGATGCCTGATGCGCGAGGCGTTGAGCTGCTTGTTTCCAAGCCGGAAAAGAATATTTGCACCGTGACTGCCGGTGTAATATTAGAAGGGGCACAGCACGTGCTTACTATGGGGCAAATCAACCTTTCCAGCGATCCTGTTTCTTTCGCCTACCGACTCCTGCTTGATAAAAACTGTAAAGCAGGTAACAACACCTCTCGAGCTACATCCGCTTCTACCAATTGTACTTGCCTCGGCACCGCTGAATTGCCGACAGGAGCGCATGACATTCTCTCCTTAATTTTTAAGGAAGCCCCTGCACAGCGCAGAGGCTTAGATCTACGCGCATGATCTGAAGCAAAAAACCTCTGTGCCCTTGCACATTGCTCATAAAATTTACGTAAAAAACGGTACTACATATATGCAGTATACTGATAACTCCGGCTTAAACATCAGCCCTGATCGTCCTTGGCTTGCCCCGCTCGCAGGCTACTCTGACCTGTGCTTTAGACTTCTCTGCAAAGAGTTCGGCGCAGCTGTCGTTTGTTCTGAAATGGTCAGCGCCAAGGGTCTGTATTACAAAAGTAACAACACCCATAAATTGCTTGAAACAACTGAAAAAGAAGCGCCTGCTGTTTTCCAACTGTTTGGAAATGACGCGGAGATTATGTCTCAAGCAATGGAGCCGTTAGTCAAAGCAGGCTATACATGGTTTGACTTAAATATGGGCTGCTCTGTCCGCAAAGTGTTCAAACAGGGTTGCGGCTCTTCCATGATGCGTGACATTGATAATGCGGTAAAAGTAGCAAAAGCTATGATCAGCATTGCAGATAAAGGAAAAGTCGGTTTTAAGTTCCGCCTTGGTGTCGATTCTGAACAGGAAGTTTACAAAGAACTCGCATTACGACTGGAAGATGCCGGTGCGGGCTGGCTGACACTCCATCCACGAACCGCTGCACAAGGATTTTCCGGTACAGCACGGTGGGAAGCCATTAAAGAAGTGGTTGATGCTGTTTCTATTCCTGTTGTCGCCAGCGGAGATTTGCTGGAACCTGAAGACGGTGTGAGATGCGTCAAAGAAACAGGCGCTGCTTCTGTTATGTTTGCACGCGGTGCCATTGGCAATCCGGCAATTTTCGATGAGTACATCACCCTGTACAACGGTGAAACACTCAAACGCCCTGACCCGCTCAAAACCATGCACCTTATTCAGCGTCATAAAGAGCTTGCCCGTGAGTATACAAACGAACGCAGTGCACTCTTTAAAATGCGCACCTTTGTTCCGCGCTATGTACGATTATTTAAAGGAGCAAAGGCGCTACGCCAACAGCTTTCCACATGCACAGACTGGGAACAGCTCGACGCGGTGATTGAAGAATTTTTTGCCCGCTGCGAAGCGGTTGATCTGGACAGCATTTCAGAAACCATCAGCATGCAGGATACATCGGAGTAACCATGGAAGTACGTAGAGCAAAAACATCCGGCTTTTGTTTCGGAGTATCACTTGCCCTTGAAAAATTGGATGCCGAAGTCAAAAAAAACGATGCCCGCATCGCAACCCTCGGCCCGATCATTCATAATCCGCAGGTGCTTGAACGATACGAAAAACAAAACGTACGTTGTCTCGATAATGCTGAAGAAGCTCAGCCAACAGAGCGTGTAGTTATCCGCGCTCACGGTGTGCCGCGCGAAACTGAAGCAACCTTGTCGGAAGCATGTAAAGAAGTGGTTGATGCAACCTGCCCGAAAGTAAAACGCGCTCAGCTTGGTATTTTCAACATGATCAAAAAGGACTGCTTCCTTCTTCTCTATGGTGAAAAAGATCATCCTGAAGTACGTGGGCTAATGAGTTACGCCGGTAAAAAAGCATTTTTGTTTAATTCACTTGAAGAGCTCAAGAATTTTCCACTTTCTGCCGATATAGACTATTGCCTCGCTGCGCAGACAACACAGGACAGAGAGGAATTTGCCCGAATAGACGAATACCTGCAGGAACAGCTGTCTGAAAGGCTTCAGGTACTCAACACTATTTGTAACGCAACAAGAGAACGGCAACAGGAAGCCATTGCGCTTGCTAAAGAAGTAGATGCAATGGTTGTTGTGGGGGGCTACAGCAGCGGAAACACTCGCAGGCTTGCGGATGTATCCCGTGCACAAGGGTGCCTCACCTTTCATGTTGAACAGCCGGAAGAACTTTCTCCTTCTGATTTTAAAGGCATGAAAGTAGTAGGGCTCACCGCCGGTGCTTCAACCCCGCGTTCTATTATTGATGCTACGGAAGAATTCCTTATTAAGTTGTAGGAGTACAAACTTTTTATTAGTCTGCGCAAACTAGAACTACGCACCGGAGAACGCCATGCAGACGAACATACTTTTAGAATCCGGCACTAACGAGCTGGAAATTGTTGAATTTTTTCTTGATGAAGTCGAAATCGACGGAACAAGCTACCGCGGATACTACGGAGTTAACGTAGCAAAAGTTCTGGAAATTATCAGAATGCCTACTGTTACGGAACTCCCTGAAAGCGGTCATTCCTGCATTTTGGGCGCTTTTAACCTGCGCTCTCAGGTTATTCCACTTGTGGACTTATCCATGTGGCTTGGTAAACATCGCGAAGAAACAGAGCCGCCTAAGGTTATTGTCACAGAGTTCAACAACGTATGTACCGCCTTTCAGGTATCCGGCGTCAACCGCATTCACCGCATCAGCTGGGAAGAGGTTGAACCGCCAAGCGGCTACGTAGCGAATTTAAGCAATCAATCCATTACAGGTGTTGTTAAAATTAATGACCGCATCATTTTCCTGCTCGACCTCGAACGGATTGTTGCAAACTTAAACCCTGACCTTGCTCTCAAGCTTGATGATGCCATCGACTGGGAAAGCGGTGAAAGTCGCCGTGCTCTCATTACCGACGACTCCGGCCTGATCCGCGAAATGCTCACCGACCTTTTGGAAAAAGCAAACTTCCAGGTTGAAGCGCATAACAACGGGAAAGAAGCATGGGATAGGCTACGTCAGCTGAAATCTATTGCTGAAGACAGTGGCAGACCGCTGACAGACTATGTTCAGGTTGTTGTTTCCGATATTGAAATGCCTGCGATGGACGGCCACTCTTTATGCAAAGAAATTAAAGATGACCCTGTACTTGGCAAACTGCCAGTTATTCTTTTCTCTTCACTCATTACAGATAAACTCCGTCACAAGGGTGATTCTGTTGGAGCAGACATGCAGGTATCAAAACCTGAAGTTACCCTGCTTGCTCAGCGTGCGATTGAATTAATCGAAGAACGTCGCCAGCAGTCTGCATAAGTAATTTGATCAAAAAGCCTCTGATGATCCAGTGCATCATCAGAGGCTTTGTAATGCCCTCAAGTCGTCAGGTAAGAAATACATTTCCCCTTTCAACACGTCGTAATAACTTAGGGACATCGTTCTTACTCCTGCTTCCGTATACAAAATCAAACTAGTCACTCTTTCTAAAATCCTTGGTGAAGCCTCGTTGTTTCACCTTTTTTATTTTTATGGACAGGCGGCGACAAGGCTATCATAATCAGCGGCTCGAAGAACATTAAGGCTGGCAATTGCCAGTTTCCAGCAGGATATATTTCAATGGCTAAAAAGAAAAATTCCAAACCGGCACCATTGCCGCAAAGTCTTTCACTTCCGCTCACTGGTGTAGAATCTCACGCCCACCTTGACCTTCCACCTTTCTCTTCCGATATTGAAGAAGTGTTAGAACGAGCCAAAGAGTCCGGTGTTCGTTACATCTGTAACGTATTTCTCGGACACGATGCATGGAAAAACAATCGTCATCTTTTTGAAAATCATGATGAAGTATTCTTCATTATGGGTACCCACCCGAGCCATGTTGACCAATGCACCGAAACTGAGCTCGACGCTATGCGTGCTGCTTTTGCAGAAGATCCACGTTTACGAGGCGTTGGTGAAATCGGGCTTGATTATTACTGGGATCATTTTCCACGTGAACAACAAAAAGAAATTTTTATTAAGCAACTGCATCTAGCAAAAGAGCTTAACACTCGTGTCATCATCCACTCTCGCGATGCAGCTGAAGATACTATTGAAGTTCTTGAAGCTGAAGGGTTTGTCGACTATCCGGTTCTATGGCATTGCTTTGGTGGAAACACAGAGCTTGCCCAACGCATTGTAGATAACGGCTGGTACCTCTCCATTCCGGGTACTGTAACCTATCCTAAAAACGAAGAAGCTCGCGAAGCGTTAAAAGTCATCCCATTAAATCGCATGCTGATAGAAACAGACTGCCCGTATCTTACTCCCGTGCCGTACCGAGGTAAGCGAAACGAGCCTGCATACACAGTTTTTACTGCCGATTTTATCGCCAAAAAACTGAATATGGAGACTGAAGAATTATGGACAACATGTGGCAACAATGCCATCCGCTTCTTTGGACTGTAAGACCTACTTCCAGCAATATGCCTCGAATGCACTCAGCATTCGGGGCTTTTTTTGTATTGATTATCTACAGTATACTCTTCTCTCTATTCTCAAAAACATCGTATAGTTACTTTCTACAATAGAATAATAAGGCTTATCGCTGATCTTTCACACCACAATACGGCTACCCTATTCTCATTCTTCAATACAACTCTTTCACCCCCTCACTCTAGATAAAAACAAGGTATCTGCTATAGCCTTTGAGGGATTCACCTATGACAAAAAATGTTCTGGTCATCGCAAATTCACTTGAAGAACAGGTTCACCTGCTTCTACTTTTAACCGCAGGCGAATTTACTCCCACCTGCTGCGCCTGCCTACCTTCTGCACTTTCTGCGTTAGAATCAGAAACATTTGATGCAATCCTTACTGAACCGATAATTCAAGACGCACCGCCGCAAAAAATTACCGCAGTAGAATTTATTTCACTTGTTCGAAAAGATGCACGAAATACTACAACACCTATTGTGGTGATGGGTGATGTTTTTTCATTTGAGTATATTATGAACACACTTCGCAGTGGAATTGCCCGTTTTATTCCCAAACCATTCACTTCTACAGAATTACTTGAAACAATTTCGGCCGAAATTTCTCTCTCAAAAAACAACGATTAAATTCGTATAGTTCTCCATGCGTTATCATGCCAAAAATACCCCTAAAATCGTTAGCGGACATTATTTTGATTATAACTTTTACTAGAACTGTCTAAAATCGTGGTTTGTGCTTGGGTGAACTATCTGAACATGGTATGTAGAACGCGGTCTCACAAACCAACACACAATTAAATCGCCTAACGGAACTTCATTGATCTTATCCACAACTTGGATCTATGAAGGGACAACACAAGCATGGTTAGCCCTCCAGTTAACCATGCTTGTTCCTTTTCTATCAAACAAAACCCCCTTTCCTTTTATTCAGGAAAGGGGGTTTAATGATTTATTGTACACTATCCAGTCTAGTTATAACTCACGCTCCATATCCAGAGCAGGCAAATCCAACAGATCCAGCACCTTTTCTTCACCTACAACCACAAAACCAAATCGCTCAAAAAAGCCTGCTGCTTCAGGAATAACTTCAAGATAGATCTTCTTTGCCCCCAAATCCTTAGAGGTTTGAAGAAAGTGTTCCATCAACGAAGACCCGACACCTGTATGCCTATGCTCTTCTCCAACTACCATGTGTGATAACTCTACGGTGTCACCCTGCATGGTCAGTCTGCCACAGCCCAATAATTTTCTGTTTTTCAGGGCAACCAGCAATGTGCTTTGATCTTCCTGATCATCCAGAATATAGGATCGGGTGACCCGCCCTACTGGATACAACTCCACACGCCGCATTGCCACGCTCGGCTCATACAATTCATGCTCTTTGTCTATCTTTTCAACAGAATAAAGCATTGTGCATCTTCCCCCAAATGTACTCTATGTATTAGATTCTAGCCATAAAAGTACCATAAAGACTTGTCTCAGGCACAATGCAATCTCGAAGTTATAACGATGATATCGTATCAATCCAGCATTACATGAAAAAGACGCAACAACGTTTTCAGCACAGGAAAAGACGCATCTACAAGAGACTGTAGACGGCACAAGAAAGGATATGCAGCAACAAGCAAACCGTTCACGGCGTATTCTATTCCATTCACAGAAAAGGAGTACGCAACAATTGTAGACCCATGCAATGTGAAACACGGTTCAATGTGGTTACGGTTATGCCACTGGCTAAGGCATCTGTTGTCCCCGCAACAGATAAATAGCCGCGCATCAGAGGGGTCTGGTGCGCGGCTATAGTTAGTTATGATATACTATTCTGCGCACTTAACGCACAATGTCGCTCCCGGCATTGCCATCAGGCGGGCATGGGGGATCGGAGCCCCGCACTCCATGCAGTAACCGAACTCCGGATCATCTATGTTCCTGAGCACATACTCCAGTCCAGCAAGGCGGGACTCTGCTTTAGACAATGCTGCTATGTTCACGCTGTTGTTTACAATGTTATCCATACGTGAAAGCCTGCCTATGGCATCATCCGGAGCAACCGGTTTGGTAATTTCTTTCAACCGGTCAACTTCCAATTTTAAACGACCAACTTCCTCGTGCATTTTCTGCACGAGTACTTCTTTTTGAATTTCTTGCATATCATTGCTCTACTATTGGAAATAAATTGCAGAAAGGATGGTATATATAATCCTACGGTCGCAGGGGGATCTTTCACTTTCAGTACACAATGTAACCAACTACTTTTCCATGATAAATGTATTTTCCACGTATAGCTGTTTTTTCTGCTATACTTTCGCGCACCAATAAACGGCTACAATACTACATAATACATATGGATAAAACGCAGATCATCTCGAACTATATATCAGCTTCAGGTTGGCTGGAACAGCTACGTTGCCCGCAAATATGTTCAATCTCATTTTTAGCTGCAGGCGAGTACAACGAAAATTGGCTTATTACAGCAAAAGACATCGCATCTCCTCAAAAAACGAGAACATTTGTTTTCCGTATCAACCACGGAAGTCAGCTTGCGTTACAAAAGAAGCAAATATCGTACGAATTTTCCGTTCTTACAGCTCTTAAAAATTCAACGGTAACGCCAATCCCTTACTTTGTTGATCCTGAAGCCGGACAATTTTCTTCTGAGTTTGATAACGGCGTATTGCTCATGGAATTTATCAAAGGCTCACCTCTGGACTACACAAAAGACCTTGAGCAGGCAGCAGCCATTTTTGCTGCAATCCATTCACAGCCGGTTCCTCCTGAGCATAATTTCATTTGTCAAAAAAACCCGGTCACAGATATTGTGACAGAGTCTCATTCACTTCTCTCACGCTTTAGTTCGCATCCTAAGACAGATATTCGAAACCGCCTTGAACAGTATGCATGTACCATCAGTGCACTAAGTAAAGAGTATGCGTCTGCATTTAATGCCGAAAAACAGCTCATTGTAAATACGGAAGTAAACTCCGGAAATTTCATTATTAATCATTCGGAAAACAAAGCACATCTTGTTGACTGGGAAAAAGCCGTTATCTCCTGCCGATACCAAGATTTGGGGCACTTCATTGTTCCAACCACAACGCTCTGGAAAACAAATTATGTTGCCACAGATGAGCACAGAGAGTTTTTCCTTTCCCGCTATAAAGAGTACGCAAATTTATCCCAACCGCTTGAAGAGCTTGCAATTCTCACAGGAATACTGGAAAAGACCATTATCCTTAGAGGGCTCTCATGGTGCTATATGGCATGGTTTGAATACACCAAACAAGACAGATTACTTAAGAATAACGATACGTTTGAAACGATTCAACGCTATTTGGATAATATTGAATGGTTTTTACAATAAACTCACTCTGCAAGAAATACAGCGGTAAGCCAGTCCTTTCCGATGTCTCTTTCACCGTTGATACAGGTGACATAGTTTCCCTGATTGGCCCTTCAGGTGTCGGGAAAACCACTCTCCTGCGTATTCTTGCCGGATTGGAAGAGCAAGACAGCGGAACAATTACATTTGAACACCGCCCATCAAAAGATAATCCGGTTATTATGGTTTTCCAGGATTATCTTTTATTCCCAAGTCTGACAGTTTTCGAAAATACTGCGTTTGCATTAAAGGCACGTAAGTTACCGACTGCTGAAATTTCCGAACGGGTGAACACCATTCTTGAGTTCTTCCACCTTTCTGACAAACGAAACCAATATCCGGTTGAGCTATCTGCCGGACAAAAGCAGCGTGTTGCCATTGCAAGAGCCATGGTTGTTAACCCCGCGGTACTCCTGCTTGATGAACCCTTTGCGAATCTCGACCGCAATCTCAAGCTGGAAACGGCTGAATTTATCCGCAACACACAAAAACAATTCGGCATAACTACGGTCAGCGTAACCCACGACCTTGAAGAGGCGTTTGCCATGTCCGATAAAATCGGCATCATGCTGGATGGAAGGCTGGAGCAATTCGCTTCCCCTTCAGAACTGTATAACTCTCCTCAGTCTGTAGAGGTAGCGCGTTTCCTGGGCCCCGTTAATATTTTGACTCCTGAGCTCTGTACCTATTTAAAACTGCCTCTTTCAATCATTCCTGAAAACCGTGACTATGCCATTGTCCGACCAGAACAACTTACGTTAACGCAAGGCTCCACTGCAAAAATCATTAATGTTCAGTTCGGCGGTCATTACATAAAATATACGCTTGAAACACACGGAAATACGCTCACTGCATACGGCCTTACCGCTCAATTTTCAAAGGGACAGTCCGTAGGGGTTTTGCTAAGCCAGCCTTCTAGCCCTGTTTAGAAGGCTTTGCCATTAACCGGAAGTAATTCTCCCAAGGCAATACCTGCTTCTGTAACAGTAGCTCTGTATGGATACACTTCAACCCCCAACTCAAGAGCCTCATAAAACAAGTCTGCGTAAGCTGGATCAATCACATCAGCCGGAGCAAAACAATGGCCGTCCGGACGCTGTATAAGATAAAAAAATGCAGCACGATGCCCCTGTTTCACAAGCGAAATCATATTATTCAGATGCTTGCGACCACGTTCTGTTACGGCATCCGGAAAACAGGCAACCTCATCTTCAACCATTGTTACGTTTTTACATTCAATCCATAACGGGGGACGTGACTCGTCTTTTGTACGCAACACACCGTCCGCACGGCTGTCACCTACTTTTGCTTCACTCTTAAAGACATCATACCCTTCTGCCCAATGTAACCGCCCTGCCTCAAATGCTGCTTTCAGCATTTTATTGGGAGTCTGGGTATTAACACCCACCCACTTTACTGTGTTTTTCATAGGCAACCCTACTGCCTCCTGAGTCCATTTCAGCTTTCTATTTGGGTTGGCAGCCGGAGATGCAAGAATAGGTGAACCTTCACGAAGAAGCCCCATCATCGAACCTGTGTTATTCGAATGAATCCAGACTGATTCATCATTAACAAGAATCTCTACACTAAAGCGCTTTACGCGACGGACAAAATAACCGGAAATACAGCCTTCCGGATAAGCGATAAGTGGCTCGTGAGTGGACATAACATTCCTATCTAATTATGTTTGATTACCAAAAAACTGGTGGAAGAAACCGGTTCTAAAAGTTTACATGTTTGTTGTTAACTGGTACTTCGCAGGAAGCTAGAAAGCATCATAATTATTGTTTAAAGACACTGCATTCTAATGCATTAAGTTAACAAGAATTATTGCGAAGAGGCTGCACAGCAGTAACTGTTACTGCGCGTTAACCTGCTTCGGGTATACTTTTGGCTTATTGATACGCCGACCATATACGCATAAATTTTATTTTAGAGAGAGGCAACGCATGAAGACTTCAAGCCGTATCGCACAACTGAAACCGTCTGCTACTTTGGCAGTAAACGCCAAAGCTCTTGAGCTTAAAGCGCAGGGTAAAGAAATTATCAGCCTTGCTGTCGGCGAGCCTGATTTTCCAACGCCAGACTATGTTCGTGACGCTTGTAAACGAGCACTGGACGACGGTTTTACGAGATATGGAGCTGTTCCCGGTCTTCCAGAACTGCGAAGTGCTGTAGCAAACTACTTCAATGTTATGTACGGCACCTCTGCCCGCGCAGAACATACAATGGTAACCAACGGCGGCAAACAGGCTCTCTTCAATCTCTTCCAGAGCCTTCTCAACCCTGGTGACGAAGTTATTATCCCTGCACCATACTGGGTAAGCTACCCGCCAATGGTACAACTTGCTGAAGGTACACCAGTTGCCGTTGCAGCATCAGCCGAAGCCGGTTTTAAAGTCACCGTTGAGCAGCTTGAAGCTGCCCGGACAGACAAAACGGCTGTGCTTCTTCTGAACTCTCCATCCAACCCTACCGGTGCTGCGTACTCCCGCACTGAAATCGATGCGATTGCAGAATGGGCTATCAGCCACGATATTTTTATTATTTCAGACGAAATTTACGACCAACTCGTGTACTCTCCTGCTGAGCATGCTTCTCTTGCTCCGTGGTGGGAAAAACATCCTGAACAGGTCTGTATCGTAAACGGTCTTGCAAAAAGTTTTGCTATGACCGGCTGGCGCATCGGCTATGTTCTTGCTCATGTAGATCTCATAAAAGCTATGAGCAAAATTCAAGGTCAATCCACATCAAACGTATGTTCTTTTGCTCAAAAAGGTGCAGTTGCTGCTCTTTCCGGCGGCTTTGAAGTGGTTGACTCCATGCGTGCTTCTTTCCGCAAACGTCGCGACCTTGCTATGAACATTATCGGTAAATGGCCTAATGTTGTTTGCCCTGTTCCACAAGGCGCTTTCTACCTTTTCCCTGATGTACACCGCCTGTACAATGAAACATACCCAGACTCTGCTGCTCTTTGCACCCATCTTTTAGAAGAAGCCGGAGTGGCATTAGTTCCCGGTGCTGCATTTGGAAACGACAACTGCATCCGTATTTCATACGCCGTTGACGAAAAGACCCTTGAAGAATCTTTAAACAAAATCGCTCGCATTCTTTTTGGGTAAGATAAATATCATATTGAGCTTTACACTTTTTTCCTACGCTTCATCATAATAGAAGCTGCCCTTTTCGGTAGCCTTATTGCTAAGCATGAAGCGGGGTAATATTATATGACCACGAATACAATCGATTGGACAGGGGCATGGGCCGGACGCCTTTCAGAAAAAGATGAACAGCGCCATGCGGATAAATGCAAAGCTCTTGCCGAGCACCTTTATAAAGAAATTGACGAAAACCGGCTTCCTTTTATCAACCTCCCATACCGTGAAGAGCTTGAAAAAGAACTTCTAGGACATTCTCCTTGGCTGCAGTCTTTTGATCATATGCTTCTTTTGGGAATTGGCGGTAGTTCATTAGGCGGACGTGCACTGCAACGTGCATTTTACCCTGAACAGGATATGCCGAACCATACGGGAAAACACCTGTGGATTTCTGATAACGTTGATGCCGGAATTTCTGAAGAATGGCTCAAACGCTTACCAGCTGAAAAAACAGTTGTGGTTGTTATTTCAAAATCCGGCGGCACAATTGAAACAATTGCTCAATACTTCATTGTACGTGAATGGCTCAAAGAGCATCTTGGAGAAGCTTGGACAGACCACGTTATGCTTATCACAGATGCTCATAACGGATATTTACGTGATGAGGTCAATAAGCTAGGCGTTCGTTCTATGCCGGTTCCTGACAACCTTGGCGGTCGCTACTCTGTACTCAGTGCCGTTGGCCTTGTACCGGCTGCGTTCCTTGGTATTGACTGGAAAGCTTTGCTTGATGGTGCTATGTCAGTTGGCGAAAGCCTTTGTAAACGCGGATGCGGTGAACGCACCATGCTTGAACATCCTGCATGGAAAATCGCTTCGTGGGCAAAAACCCTTATGGAAGAAAACTACAATATTCTGTTGTTTTTTACCTATGTTCCAACATGGGCTTCCTTCGGAGACTGGTTTGCTCAGCTTTGGGCTGAAAGTCTTGGTAAAGACGGAAAAGGCTCTACGCCGCTTCCTGCCAAAGGTGTTACAGACCAGCACTCAACACAGCAGCTCTACCTTGGCGGACCACGCGACAAAGGCTGTCTGTACCTGACCTGTCCTAATCAACCGCAAGGGATGACCTTTGCAGATGACCTTCCTGAAAAATGGAGCTATCTGCGCGGTGAAAAATTCGGAACCTTATTGCAGGCAGAAGCACTGGGTTCAAGAATGGCTCTGGGACAAACCGATACACCATTAGTTGAAATACGAGTTGGTGAAACTACAGAAACTGAAGCCGGACGTCTGATTGCACTGTTGGAAATTGCCACAGTTCTTACAGGCTGGCTGCTTGAAATAAATCCGCTTAACCAGCCGCATGTTGAACTTGGCAAGCGACTGGCTAATGCACGGCTCGGTGCCTCCGGTTACGATGAAGAAAGCAAACAGCTTGAACACTTCTTAGGCAGGGAGCCCGACATTCAGGAGTTTTAGTTTAATGTTAAGGTTCTTCAAGGACGAAAAGCCGTTTGGTTTTGTACGAGTCCTCTCATGGGCAATGCTCATCGTTATCATTATGTCAAGCTTGCTCATGTCCACATTTATTGCGAATCAAGCACGAAAAACCTTAATTGAAAAACAAAAAAACTTTGCTCTATTACTGGCGGAAAATCTGAACCACCAGATTTTCCGCCGTTTTACACTTCCCACCATTATCGGCTACGGACGAATTGCGCTCCGTAACCCGACCCAATATGAGCGCCTTGAACAGGTCGTTCAAAATACTATTCATGGGCTGCATGTTAAAGGCCTTCGAATCTACGATAACAAGCAAATTACCTCATACTCTACAAACAGAGAAGATGTAGGTAAAACCAGCATTGCCGGTATCGCTGCCCAAAAAGCAGTTGAACAAAATACATACAGTTTTGAAATTGAGTCAAAAGTCTCTCCGATTAAAGCACTCTTTATGCTTAAAATCCCTGATGACTCATTTACCCTGCGTACAACATTCCCGCTGCGCCTTGAAGGCAAGCTAGGTGAAGAACCAGAAGAGTTACCGATTATGGGTGTTCTGGAGATTACGCAGGATATTACTCAAGACTACATGAGTGTTATCAGCTTCCAGCGGCTTATTTTTATTTCTATCTTCTTCTCTTCCATGTTCATGTTTATGATCCTTGTATCAATCATTAAACGTGCAGAAAGAGTATTGACCAAACGTCTTGAAGAAAAAGAAAAACTGGAACATGACCTGCACCAGAATGAAAAGCTGGCCGGCATGGGACGAATGGTCTCATCCATCGCCCATGAAATACGAAATCCACTCGGGATCATTTCATCCAGTGCCGAAATGATGATTAAGCGGGACAGCACCGACGATTTCACAAAAAAAATGCTTACCGTTATTTTTGATGAATCAAAGCGTCTTGCCCAAACAGTTACTGACTTCCTTGACTATGCCAAGCCTAAGCCGACTCGTCATGACAAAGTAGATCTTGCCATGGTTATCAATCAGGCTCTTGGTTTCCTTGAAAACGAACTTGAATCCAAAGGCATAACTGTCTCAAGGGATTATAATTTAAAATTCTTTATAGAGGGCGATAGCGACTTGCTCTATCGTGCTGTATACAATGTTCTTTCTAACAGCATTCAAGCGTTGGATGGTGAAGGTGAAATTCGAATCTGCGGTGCACGTGGTAAAACTGCCGTACTTCAGTTCCATGACTCCGGTAGCGGATTCGATCAAGCGCATTTAAATCAAATGCTTGATCCATTTTTCACCACTCGCGATAACGGAACCGGTCTCGGATTACCTATCGTCAACAGCATTGTAAAAAGTCATAACGGCACGCTGACGTTAGGAAAATCCACCCTCGGCGGCGCACTCGTAACTATGGAATTTCCACTGAAAACACCGGGCAGGTAATCAGATATGAAAAAGAAAAAGCACTTACTCGTTCTGGATGATGAAAAAAACTATCTGCTTGTTCTCGAGGCACTTCTCACTGATGCAGGCTACAAAGTTACTGCGTTGAATGATCCGGAGACAGCACTGACATTTTTAGAAGAATCTGATGTTGATGTTGTCATTACTGACATGAAAATGCCGAAAATTACCGGTGCAGAAGTTCTGGATCATGTTCGCAAAAACTATCCGGGCCTTCCGGTTCTTATTATGACAGCTTTCGGCACAATTCAGAGTGCAGTTGAAGTTATGCGTACAGGTGCATTCGACTACATTGCAAAGCCGTTCTCCAACGATGAGCTCCTGTTATCTGTCCAAAACGCTGTGGAGCTTTCACAAGCTCGTCAGAATTACCAGCTTCTTACTGAAAACTTTCAGACCCAGTACGGTCGAAACAATATTATCGGTAAAAGTGGCGCTATCCGTTCTGTCCTTTCACTCATCGACCGAGCTGCACCAAGTAAATCAACTGTTTTGATCACGGGTGAATCCGGTACAGGTAAGGAACTTATTGCCCGCGCAATTCACTTTTCATCCCCACGTAAGGGTGCTCCGTTTGTCAGCGTAAACTGCATGGCACTCAACGCAAACTTACTTGAAAGCGAACTGTTCGGGCACGAAAAAGGCTCCTTTACCGGCGCTGTTGCCATGAAACGCGGCCGATTTGAACTTGCGGACTCTGGAACACTCTTCCTTGATGAAATTGGCGAACTTTCTCATGACATGCAGGTAAAGCTGCTTCGTGTTCTTCAGGAACGACGTATTGAGCGCGTAGGCGGTACGGAAGAAATTGAAGTGGATATCCGTATTGTTGCTGCGACAAACAAAGACCTTCTGGAAGAAGTCAAAAAAGGCAACTTCCGCGAAGACCTCTATTACCGCCTTAATGTTGTTCACATGCAAATTCCACCGCTTCGTGAACGTCGTGAAGATATCCCGCTTCTTGTGACACACTTTATTGAAAAAATTTCCGATCAACAGGATGTTACAGAACGTACCTTTACTGTTGAAGCTCTGGACTACCTTTCAGGTTACGAGTGGCCGGGGAACATCAGGCAGCTTGAGAACGTCATTGAACGCTGTCTGGTTCTCGGAACAGGTTCGGATATTACAGTAGACGACCTTCCACCGGAAGTACGAGACGAAGAAAGCCAGTTGAAAAGTGCGGTGGATCTTCTCCCTGTTCAACTTGATTTAAGTGATACACTCGAAAAAATTGAAGCCGCTCTTATCAGAAGAGCTTTAGCCAGAGGCAATTTCGTTCAGGTAAAGGCTGCTGAATCACTGGGCATTTCGAAAAGCCTCCTGCAATACAAGCTGAAAAAATACAATATCACAGGTCATTAATCCGTTCTATCGTACACTGCGAATAACAAGACACCAAATACCTCACAGTGTTTAGTATACTGCTAAATTAACTGATATCGATGCAAATACAACATTCACAACGTCGAATGCTCTATTTGTCTGCCCTCAAAAAAACTACGTGGAGTCCACATGCTGAAAGTTGCTATTCCGGGTTTTGAGCCAATGGAGTTTGACCACCTCGTTCTCGACTTCAACGGCACCATCGCTTTTGACGGAAAAATTATTGATGGTGTTGAACCCGCTATCTCAATGCTTGCTCAGCTTCTTACAGTACATATTGTATCAGCGGACACAAACCATAACGTGGTTCAAGAGGTTGCACATCTTCCAGTTACAACCCGTGTTGTAAACAGTGCCTATCAGCAGCAAGAAAAGCTCGAATACATTGAAGCTCTCGGGGCAGAAAAAGTATGTGCTGTTGGAAACGGCAACGTCGATGCAGATATGATGAAACGAGCCGAATTAGGGATTGCTATTTTGGGCCCTGAAGGACTCAGCCCTAAGGCTTTAGCCGCTGCAGATGTCCTCATGCCCAATATCATCAATGCACTTGAATCACTTGTAAATTCAGCAAGACTCAAGGCAACGCTGCGCACATAACACCCAAAACATAAAAAAATCACAAACTCCCGTGTTCCAGAAATGGAACACGGGAGTTTTTTTGTATTTACCCGCTGCCAAAGAATCATAGCAGTAAAGAAAAGTTCCCGTTATCTCAATTTACTATAGAAAAATGATTGCTCTTTTCTAGTGCATTTTTGGCACAATATGCAACCTTCAGTTACTTATGCGCTGCTAACTGTTAACAACAGTTAGCACCCTTATGGAAACACAACCGCACAGAATCATAAGAATTCAACACCTTGTGAAAAGTGTCTCAATCGGCATGCATTTTGTATTATTGAAAGTGCGCTAAAAAATAGGTTCTGAGTTATCTTGAGGAGGATACAAAGTATGTCTACAATTTCACGTCGCCAAATGATAGCAGGCGTTGGGGGAGTAATCGTGGGTGGCGCAGTTGCCACCGCTCTTCCTGCTATGGCAGCACCATCAAACTTTGCTAAAACAGCAGAGTGGATTCCACATAAAGTTGATCCGACCGCCGGCGAACGTTTCGGATACGATGGATACTACCACAAGGGGTACGGCTGTTGTTACGGTGCGTTTTACGCTATCGTAGGACAAATGGCTGAACAGCACGGTGCTCCATACAAAGATTTCCCGTTCCACATGATGGAAGTTGGTAAATCAGGTATTTCGAACTGGGCAACCATCTGTGGCGCACTGCTCGGCGCTGCTTCTGCATTCTCACTGTTCTACGGTCGTAAAGAACGCAAAGCAATGGTTGATGAATTATTCCGCTGGTACGAACAGACCGCGTTCCCTATCTATAAACCTACCACTGATATCGTTATAGATAAGGAAATCCCTACAAGCGTAAGTAACTCTGTTCTGTGTCACGTTTCCGTTTCCCGCTGGTCTTACTCTTCCGGCATTCCGGCAAAATCCAAAGTTCGCTCTGAACGTTGCGGACGTTTGACTGCTGACGTTGCCAAAAAAGCAATTGAAATTCTCAATGCAAAAATCGACGGTAAGTTCGAAGGTCTTTACGGAAAACAAGAATCCGTGAAGTACTGTGATACCTGTCACGGCAACGGCAAAGAGTCACCTATTGCTAAAGGCAAACAAGACTGTACTCCTTGTCACTCAGGTTCCGAAGCGACTGAGAACAAGTTTAAAGATCACCCATAGCGCTCTCTTCCAGTGGCAGCTGGAACTCGCATATACGCACCTCATTTGTAAGGGCAGCAACGTAGACCACCTCTGCACTGCTGCCCTTTTCCTATGGCATATTTTTTTTGCAGATACTCAGTTAATACTGTGGGATCTCACAATATGTACTGTATTGTAACAAATGCATTGAACTATTGCCGGAAAGGAAAAACATATGAGACGTACTGCATTATTCATTACCATAGTTACCGTCCTTGTTTGCCTCCAATACACAAGGGTTGTTTTTGCTGAACCATCAGCAAAACAAACTGTTGCCGCAAAAACAGCAGGCCCACTTGCACCTCCGGATACAACCAGTCCTCAAGCCACACTGCGCAGCTTTATGATTAATACAACCCGCGCGTATCAGCTCATGAAACAGGCGCATGCGTTGGATATGGAATCCGACAATATATTTACGCACACTCCACAAGTTCAGGCTCTTTCAGACAAGGCTATGCTTTATTTTGAAAAAGCTATCCGTTGTGTTGACTTCAGTGCAATTCCGGCAAGCTATCGTGTTGAATTTTCATATGAGGCCGTCATTCAACTCAAAGAAGTTATCGACAGAATCAAATTGCCTCGAATGGGTGCGGTACCTGACAGCGACGATATGATGGAGCTGGATTACTGGCGTGTTCCTGGCACCTCTTTTGAAATTCAGTATGTCAAAGACGGAGAACGTTCCGGCGAATACCTCTTTAATACCGAGAGCGTTAACAACATAAAAACGATTTATAATCGGGCACGATATCTGCCTTACAGAATCAAAACAACTGAAGGATTCTATCGATTCTATAGTTCCACTCCCGGCAGGCTTGTTCCGCCAAAGTGGTTCTCATACATTCCGAAGTCTCTTTCCAGCACACTCTACTTTGAACAGACAGTTTTCCAATGGGTTGTTTTCTTCATGAGCATTCTGTTCTTCTTTTTGCTGAGCATTGTCACATTCAAACTTACCCGTACAAAAAACTTTAAAGATCACCCCATCAGATCAGAAGTATTACACCTTATTCTTCCGCTCCAACTTGTAGCATCCTGTCTGCTGCTTGCGTATATTTTTGAAGACATCATCAATCTTACAGGAAGATTTCTCGTGCTTTCAGTAGGCACATTGCAAGTAATACAGTGGCTTTCCGCAGCTTGGAGCATACTTGTTCTAGGGCGTGTTTTTGTACAATTAATTTTAGCAACACCGCGCATCGACCCCAAAGGAATCGATGCAAGCCTTGTGAACACGGTAACCAACCTTACATGTATTTTCCTTGCTATCTGTGTTCTGTTTTATGGCGGGACAAAGCTTGGCATACCACTTATTCCTGTAGTTACCGGCTTCGGGGTTATCGGGCTCGCTATTTCTCTTGCAGCACGCCCGACTATCGAAAACGTAATTGGCGGCTTAACGTTATTTGCAGATAAACCGGTACGAATCGGGGATTTTTGCATGTTCGGGAAAACACGCGGCAAAGTACTCCACATCGGGCTTCGCTCCACAAGAATACGTGCAAGCGACCGGACAATCATGTCCATTCCAAACGCAGAGTTTTCTCATCTCCAGCTCATCAACCTTTCTCATCGTGACAAGTTTAAACTCGATCTGACTATTGGGCTGAGATATGAAACCACGGCAACACAACTCCGATGGATCATTACCAAGCTGTACGAAATGCTCTATGCACATCCTGAAATTAGCAGGAAACCACTGTTATGGGTGCGCTTTGTTAATTTCAATGCTTATTCAAAAGACATCAACATTCGGGCATACATCAACACGACTAGATTAAGCCATTACTACCGAATTCAGGAAGACGTACTTTTCCGCCTTGGTGAAATAGTTGAAGAAGGCGGCTCTTCCTTTGCGTTCCCGACAAACTCAACATACTTACGTAACGATGAAGAGGTATTTGCAGAACCATCTAACCTTGCCCCTGAACTTCAGAAGTTTACCGACGAAAACCAGTTCCCGTTCCCTGATTTTCCATCTGAGCGTATAGATCAGATAAACAATAAGCTGAAATACCCTCCGGAAAAAGAAAAGGACTATTCCGGACTTCCATTACGCACGGAAGACAAGGATAGCCCTGAAGACAAAACTCCTGAGGAAGACAAGCGCGGCAAGCCGTATACGGATGCATTAAGCTCTGACTAACATGGGAGAATGTTATTTTTGGCAAGTCTCACAATAGACAGTCGTACGCCCCGCAACTTTTTCAGTTTTCAGTGGTTCACCGCACACTCTACAATCCTGTCCAGTGCGCCCGTAAACAAGAAAGTTATTTTGGAAGGCACCGGCATCGCCATGTGCATCACGATAATCTCGAATTGAAGAGCCACATTCACGTATTGCCTGTTTGAGTACTTCTTTTAATTTAATATGAAGCAAGCCGAGGCTCTTTTTTGAAATTTCATTTGAAGGTTTATCCGGACGAATCCCTGCACGGAATAATGATTCATCCGCGTAGATATTTCCTATTCCCGCAATCACTTTTTGATCGAGCAATGCCGCTTTAATACGGGTTCTGCGTGACTGAAACAACGCCACAAAATCTTCTGTCTTGATGGTAAGAGGCTCCGGCCCCAGTTGCTGCCAAAACTGCCAGTTCAAATAGTCACACGGCGCTAGCGCGCGGCAAAATCCAAACTTTCGCATGTCATCAAAAAACAAACGATTACCATTGCTCAAATCGAAAATAATCCGAGTATGTCTTGCCGGTGGCGTGTCCGCAGAATAAACAAAAAGCCTGCCGGACATTTTCAAATGAAACGCCAGCTGTAACGGATATTCAGAGCGAGGAGCAGGAAGTTCATGTTCATATTCTGAAGGGATTGAAAGATCCATCAGCAACAGTTTTCCGCGCCTGTGAACATAAGTAATTTCACGTCCAGCTACATAGTTTTCCAAAGCCTCGCGTCTTCCTTCCACACTGCTGTCATTGAGGATTGTGACGCTTTCTATTGTTTGCTCTGCCAACATCGGCCATAGGCCGGAGGCTATCGTTTCCACTTCTGGTAATTCTGGCATTATGATGTGTGTCTACCCTTCGGCACCGGCATAGAAACTGACTGTTCCTTGCCGTTCCGGATTATGGTGAAAATCATGTCTGTTCCTTCTTTGGCGGCCTTTACCCCTGCCCTGTGAAGAACCATCATAGAATCTACGTTCATTCCGCCGACTTTAATAATCTTATCTCCAGCGAGAAAGCCTGCTTTATACGCAGAGGAATTTGCTTTTACTTTAAGAATGGTGGCACCGTCACTTTCCATCCGCAACGTAAAGCCAAGCCTGCTTTGTTTTGTTAACGGACAGTAGAACTGAATATGCCCCTTCTCGGCAACCATCGCTTCATTACTTCGCCAAGGAACAATCAACAGCACTGTTGCGTCTGGATCAAGTTTGGACAAGCGGTATGCAATTCCCCACCCATGCTCTACGTGCCCTGTACCGGAAAGAATCACGATTGGGAGCTTGGATTGCTGACGAATCGCTATTGCCTGCTCAGCCATCCCAGTATCCCACAATGATTGGATGAGGAAAAAGCGCTTTCTGTAATGTGCCAACGATTTTTTTGCGACTTCAGCCGCTTTTTCATCCTTGGCATCTTTTGTCATCAGCTCTACGTGTTTGTTATGAATCTCTTCCAATTCCTCTTCCTGCTCTTTCATTGAAGGAATAGGATTCTTAGGAAGATATTTACGTTCTTCAGGAGTCAGGCTCTCCAATCCTTCGTCACCAATTTTTCTCGCAACATCAAACGGAAAGTTCAGTGCATACAGTTTGATATCATGGGCGTAGAGAGCATCGATGACAGGCTCATACAATGGATACGGGAACCCCCACGCATCTTTCCACTCTACTTTTTCAGGAAATTCTTCAAGAGTAACGGTACGATCATTTACAGCATCAAGTTGTGGCTGTCTTTCCTGTGAAAACATTTCCATGCCCACAGTAAAACGCATGCCTGATTCTGCAAGTGCGGTAATAATTTTGGCTTGAACAATATGATCGCAAGTGACGTTGTGTGTTTCGCCGATGAGAATGTAGTCGCTTGATTTTGCGAGGGCGAGAACGTCTGAAAGGGAAGCCTTGGTGCCGTTTGCATTAAAAAACGTGCCTTCGGCGGGACGGGAAATTTTTGGAGCAGAAGACGCTCCATCCAACGTTTCAGCTGTTGGCGGTGGCGCGGCGCGGGAAAGGGGCGGTTGCGCCAAAACGCAACCACCCATTATCATCATTACAGAAAAAAGAATTCTGAGGGCTAATCCCATATCCTTTTGTCCTCGATAGGACGAATCTGCGGAGGCAGTGAGCCAGGAGTAAGCACCTTAAGCTCCGGACGAAGTTTAATTTTTTCACGGAACTGGTGCAGCAGTTCATCCCCACGTTTGAAGTTACTTGCTTCAACGTACAAGGTCATTTCGTCAATGCCACCCGGGTTGGTAACTTCGATCTGCCAACGCTTGATTTCTTCAAAGCGTGCCATAACCTGTTCAACCTGATGTGGGTAAACGAACATACCTTTAATACGAGCAGTGGTATCTACGCGACCAACAATGGAGCCGAGACGCGGAGAGGTACGACCACATGGGCAAGGAGATCTGTCAATGTAACCGAGGTCGCCTGTTGCAAGGCGGATAAGCGGGTAGGTTTTGTTGAATGCAGTAACAACAATCTCACCAACTTCACCGTCTTTAAGAGGAATACCGGTATCTGGATGACAGATTTCAACAAAAGTTCTGTTCGCAATGTGCAGACCGGTTTTGTGGTAACATTCGTAACCGATACAACCAACGTCCGCAGTGCCGTAGCCCTGACGCATGATAAGGTCGAACTTCTTCTCGAGAGAAGAACGCATTTTTTCAGAAATACGCTCACCAGTTACAAAAGCAACTTCGAGGTAAAGATCTTTACGAAGGTTCAAACCTTTTTCTTCTGCTTTCTGAGCAAGGTGCATCAGGTAGCTTGGAGTTCCAACATACCCGCTTACACGTAATTTTTGCATGATTTCCAGCTGAGTGGCAGCGTTGCCAGGACCAGCAGGAACAGTTGCACAGCCGAGGTTACGAAGCGGTTCTTCAAACATGAGACCGGCCGGTGCAAGGTGGTAGTTGAAGGTAATCTGCGCAACGTCACCTGGGCGGAAGCCTGCGGAGTAGAAACCTTCTGTGTAACCCCAGTAATCATCTGTACGATCTTCAGGGTCAAAAATAGGACCAGGAGAAAGGAAGACACGCTTCAATTCGCCAAGGTCTTTAGTAAGAAGACCACCAAGACGAGGACCCATAGACTGCAAGAAGATGAGTTCTTTCTTCTTGAGAATAGGAATGTGTTTGAGGTCGGAAAGAGACTTAAATTTTTCTACCTGAAACTGTGCGCGGTCAAAGCGCTTTTTAACATCTTCAGAGTAGCGGTATGCATAGGTAAGAAGGTCTTTAAGCTGGATAAGGTAAAACTGACGACGTTCGCTTTCGTCAAGCACTTCACGTCGGCTATATATGCCTTCTGTACGGTCTTTACGGGTCATGTGGGTACTCCATACAAGAAATTTTTATGCGGAACTAAACCCCGACCTTACAGGACATTTAATAGAAAATCAAGTTTTTTATATTTTTTACAAATAATTCAACTACATATCACATATTATAACAAGCGCAAGATCTTTTCATTCTTTACGGTAATAAAAAAATCCCGACTCATTACAAGTCGGGATTTACTATCTATTTCTTAAAAAACTACGAGTTCTGAGTGCTATGTAACAAAACAATTTTTACATCCTTAGGGAAAATAAAAATGCCTTGCTCTCAAAACTCAGTTGTCTTTAAGCTTATTCAGCGGACTCTTCTTTGCTGGCAGCAAGACGCTCTTTACGTGCAGCTTCCTGCTTGCGCTCACGAGTGCCCACATATTTGTGGCCTTCAAGAGCTTCGAGACCTTCCTGATGACGAGCAAAAATAAGGAAGCCTGTATGTGCAACCATGCGGTCATTAGGACGAAGACGATCCGGTACTGGTTTCCAGTTACGAACGAGAAGCTCAGAAACTTCTACTTCGTCAAATGGACCTTTTTCCAATTCAGTAAGCAGGCTTGAAACCTGATCTACAGTAGGAACAAGGAAGCCGACCATTGCGCCAGCTTTAATGGCACCCGGAATAAATTTTACGTATTCCCAAGGATCACGAACATCGAGGAAAAGAGCATCCGCATCATCAACGAGGAAGCCGTTTTCGATGTTGTGGTTGTAGAGGGTTACGTTTTTGCCAACGCCTGCCCAGTCAAGGTTACGGCGAGCAAGTTTCATGAATTCTTCACGAGCTTCGTGAGTATGAATTTCACCTTTTTCGCCTGCGAACCAGCTCATTGCGAGAGTAAGACTACCGGAGCCGGAACCGGCTTCAATAACCTTGGAACCATTACCCACACCAAGCTTCATGCAGATGTAGCCAATATCTTTTGGATAGATAACCTGTGTCTGACGCTTGACGCCTTTCACAAGATCGTGCAACGAAGGGCGTTGCACGCGGTATGGCTTTTCTTTATGGGTTAAAACTACGCTGCCGTAACCGGCAGCCATGATGTCTTCCATTTTAAGAATGCCATCATTACCATGTATATCGTTACCCGGTTCTACTCGGCGCATAACGCGTTTTCCGCGCGGGCCAACAAGCAGAACCAATTCGCCTTGCTTAATCATAATTTTTTTTCCTCCGTGGTTGGAGCAACGCCCTACTTATATATATGGTACCTGTCAAGGGACAGCCTCATCTTGAAAATTCAAGATTTTTATACCATTCATGCCGACCTTCGGCTCTTTTTTGATTGAAATAATAGCTGTCTTTTTGTGCTGCCTGTACGTATAGTAACTAATCCTACCAGAGTGCGGAACATAATTGCCATGAAGTTTACATATATTTTCGGTCCGGTGTATTCAGGAAGACTCGGTCATTCTCTCGGTCTCGATCTTTTAGGAGATCGTACCTGCTCTATGGACTGTCTCTACTGTGAAGTAGGCAGAACAGAAGAATTGACCATGAGCCGGAAGCCTTATGTTTCAGCAAAAGACCTGCTGGACGAATTGCGCCGCTGGCGCGACGAGCATAGCAATAATTTACCCGATTACGTTACTCTGGGAGGCTCTGGTGAGCCGTGTCTTAACAGTGAATTAGACACTATTATTAAAGGCTGCAAACAGATTCTTCCTTCTGTGCCTGTAGCTGTTCTCACAAATAGTACGCTCTTATGTGATCCCGAAGTGCAAGAGGCGCTTAAAGAAGTAGATGCCGTACTTCCTTCGTTGGATTCACTTGTAAATAAAGAATTTGCGAAATTGAATCGCCCCTGCGGGGGGGTTAACGCCGCACAAATTGCTGAATGCCTCGTTCAGTTCAGCAAAGTTTACAGCGGCAAAATTTTTCTTGAAATATTACTGTCGCAGGGCATCAACGATTCACAAGAGAATCTTACCCTGCTCAAGGAGTATGTAACCAGGTTACAGCCTCATCGTGTTGACGTAACAACATTATCCAGACCCGGCGCCTTTTCTTTAGCAAAAGCTGTTGATCCTGACGTACGTAAAGTATGGCAAAACGCACTCTCTGAATGCATTACTAGATTTGATGCCAATGGCTCAGCTAGCCAGCAACATGCTACTGAAGAAAACGCACCCCCAGCGGCTGCCTCGCAGCCTGCCACTGGAAACTTTGCGGACTTGCCGGAACAAGACCGGTCAGCCGCAAAACAACGTGTTCTGGAGACGCTTACACGCCGACCTCAGACACCTTCGCAGCTTGCGATTGCTCTCACCCTTCCTCTATCCATCGTCCAAGGAGCACTGGACATACTGGAGCATGAAGGTGCTATTTACAAGTCAGAGCCGGATCGCACTGCAACACTCAACACAGATGAGCCTTTCTACTCCTGCCAGTAGTCCGGATGCCCCGACAGCATTCGGAAAGGATTTTTAAAGGACTCACAATGGTCAGACCACGCAAAGGCAAGCGTAAGATGTTTATCAGCACCTTGCCGGGCGAACAGGTTGAAGTTTTGCTCGCCGAGGAAGGCGTAGTACAAGAGTACTATGTCGAGATGGTGCATCAGCAGAAAACAAAAGGTAACATCTACAAAGGTGTTATCAACAACATTGATACAAACCTTCAAGCAGCCTTCATCTCGTACGGTGCAGAAAAAAACGGTTTCCTTCAAATTGACGAAGTACATCCGGAATATTTTCTTGCGCCGCATGACCCGAACAAAGGGAAAAAATACCCGCCTATTCAAAAAGTTCTCAAAGCAGGACAAGAAATTCTGGTTCAGGTTGTTAAAGAGCCTACCGGAACAAAAGGCGCATTCCTTACCTCATACCTTTCCATTCCTGGGCGTTTCCTCGTTCTCACACCGGGACGCGAACAAATCGGCGTTTCCCGCAAGGTAGACGACGAAAAAGAACGTGCACGCCTTAAAGCAATTTTTGATGAACAGAAACCGGGTGATGATCTCGGCGTAATCGTTCGCACCGTCAGCATGGCACAACCGAAAACTTCATTGCTGCGGGACTTACGATTCCTCAAACGTATGTGGAAAGACGTACGTAAAAAAGCCACAACAGAAGAATCTCCTTCCCTTCTCTACCGTGAACGCGACCTTGCGACCCGTGCGGTACGCGATTACCTCACAGACGAAGTAGGCGAAGTATGGATTGATGATGAGGGCACCGCAGAAGCAGTGGAAGAATTTGCAGGACTCGTATTCCCACGCCGCGGCCTTCAGGTAAAAATCCACAATCAGCCGGAACTTTCCATGTGGGAACGATTCAATCTGCAAAAACAGCTTGAACAAATTTACTCCCGCGAAGTTGTATTGCCGTCCGGTGGACGTCTTGTCTTCGACCAGACTGAAGCACTTATGGCTATCGACATCAACTCCGGTAAGATTGCAGGAAAAACAAATTTCGAATCCATGGCGCTTAAAACCAACATGGAAGCAGCACAGACCATCGCACAGCAGCTAAAACTTCGCGACATCGGCGGTCAGGTTGTTATCGACTTTATTGAAATGCGCGACAGAAACCATTGGCGTGAAGTTGAAAAAACACTTCGCAACGCTATGAAACTTGATCGTGCACGCCATGATGTAGGTAAAATGAGCCGCTTCGGTCTGCTCCAGATTGTACGTCAGCGTCTCGGTTCCTCTGCGCTGTCTATCAGCACAGAAGTCTGTCCATGCTGTAACGGCTCCGGTTCCCGCAGGAACATGGAATGGCAGTCGTTACAGACTCTCAAAGACCTGCTGCGCCGCCTGCGTCACAACAAAGATGCATCTGCTAAATTTGAGCTTGAAGCTGAGCGCGAACTTGCGATGTACATGCTTAACCAAAAACGCGAACGTCTTCTCGAACTGGAAAAAACCTACAAGGTATCCATCGAGATTAAAATCGCCAAGGCATAGCAATGGCACGTGTTCTTTTGCATATGTGCTGCGGCCCCTGCTCCATTACAACGATCAAGGAGCTGCAAAGCGAAGGGCTGGAAGTTACCGGATTCTTCCACAACCCCAACGTTCACCCGACGAAAGAATATTTACGTCGACGTGAAGGGGCGATCGAAGTAGCCAGGCGGTTCAACATCAAAGTCATTATGCGGGATCAGGAATATGATCCGCAAAAATGGTTCAGAACCATGTGCTACAGAGAAGATAACCGCTGTTTCCACTGCTACGCTATGCGCATGGAACGCGCGTTCTCCATAGGACGCAAAGGCAATTTCGACTATGTGACCACTACCCTGCTGTATTCCAAGATGCAAAAGCACGAGGATATCAAAAAACTCGGGGAAGATATGGCACAAGGCGGTAGCGCCAAGTTCCTCTATCGCGATTTCCGCATCGGTTGGAAAGAAGGCATCGAAACCTCAAAAGACTGGGGCGTATATCGTCAGCAGTACTGCGGCTGCCTCTACTCCGAAGGTGAGCGTTACGCGAAAGAATTTAAAGAAACTTGTGGGCTGAAGAAGTAAGGCTGGGATGCCTTCGGCGAACCTACGGTGCTTTTGAGCCTCCGGCGGGTCTCCGACGGCTGGGCTGAAAACTTTGGAAAGTTTTCTCCCAGACCCCCTTTCAAACTTTTTACTTGCGAGGACGTTCGTCAGTTAAGTTCGCCTCGCGGCTTTTGCGCCACGACTTTAGTTATAAAATGGGGGCTGTTCTTACTAGAACAGCCCCTATTGTTTTTAAGGAAGGGAGAGTCCAGAGAGGGAAAACTCGTTTTTTCAAAAAACGTGGTTTCCCTCTTTGGTCGCCGAAGGCTCTACAACCCTACTCAATATGCCCCGGACCATCAAAGACGTCTGGAGAATTGGCAAGAGAACCTTTTTTCACCATGAACCATACGAAACAACCAATACTTGCTGCAATGCCTGCCCAGCATGAAACATCATACGGAAGGTTGAAACCAATTTTAGCATTAGCAAGATAGGTGCTGACTACGCCTGTCATAAAGACAGCAGGTACAACAGCGATCCAGTAGTTTTTGCCATGACGAACAAGGTAAACACCTGCTGTCCAAAGAACGACGGTTGCCAGTGTTGAGTTCGCGAAGCCGAAGTAACGCCAGATCACGGAGAACTCTGTTCTGGTGATGAGGAAGCCGATCACAAACAACGGCACAGCAATAAGAAGACGTTTAATGCCTTCTTTTTGCGGCATATTAAAGAAGTCAGCAATGATGAGACGAGCTGAACGGAACGCGGTATCACCAGAAGTAATCGGGAGTGCGATTACACCGATAATTGCGAGGAAACCGCCGATAGGTCCCATCAAGGTTACGGAAATCTGGTCAACAACTGCTGCCGGCCCGCCGTTTGAGATTACTGCCTGAAGTGCTTCTGGAGTTTTGTAGAATGTCATACCAAGGGTTGCCCAAACAAGAGCAATAAGGCCTTCACCGATCATTGCACCATAAAATACAGGACGTCCGCATTTTTCATCAGGAATACAACGGGACATCAATGGAGACTGTGTGGCGTGGAAGCCGGAAATAGCACCACATGCAATGGTAATGAAGATAAGTGGCCAGAGAGGCAGACCTTGCGGGTTAGTGTTCGCAAGAGAAAGACCGTTCGGATAAAACTCGTAGCCATCCCAAATCAGCATAAAGCTGAGGCCAACTGCCATGATGATAAGAGTCACAGCAAAAAGCGGATAGAGCCGACCGATAATTTTATCTACCGGAAGAATAGTTGCAACGAAGTAGTATCCGAAAATCAGAGCAGTCCATGCATATTTTGCATTAACTACGTCGTCGAAACCAAAACTGATTTTTTTGGCGAGCAGTTCAGCCGGCCCAAGAACGAATACAACACCTACGAGCAGGAGCAAAATGATGGAAAATACATTCATGAACTGCTTGGCAAATGAACCAAGGTTGTATCCGACGGCATCCGGAATAGATTTACCGTCGTAACGAACTGACATCATACCGGAAAAATAGTCATGCACGCCACCGGCAAAAATACTGCCGATTACAATCCATACAAGAGCAGTTGGACCGTAAAGCGCGCCGAGAATTGGACCAAAAATCGGTCCCAACCCTGCGATGTTCAGAAGCTGGATCAAGTATGCCTGCTTCTTGTTCATCTTAACAAAGTCTACGCCATCTTCCAGCCGACAAGCCGGAGTAGCCTTACACGTATCCGCACCAAAGTTAGCTTCTACCACTTTACTGTAGACTAGGTACCCTACAATAAGCGCAGCCACCGCTAAAAAGAAATAGACCATATCCTTCTCCTATAATTACTTTTTCACCAAAAGTGGGTACTGACGTACGGTGAATAAAAATAACCTATAGATCCAGTATAAGATAACAGAGAAGGAAAAGTCACACGTTTTTCTAGAACCATTGACGTAGAAAATAAAAAACAAAGGGAAAGCCCGATTAATCAGGCTTTCCCTTTATTTACTAACAGTGTTCACACACTCCGTCTTGTCGAAGCTTGTGAATGTATAACTTTACTCTTCAGAAGTTATCTGCGGGAGCATCTTCATAAGGTGCTCTCTCACATCAAATACAAACTGATTGAGAAGGTTTGAGCGATATTTTTGTCTGTTCATTACTGCGAACAGGCTTCGTTTAAAACGGATTCCTTCAAGCTGCACAGGGAACAACTCCCCTTTTGCGAGCTCTCTCTGGAAAGAGAACGGCGACATACAACTCAGCGTACCCGGATTTTTCAATACAGATTTAATGGCTTCCATATGCTCCAGCTCCATAAAGATATTTAAATCTTTTTTGGCCTGTCCCAAATGTTTCCACATTGTCTGACGAGTGCCGGACCCTTTTTCACGCAGAATCCAATCCAGATCAAGTAACTCAGAAAGTTGGTATTCCTGCAACCCCGCCATGTAGCGGTCTGCGGTTACAACAACCAGCTCTTCTTTATAAATTTCTTCAAATTCTGCGGAACGAGATTCATAATCACCCTCGATAAAACCAAGGTTGATCTCGCCACTTTCGACCTGCTCAACAACTTGTTCAGAGTTAAAGTTTATAACTTCAACCTGACTCTGAGGATATTTGGTTTTAAACGCATACAGCACCTGAGGCAGAATGTAGTCCGCAAAGGTAGAGCTGGCACCAACTCGAAGCACACCCGCCATTCTATCACGTTTAAATAACGTTTCTACATCGCGTATTTGCTCAAATGCAGGCTCAAGGCACTCCATAAGAATTTTACCATTCTCGTTGGGTACGAGCCTGTTGCTGATTCGGTCGAACAATCGTTCACCCACAGTCTGCTCTAATGCTTTAATCGCCATTGATACCGCTGAGTGTGTCAGAAAGTGTTCCTGAGCCACTGCACCAATGTGCGGATTACGCATAAGCGAAAGGAATAATTCGATTTGCCTGATGGTAATATTCATAGGATCCTCTTTCAAAAAAAATGAATGAATCTTTCAATATTATAAACTTGAAATTAAATCTACTCCGGTTATTGTCTCTTTACAGCGCGAATTCAACTATCTTGCGAGTACTGCCATATTTTGTAAGATATGTAGAATATATATGACCTTCTTCCTCCTTTTTGTTGAAAAATCTCCTGTACCACGAGCGGGAGATTTTTTCTTTTGCAGGCGTATCTCTCGCTGTAGAACACTCTGAAATTACTAGCATATTTCAGACTACAACGTGAGAGATATTCAAAGGAGTGCGCTTTTCCGGTGCACACACTGGAAAAGCGTTGCTCCTTGGAGTTTCGCTTTTTGGTTGAGACAAGTATGTGCGGTGCCCGATCCCCTTTATCTTACAACAGGTACATTAACGTGTATATGTTTAATGAGATATTGCAGAGTCGAAGCAGACAGCACGCGTAATCAACCATTTACACCATGAGCTGCCCCTCATGGTGTTTATTGGAATTTCCCGGGTCTTTTGAGTTTTTTATTGAGCAGGTTCTTTTTACCCTATGCGCAACAGCTTTGAGTCTGGAGACAATGCACGTTCTGTGCCCGGACTTATTAGCAAGAAAATGCTCATGTACAGAAAGTATACCGTACATCGCACATTGATAACTTAAGCCTTGATAACGCCTGCATAGGAACGTTTGTTCCACGCAGTGGGCATTTTAGTTATCTTTTGTAGGTTCGCTTTTGCACTTCAAAAGACTCGGGAATCCCAAAAACTCTTCTTTGCCTTCGGGCCTTCTTTTTTCCTTTTCCATACATTCAATACAGGTTTGCCTTGTCACACCTGTTCTTTTCGGCTGCATCACTTTCTATCCATTGTGTGTCACACCATACTTTGATATAGCCGCCCTGTTTATTTGACCAATCTACTCTCAAAAAAGACAATACACTGACATTACAGGAAGTTTTTCCTTTTCACATGTGCACTCAACCATGCACTTTTTGTTTATCCATATAATTTACCAATATAATTGGGATACTATGTGGATTTGTTTGTTTTTTTTGCCTATTATCGCACAACTAAAAACTTTTTTGGAACTTGTATGGAGGATGAATAATGACTTCTAGCACCATTACTCTGCACGCCCCCGCAAAAACCAAGTCTCAAGGACGACTGGATGTACTCCAGATGCTTTCAGGCGTTCTGCTGATTCTCTTTTTATGGGCGCACATGCTGCTTGTTTCCAGTGTTCTAATTAGCCCGAGCCTTATGAATGCCATCGCATGGTTCTTTGAAGCTACTTATATGGCGCAGGTCGGAGGCCCTCTCATCGGTCTTCTCATCTTCACACACTTCCTGCTTGCAGCACGTAAGATGCCGTGGAAGGCTTCAGAATCAGAAGCTTTCTTTAAACACAGTGTCATGATGAAGCACCGTGATACATGGATGTGGCTCGTACAGGTAGGAACCGCACTGCTCATCTTGGTTATGGCAGGCATCCATATGTGGGTTGTCCTTACAGATCTGCCTATCTCTGCAGTAAAAAGTGCTGCGCGTATTCAGCACGGCGGTTGGCTTCCATTTTATCTCATCCTTCTTCCTATTGCAGAAGTTCATGTCGGCATTGGCTTCTACCGCATCGGAGTCAAATACGGCGTAATCACTGCCGATAACCGTGCATGGTACAAGCGAAGAGAAAACGCACTTATGGGCGGCTTTATCTTTATCGGTCTCATCACCCTTATTCGATTCATGTACCTGCCTCTGCACAGCGGCATGTAAGCTAAAAGGAATATTTGTATGCAAATTTTCTACACCGACTTATTATGCATCGGCGCAGGTCTGGCCGGAGAACGTGTGGCTGTTGAGGCTGCTAAAGCTGGTTTCGATGCCACTTGTCTTTCCATTGTTCCTCCTCGCCGCTCTCATTCTTCTGCTGCCCAAGGCGGTATGCAGGCTGCCCTTGGAAACTGCGTTATGGGCGAAGGCGACTCACCGGACGTCCACTTTGCAGATACAGTAAAAGGTTCTGACTGGGGATGTGATCAGGAAGTTGCACGTATTTTTGCCGACACTGCACCAATTGTTATGCGTGAAGTTGCTCACTGGGGGGTTCCATGGAACCGCGTAGAACAAGGACCGGCAACCTACTATAAGGGCGGCAAACCTTTTGAGGCTGTGGAAAGCAAAGAAAAACATGGCCTGATTCATGCCCGTGCATTTGGTGGTACTGCCAAATGGCGTACTTGTTACACAGCAGACGGCACAGGCCGCTCTGTACTGAATACACTCGACTCCATGTGCCTGCGCTACAATGTAAATATCCATGACCGCACACAGGCTGAAGCACTCATCCATGATGGTGAGAACTGCATCGGCGCTATTGTCCGCTGTCTGCGCACGGGCGAACTCATGGCCTATTTCGCAACAGCGACATTAATTGCTACCGGTGGATACGGTCGCATCTACAAGGCAACAACAAACGCTGTTATTTGCGATGGCGGCGGTCAGATTGCCGCACTGGAAACCGGTCTTGTTCCTCTCGGCAACATGGAAGCAATCCAATTCCACCCGACAGGCACAGTGCCAACAGATATTCTTGTAACAGAAGGTTGCCGCGGTGACGGCGGAACGCTTCTCGATGTTAATGAATACCGCTTTATGCCGGACTATGAACCGGAAAAAGCTGAACTGGCATCCCGCGACGTTGTTTCCAGACGTATGCAAGAGCATATGGCCAAAGGCTTCGGCGTTAAATCTCCATACGGCGACCACCTCTGGTTAGACATCCGTCATCTGGGCGAAAAGCATATCACCACAAAGCTTCGTGAAGTCTATGACATCTGCACCAGCTTCCTTGGCGTAAACCCAATTACCGGACTGATTCCGGTTCGCCCTACACAACATTACTCCATGGGTGGCGTACGTACCGATAAAGACGGTGCAGCATACGGACTGACAGGACTTTTCTCTGCCGGTGAAGCAGCATGCTGGGACATGCACGGCTTCAACCGTCTCGGCGGTAACTCATTAGCAGAAACCGTTGTTGCAGGTCGCTACGTCGGGAAAAAAGTAGTGGAATTCCTGCAAGGTCATTCTGTAGATTTTAAACAAAGCGCTCTGCGTGACGCCCACAGTAAAGTCGAGAGCCACATCAAACGTCTTGCCAACGGCTCAGGAAAAGAATCTGCCATCACTCTGCGAGATGAAATGCAAGATATAATGATGGACTACGTAGGAATCTTCCGTAATGGTAAGGACCTGCAGACAGCAGTCGACAAACTGGAAGAACTGCACGCACGTTCCATGAACATAGGTCTGCAAGGCAGCGCCATCGGGTTTAATCCGGAAATCTCTCTGGCATTGCGCATACCGGGTATGATTAAGCTCGCTCAGTGCACCGCTTTCGGCGCTCTTAAGCGAACTGAATCCCGTGGTGCTCACACACGTGAAGATTTTCCGGAACGTAACGATAAAGAGTGGCTCAACAGAACATTGGCATACTGGAAAGAAGGCGATTCCCTGCCGACTCTCAAATACGAAGATGCCTCACCTTACTTTGAAATTCCTCCGGGAGAACGCGGATACGGCGGCGGTAAAATCATTAAAGCCGACATACCAGCTGAAAAGCTGCGCGTTCCTGAAGCCGAAGAATCCAATAACTCCGCACCAGCGGACGATACAAAGTAAGGGAGTTACTTATGAGCCGTCGTCTCCATATCGAAGTTTTCCGTTATAACCCGCTCGACCCGAATTCTGAACCGCATATGGAATCATTTCATATCGATGAATACGACTCCATGACCCTGTTTATTGCGCTGAATATTATCCGCGACCAGCACGACGCGACATTGCAGTTTGATTTCTGCTGCCGCGCAGGTATCTGCGGTTCATGCGGCATGGTTATTAACGGACGCCCCGGCCTTGCTTGTCATACACAGACAAAAGACCTGCCTGATCATATTGTCCTGCATCCATTACCGGTTTTCAAACTGATCGGTGATCTTTCCGTAGACACTGGAGTATGGTTCCGTGACGCCGGAAAACGTATTGAAGCGTGGGTGCACAATGATCATGATGAATTTGATCCAATGCAGGAAGAAGCCCGCATGGAAAACTCACTTGCGAACGAAATATTCGAGCTTGACCGATGTGTAGAATGCGGTTGCTGCATTTCTGCCTGCGGCACAGCCCGTATGCGTCCGGACTTCCTTGGTGCAGCCGCCATTGCCCGCGTTGCCCGTTTCTATCTAGACCCTCGTGACGAAAGAAACGAAGAAAACTACTACGAAGTTATCGGTAACGATCAGGGTGTATTCGGCTGCATGGGACTGCTTGGCTGCGAAGACGTTTGTCCTAAACATATTCCTTTACAGGATCAGCTTGGCATCATGCGCCGTATGCTTGCCCTGCACTCTGTAAAAGGAATTCTGCCTAAAGCGCTGATTAACAAACTCTCGCATAAGGGATGTTGCCATGAGAACCATAAAGGCTGAAACAATTCATGATGCAGTGGTAAACCTTGTTCTTACCGCTGCCCGCTACCTGCCTGAAGACGTGAAACAGGCAATTGCAGATGCACGGGAAAATGAAGATTCTGCATCTGCACGGGAAATTCTCGGGCAGTTGCTGGAAAACGCAGAACTTGCCGCGACATCCGGCCTGCCATTATGTCAGGATACCGGTGTGGGAATATTCTTTGTTGAACTTGGTGATCAAGTTCACGTTGAAGGGAATATTATCGATATAATCAACAACGCGATGGTTGAAGGGTACGAAAAAGGACTGCTTCGTAAATCACTGTGTCATCCGCTTACACGCGCCAACACCGGTGATAACTCTCCGGCAGTTGTACATGTTGATATTGTTCCGGGCGACAAAATCCACATTAAACATATGGCAAAAGGCGGCGGTTCTGAAAACATGTCCCGCTGCACAATGCTGACTCCGGCTCAAGGGTGGGAAGGGATCAAAGAATTTGTCGTGCGACGCATGGCAGAAGCAGGCCCAAACCCCTGTCCTCCAACCATAGTCGGTGTAGGCATCGGCGGTACGTTTGATCTTGCTCCGAGCCTTGCAAAAAAAGCTCTCTTCCGTCCACTCAGTGAACCGAATCCCGATCCGGAACTGGCCAAAATGGAAGAAGAACTGCTTGAAGAAATCAACAAACTCGGCATCGGCCCTATGGGGCTTGGTGGTAAAACAACCAGCCTTGGTGTTAAAATTGAAATGCGCCCCTGCCACATTGCAAGTCTGCCGCTTGCGGTAAACGTGCAGTGTCACTCTTCACGCATCAAGGAGGTCGAAATCTAATGGCTACCTATGAAATGACCGCCCCGCTTTGTGATGAGGATGTCAAAAAGCTTAAAGCCGGTGACGTGGTAAAGCTGACAGGTACAATCTACACCGCTCGAGATGCTGCACATAAACGGTTATGCGACATGCTTGATAACGGTGAAGAGCTTCCTTTTGAGTTGAAAGGTGCTGTTATCTATTATGTAGGCCCAAGTCCGGCACCGGAAGGCCGACCTATCGGCTCCGCCGGCCCGACCACCAGCTACAGAATGGATTCCTACGCCCCTCGACTGCACAGTCTGGGTGTGAAGGCCACAATAGGCAAAGGAAAGCGCAGTGCGGAAGTTCGCAAAGCAATGGAAGAGTATGTCGGTGTATACTTTGGCGCCACAGGTGGTGCCGGTGCATTACTTTCCCAGTGTATTGACGAAGCTGAAGTTATCGCTTTTGACGATCTGGGACCGGAAGCAATACGCAAATTGACCGTAACAAACTTTCCACTGCTAGTCGTAAACGACTGTCACGGAAATGAACAGTACGCAAAGCCGAACTTTGACTTCTAACAATAGAAGCGATCACCATACCGGTACATGTAGTCTGTGCTGAAGCGCGCACAAGAATTGTGCAATTGAGTACAGCAACAATATATGTTGTGCCAGTATGTATACATAACATCGAATGCCAACCACATTCATTTGTTGTCTATGTAAACCACAACAGTGCTGCTTCGGAGTAATCTGAAGCAGCACATCACAAACCACAACTGGGAATTGAGTACGGTTCGTTGTAACGCGATTCAGCCGGAACGTGCAGTCATGCAAGCGAAACGACATTCCCACGTCCACGGATTCCATTGTCAGCGAAGCTAATAACGCTGTTCAAATTTCTTGGCTGCATGTTATTGCTTCACTAGTCAATGACTGCCGTGTTAGGAGAATACTTATCTTGCTGCACGTCGTATAGTTAGCCGGTGCGTACGGGGCGCTCCCCGCATCTCTGGCGCACTTTGCTGCGACATCCAGATACATCAAAACTTGTCAGGGGTTTTCATGTATCTTCATTCACAGCCATCTTCATTGATGAAATCTAACGAACGACAATTGTTCTAGGCCCCGATACGTATACTGTTATCGGCTGCAATCGGTTCGGCCTTTTTTCAAGGCTGACATGCGCTACAAACGCACTAACATTTCCATCGTCGCTGTATTGTCTCACACGGTGGAACAGGTATGATTATGGCTAATAAAATTCTTAAAAAAGAACAGTTAATCCCAGGACAAACCAGCAAGCTGGTTATTGATGCACCGCATATTGCGGCTAAAGCTAAGCCCGGCAACTTTGTTATCTTACGTGTAACGGAGAAGGGCGAACGCATTCCACTTACTATTGCTGACACTGACACTGAAAACGGTACCATTACCATTGTGTATCTGGTACTCGGCAAGTCAACAGCGTTACTTGAGCAGCTTAACGAAGGCGATGAAATCCTCGACCTTTGCGGCCCGCTCGGAAAAGCTACCGATCTCCATACTGGCGGCACTGTTATCTGTGTCGGCGGCGGTACCGGTATTGCTGCTATGCATCATATTGCGAAGGGTCACCACGAAGCTGGCAACCATGTTGTTGCTATCATCGGCGCCCGTAACAAAGACCTCTTGCTGTTTGAAAATGAACTCAAAGAGTTCTGTCCGGAAGTTCTCATCTCCACAGATGACGGCTCCTACGGTCATCACGGCCTTGTAACTGAACTGTTGAAAGACCGCCTTGAAAAAGACGACTCTGTTATCGAAGTAGTAGCAGTTGGTCCTGTACCAATGATGGCTGCTGTTTCTAAGACTACCGAACCTTTCGGTACCCCTACCACCGTTAGCCTTAACTCCATTATGGTTGACGGTGTCGGTATGTGCGGCGCATGCCGTGTTACCGTAGGCGGAGAAACCAAGTTTGCTTGCGTAGACGGCCCTGAATTTGACGGCCACAAAGTAGACTTTGGTGAATTACGACAGAGACTGGCAGCATTTTCCTGCCATGAAAAAGAATCTTTCGACCATCACTGCAGGTGCAAGTGCAATGACAACAGCTAAAAAGACTAAAAAACAGATTGCCCCGCGCGTACCAATGCCTAACCAGCCGGCTGAAGAGCGCGCCCGCAACTTTAAAGAAGTGGCTCTTGGTTACACCAAAGAAATGGCAATGGAAGAAGCTTCCCGTTGTCTGAACTGTAAGAAACCTAAATGCGTACAGGGCTGCCCTGTACAGGTTCCTATTGCAGATTTCATTGCTGAAGTAGCCAAAGGCGATATTGAAAAAGCCTACTCCATCATCAAAAGCACAAACAGCCTCCCTGCTATCTGTGGTCGTGTTTGTCCGCAGGAAATTCAGTGCGAAGGAGCCTGTATTCTTAATGCTAAAGAGCAGCCGATTGCTATCGGTCGCCTTGAGCGTTTTGTTGCTGATGAATACATGCATATGGACGCATGTGACCTCATCAGCGCTAAGCCTGAGTGTCCTTTCATTGATGAAGAGAAAAAAGTTGCCTGTATCGGCTCCGGCCCTTCCAGCCTTACTGTTGCCGGCTACCTCGCAAGCCGTGGTTGCAAAGTAACTATTTTTGAAGCTCTTCACGAAGTAGGTGGCGTACTTGTTTACGGTATTCCTGAATTCCGTCTGCCTAAAGAAGATATTGTTGCTAAAGAAGTCGGTGCACTTAAAGACCTTCAGGTTGATTTTGTTACCAACTATGTCGGCGGCAAAACCTTCTCTATCGAAGATCTGAAAGCACAGGGCTACAAGGCTGTATTCATCGGTGTTGGCGCAGGCCTGCCTCGCTTCCTGAATATTTCCGGTGAAAACCTTTGCGGTGTATTCTCCGCAAACGAATACCTCACCCGTGTCAACTTAGGTCGTGCATACGACTTCCCTAACTACGATACCCCGATCATCAAAGGCCGCAAGGTTACTGTTTACGGTGGTGGTAACGTAGCAATGGATGCCGCACGAACTGCTCAACGACTCGGTGCGGAATCAGTACACATTGTGTACCGTCGTACTGCCGACGCTATGCCTGCTCGACATGAAGAAATTGAACATGCTGTAGAAGAAGGCATTATCCTTGAAGTACTTGCGAACCCTACTGAGTTCAAAGGTGACGACAAAGGCAACCTTGCTTCTGTTACTCTGCAGAAAATGAAAATGGGTGAACCGGATGAGTCCGGCCGTCGCCGTCCTCTGCCGATTGAAGGTGAAACATACGAACTGGAAACAGACCTCGCTGTTATCGCTGTTGGTACTCGACCTAACCCTGTTCTTCTGGAAAATGAACCAGACTTGAAGTTAAACAAATGGGGTTATGTTGAAGTAGACGAAGACACCAATGAAACTTCAATATCTGATGTATATGCAGGTGGTGACATTGTTACCGGCGCTGCAACAGTTATTCTTGCAATGGGTGCAGGCCGTAAAGCTGCACAGGAAATTGCTCGCCGTCTCGGTGTAGAAAACTAGTTTTCATCAAAAAAATCCTTAAAAGAGGCAGTCTTCGGGCTGCCTCTTTTTTTGTCTTCTTGAATTTCAAACTGTTCAAATCAAAATACCGATTTATATAATTTTTTCAGGAAAAATATAACGTTTTATTTTTTTACGCCGATAGGTTTTGAACGGGGACACAATAATCATTTTCTGCACAAGAATGATCAAAAAAAACTGCCACTCAACTCATGACCACGCGGGAGGGAAGCAATGAAGTTCAACCTTAAGGCGCAGCTCTTACTACCGACATTGCTCATCATCATTGTCGGAATGGGAACTGCCTCATTTCTATCATTCAAAGAAGCCAAATCTATCTTAGAAAAGACTATGATTGACCAGTCTGAACAGATTGGCAAAAGTCTTCAAACTCAAATCACCTACTGGGTTGGAGATATTGAAAAAGATCTTTCAATTGCAGCAGGTAACGGGTCTATTAAACGAGCTCTTTTGAGTGACGGCTTAAACCAAACGGCCTATATTCGAGCTACATCATATTTCCAAAACATGGTTAAAGAGTACGAATACTACCAAGCTGTAGGTATCGTAAATAAAGATGGTATTAATACCGTATACTCTGATGTTAATTTGGTAGGGAAAATCGATATCAGTGATCGGGAATACTTCAAAAAAGCCATGCAAGGCTCAATTGCTATTTCCGACGCAATCAGCAGTAAAAGTACTGGTAAGCCAATCTTTGTTATTGCCATTCCAATTGCGGATCGCGGTAAAACCGTTGGTGCTGTTATCGGTATTGTAAAGCTTACCACGTTCTCCAACGACTACATCAAACCTATTAAAATGGGTAAAACAGGCTATGCGTTCCTGATGGCTAACTCTGGCTTCCTCTGTGCGCACCCTGACCCGACAACAATTTTAAAATCAAGACTCACTGACTTTGATTGGGGCAAAAAGCTTACAGCTAATGACTCCGGTACAATACGCTATGAATGGCGCGGAATTGAAAAAATCGTAACATACCGTAAAGAGCCTATCACCGGATGGCGCATTGGTATTGCTACAAACGTTGATGATATTTTCTCATCCATTGTTTCAATCCGTAATTCAAACTTTATTACAGCATCAATCGTAGTACTGTTTACCGGTCTTGTTATCTTCTTCATTGTTCACAAGATTGTCGCAGCACTTATTAAAAGTGTACGCTTTGCGGAAGCTGTAGCTGAAGGTTCCTTAGATCAGGAACTTGATGTTGATCGCAAAGATGAAATTGGTGTGCTTGCCGGCGCATTAAGCAAGATGACAGTAAATCTTCGCAAAATGATTAAAACAGCGGAACAGAAATCTGAAGAAGCCGAACAGGAATCCCAGCGGGCACATGTTGCTATGCAGGAAGCTGATGAAGCTCGTCAGGAAGCAGAAAAAGCAAAACGCGAAGGTATGCTCCAAGCCGCAGCACAGCTTGAGGCAATTGTTGAGCATATTACAACAACAGCGACAGAACTTGCCGCACAGATTGACGAATCCAGCCGCGGTGCTGAATTACAGCTTGAGCGAACCAGCGAAACAGCTACTGCCATTGAAGAAATGAATGCGACCGTGCTTGAAGTTGCACGCAATGCCACAGCAGCGGCCTCACATGCTGATGATTCTAAATTGAAGGCTGAAGAAGGTCAGGATGTGGTATCCTCAGTGGTTCAATCCATTGATGAAGTTAATGACCGCTCTGTGCAGCTTACAGAAAGCCTTGGTTCCCTCGGCGATCGCGCTGAAGACATCGGCAGTGTTATGACTGTAATTACAGACATTGCTGACCAGACTAACCTTCTGGCATTGAACGCAGCAATTGAAGCTGCCCGTGCAGGCGAGGCTGGTCGCGGCTTTGCCGTAGTAGCAGACGAAGTACGTAAGCTTGCAGAAAAGACAATGCAGGCCACTCGCGAAGTAGAAGAAGCCATTCAGGCAATTCAGGTTGCTTCAAAAGATAATATTGAAGGAATGCAGGCAACGTCCAAGGTTGTTGTTCACTCAACAGGCCTTGCAAACGAAGCAGGCGAGTCTTTGCGGGCAATCGTTGAAGTTGCCATTGCAAACGCCGATCAGGTTCGTTCTATCGCTTCTGCAAGTGAAGAGCAGTCTGCGACATCCGAACAGATTGGACGCAGCTCCGACGAAATCAACCGCATTGCAATGGAAACCGCTTCTGCCATGCGCGAATCTGCCATTGCAGTAAATGAACTGGCTGAAATGACACAAAAGCTTCAGCAGGTTGTTATCGAGTTGAAATCTTAACTCTTCCCGAACAAGGTTGCTGCCAGATACCCACTCTGAACGCACCGACGACCATAAAAAAGGCTGTTCTACTCAATAGAACAGCCTTTTTCTTTATGTAAATCAATCAGGGCACTAAAAAGAACAAGTGCCGACAGAAAACGTTTGCTGATACGCCCTCTTTGCTTAAGACAGGTACTTTGACAGCACTCTGGTCTTATTTCAGACGATTATTCGTCGTCTTTATTTTTTGCTTTATGGGCTCGGGCAAGGGTAATACCGGCAACAAAACCGGGAACCATGCCTAGCGCAATCGCACGGGGAAGGTTGGGAAGAAAACCGACAAGATATCCAATGATACCGATGGATGCCCCGATAAATATGCCTCGAACTACAAAATTTGGTGCTTCTTTAGACATGGTTACTCCTTACATTGCGCCGCATGGTACGGTGAGCCATGTGTGAGTGTCAATTGACTATTCTGAGACTTCTCATACCCCTTAGGTACATCTGCCTACGTTTCCTTTTCCCCAGATTCTGCCTTTTTCTCTGAACTTTCTACCGTTGTAATCTTCTGCATTGTCTCCAATGAACAACGTTGCAACGCAATGTACTTAATCCGCCAAGGCCCTTTCACGATATCGCCCTGTGCCTTCTTCGCAATTGCTTTCAGCATTCCTTTAAATATTACAAGGTGTACTGGAAACAACGAATACCAATACATCATTCCCCACAATCCGCGAGGATGAAAATAGGCAATCATCCTAAGCTCTGTTACCATTTCTCCTTTTTCACCATTCGGGATAGGGAGCAAGGTAAACTCCAATAACGCCTCACCGGGAAGTTTCATTTCTGCAAGAAGTAACAAACGTCTGTTCTGTTGGATATCCAGTACACGCCAGAAATCCAGAGCATCGCCGATATACAATTCGTCCGGATCACGTCGACCACGCCGAAGCCCGGGACCTCCGACCATTTTGTCCATAAATCCACGAATACGCCACAGATAGTCATCTTTATACCATCCGTTCGTACCGCCGATGCACTTCACAACATTCCATACCTGTTCCATGGTATCGCGTATCTGCACGGCATGAGCTGAATAAAGCGTAGTACCTCCGGCATATGCACTGTCACCGCAGGTAACCCATTCTGGAATTTCCGGTTCCCCTGCATCAGTCCAGCTGGTATCAACGGTCTGCTGCCGGACACGGGTC
>NZ_JADMLB010000010.1 GCF_015482765.1 Halodesulfovibrio sp.
AGAAACTAAAGCTGGTGCAGTTGTTTGTACTGCCGATCAGGCAGAGAATGTTCAGCGCGCGCTTATTAGTGAAAACCCGTATTTTGACTTTGCTCGTTGTGTTGCCGTTTTTGCCAAACCGCAAGGTGAAATGAAGGGTATTTCTGAACTCGCGTTCATTGATCCTACAGCAACAGTTGCTGATGATGTGACCGTGTACCCGCATGCCTTTATCGGCCCGCGTGCTACTATCGGTTCCGGCACTGTGATCTTCCCGGGTTGCTATATCGGGGAAGATTCTGTTGTTGGTTCGGACTGCATTCTTTACCCGAATGTTGTTCTCATGGCAGAAACTACCCTTGGTGATGACTGCATTTTACATGCAGGCGTTGTGCTGGGTGCTGATGGATTCGGCTTTGCTCCTACTGAATACGGAGTACAGAAAATCCCTCAGATCGGCACTGTAACTATCGGTAGCGATGTTGAAATTGGTGCGAATTCCACCATCGACCGCGCTGTTCTCGGATCTACTTCCGTGGGCGACGCAACCAAAATTGATAATCTTGTTATGCTCGGGCATAATGTTGAAATGGGCAGCAACTGCCTTATTGTGTCACAGGTAGGTATTTCCGGTTCAACCAAAGTAGGTAACGGAGTTGTCATGGCAGGGCAGGCTGGTATTGCCGGTCACCTGAATATTGGCGACGGTGCTACTGTCGGTCCGAAAACCGGAGTCGGGAAAGATATACCAGCCGGAGTAACAATGGCTGGTATGCCGGCGATGGAAAAGGGGATATTCATGCGTCATACCACTCTTTCTCCGAAAATTCCTGACCTGTTTAAACGAGTAAAACAGCTTGAAAAAGAAATCGAAGCGTTGAAAAAATAGAGGTACACAAATAATGACCGCCACCGAACAGAACATATTGGATATTCGTCAGATTCTTGAAATGCTTCCGCACAGATATCCGTTTTTGCTTGTTGACCGCGTAGAAAACTACGTTCCGTTTAAATCTATTGATGCGTACAAAAACGTGACCATGAACGAGCCGTTTTTCCAAGGGCACTTCCCAGGCGTTCCGGTAATGCCGGGTGTTCTTATTATGGAAGCACTCGCTCAAGCTGGTGGACTGCTTGTAATGAAAAGTACTGATATGCCACTTGAAAACAAGCTGTTCCTCTTTACCGGTATGGAAAAAGTTCGTTTTCGTAGACCGGTATATCCTGGTGACAAGCTCGAGCTGAAGTGTCTTCTGCTTCGCCACAAGTTGAAGTTGTGGAAAATGGAAGGCAAAGCATATGTTAATGGTGTGCTTGCTGCAGAAGCAGAAATGACAGCTGCTATCATGGATAAGGAGGATATGTAGCGTGGCTACTGAAGTTCATCCTTCCGCCTTTGTTTCGCCTAAAGCGGAGCTGGGTGAAGGAGTTGTCGTAGGTCCGTGTGCTGTTGTTGAAGATGATGTTATCATCGGCGACGGTACCAGAATCGACGCATTTGCATCTGTTAAGCAGCATACTCATATGGGGAAGAACAACCATGTTCACTCATATGCAGCTGTTGGTGGTGTGCCTCAGGACCTCAAATTTCATGGTGAAGTAAGCTGGTTGAAAATCGGCGATAACAACAGCATCCGTGAATTTGCGACCCTGCATCGTGGTACTGAAGAGGGCGGTTTTGAAACCGTAGTCGGCAGTAACAACCTTTTTATGGCGTATACACACGTTGCTCATGACTGCATGCTTGGTGACAACATCATTATGTCTAACAACGCAACTCTTGCGGGACATGTTGAAGTTGCTGACAATGCTATTCTTGCAGGCCTGTCTGCTGTGCATCAGTTTGTCCGTATTGGACAGCACGCTTTTGTTGGCGGCATGTCCGGAATTGGACAGGATTTGCCTCCATACATGCTTGCAACAGGTAACCGTGCGGGTGTGTTTGGTCCTAACCTTGTAGGACTGCGCCGTTTGAAAGCTTCCCGCGACGTTATCCGTGCGCTTAAAAATGCGTATAAACTTATCTGGCATTCATCCACACCTCGTAAAGAGGCGTTGGAGCAGCTTGAATATGAATTCGGCAACTTTGCTGAAGTTCTCGAATTTGTTGATTTTGTACGTAAAAGCGAGCGTGGTATTCTTCAGGCGCATAGCGATTAGCTTGCACTGTTGAACTAAAAGATAAAGAAGGGAGGTGTAGTGCCTTCCTTCTTTTTTAGTATATGGAGCAAAACAATATGGCAGCATTACAGGAACGAATTGGGATTATTGCTGGTGCAGGACAATTTCCTGAGCTTGTAGCCCAAGGCGCCCGTAACGATGGGCTTGGTGTTGTTATGTGTGGATTTGTGGGACATACAGATCCTGCAATTGAAAAGTATGCGGATGAATTCGAAATGCTTCATCTTGGTGCTCTTTCAAAATTGATTCAATATTTTAAGAAGAACGGCGTGCAGCGCGTATGTTTTGCCGGTGCAATCAACAAGCCGAAAGCGCTTGATGTGCGACCTGATTTACGCGCGGCTAAAGTACTGTTTAAAGTTCGCTCCAAAGGGGATGATGTTCTTCTGCGCGGTGTGCTTGACGAGCTTGAGTCTGAAGGGCTGCAAATAGTGCAGGCAGCAGAGCTGGTTCCCAACCTCCGTGGGCCTGCCGGGGTTCTGACGAAGAAGAAACTCACCGACAAGCAGCGCGAGACGTTGGCATACGGTATTCCTATCGGAGAAAAAGTCGGTAGTATGGATATCGGACAGTGCATTGTTGTGCGTGAGCATATGGTTATTGCAGTTGAGTGTCTGGAAGGAACGGATGCAACAATTAAACGCGGTGCTGAGCTTGGTGGTAAGGGCTGTATTGCGATTAAATTACTGAAACCAAATCAGGACGAACGCATTGACCTTCCGGCTCTTGGGTTGAATACTATTCAAAATTTGGTAGATGGCGGATATTCCTGCCTTGCTTACTACGCTGGTAAGACACTCTTTTTTGATAGAGAAGAGGCTATTGCTCTTGCTAATGAGCACAATATCGCAATCGTCGGTGTTGATGAGGCTTTTGTTACAAGTTTGCAGTAGATAATGTCTACTTTTACAGTTCCTTGACGGAACAGGGAGTGTACTATGTCATTCTGATAGTGTACACTGTCTGTTCCGTTTTTTATTTGCAATATAGTATCTTACGCGTAGAGTATGACTTATTCTACACGTGTGAGACACATAACGTCATTGAGGAAGGTGCACTATGATTTCACGTAATACAGTTTGGGATAATATAGATAAAGTGCGTGGCAGCGGACCGGTCGTCCATAGCATTACGAACTATGTTGTCATGAATTCTACCGCTAATGCTCTTTTAAGTGCGGGCGCCTCACCAATAATGGCTCATGCAAAAGAGGAACTGGAAGAGCTGGTAATTTTATCCGGTGCTCTTGTTTTAAATATCGGGACGTTAAGCCCTGCATGGATTGAGAGTATGCGCTTAGGTGCTTCTATTGCTGCTGCAAACTACAAGCCTGTGGTTCTTGATCCTGTTGGTGCCGGTGCTTCCAAATTACGCACAAGCACCTCTCTTTCCTTATTGGAAGAGGGCGGAATTTCACTTGTTCGTGGCAATGCCTCTGAGATTATGGCACTTGCAGGTACCGGTGCCGCAACTCGCGGTGTTGATTCCTGTAATGATACAAGTGAAGCAGAGAAGAGCGCTAAAACTCTCGCAAAAAAATACAGATGTATTGTTGCTGTTTCCGGGTGTATTGATGTTGTAACAGATGGCGATACCGTCTACCATATTACAGGCGGTAGTGAATACATGCCGCTGGTAACAGGTATGGGATGTATCGCGACCGCTATCTGCGGTGCACATCTTGCGATTTGTGAAGATAGATTTGCTGCGGCAGTTTCTGCAATGGGCTGTATGGCTGCTGCAGGTGGAGTTGCGGAACTTGCATCCAATGGTCCCGGCTCATTTGCCGTGCAGTTTATTGATGCACTTCATAATGTTACTGAAAACGACATAAACAGACTTGTCGAAGTGAGGGTTGTGTAATGAGGCAACGTGCAGATTTCTCACTTTATCTGGTAACAGATAGTAGCCGTTGTACAATGATGCCGCTTGAAGAAACTGTTGCCGCTGCTGTTCGTGGCGGCGTGACAATGGTTCAGCTGCGTGAAAAGACAATGGAAACCCGTAAATTTGTTGAATGCGCCCGTCAATTGCGTGCGTTACTTTCTCCGTTGGATATTCCTCTTATTATCAATGACCGTGTGGACATTGCGTTAGCTGTTCGAGCTGACGGTGTGCATGTTGGACAGACTGATATGCGTGTACAGGATGTGCGTGCGTTGATTGGCGGAGAAGCTATTGTCGGAATTACTGTTGAAACTCCGGAGCAGATCGAAGAAGCCAATGCGCTGGATATTGATTACATTGGGATTTCGCCTGTGTTTTCTACTCCTTCTGTACCTCGTGATGTTAAACCATGGCAGATTCCCGGAGTGCAAAAAGCAAGAAGCCTGACCAGTCTTCCGATTGTCGGTTTTGAAGGAATTACTACTGCAAATGCAGCAGAGGTTATAGCTGCAGGAGCAGATGGAGTTGCCGTTGTGTCTGCCATTTGCGGTGCATTGTCACCAAAGGATGCCGCAGAAGAATTGCGCAACGCAGCCTTTGTGTAAACAACGGGGCAGTTGAAGAACTACCTAGAGTTTTGTGAGGGGTATATGAAGATTGCTGTGGCAGCGAGAAAAAGAAACGATATGTATGTAGTAGAGCCGGTGTTTGGTCGTGCCGACATGTTTGTTATCGTTGAAAAAGGCGGTGATGCACGTGTTGTTCAGGAAAATCCTTACAGGGATGATCCAGAGGCGGCAGGGCGAAAGGTGGCTCAGTGGCTTATTAAAGAAGGCGTAAACACTGTGCTTTGTGGTGACGTGGGCGCTAAAACTCGTTTGTACCTGAGTGAAGGCGGTATTTTTTCCGGCATCGGGTATGACGGGACAGTGGATGATGCATTGAAAAGGTACTTTGCGTCATAGTGAGCCAAGCATACATTTTTTAGAGAACAAAAGTAGAGCGACACACCGGTAACGATGTGTCGCTTTTTTTATTGTTTTTCAATTTTCAGCTTCTGCATGCGCGATCGGAGTGTAGTTGGTTTGATTCCTAACAACTCGGCTGCGCCTCCATTTCCTTGAACCCGCCAGTTTGTTGCTTCAAGTGCCTGAACAATATTTTCCCGTTGCATTGCACTCCATTCGGCCTCGGTAATAATATCCTGAGGGCGTGGCGGTGCTGCGGGAGGCTGAGCTGGTGACTGTGCAGAGGAGTAGGCATGTACATTCATCTCCTGCGGTGGCGTAGCATGGCTGTTATCTTGAATGTAAAATTCCATGCTGCCGCTATGGGACATAATGACTGCACGTTCGACGACGTTTTGCAGTTCCCTCACGTTTCCCGGCCAGTCGTATGCTTGCAGCTTTTCAACGTGATGCGGCTTGAGCCGAGGAGGAGTGATCTTCATGCGTTCCGCTGCAAGGCTTATAAAGTGCCTTGCAAGCAGTGGAATATCGTTACGGCGCTCTCGAAGGGGTGGAACGTTGATTGGAAAGACTGAAAGTCTAAAGTATAAATCCTGTCGGAATCGTCCGGCGGCGACTTCTTTAGTAAGGTCTTTGTTGGTTGCTGCGATAATTCGTACGTTCACTTTTCTGGAGCGTTCATCACCTACAGGTTCAAAGGTGCCTTCCTGTAATACCCGTAGCAGTTTTCCCTGAAGTTCTAGTGGGATTTCTCCAACTTCATCAAGGAAGAGAGTGCCGCCGTCTGCCATTTGGAAACGACCGACCCTGTCGCGGATTGCTCCGGTGAATGATCCTTTTACATGACCGAAGAATTCACTTTCAAAAAGTTCATGCGGAATGGCAGAACAGTTAACGCGCACAAATGCATTTTGGTTTCGTGGCGAACGGTTGTGAATTGCTCCCGCGAGGAGCTCTTTACCGGTACCGGATTCACCGAGAAGAAGTACGCTGGCATCTGTTGGAGAAACAACTTCAATTTGCTCCATCACATGGACAAGTGTGTCAGAATCTCCAATCAGGTTGTCATCAAGACGTTTCTCTTGAACCGCACGACGCAGTAATTCGTTTTCCAACTCCAATTCACCACGTAGCTTTTGAATTTCTTCAAAGGCAACCGCGTTGACCAGTGCTCGAGCTACGGTGTCTGCAAAAATTTTATGCATTTTTTGATGCATGGAATGGAGCTGCGCAAAAGGACCAACCATAGGGCGGTCATAAAACGTTGATAAGATGCCAAGGAATTCGTCGTTGTACATGACTGGAAAAGAGGAATACGCATAATATCCTTCGTCAATTGCCCAGCTGGGGCGGCTCCAGTCTTCAGGTGAAGAGCCTATGGATGGAATTCCTTTACGGCATGAATCGAAAATTGGTTCTGTAACGGGCACGAGATCATATGTCCCCAGAGCGTGTGTCCAATCAGAAGGAGAACGGTCATTAACACCAGAGAAGGCTACGAGTTTTAACATTGATTCGGCAGAAGGGTGCGGTGTTACAATATCTGCCATTTTTTGTGTTGGACGTAACCAAAAAGCCCCCATTGTTACATGGGTTCCCTTGTAGCCAGTGCTTGCCCGCTCGATGATTTTAGAAGGGTCACGTTCATGGGCAACAGAAAGCATGAGGTCTAGAAATGGTGTGATGTCCAGAGAGTTAAGCTTGGTCTGCAGGCGCTTATAGCTTTTAGGATGCTTTTGTACCGGTTCCTGATGCTCTATAGGCTCAGAGGGCAGAGGGAAAGGTTCCTGCTTTGAATCTTCAGGAAGTGGATAATCGCTGATGGTCACATCTCGACCTGAAAAGGTAGTGCAAAAGACACGCTCTGTTCTTTTTGAAGTCTTTTGCGTATCGCTTTTGCTATGTAACTTGTTGTCAGATGGTGCCATTATTTCCCCTCGCTCCATTATTTCGTTACGAAAAATCGTAATCAACGAAATTTCGTAACCCACTCAAGAGTGAGCGTCAACGGAAAAGTGTTGGTATTCGCCGGATTGCCCTGAACACCGTTTTTGGCACAGGTTGTGCTACTATGAAAACAAAAGAACGGTATATACCGCTCTTTTCGGTGTCAAGTCCGTGTGGTCCCTCGCTTCACGGAAATGATTCAGTCGCTTCATTTTTGACAAAAACCCAGTGTTCCCCTCACTGGGTTTTTGTCGTTCTATGTACTGATTTTTACAGCTTTTACGTGAGGGCTTTTTGCCACTCGTGCAGAGCTGAGATCAGCCCTTTCCATTCGTCAGGTGATTTTACCTGCATTCGTATAAATCCTTTTTCAGTGCCCGGTATATTGTCACAGAGTCGTACAAGAATCTGGCGTTGAAGCAGAAAGTCGTAGAGCTTTGCTCCGAGTTCCTTTTTTTTTAACTGACAAAATACGAAGTTTACTCCGGAGAAAATTGCGTTTGGTGCAAAGACATTTGTAGCGTGGAGTTCATCCGTGAATATTTTTCGGTAGATGCGCATTTTCGGGAGTCTTTCACGGTATCGGTGGATATTGGTAAGAAACTCAAGTCCGGCTTTTTGTGCGGAGGCTGTAACAGACCACGGCATTTTTCCCTGTTTCAGCAGGGTGATGGTTTCGGCGTCACTTGCTGCGTAGCCTAGACGCACACCGGTGCAGTAAAAAAATTTAGTGAAGCTATGCATGGTGACGATACGGGTAGCGGGTTTGCACCATGACTTGTACAGCTGTGTTGTTGTCTGCTCGTACTCCGGTTCGCCAAACATAAATTCCCTATAGGTTGAGTCTATCAATATATAAGGGCTTGAGATGGCTTGGAGGAGTTCTTTCATATTCGGATAGGTGACTGTGGCCGGATTATTAGGAGAGCACAACACCACAAGGTCGTACATATCGGAATTTTTCATGTCCTCTGTTGTAGGAATAAACCCGGATGTTACCGGACATGTGAGAACATCGTATGACTCCGCGAATATTTCGCAGGCTTTTGCATATTCTGAAAACATGGGGCCTACGAGCAGGACTTTTTTAGGCTTTATCTGTTGGAATGTCAGAAAAATTGTTTCTGTTGAGCCGTGTCCAACAAGGATATTTTCAGGTTGCATCTGCTCATGCGCGGCAATAGCGGCAGTGAGGTCTGAAGCCCATGTGTCGGGGTAATGATTGTAGTCGCTGTACGCACCCTGCTTGTTGGAAAAAAGAATATTTTCTGTTATGTCACGGCACAGGGAGTTGGCATTGCTGGAAAAATCCGCAATGTCATTCAATAATGTTCCTGTTTCCCGGGCGATGCGGAACACTTCACCCCCGTGGGCGCCTTGTTGTTTGGGTGTGTTGGAATTTGTCATAATGATAAAAATTGCTCCATGAATGCAAAGTGCAGTGTGGCAGGGAGTGCAGCACACGGATGAGGGTATACGTGAAGTGCATAGTATTTAAAAGAGGCGCTTCGAGTCTGCCAGTATAACAAGACTTTGCCAATCAGATGAATTTATGGCAGAGTTGATCGCTCTTTAACTTCTGTTTTTTTGATGTCACCATAGAGGATTGCATGTCATCAAGACGTATACTTTTTCTTGCACCGGCTACTTCGATTACTCGTATTTTCCCCCAGCTTAAAGACGCAGGTTTTGAAGTAGGGCTTGCGGAGAATTATAAAGGCGCACTCGCATTTATTGCGAAGTCCCGTCCTGATGTAATTTTTTCCCGTCCTTCTCTGTCCGGTTACTCTGTGGAAGAACTGCTTACTGCTGCTGAAGCAGACGCGGATTTTCCCTCTATTGTTGTGTTTTCTGATAAAGGAAACGCTAGCGAAGCTGAAAAATTTCTTCAAATGGGTGCCCACGACTATTGGCTTGAACCGCTGCTTTTTGAAAAAATTTGCGCGGCTATTCCAGAATCTGGAAAGAAGCCTAAAGCCGTTCCGCCCACCTCTACCCTTGGCGGAAATAAAGCCGCTGTTCCAGTAACGGAAAAAGGACCGACAATTATCGGTTCCAACCGTGCTATGCAGCGCGTTCTTGCGCTTGCACGGCAGGTTGCACCGTCTAAAGCGACGGTTTTGATCTCCGGTGAATCCGGTACTGGTAAAGAAATGTTCTCACGGTATCTGCATGCGCATTCTGACCGTGCGAATAATCCTTTTATTGCAGTGAACTGCGCGGCATTACCGGAACACTTGCTAGAAAGCGAACTTTTCGGGCATGAAAAGGGTTCGTTTACCGGTGCTATTTCCCGTAAGCTCGGTAAATTTGAACTGGCGCATTCCGGTACAATTCTGCTTGATGAGATTTCAGAAATGGATCTTGCATTGCAGGCCAAGTTATTGCGTGTTCTTCAGGAAGGTGAACTTGATCGTGTAGGCGGGACTGAAACTATTAAGGTTGATGTCCGTGTACTTGCTACAACAAACCGTCATCTTGAGGAATGGGTAAAGGAAGGACAGTTCCGTCAGGACTTATACTTCCGCCTGAATGTTATTCCGTTAAAATTACCGGCACTTGCAGAGCGCGGAGATGACGTTATAGAGCTCGCTCGTTTCTTCATCGATATGTATACGAAAGAGTATGCGCTGCCGCCTGCACAAATTTCTTCTGAAGCTGTTTCATGGCTGACGACCTATAATTGGCCCGGTAACGTTCGTGAATTGCAGAACCTTATGGAACGCGCCGTGTTGCTGGCTGCCGGAAGTGTGATTGAACCATGTCACTTCCTGCTTGATCCGGACAACTGGCCGCTGTTTGAAGAAGACAGCGCTGAAGAGTGTTCCGCAACCGGCACTGATGCTGAATGCCTCAACAACGATTGCAGCAACTTCAGCGGCAGTGTTATCCCAATTCACGAAATGGAACGTATACTTATTTTAAAAGGCTTGGAACAGACATCGGGCAACCGTACGCAGGCAGCTGACCTGCTCGGGATTTCTGTTCGAACCTTGCGAAACAAACTGAATGAGTACCGTAGTCAAGGATTGGAAATTCCTTAGACAAGAGAGCGCACACTCAACGTACTGACAGGGGATGGATTCGTTGTTCTTCGCAGATAGGTGTGCACGTACACCGGATGCCGGTGTACTGCGGCATATCGTATGTGACCAACAATATCGTTTGAACAATGGGTAGACGGCTACCCGTAGCGAAAGAGGGACAAAGGATGCCACAGAACGTAACACAAAAGATTATTGCCGGACATCTGGTCTCCGGAACAATGAGTGCGGGCAGCGAAATTGAGCTGCGAATTGACCAGACTCTGACGCAGGATGCTACTGGAACAATGGCATGTCTGCAGTTTGAAGCATTAGGTGTAGACCGTGTTAAGACAGACCTTTCTGTAAGTTATGTTGACCATAACACGTTGCAGATGGGCTTTAGAAACCCCGATGATCACCGCTATCTTAAAACTGTTGCAGAAAAATACGGTATTGTATTTTCTCCTGCCGGTACCGGTATCTGTCACCAGCTTCATCTTGAAAATTTCGGTAAACCGGGTGCAACTCTGGTTGGCTCTGACAGCCATACACCAACTGCCGGCGGCTTAGGTTCCCTTGCAATGGGAGCTGGAGGCTTGTCTGTTGCGTTGGCAATGGCTGGTGAACCATACACCATTACCATGCCAAAAGTTGTTCGTGTCTATCTTGAAGGCGAACTGACTGGCTGGGCATCTGCAAAAGATGTTATTTTGCACTTACTGGGCAAGCTCACTGTAAAAGGCGGCGTTGGTAAAGTCTTTGAATTTGCCGGCCCCGGTGTTGCTTCCCTCTCTGTCCCTGAACGTGCAGTTATCACGAATATGGGGGCTGAACTCGGCGCTACTACTTCTATCTTCCCGAGTGATGAAAATACACGTGAATTCCTTACCCGCATGGGACGTCCTGAAGACTGGACTAAACTTATTGCGGATGAAGGTGCTGAGTACGACGAAGAAATTCGCATTACACTGAACGATCTTGAGCCGCTTGTTGCTAAACCGCACATGCCGGATCAGGTTGTTACTGTAGCCAGCCTTGCTGGTACCAAAGTCAGTCAGGTAGCTATCGGCTCCTGTACGAACTCTTCCTATGCAGACCTTGCTTCTGTTGCCAAGTTGTTTGCAGGGAAGCATGTTAAATTTGAAACTGATACGCTGATCAGCCCCGGCTCCAAGCAGGTGTTGAAAATGCTGACTCGCGAGGGCCTGCTCGAGAATATTATCGATTCCGGCGCGCGCCTTTTAGAGTGTTCATGCGGCCCTTGTATCGGAATGGGCGGTTCCCCTGTTTCAGAAGGTGTGTCTGTACGTACCTTTAATAGAAACTTTGAAGGACGTTCCGGCACAAAGGATGCGCAGGTGTTCCTTGTGAGCCCATTGACTGCGGCAATGGCTGCATTACATGGTGAGTTCACAGATCCTGCGACTTGGGGCGAAGCTCCGGAGATTCCTGAACTGCCTAAATCTATCCCGTCTATTAGGGACTTGTTTATCTTCCCGCCTGAAGATGGTTCGAATGTTGAAGTTGTGCGCGGGCCGAATATTGTGCCGCTTGAACAATTCGCAGCTGTTGAAGCAGACATTGATGCCAATGTTCTGATTGTAGCGGATGATAATATTACCACTGACCATATTATGCCTGCCGGTGCTGTGATTACAGCTTTGCGTTCTAATGTACCGGCGATCAGTGAACATGTATTTGAACGAATGGATGCTTCATTTGCCAGCCGTGCACGCGGCACCGAAAACGGTGTTATTGTTGCCGGCGAAAACTATGGTCAGGGTTCTTCTCGAGAACATGCAGCACTTGCACCGCGCCATTTAGGTGTTCGTGCTGTTGTAGCTAAATCTTTTGCGCGCATTCACCGTGCAAACCTTGTTAACTTCGGCATCCTTCCGCTTATGCTGGTGGATAAAGAAGCGTACGCAGAGTTTGTACAGGAAGAGGCCATTACGATTCCTGCACTTGCCCTTGCAGCGGGTGAGCCGGTTGAACTGGTGCTTTCTTCCGGAAAGCGTGTAGCTGTTACAAACGATTTGACGCAAAAAGAACTGGATATAATTAGAGCAGGGGGTCTGCTCAATTACATCCGATTCTCTAAAAGGCGTGAAGCCTAGGCGTGGGCTTTACCATATCCTCACAGAAAAGGATGTAACGTATGTTGGATTCCATTCGGCAAAATTCCCAATCCTGGGGTGTTAAACTTGCCTTTGCCCTCATTGTAGTAGTTTTTGTGTTCTGGGGTGTTGGCTCCATGAACGGCCCTTCAAACTCTGCCGTGATGGCTACTGTAAATGATACAGCAATCATGATGCCTGAGTTCAGACAAGCTTATGAACTCCAGATCAGTGCTATCAAGAACCGTTTTCCGGGTATTGACGAGTCTCAGTTTAAACAATTGGGAATTGGCCAGCAGGTATTGCAGGGGCTTATTGCCCGTACTCTCCTGCTTCAGGAAGCAGAACGACTTGGTATGACTGTGACTCCTGTTGAATTAAAAACAGAAATCGCATCTATTCCTGTATTCCAGAATGCTCAGGGTGAGTTTGATCCTGAAGTGTACAAGCAGACGCTTGCTGCACAGGGAATGTCTGCCGGTAGCTTTGAACGTCAGTTCAAGGAAGATCTTTTAACTAAAAAAGTTCGCGAGAATGCAGTGATCTCTGCAAGTGTTTCTGATGAAGAAGCTCGTGAAGCGTTTGTATATGCCAGCGAAAAACGTTCCATGGATTACCTTATGTACTCCGCAGTGGACTATTTCAAAAAAGCGGCTGTTACTGACGAAGAGATTAAAGCATTCTACGATACAAATATTAGCCGTTACGCTGTTCCGGCTCAGGTATCTATCAAGTACCTTGCGCTTACTCCTGAAGGACTTGCAAGTACTGTCGCTGTTGATGAAGCAGAAGCGGAAGCATACTTCGCAGATAATAAAGAAGCCTTCCGTAAAAATGAGCAGGCTGACGCAAGTCATATTCTTATCAAACTTGATGAGAATGCATCTGCTGAAGATGTTGCTGCTGCAACCAAGAAGATTGAAAAAGTACTGAAGCAAGCGCGAAGCGGTAAAGACTTTGCTAAACTTGCACAGAAATACTCTGAAGGCCCTACCGCACCAACCGGTGGCGCGCTTGGCGTGTTTACACGCGGCCAGATGGTAAAGCCGTTTGAAGATGTTGTTTTCTCAATGAAAGACGGTGAAATTTCTGATCCTGTACGCACAAGCTTTGGGTTGCACATCATCAAGCTGAACAAACTTGAGCAGGCTCGCGTTCCTTCTTTTGAAGAAGTGAAAGGTCAGATTATGACCAAACTTGCTCAGGAACGAGCAGCTGATAAAGTGACTGCAACTCTTGATACTGTAATGGAGCAGATGCTTTCCGGTAAGTCTCTTGAAGATATTGCCAAAGAGCAGAAGCTTACACTTGAAACCTCTCCTGAGTTTTCTCGTGAACAGGCTCCAGTTGCGGTGGGTATTACCAAAGAAGCAGCTGAAGAGCTGTTCTCTGTTCCTTCCGGAACAACTGTGGATACCCCGCTTGAAGCAAAAGACGGCTACATTGTAGCTCGCGTAGAACGTTCTAAGCCGGAATCCAGCATGCCGCTTGAGCAGGTTTCTGCTTCTATTAAAGAGCAGCTTATTGCAGAGAAATCCATCGAGCTTGCATACGATGCAGCGAAAGCTTCTTCTGAAAAAGTTCTTGCTGACGACCTTAAAGGTCAGCCGGAAGTTCAGACCACTCCGTTTGTTGCACGTCAGGGCTTTATCCCTGGTATCGGCGCTGCTGAAGAAGTGACTAAAGCAGTATTTGCAGCTGATGGTAAAAAGTGGTTGGGACCATACAAAACTCAGACTGGCGCTGTGTTTGTGCGCTTGAATGAAGTAGATCAGCCTTCTGAAAAAGCTTGGCTTGAAGCAAAAGATGAAGTGCATAAAGCACTTCTTCAGCGCAAAAAGCAGCAGATGGAACAGAGCTTTGTGAAATCCCTTGCGGATAAAGCAGAGATTGTTATTAAGAACAACGAGCTTCTTGATAAGCTGTAATCCGTTACAGCCTTACTGATTGCAAGAGCCCCTCATTATGAGGGGCTTTTTTTGTGTTCCGATTCCTAACTGGTGCAGTTGTATATTCCTGTGCTATGGTAAAAGTGAAAAGGAGTAGTAAGGAGATGCGATGAAGCGAACAACGTTTTTTGTCCGTTCATATGGCGGCAAATGGAAAGTTAAAAAAGAAGGAAAAGAGTACTGCGTGTGTGACACAAAACAGGAGGGAATTAGCATTGCACGTAAGCTTGCGGCAGAAGCTTCACCTGCACAAATTATTATTGAAACAAAAGATGGTACATTTCAGCAGGAATGGACGCATAAAAATAGTTCCATTTTGTTTGAAAACAAGGGGCGGGGAAAGCCATTCGATTGATACGTGAGAGTGGTTGCTGTGATACAATGGGGATACCCATATGAGGGTGTGAGATCTTTTGGTGATATTATAACGGTAAAAGCATCAAGAAGGGGTATGGTGGCTACAGGCGCAGACCATATTTTTTGAGGTGCTGTTTTGCCGGTGCTGCATAGAATCTTTCAGGTGGTGTTGGTGTGAGAGGCAACATCACGACTTAAGGAGGTATGCATGGAAACCAAATATTGTATCTGTATTAAAAAAATGGCCAGTGGAGATCATGAGGTCCATGCAGAAGGGTGTGTGTGGTGCCAAGAAGATGATCAGTTGAAAACTGTTGGCGAGTTCGAAACTCCTGAAGAGGCTCTGGAGTCGGCAAAGAAAATTTTTCCAGATGCCAACGGCTGCCACTGTTGCATGCCTGAGCAATATCATCTGCCATAAAAAAGTATGCTCCCCTTACCGGATGGATAAGGGGAGCATTTTGTTTACTTGTCGTATTCCGGTTTGAATACGTCGATGAATTTTGAGTCGATGTAGTCCTTGATGGCAAAGGCTGTGCGTCCGTTAAAGCTGAAGCCGAACTTATGCAGCACGCCTGTGTTTTTACCGGTATTGAATATGAGTAAGTAGTCTCCGCCTGGGTTGAATTCATGAAGCGGTTCGTTGCTCATGCGCGCCATAACATTTTCATAGAGTACTAGGTTTTGGCGAACAGCGTAAACTCCCACTTTATCCAATGGTTGCGGTTCGTACCAGATGCAGTCGCCACCGCCGAAGATATTGTCATATTTAGGGCTTTGCAGGTATTTGTTTACCAGCATCCCGCCATCGTTACCTGCCGGAATTCCGGATGGTTCAAATAAAGGACGCGGGCGGACGCCCATGGCGACAAAAATGATATCTTCGTCATAGGTTTTGCCGTCTTTCAGGGTAATCTGACCCGTTGAAATTTTATCAACGTATTCCCCGCCGATAAATTCTACACCGTGCTTTTTGAGAACATTTTTTGAAAGGGTTCGCACCCGTTCCGGTGCCTGTTTCATAAAACTTTTTCCGTGGAACAACCGGACGGTGGCATTGGCTCCTGCTTCTTCAGCTGCTGCCAGTGCGTTTCCTGCAACTTCAACTCCCGCAGGACCGCCTCCGACGACACCGATTTGGAGTGTCTCTTGTTTTGCCAGTTCAAAAATACGGTTTCTACCCTCTAAAAGTTTTTCGATGGGTTTTACCGTGAAGATATCTTTTGCATCCGGTTCAACTGGATCATTTACTATTGAACTTCCTGTATTGAACGACGCCACATCATAAGGAATTTCTTTCCCTGATTTGAGCTTGATATACTGTTTTTCCGGATCAATCGCCACGCAGCTGTCTACGTGGAATGTTGCTCCCTGCTCTTCACACATGCGTTGAACGGGGAAGCTGATATCTTGAGGAGAGTATGTTCCCCCAAGCATACCCGGCCCCATTCCGGAATAGTAGTGGCGTTCGCCCGGACCTATGACGTCAACAGAGTGTCCCTGATCAATAAACTTCTTGATGTTAGCCATAAGGGTCATGTGAGCGTGACCGGCGCCTACAAGTGCAAGTTTTGCCATGAGGAACTCCTTTTCTTTAAGAAGCGTATAGGGAGTCCATAACAGCAGCCAGACTGTTGAGATGGGCTTTTTCTTCTGAGGAAATTTGCAGCAATGCCTTTTGGGTTGCAGCGTCCGGAGCTTTTTCTGATGCCCGCATGTAAAGATCCATTGCCTGACCTTCTACAGACATTGCGAATGCGAGAATATCGAGCGGTTTTTCCATATCTGCACCAAGGCGGGAAATGTACTCTGCGGTAGTTAAGCCGCCTTCAAAAGCACCGTCTGCCTCGATGTTGTCAGGAAAGCTGTTGCCGGTCAGTTCTTCGTATTGAGTTATGACATGCTGCTTGTGCTTGTCTTCAATCGCAGCAAGTTTGGTAAAGAGAGACGCGGCTTCTTGGTTGGAAACACGTGTTGCCATATCTGCATAGAATTCCCCAAGTGCCAGTTCCATGCGGTAGGCGACAAGCAGGACTTCTTCCAATGACTCAAAACCATTGAAAAGTTCGAGGCCTTGATCGTAATCGCCGATACTTTCCCAACCTTCCCAAATGTTGAATCCGCCGGTGAGATTATACACGCTGTTAAATTCTTTACCGGAAAGTAACTGTGCTGCCACACGACTGCGTCCGCCGATAGCGCAATACACCATGACAGGATTTTTTTTATCCAGCTCGTCAAGCCTATCCAAAAGTTCTCCGAGGGGAATATGTTTAGCGCCGGCAATGTGCCCTTCGTCGTATTCGGCTGGCTGTCGGACATCTACAAGCTGAATTGTATCATCAGACCCGAGCATTGAAAGCGCATCTTCTGTTGATACAGATTTTACCGGTGTGAGAAATTGTTTCCAACGCATAATTAACCTCCCGTATGTTACTTGCAGTGTGCACCTGTGGGAAAAGAGTTTCAATGAATTAGATCAATAAAAATAAAAAAGTGAAGCCCCCCGAAGGAGGCTTGTGTGGTTTATTTTTCTTCTTTGAGTTCTTTATGGCAGAACCACCAGTCATATCCCTCGTGTGTATCGAGCCGAATTTTTGCGTCATCAACTGTCTGAGCTGGAGGAATAATTACACGATCGCCGATAAGTTCGTTTTTAGGCCAGTTCGCAGGGATAGCGACTTTGTTTCGATCTGAAGTCTGTAGTGCTCGAAGTGTGCGCAAGACTTCATCAATGTTACGTCCGATCTCTTGAGGGTAATAGAAAATTGTGCGGACAAGACCGTCCGGATCGATAAAGAAGACTGCGCGGACTGTGTTGGTTCCTTTGCCAGGGTGAACCATACCAAGTTTTTCAGCCACGTCGCCGTAATCTGCAATTACCGGGAAGGTGATTTCAACGCCGGTTTGCTCTTTGATCCATTCAATCCACTTAATGTGTGCAAAGATTTGATCCATGGAAATACCGACAAGTTTGCAATGAAGCGCTTCAAACTCATCAATGCGCTTTTGGAAACCTACAAACTCTGTGGTGCACACAGGGGTAAAGTCAGCAGGATGGCTGAACAAAATGAACCAATTTCCTTTCATGTCATCAGGAAGAGTCATTGTGCCTTGTGTTGTCTTTACCGTCAGCTGAGGAAGCGGATCACCTAAAAGGGGAAACAATGTTGTCATGACAAACTCCTAGTATAAAAGAAATAGTATGCTTATTGGTATTGCATATTATTGCCATTAAAGGCCAGTAAAAAAAGCTACAACTTCATTTTTAATATTATTTTGTTGAAATTGTGTGTAACAGGGTACCATAATGACATAATTTCTATGAGCGGGGTTTGATTATGAGTTTGTCTAAAGAGGTTTTGTTTTTCGCTGAACAGCTCTCGAGTGGTGTCATGATCTTTTCACCTGAATGCGAAGTGCTTTATACAAATCCGGTTGCACAAAATATGTGGAATCATAAAGCACATAGTGTACTTGAAGGATTTTCAACGGGAATGGGCGAGAAAAGTATTTCTCAGTATGAGCACCCTGTGATGCAGGCAATTCAATCCAATCGTTGTATTTGCCAGACACTACTGAGGAAGCGGGGAGAGGAGCAGACAATACCTCAGTGGGTAAAGATGACTGCTAACCCTATTCAGGAAGCCGGTGAGTTAAAGTATGTTGTCCTTGCCCTTGAGGATGTTACACAAAGTAAGAGTGTTTCAGATATTTTAAATTCCCGTTCGTATATGCTTGATCAGCTAGACGTGGTCGATACCATTACTGGGTTGTATAATGCCCGCTATGCACCAGTGCTGCTGGAACGCACCTTGGCTGAAGTTGTGGAGCGGCAGGGAGTGTTGAGCGTTTGTGTCTTTGATATTGATCATTTTACACGACTGAATGAAGCGAAAGGGCGAAGCTGTGGTGACGACGTTCTCCGGTATCTTTCTGCGTTACTAGGGCAGCATATGCGGGAAGGGGATGTAATGGCACGTACCGGAGGCGGAGAGTTTTTAGTATTGTTGCCGGATTGTGAAGCTAAAGAGGCGCTTGCTCGCATGGAAGCCTTTGGTGAGCAGCTTCGGACGGCAGCATTGTCCTGTATTGTCCGCCCTATTACGGTAAGTGGCGGAATTGCAGAATTGGCAGACGGAGAAAAAGGAGCTCAACTTGTTGAGCGTGCTGACAGTCTGCTTTATCTTGCCAAGTTGGACGGACGCGATAAATTTTTGACAGAAGATGTTGTCTAAAGAGTACTTACGTACTATTTTGACTCTGTGGTAGCCGAGATCTATTACATATGTTGAGCAGCGCCGTCCTTTACAGGACGGCGTTACTTTTTGATTTTCTATAGAGTAGAGTCGGCAAAATAAATGCCTTTATGTTGCCTTACCCCGCCTTATTTTCATCGTTCATACTTTTCATCAGACTATACGCCATTTTTCCCAACCCGCAGACGCCTAAGACCAGCACAGCCCAGAGTATCCATGACTTCCATGGATATTCGTGTACAGAAGAAGACGTTAACTTCGGTTTTCCGCCAAAGACGGTGTAGTCCGTTAATGATGCAATTCCGATAGATTCAGAAAAGCCATTCTCTTGTAGGCTTACTGGTGCCATAGGCGCAATTTGTGAGTTTCCAAAGCCTGCAAAAAAGGGAGATGTGCCTCTAGCCAGAAAACGGAGTTTTTCTGGAGCCCAACCGAACTTGAGTTCGGGGGCATGGCTTCCGAAAGCTTCTTTCTGTGAATTAAGTTTGAGTCGCCAATACTTAAATCTTCTTGGTGAAAAATTAAGTGTACCTTCTTCAAGAATAGTTCCCTCTTTAGTGAGAGAATAAATGTTTTTGGTTTGGCACGGTACCCATTGGGCGTGTACGTCATTTCGTGCCTCAATGGTTACATTCCCGAAGGTATTTGGCTGTGAGAAGCTAACTTGAACACTCGAAACAGGGTAATATCCATCCAACTCATAAAGAAACGAAGCATCATCATTAGAATCTATCGTTCCAGCAACTGCAAACCAGTTACGTGTTACTTTTCCGACCTGTGATTTTTTATCAAAATTAGCTGTCAGCTTTGCTATTTTTACAGGCTCAGTATGATCAGCCCAGCTTAGTTTGTAGTACTTGTATTCACCATGGGGGAGACTGATGATGTTTTTAACAAGAGTTTCTTTTTGATGAACTAAGTTTGCGAGTACTGAACTGGATGCAGCGTTGTTCCAGTGCTCTAAGTCGTTACTGCCGTTGATACTGATTTTTTTGAAGAACTGTTTGTTATTTGCAGTGTCAAACTTAACAAGAATATTTTTGATCGGCGCTTCAAGCATAGAAGCATCTATCAAATATCCTGAGAGTTTTTCTTCTTTGGCCTTCAGGTCGTCAGCAGATGTTCCAACTTTGATAATGGTGCCCTGTGAGTTTGTCGAAATCGCGATTCCTTTTAAGGCCGTAGTACTTTCATGTTCTGAGTAAAGAGGGAAAAAGGTAAGCGGTCTGGAAGGAATTGCGATAGATGTCAGCGAGTTTTTATCTTGGGTGATTATTTCATACGGTACTATTTCAGAGTTGGAGTTGAATATTCTGATGTCACCAAGGTCACTTCTTGTGACAGATTGGTATACGTTCTGTGGCAACAGAAATTCGTAGACACTTTTTCCATCAAGAAATTTTACCGTGAATCCGTAGCCGAAATCATTAGGTGTTATGTTTACAGCTCCCCATGCTGAGGAAGCTGTAAACATAAGCATAAGTAGCAGTGTTCGTCGTAGACTAGATATCTTCATTCGAAAGAGCCTCTGGAGATTGGCGTTTAGGAGGAATAGGTGAGAAGTAGCCAACGAGCAGCAAAATTATACCAACGCTGATAAATGATACAATTCTTTCAATTGTTCCAGAATTTGAAAGATCTATGAGGAACAGTTTGATTACAACAATTCCCATCAAGGCTCCACCAGACAGCCATAACAAACGATGTATTTTTTTAGATGCTACGATCATCAGGGCTATTCCGATGATTGACCAATACATAGATAATGACATTTGAACGAGCGGGGATGAGAACAGCGAGTTAATGTCAAACGGGACACCTGCAAATTGATGAATTGCTCTCATAAGTACTCCGTTTAACCATAAGAAGTACGTTCCAGCTAACACGATCGCTATGTGCATTTTTTCAATATGTTTGATCTTTTTTATTTTAAAAAGCCAAATTGGAAGAAGAATCATAAAGAACGCTTGTACCGCTTCAAGTGGATTTATTATTGGGATGTAGAGGAGCGGAGTCGCGTTCCCTGTTGAATAGAGTGTAGAAAAGAAGACCCACATCCATGTAAATGCTAAAATGGGACTTACTCCAAGGAGCAGATAGTCATCGTAATATTTTTTTATCGGCCAAGATATTTTATCTGACTTCAAAAGAATGAGTGCAGAAAGGCTGATAGGCACAAGAGCGTATGAGGCAGTCTCCCAGGCAGCTCCATTCAATGCAAACTGCGAAGTGATCCATCCAAGTTCTCCCGAGCCGATAGCAGCTAATAACCAAAGGGCACCTGCGTGACCATATTTGAAGAAGTTGTTTTGAATGTGGGGTAAGTCTTCGTTGTTTTTCAATATGTAGTAGTAGGAAATAAAAGCCAATGGCCACACAAGGTACCCTGCATATGCGAACGGGTGGATGTTGTCGGTAAATATTCTCAGAGCCAAGGCTGCCATGAAGGCAATGGATGCAAAACTTATTTTAGTAAGGTAATGCCAGTTAAGTTTTCGTCCCAGAATGGAGCAAAGAAAAAGTCCTGCGCAGACGTAAGCTGTCGAGAGATTTTTTGCACACATCGCGGGAAAGTCGGTTATATCGGGGCTGGAAGCGTTCCACCAAGCAGGCAGATAATATTCGATTTCAATATATCCACCAATGATCCACCAAAGGTTTCCTAAAACAAAGAATATAGGAATAAGCGGGTGTTCATCTTTTGATAATTTGTTTGAAAATTTAAATCCAAGAAAGCTAATTACCAATGAACTTGCGGCAACCATAATGCAGCCAAGGTAGAAGCTATTAAGAAACGGTGGTCCAAAACTAATAGCTTGATAATCCGTTATGAAAATAAATCCTGATGCAAAGAGTAGTAAGGAGCTGAATATTCGAGCTAGCAGACGATCCTGCTTTAAGCTGATCCAGTATATTCCAGCAGCTTCAACTGCCCATACGGCAGCGGTTAACTGACCATTACATGCCAGTGGGATTGTAATAGTGGCGAAAATAGTGCCCAAAGCAAAGAAAGCTTCTACAAGCAGTTTGAAGTTGCTGTTCTTTTTTTGAAAGAGGTAACGAGCCAAGCTGAGATAAAAGAGAGAGGCAATTAATGCGCTGAACGCTGATGCATATTCAAATGTGTGAACAAGTTTTACTTGGAGTGCAAACGCCATGATTGCATTACCAAACACCAATGTTCCATCAACATAGCCTTTTAGATTTGGTTTTTGTCTTTGAGCAAATTTAATAGGGATTGCGACATAGATAAGAAAGAATATGAGCAAGAACGGTTCTACAGTCCAGAATAGATGGCTTTGATAGCTGAGGTATCCCCATGCTGCACTAATGATGTAGGTAAAAATAAAACCAAGAAGGTTTAAAATTCTCCATGACTTAAACCATGCAATGGCGAAAATTCCGCAGTTAAGTAAAGCATAGTAACTAAGTAATACGAGATGGTTACCTTGACCTGTAGAAACCAGTATTGGGGCAGCAAAGCCTCCTATTATGCCGAACGCCGCAAGAGACTTTGAGTTTTGGATAATTGCAAGCCATGCAGTAAAAGCAGCTAACCCGACCAAAATTATAAATGCTAATGGTGTGGGGATAAGGCTGTACAGCTTTAATGATGCAAAAGTAGTAATAAAGAGAATACCAATACCGCCACCTTGAACAGCCAGAGCGTAGTCCGGCTTTTTACGACGTAATCGCCAGCCGAGTTGAGTTAAAATAACTCCACCTAATGCTGCCGCAGCTAATCTTAATTCAACTGGCAAGTATCCTTGCTCTGCTGTAAATTTTATTAAGAAGGAAATACCGAAAAATAAAATTACAAGTCCGATTTTTACAACGGTGTTTCCTGTTTTAAAATAATTGAGAACGAGTTGGAGAAGTTTATCGATTTCGTGATCAATGCTTGGAAATTGAGATTCTTGTTGTTTCTTTTTAGGGGAGGGGTATGGTCTTGGCTTTGTTCGCGTCGTTGCAGACGCATTTTTTTTGGGCATTGTGTTAACTTTAACCAATGGAGTTTCCACGGCGAGGTCGGGTTTTGCCGTAGCTTCTATAGGTGATGGCTCGTGTTGTGGTGGCTCTGTTTGTTCATAAATGAAGTCTTCAGTGTCTTCAGAGAGCTCTGTATCTGTTTCAATAGTCTCGGGGAGCTTAGTACTTATTACATCAGATCCAGAAATTTCTATGCTGGGTTCAGTAGATTCTGAATGATTGTTTCTAATTTCAGTGTGTTTAAGAGGGATGGTGTTTTCGAGTGCATTAATTCTTTCAGTTAATGCTTGAATTTGTTGGTTAAAGTTAATTCGTAGTAATTGAAGTTTGTTGTTAATAAAAACATAAACGAGAGTAGCGATTACTCCGCAAAAAAAGGTAATTGCAGTAAATGTCATATCAAAATTCTCATTTTGTGACTGCTCGGAATAGAAGTCTTTTGCTGTTTAAATAAATACAAAAAAGATGGTAGAGAGAACTGGGAGATTTAATACGTTAGTTAATTATCTACGCTGATGAAGATAGTTAGTAGAGTAAGCAAAACTTTAATGAATTAGGTAAGTATATTACTGTAAAGATAAAATTTGATTAGCCAGATGTATCTTCATATGAGCACTTAGGCGGGGTCTGTAGCTATTTAATAGCTATTTATTTCCTGATTAGATGTAACAAAGACAATTTCTTTAATCTCCTGACGTTAAATGGGCGCTATGGTGTAGAAAATACTATATAAAAGTTGTTTGTTTTGCATATAGCCCTTTCTAATCTTTTGCAATATGTAATATATGCAAAAAGCTATTCTTTTTGCATGTAGTGCATGCCCACTCGTTCTTCAAGCTACTCCCCGTCTACCCTTCGTACAACAGTACAGTACCCTGTTATCGCCCCCCTTTGACCATTCTCAGAGCGTGAGTTCTGAAAGGTGTCAGTAGTATGCTTTCTCATTGCTGGAGGAGGGCATGATGGAGTTACATTCACGACTCAAAGCTGCGGAGGAATACGCAGCGCTTTTTGCTGAAGCACGAAAAGATTCTGAAGGTGCTGCGATTCGTTTAATGGCAGAGCTGGGGAAGCGAGATCTTTTTTTTCTTCTTACCCGTATAATGGGACGCAAGGATATGGATCACGACTGGCATTTTGCACGGTGTCGCGAGGTGCAGGAAAGTCCGGATGGGATGTTGGATCTATGGGCTAGAGAGCATTATAAATCGACTATTATTACCTTTGGGTTAACGATCCAGAATATTTTAGTTAACCCCGAAGTTACCGTTGGGATATTTTCGCATACCCGCCCGATTGCAAAAGGTTTTCTAGCGCAAATTAAATACGAATTTGAACAAAATGAAGTACTGAAGCGTTGTTATCCTGAAATTCTGTGGGAATCTCCCAAAAGAGATTCGCAACGATGGTCCGTTGACGGCGGGATTGTCGTGCGTAGAGAGAATAATCCTAAAGAAGCTACTGTAGAGGCATGGGGGCTTGTAGATGGTCAGCCAACGGGAAAACATTTTCAGATTCTTGTGTACGATGATGTTGTGACCCGTGACTCTGTTTCAACACCTGAAATGATAAATAAGGTTACAGAGTGCTGGGCTCTTTCACTTAACCTCGGAATGCACGGCGGGGTACAGCGCTATATTGGAACTCGATATCACTTCAATGACACCTACAAAACAATTATGGATCGAAAAGGTGCGGTACCAAGAATTTATGCGGCAACACAGGATGGGAAAGCAGACGGAACGCCGGTGTTTTTATCTTCCGAAGAACTAGCAAAAAAACGCCGGCAGATGGGACCATACGTCTTTGGATGCCAGATGTTGCAAGATCCAAAGGCGGACAGCGTGCAAGGATTTAAGGAAGAGTGGGTACGGTATTGGCAACCTTCAGAGCCTGCGCATTGGGAGGGGATGAACCGGTACATTGTTGTTGATCCGGCCGGGGAAAAGAAGGCTAACAGTGACTATACCGTAATGCTTGTAATTGGGCTTGCAGAAGACGGAAACTACTATCTCATTGGTGGGGTGCGGGACAGAATGAACCTTACGGAACGCGCAGCCTGCCTTTTTTCTTTGCATAGGCAATACCGCCCTGTGGCTGTCGGGTATGAACGATATGGAATGCAGGCAGATATTGAGCATTTGCGTTTTGAAATGCAGAGCCGAAATTATCGGTTTGATGTGCTGGAACTTGGGGGGAGTATTCCGAAAAAAGATCGCATCGGTAAGCTGGTTCCTTTGTTTGAGCAGGGACGAATGTATTTGCCTGTTCGTTCGCCTTTTCGCGATCAGGAAGGTACATGGCGCGATCTGACAAAGGAATTTATTGCAGACGAGTACATGGCTTTTCCTGTTAGTACTCATGATGACATGCTCGACTGCATGGCTCGGATTCTAGATCCGGTGCTTGGGGTAGAGTTTCCTTCCTTATCTTCACAGAATGTTGAGAGTTTTAATTTGGGAAATATGGAGTATGACCTGTATGAATAGTGTTTACAGTGAGTTGGCTGCAAAAATAGAAATTAGAGCACACATCCCGAATTTCGCTGATTGTTTGACCGAATCAGAGTTGGCAAACATTTGGCAATCCATATGTGAAGAGGGCAAAAAAGACATAGTTTTTTACGATGGTGAAATTGCAACATGTGACGATTTTGTTCAATTTATGCAAGATGATACAAACTATGTGTATGTTGCCTATGAAGGGGGGGAATTACTCGCTTTAGTATGGCTTAACAACTTCATGGGGCGGTGTGCGATGATTCATTTTACAATGTTTTACAATTCAAAGGGTAGAGAGCAGGATATCGCCACGTATTTATTGAATTTTTTACTGTTTTCAAGGGATAGGGGTGATTTTTGTCTTGAAGCGCTGTTTGGCCTTACGCCACGGGTGTACAGGCATGCTTTGCGCTTCATTGAAAAGTTGGGGTTTCGATTAGTGACCGAGATGCCTTCGTCAGTTTTTTTTCAAAAAAAAGAGAAAAAATGTCTGAAAAGTGCAGTTTTTTCAATTATGAGACGTGAGTATCTTAACTAGTTAGAATAGCATGAAAAATAAAGAAAAATCAGGAGCTTGTGAAAAACTTCATTTTTACCTAACCTCCTGAAAAAGCATGTGTTTTATTTGATTATGTGCTCAACTAGTTTCGGCCAATCATGGATATTTCAACAAAAAAGCAAAAAATGGAACCTTGCTTGAACATTCAGTGTGCGAAAGTAAAAAGTCATCATGTTGACGAAATGGTAAAACAGCGTAACATGGCTCATGATTCGTTTTAGTCGAATGGGCTTTAGTATTTTGACTTGGTCGTGAGCTGTACTGGGACTTGCAGCTTTCTGACTGATGGCTAGACCCATATTCTCGAAGTTTTTCGGGAAGGTATTAAGTCATAGCTGCGGGTGACGGATGAAGATCTGTTGTCCCTGTGCACGTTTTTTAGCCGCTCTATATGTTGAGTGCGAAAGCGTGAAAGAAGCAACAGGAGTATGCTGATGGAAAGCTTTATGTCATGGCTGGAAATGATCGACGGATGGGTATGGGGCCCTGTAATGCTGACGCTGTTGGTTGGTACTGGTCTTCTGCTTACAATTATGCTGAAGGGCTTGCAGTTTAGAAAACTTGGCTATTCTTTGTATCTTGCTCTTATTAGACGTAAGGATGCAGATGCAGACGAAGGCGATATTTCTAACTTTGAAGCTCTGATGACCGCTCTTTCTGCAACAGTTGGAACCGGTAACATCGCCGGTGTTGCTACCGCGATCGCTGTTGGTGGTCCGGGTGCTCTTTTCTGGATGTGGATTACCGGTCTTGTAGGTATGGCTACCAAATATGGTGAAGCCGTGCTTGCTGTTAAGTATCGCGTAAAGGATGAAAACGGCGAAATGTGTGGTGGTCCTATGTACTACATCGCACGTGGTCTGGGCTGGAAAGGTCTGGGCGCTGTGTTTGCATTTTTTGCAACCATTGCTTCGTTCGGTATCGGCAACATGGTACAGTCTAACTCTGTAGCACTTGCTGTTAAAGATACCTTTGGTATTGATCCTTTCATCGTCGGTATTGTTCTTGCCGTTCTGACTGCTCTCGTAGTTCTTGGTGGTATTAAGTCTATTGGTAAAGTTACCTCTATTCTTATTCCTATCATGATCGTATTCTACGTTGGTGGTGCTCTGTTTATTCTTCTCACAAATATTGAGAAAATTGGCCCTGCATTCGGGCTTGTTTTCGAATACGCCTTTAACCCAGTGGCAGCTACCGGCGGCTTCGCAGGTGCAACAGTTGCAGCTGCTATTCGCTTTGGTGTTGCTCGCGGCGTATTTTCTAACGAATCCGGTCTTGGTTCTGCTCCGATTGCGGCTGCAGCTGCTCAGACCAAACACCCTGTAGATCAGGCTCTCGTTTCCATGACTCAGACCTTTATTGATACAATCGTTATTTGTACCATGACTGGTCTTGTAATCATCATGTTTAACTGGGATTCCGGTCTCACAAGTTCATCTCTTACAACTGAAGCTTTCCGCCTTGGTTTTGAGGGTGGACAGTACATTGTAACCATCGGACTTATTCTCTTTGCTTACTCCACCATTCTTGGCTGGTGTTACTACGGTGAAAAGTCCATTGAATACCTGCTTGGTGTTGGCGCTGTTAAGCCGTACCGTATGGTATACATTGCAGCTATTCTTTTTGGTTCTGTACAGAAAGTAGGTCTGGTTTGGACTTTGGCAGATATCTTTAACGGTCTCATGGCTCTTCCGAACTTGCTTGGACTTATCTTCCTCAGCCCGGTTATTGTCCGCGAAACTCGTGAATACTTCGCAGCGAAAGAAGGTGTTGCACCTGAAGCACTGCGTCACGCTGACAAATAACTCCTGACCGAAACATCACTTGGAAAGCCCCTTTTGAGAAATCAAAAGGGGCTTTTTTTGTCACTCAAATGCTGTTTGTGGGTAACAGTCTGCATTATTATCCACCTTATTGTATTTATTTGAAATGGTAGAATGATATGGATTGAATATCTTCGAAAGGATGCAGTGCTTTGATTATTGCGAGGTGTTGTAACATTTGATTGTCAAAGGTTGTTTTTTCAGAAAACGGACAAAAACAGGAACAGATGTAATGAAAATAAGCAGTCGTCGTCATTTTCTTCAGGCAGGAGCAGCTACGATCATTGGTATGTCATTAGGCGGGACAAAAGCATTTGCTACTCCTTCTAAGGCTTCTTTCTCTCCAGTGCGTTTTGGAGTGTTGTCTGACCCGCATTTAGACATAAAGGGAAAGAACGGTATGAAGATGAGTGCAGCCAGTGTGGACTGTGTGCGTCAGGTTGTTCAGAGCTTAAATCGGGAGCGTGATCTTTCATTTGTAGTCGTGACAGGAGATTTACTGTTAGACGGTGAAAAACAAAATGCTGAGGCCATAAAAGAGCTTTTGGATATGTTGACGGTGCCGTACTTTGTTATTGCAGGAAATCATGATTTTGTACCCGTAAATGTTGAAAAGCACAGGGATGGTTTTGACTATTTGACGATTGAGGAGTTTGTTCATTTCTTTAAAGGGAAGGGATATGATGAATCTGGAAAACGGTATTGGGCTCATTCCGTAGTTCCGGGGCTACGTATTATTGGGCTGGATGCTAATTTACCGTATGAAAAAAAGAAGTGGGGTGGCGTTGTTCCCCAAGAACAGCTTGATTGGCTTGATAAGCAGTTAACTGAGCATAGTGATGAAATGAATATTGTCTTCATGCATCACAACGTAATTCCATGGTCTAGCGATGAGCTTAAAGGAGGGCCAAAAGCATGGTTCTGTGTTGATAACGCAGAAGCTGTCAGGGCTGTTCTTGAAAAGCATGCGAATGCAGCGCCGTTGATGATTACCGGGCATCGTCATATTGGAATGCGTGTAGATGAGCTGGCAGGCGTCAATTACATGGTAGCCCCTTCTGCCAATACACATCCCATGCGATATTCAGTGCTGACGGTTTCTCCAGAGGCCGTGACGTGGAAGACTCCTATGGTAGGCGTTCCAGAGGCTGTTCATATTGAAGCCCGCAATAACCTGCTGAAAGCCACATGGTGGCGGCAAACACAATATGCGCAACGAAGTGCTACGAATGATAGTGAGGTGCTGGAGTTCTACGAAAAGAATTCGCAGAGAATCGGCACTAAAATTTTATAGGTGAGCATTAAAAAGCCCCGCAGAATTTTTCTGCGGGGCTTATGTAGCATATAAGGGGTTATAAGGCTGCTTTTGCAATGGCTTCAGGGGTCAGCGATGCCAGTGTTTCAGTCATAACACGCTGCTGTGCAACCTGTAAGAATAAACGTACTTGAGAAAGTTTAAACTGAGCAAGTTCGACTTTTCCAAGTTTTGAAGGGCGGGGCAGTTTCGCTGTGAGCGGGTTAACTGCTTTACCATTCTTGCGCACTTCAAAGTGCAAATGAGACCCAGTGGAACGACCAGTGTTCCCAACATACCCGATAATATCACCAGCTTTAACTTTGCTGCCGCGTTTTAGTCCTTTTTTGAACCTACGCATATGCGAGTAACTTGTCTGGGTGGATTTATCGTGGCGCAGGCTTAAGTGGTTACCATAACCGCCTTTGCGTCCGATAAAATCGACTGTACCGTCTGCTGCAGCATGAATGGGAGTCCCCCTTGGTGCTGCATAGTCTACTCCAGAGTGAAACATTCTTCGCTTCAGAATAGGGTGGCGACGGTAACCGAACTTGGAACTGATTCGTGCGTTCTTAACAAGTTCGATTTTCCCTCTGCTAACTGTAGTGTTGCCTTTTGCATCGAAATACGATCCGCCGGATTGGGCTTCATAGTAAAAGAGCTGCATGGCAGGATCTTTTCCTAAACGAACGTATTTGATGTGCGGGGCAAGTCCAGCCGCTTTGGGGTAGACTTCGTAGATAACTTCAAAGTCTTTGTTAGCAATGTTTTTTCTAGTTAGTTTTTTCCGTTTTGCTAGAAGCTTGTGAGCTTCAGCTGCGACAGAAGCCGGGAGACCAAAATACTGTGCATCTTTAACAAATGAGTTTTTGATGACACCTACTACGTACTGCAGTTTTCCCTTGTACTGAGCACGCTCGACAGCAGCTTTATAGGTACCGTTTGGTTGCAGCCTGACTGCAAAGCTCCGGTTGTTTTTTAGCTGCACACTGAGAAGAACAAGTTCTTTTTTCTTAGTCTTTGGGACTACTCTCAGTGTCAGGGTTAAAGCTAACCCTACATCGAATCGGAAAGGCTTATGCTTTAATGTTGTGGCAACGATTTGACGCTGTTGCCTTAGCGGTACGCCAGCTTTTTTCAGCACCCCATACAGGGTGTCACCTCGTTTTACCGTAATCTTTTTGGTAATGAGTTTGTCGTTGGCGAAAGTTGGAACGAGCTCCTTTGGGTGCGCGTTCTTAGGATTTTTTTGTTCCCAACCATTCATGAGGTAGGATAGGTCGTAACGTTTTTCTAATGATGCGGTACTAGTCGCTGAAGCATTTGCAGGATCAGACAATACAAATAGTGAAGTAAATAGTAGTAACGCAATGGTAAAAAACAAATAATCCTTTTGTTGGTTTGTAAAAAAATACGTTTTCATAAGTGTTTTCTCGTTTCCCAATGCTCGAAGTGCACTACTTACTTCAATAGGGCTTGTCTACCCCCTCTTTTTTCAATTGAATTATAGACGGTTGAATGAATATAATATTGCTTATGGTATAATCAAAGTCATTTGTTTACATCTTTTTACATTTTGAAAGTGTTTACTTTATTTCGTGATTGCGTCCACCGTTGTGACGTACGTGTGGAACCACGGTAACACCCATGTATCACCCCGTTTTCAACGAATTTTAAAAAAGAGTGTTTTATCTTCGCCCTGCGTGCTGAGCGCAGGGCTTTTTTCATGCTTTGTGCTTGTATTTCAATATGTAGTGAGGCTGCCGGTACTGTGTTTGGTGTGATCGTACTTGGCGAAGTTGGTTATATCAGTTGATGGTTTGGACAACACTGCCGGCAGCTATTCAAAGGAGAAAACAGTATGGGCGGAGGAAAAGGAAAAATAACCGTGGTGTCTCCACCACCTGCTCCGGTACCACCGGCAGCCCCCCCTGTGCGGGAAAGACAGACCGCGAATAAAGCTGAATTGTATTCAGCTGCGGCCAGAAGCCAGCGCAAGCAGGATGGCAGAAGGGCGACAATTCTTACTGGCGGCATGGGCGATGAGTCTGAAGCGCGAGTAAGAAAGAATACTCTACTGGGTAGTTAGGCTATGGGGGCAAGTATGTTGCGCAATGTTCTCCAGAAGACACGGAGGAAAGAGTGTCACAGCCATTGTTAAAAACTGTTCGCAATACTGCGGCATTTCTTGAAGCCCAGAAAAATGACTGGGAGCCTGCATGGCGGGACGTTGCTCAATACATCGTCCCTCACAAAGGGACATTTTCGTATGCAGAGTCAGAAGGGGCTGGCCGTTTCAGTAAGAAGATTATTGACGGTACTGCCTCCAGATCAATCCGTATTCTTGCTGCGGGAATGCAAAGTGGTCTGACTTCTCCTGCACAGCCATGGTTTCGCTTACGACTCGTGGATAAAGATCTGATGGAGCTTTCATCGATTCGTTTGTGGCTCGATGCTGTTGAAAACCGAATCTACAATGAGCTGGCGCACGCAGGGTTTTATCAGGCTGCCCACAGCATGTATTCAGAACTGGCGGCTTTTGGCTCGGCAGATATGTACATGGCTTCAGATGTTCAACGTCCATTTAGCTTTTCTTGTCTTACTTGCGGTGAGTATGCCTGGGCATCTGACCGGTACGGAAAAATAGACACTGTGTTGCGGCGGACAAAGATGACAGTACGTCAGGTGGCAACTCAGTTTGGAGAAGAGCGGCTTTCACGCACAGCTAGGCGGATGCTGACACGTGACCCTTACAGCATGATTGAAGTGGGACATCTTGTTTGTCCACGAGAGGGGAAGAATTTTGTAGGGACAGCCCAAAGAAATATGGTTCTGGCTGGCAGTAAAAATATGCCTTGGGCTTCAATTACATTCGAAATGGGGACAGACGCTACAGGCATTTTGAGTGAAAGCGGGTTTATGGAGTTTCCACATTTATGCGGAAGGTGGGATGTCACCGGAGCAGATGTGTATGGCTATTCACCGGCTATGGATGTGTTGCCAGATGTCAAAATGCTTCAGGAGATGGCGAAGAGTCAGTTGCTGGCGGTGCATAAGGTTGTGAACCCGCCGATGCGCGTTCCTGCTGGCTATAAGCAGCGTTTAAACCTGATTCCCGGAGCGCAGAATTTTGTGAATAGCGCACAGCATGATGCTGTCTCACCGTTGTATCAGATTAATCCTGATATTCAGGCTGTTTCATACAAAATTGATGATGTGCGTAGAGGGATACGGGAAGGGTTGTTTAATGATCTTTTCCTAATGTTCACAGGAGAGGGGCGTAGCAATATCACCGCAACAGAAGTGCTTGAGCGCAGTCAGGAAAAAATGATCATGCTTGGTCCTGTTATCGAAAGGCATCAGACCGAGATTTTTGATCCTCTTTTAGCCCGTATGCTCG
>NZ_JADMLB010000035.1 GCF_015482765.1 Halodesulfovibrio sp.
GATAGCCACAGCGGTGTATGCACCGTGTATATTCGTGGCCAAAAAACGCAATTCTATATGGACGTCCGTATTCCATTTACGAACGGGCAAGCGGGAAGAGATGAATAACGGCGAACAGCCGTAAGTCGAATGGTATATTCACCACTGTAAAAGAAAATGTAGTATTCATCAGCGTTCAGCTGGTAAATCACCCTCTGTCTGTTTCAGGCATGAAACAGACAGAGGAAAAATATGTCCATAAAAGTGGACGCCGCCTAAGTTAAAAAAATATTTTTGCAGATAACAACTGTTATGTTGCATGGAACCCGACATCAGCCGCTAAAAAGCACGTGGAAACAGGCACCGTCATTGTTTGTCATATACAACATCGCTAAAGCGATTGTAAGGTCTACAGAAAAATATTTGTATTCAGTGTATGTGTTAGAAATTTAGTCCCAACAGAAATGTTCGCATGAAAAGCGAACATTTCTGTTGGGACTTCTTCTATGAGAATAAGTGAATGACTTTTATGTTGACTGAAGACTGTAAAGTCGAGCTACAACAGTAAAAGCTTCTAGTGATAATATGACATAACCACCTTAAGGAAAAGAAATTGACAGAACCTCATCTGTTATTTGAATTTTTCACTGTGAGAAAAAAATGAATTATACTGTTGTAGAACTGTTGCAGCATGTTCCTGATTACATGAAATTGGTTCAGGAGAATGAAATAGAAATTGTGGAACTACTTTTAGGACTTGGTATGGTTTTACCGTGCAAATTCAAATCTGATGACTTTTTATCACCCATGGCAATGGCATGCGAAAAAGGTTGCCTAGAAATAGTAAAATTGCTTTGGCGATATGGGGCATCCATAGAAGCTGAAATAAAAACACATATTCCACCGCTGCATGCAACGATACGTGGTGGACAGGTTGAAATCGTTTGTTGGCTGCTGGAACACGGAGCTGATGTTACTAGCCGATATGGTGGGTATTATTGGCGTGGGCGGTTCATGGATGAAGTTGATGCTGTGACTCTAGCGGCGTATTTAGATGAAGAAATAGAATTGATGCTAACTACAGAAATCAGCGGAGAACTTCGATAGTAGTGTGGCTTTTGCTTTTATTGTTTGACGTTATAAAACATTCTCTTGCGAACAACACTCAAGAATCATTAGAATACGCTTTTATTTTTGGAACAAACGATGGTTAATAAGTTGGATATTTATTCTAACGAGCGTGTATTAATATCTGGAGATAACAATGTGGCACTTATTTGATGTTACAAAATATGTTTTGGAAGACAATTTATGGCATAGCCTAGTGCGTTGTGTGAAGGTTGAGAATGGATTCTTTGTATATGTGCATTCGCTCAGCGATAAGCCAAAAGAATGCGTTTTTACATACTATTTTAAGCTTGATGGTTCTTTTTACCATGCTAAGCCTACAAATCTAATGCTAGGGGGAGAAGTCGGTGAAAAAGTTGACTCTCCAATGATTGATATCCATCCAGAAATTTTAAACTTTCACAATATTATTATTACTTCTTTTGAAAAAAACCGGAGTAAGAACTTTAATACAGCCTACTTCTTAATGAGTACCGAACATCACATGGCAAGATACCACATGTATGACTATGACTCATTGCTATCAAGATGTACTGCTTTTGAAAATATCATTAATAAAACGCAAGGAAGATATAGAGCGTTATTGGAACAAAAGGCTTTGTATGAAAGTTGTGGAATGGAAAGCCTTGAGTTAATCAATAGTGTTTTACTGTCTGACGAAGCATCAGAAGAGGAAAAAACTTTTTATTCTGGTATGCTTTGGCTTCTTGAGCCTGCTGGTTATCTTCAGGTTTCTTTGTATGACAGTATTAGTTGTTCCCAAGCTGCTAGCAGCATTGCGCGAAGTATTTTGATCGATTTTTATAAATCTCACTTTGAGTTTGACCAAGGGTTGACCACACAGCTGATGGCTACTGATGTCGATATCTTGTGGAGGCACTTTTCTCCACCGTTTGATGCTTGTTTTTTTAGTTATGCAGAATCGGGAATTAAAATACTCAACGATGGTGTGACGATTGATGGCGCATATATTTTAAATTTGAAAGATAGTGTAGCTCTCGATATTGCAGGTCATCGAAATACTATGAATAAAAATGGTTACAATCATTTTGCTAAGCAGCTTGTAATCCCAAAGGATGAAGATAAAAAAGTCAAAGACTTCAAGGTAGATTTTTCGTGGATTGGGGCTTCAGAGGCTGATGTCGAAAAGATAAGGACATTCATAAACTTGGTTTTGTCAAGTGTAGCCTATTTGAACGTTGGTGATGGGCAAGCAGAAAAGGTTATGGAACGAAGTGACCTTGAGAAGGCGTTCAAAGCCAAAAAAAATGCTGCTAAAGCAAGAAAAGTTGCAAATAAAAAATATGCTGCATTAGATTATACTTATATTTCAGAGAAACGTAGTGGGGGGGCTCTTCAATCGAAGGAAGGATGCTATAAGGTTGCGAAGATGTTTAGTGTTCGTGGACATATCCGTTCGCAAGCCTATGGCCCTAATTACTCATTGCGTAAGAATATTTGGATTAAGCCATATATTAAGGGCAAGTCATACGGTGTGACTTCTCAGAATGAAAGAATCTATAAAGCAAGATCCGTTGGTTAAAATACTGATGCAGCTTGTCAGAATTTAGATCATGAGAAGTGTTGGTCCGTAAGGTATGAAGAATAAAATAAGGGCCATATTCTATAAGTATATGACCCTTAAGGTTAATGATGATTTTAGTTTCATTTTTAACTGTTTTTTCATGGCTAGCACCACACAATCTTACCTCTTCTAACCCAAAAATGTGAGCGGCAACCCACTGTTCGATCAATTGATGGATGCAGCGTTGTGGGTGCATCTTGAGAGGTTTTTAGTTCCCAGCAGGGTCTTTCATCTGGTATTAAATTTAAATAAAGAACTTTTTTGCACCCACATGGACAGAGCATTGCTGCATACTCGGTGTAACCATCTTCTTGAACGACATAGAGCGTTCGAGCTTTGAGTTTTCTTGGAAGTTCTTCTTCGACATAGATAGTATGGAAAGGAGAGCGAATAGGCTCTATCTTCTTCCTAATCCATAGCGTAATGGATTTTATCAACTTCATGCTACCTCCTTAACGGATAGTTCAGGCATGTCGAGAAGTGGAGATGTATCACCTGTGCCTGCAGAATTTGCAAATAGGGTACAAGGAATATCTTCTGACTCAGTAATAAATTCCATGCTCGCCAGACTAAAAATGACTTGCGCAAAACGTTTGTTTGGCTCCTCTCGGTAAGGATGGATTCGGCTGAGCATCTCATTTACGGCTAGAGAAGCACCTAATGTGTTTACGTTAATAACGGCAGGACGGTCTTCTTGAACACCACGAATATATCCTTCTTCCAGTTCTAGTTGATATGCATCTGGATCAAGCCTTTTAAGCCCTGCATTAGCGACATCTTCGAGTGAAAAAAGTCCTCTGCTGAGTAAACTGGATTTTTTGGGTTGCAGATAGTGGATCGTCCCACAAACTTCTCGAATTAATCCATCTTCTGGTGAAGCATCAAGACGTATTCCAATGTCAAAATATGGAAGCAGATAATACGTACAGAGTTTGTTAAGTAAAAAACGGCCATCAATGGTATCTACGCATCCGAAAACAATATCGCATTCTGCTACAGCTCTTATCGATTCCGCATTCCAAAGGTTGTGCGGAACTGCTGTGACATTGGTACCTAGCCCAATGCTCTGGATATGTTTTTTGATAACATCGACTTTTTTTTCTGAGTTTGTCGCATGTTCCATCCTTGAGCCATAAATACGATTTAAGTTGCGTTCTTCAATTACATCGTCGTCCACAAGGGTGAGCTTTTTTACTCCCAACCTTGCAAGCTGTTCAGCTAAAGGGCTTCCCGTTCCAGAACAACCTACGATTGCAATAGAAAGCTTTTGCAGTCGTTCTGTTGTCCCTTCTCCAAAAATTTGGCCATGAGAAGCTGTGAAGTCAGCTTTTGTTGTTTGTGGTTTGTCATACCAAAAGGACAAATTGTCACCGACAATGTTGATAGATGACATAGGGGTATATTTTTGGAGAGCATACATAACTCGTCCAAACATTTGTCCATCAGGTAAAAGGATGACACTGGCTGAAGGTGAGATGGTGCCTTTGAACCCTGCTAGCAATGGCAACAAGTCAAAATCGATTTTGTCGTCTGCAGTTGTAAAATGCGAAGGCCCATCGGGATGACTACATACTTTTACTACTGCTAACTGCTCTTCGTTTGCTTTAGCTAGTAGCTCAGAAAGAGGATGATCCAGCCATTCTGTAAGTCTGGGATTTGTTACTGCAGTGTCGTCGTGATGGACAAAAGCGATATGTTTAGCGAGAAATTTAAATTTTGATTTCCCGTTTGACTGTCCACAAAAGACAAATGCAACATTTTGCTTATTGCTAGTAGGCAAAAGATGCTCTGTTAAATGGTCATATTGTTCCTGCGTTAAAGAAAAACAAAATTCATGTGACATTATTCGAACTCCCTATCTAGCCAGTCTTCTATCAATATGACGTGTGTTTCTAAGTTATCTGTTCCGGGAATCCATGGGTTTTGAGATGTGCGATGTCGAGACCACCGCTGGTAGCTTTCTCCCTGAATTAGCTGGGTTGCTTCCGTTGCTCGAATTACTTGCCCATCACTGCGTTTTAGCGGGGGATGGAAGTAAACCATATCTAGTGGTGCAATCGGGTAGCCTGTTTCTATTCGAATAGCTGCTGTCACCTCTGACAGAGTATACCCAGTAGGCACTGGGAAGTGATGAAGGAGCACCCATTGTGCTCCATTATTTATAGTTTCCCAAGGAAGGCCATACTCGTCTAGGAACAATTGGTCTGCTTGCGGTAATTTAAAGTCTCTTTTTAACTGCATGTTAGCCCTCCGTTTGGTCTCTTGGGAGAGCCTTGAATTTTTCGATGCCGGGTTTGCTCAGGTCGATCTGTTCATCCAGAGCTATTTTCTGTGGGCGTTCTCCAGCAATTTTCAAGCGAAGAGTATAGCTTTCAACAGGCAGCAGTCCCGCAAGTTCTAAAATTTCTTTTCCGGAGATCGTTACTGCTGTAACGGTATGCTTTTTCCCATTAATTTTAATTTCAAAAGAGTTAGGTTGTTCTTTGGGTAGGGTATAAAGACGTTCAAGGCCGTCAGGGTCGAGTGGGATTAGAGCATCATCTTCATACATTACATCTTTCTCTCCACCACGTACTTCAAGCCAAACATTGCTAGAAGTAGTATCAATACGCGCAAGTCTTTTTACCATTTCACATGGGATTTCTGCTGCTCCCCATTCAAACTTTCTACCGTTAATGAGAAAGCGATAAGAAGCGTCACTCTTAAAGGTAAAGAACTCTTCAACCTCTTCAGTAGCAAGGTCTACTAATTCGTCTAGGCGTAATTCTTCTAACTGGCCGTTCGAGAGGTACTGAAAAATAAGATGCTCTTCTGGTGGGAAGTGGTTGACTGCTTCGAGAAGTTGACGGCCTGTTACTTTAGGGTCTGAGATCTCGGTAGACTGTTGGTCAATAACTACAACGTACTTAGATTCGTTATTCATGGTTTACTCCATGTGTTTGCAGGGGAATATCGTTTTTATAATGTTCTTCAATTGTTGGATATTTTTCCCTGTCGTTTCATGAGTATTTAATAGCTATTTTTTAGCTAGTCAATACATTATTTTTTAGCTTTTCAAATTTGACAGAATGGCTATTTAATATATATTGACAAGACAAGGAGAAAGTTATGGCCACAAAGAAGACAATGACGTTAAACTTAACGCCTGAAGAAATGGAAGTTCTTGAAGGTTTGTCTGCAAAAAAAGAGTTAAGTAAGACTGCAGTGTTAAGAATGGCTCTTAGATTTTACCAACTAATTGACGTAAGATTTGAACAAGGGCAGAAGTTATATTTTGAAGATGACGAGAAGAAAGAAAAAGCGGAGTTGATATTTATATGACCACAGAATCTTTTCCGATTTGTCTATTGCACAAACCTACTGACACCATTGTAGATGCTGTTTTACAAACTTCAATTGAAGAAGCACAGCTGGAAGATTGGAGAAACCTTTGGGTTCCTGCGCGAGAAGAAGGCATAAAGCGATGTGTTTCTACTAAGCAAATAGAGTGTATTCCCCAATCATATCGTTGGAAGTGGGATAAAAAAATTGCTTACTATGATGGAATATTAGCAAAAAGAACTTTTTCAGTAGTGTGTAATGATAGAACGGAAGGATTAATGTTGGTCACGACTCCAGCTTTTGCTCTGGAAGAAAGTCAAAAAGGCAAGCCGTTAGTTTATGTAGACTTTCTTGAAACTGCGCCTTGGAATATTAATGGATTTCTTGGTCAGGGGGAGTATCGCGGGGTTGGATCAGTTTTGCTACGTGCAGCAGTCTTATTAAGCCTTCAAGAAGAGTATCAAGGAAGAATAGGCCTGCAGTCATTACCAGATGCAGAGGCATTTTATAGTCGTCTCCAAATGCGTGATCTTGGGTTGGAGCACTCAAAAGAGGGATTGCGCTATTTCGAAATGACTCCCATCGAAGCCAATGCATTTTTAACCCGTGGAGGACGTTATGAAATTTAGTTTTCCTCGAGAATGGTGTATTGAAATGGCTCGTGAAGAAAACGGATATCCTGTTAGTGCAGGAACATTGGATTCTATAAGTACGAAAAATGATGCATCAATGAGCTGTGCAGTAGAAGACGTTGATAACATGCGAGTTGCATTTGGTCGCTTTATTCAAATGATAAGACGTAAGCGGGGTTATAGCCATGAACAGCTTGCAGATAACGCTGATGTAGATGTCGTTGAATTAAAAAATATTGAAAAGAGTTCTAGTTGTTTTCCTGCGCCGAGAACTGTTTACCAACTAGCAAAGATTTTTAATTTGGATTCAAAAAAGTTGCTACAGCTAGCCGGGCTTACAAAAAAACGAGATGTTGAAATAGAAAATGGTGCATTAGCATTTGCCGCTAATTCTGAATCGATTGGAAGCCTGACTCCAGAAGAGGTTGAAATACTAGAGACTTTTGTTGCGGTGCTTGCTGAAAAGCGATAGCGTTCTTGCATGAAAAGTAAACATATTTCAGATAGAAGCGCTCGCGATATTAATCAACAGGTTGAAAAAATTTTAAGGGGGCTCGGTAATCCTGAGCCCCCTCTTGATGTGGCAACTGTGCTAGAGCTATTACAGTTGGATAAGTCATATTATACAACTGATGATGACAGTGTTCTCCGAGAAATTACTAGCCGGTTGATGGTTGCGGGAAAGCAGATTGTAAAGCGTCCAGGGTTAATAATAGATGTTATAAAAAAATTTGACCTTAAAGCGCTTTGTATTCCTGATCAGAAGCGGATTTTTATTGATCGCGATCTTCCGAAGCTTAAGCATCGCTGGAGTGAGGCACACGAAATTGCTCACCAGTTTATTCCTTGGCATGAAGATACAATGCTAGGTGATGATGCGCACACCCTTTCGAAAGAATGTCATGCTATCGTTGAGTCCGAAGCAAATTACGGAGCTGGGCAACTGCTGTTTATGGGGAATAGATTTACCCAAGAAGCGAGTGACTACACACCAACGTTCAAGCATGTTCTAGCCCTCAAGGAGATATACGGAAACACAATTACATCTACCTTCTGGCGTTTTATAGAGAGTTCACACAATGAGTTACCTATGTTTGGAATAATAAGTGACCACCCTCGCTATCCCCAAAATGCCTCAAAGTTAGCAAAGCCGTATGAATATTTTATCCAATCTAAAAAATTTCATGCAGAATTTTCACAGGTCGATCCTGTAAGTATTTATACTCAAGTTGTAGATTGTTGTGGATATGGAAAGTGGAATATCGTGGGAGAAGGGACTATCAAAGTCTCGAATGATAATGGCCAACCATTTGAATTCAAAGTGGAAACATTCTACAACAGGTACCAAGCATTAACGCTAGGGGTTGAAATAGGTTCAACCTCTCGTTTTTTCTAGGGTTTTCAATTTACTTCCCTCTGTAAAGCAAATGGAACTTACCTTATAGAACCTCATTAGCGTATTGTTGAAAATTAAAAGTGGAGAGAACCATATGCCTGCGACTTATGAGGAATTATTAACTAACTTATCTCAGCTAATAACTGACTATCGTATTCAGGATCAAAATGAAGCGTATGCAACAGAAAGGACAGGAATACCTGTTATGGACGTTGAGCACGTACTTACATGGATAGAGCAGTTTGATGCAGGCGTGAGGGAGGGGGTACTTAGGGCAACTTATGATGTTCTTAATAAGACTTATGTCTCTAAGGACCAGATTAACATTTTCCTTAGGGGGCTGTTACATAATCCGGGTCTAACAGGTGGAAATAGTCAACAGTTTTGGAGTGGGGTAAACTTATTACAGCTACAAACAGTAGGTAATAGCCAGTGCGACTTCCTTGCCTTGTTAAAAGAACATTTATTGTCTGAGTTAAATATAGAACACTCTGGGGTTGGAACTAGTCACGATAGCTTTTTATATTTAGACGACATATCTTTTTCCGGTGGAAGGATATTATCCGACCTTTTGACTTGGATTGAAACAGCTCCCAATGAAGCTACAGTCAATATTGTTGTGCTTGTTAACCACACGTATGGTGAATGGTATGTTCAAGAAAAGTTAAATGAAAAAGTAGCCGATTGTAATAAAAATATAACTTTTACATGGTGGCGGTACTACAGCTTGGAGAATAGAACCTCTAGGATTGAAAGTTCAGATGTATTAAGACCCAGATTGTGTCCTGAGCTACATATTGTTCAAGACTATTATCAAAATATAAATTCTGAAGAAAATCAGATAGTTTTTCGAAGAATGAATGGTGTTGGATCTGCTCGACTTTTCCCTGATGGGGCATCACGCAACTTACTTGAACAAGAATTTTTGAAAAAGGGTGTTCAAATTAGAGCAGATTGTCCTAATTTGAATGTATACCAGCGACCTTTGGGGAATATGCTCTTTCCAGCTTTTGGGTTTGGATCTATGTTTGTTACTTACCGAAACTGTCCAAATAATACTCCACTAGTTTTTTGGGTGGGGAGCCCATGGTATCCATTGTTTCCAAGAGTGACTAATTGATGAATTACAAGGGAATTCGTAGTTATATAAGAAAACAATGTGTTGTATTTAGAAAGACTAATGAGAAGTTTGGTGGTCTTTCTAATATGGCGCCTGGTTTCCCTATTGTGGTTAATGGATTTGTTTTTAAGACTTCAGAGGCTTTGTATCAAGCATGTAGGTATCCTCATTTGCCAGAAATTCAGCATTTGATACTTAACGAATGTAGTCCCATGACTGCGAAGATGAAAAGCAAGCCTTATCGGCCAGAGTCACGAGCAGACTGGGATCAAGTGCGAATTACAGTTATGCAATGGTGCTTGAGGGCGAAACTACTTCAAAACTATAGAAAATTTTCAGAACTATTATTACAAACTGATTCAAAAAATATTGTAGAAGATTCCCATAAAGATAATTTTTGGGGTGCAATTCCGCAGTCGTCTACAGAATTAGTAGGACAAAATATTTTGGGGCGACTATTAATGCAGTTGCGCGAAGAACTAGTTGCTTTCGGGGATTCTCATCCCCAGCAACTTTTTCCACCAACTACGATTGAGAATTTTTATTTATTGGGCGAGCCTATTCAAATTATAAGATATCGTAGTGTAGGAAACGATGAGCAATTAGTGCTTTGGGAAGATGATAAGTCATAGATTGCCTATAATAAGGTGTAAACAAGGTGTAAATTTCTTTGATTTTCATGTCGCTAATATTGAATGTGACTTTTCAGAATCCTTGCAAATAAAGGAATAAGCAGTTTTTGTTTGATATTACACCCGCCTTTCACGCAGGCGACGGGGGTTCAAATCCCCCTGGGGACGCCAAAGTAAATCAAGCACTTAC
>NZ_JADMLB010000061.1 GCF_015482765.1 Halodesulfovibrio sp.
AGCTTTTTTTTTGTGTTATGGGGGTTTCAAACTGTGAATGTTTTTGGAACTATGATTCTTTCTGGCGGATCTGTTCATTATGGAGCGGTAGGGTTGAACGGCCAGATAAGAGGAACAACCGCAACAATTACAACAAAGCAGATAACCTGAAGTGGCCAGCCTGCTTTTACATACTGACTGAAGGTATATTTACCCGGGCCAAGCACGATGGTGTTAGGCGGGGTAGCTACAGGGGTAAGGAAACAGGCAGAAGCAGACATTGCAATACCCATAACCAAAGGCAGTGGAGAAAGACCACTGTTAACAGCGATTGGAATAGCTAAAGGAGCCATAAGCGCTGCTGTTGCTGTGTTAGACATAAAGTTTGTTACCAAAGCTGTTACAGCGCAGACAACAGCTAGCAGTGCATATGGACTTGTCACATAATGAACGACTGTGTCGGCGATAAGTTGTGCAGCGCCGGATGATTTCATAGCAGTAGACATGGACAACATGCCCGCAAACAGGAAGATGGTTGTCCAGTCAACAGACCTGTAGGCTTCTTCCATTGTAATACAGCCGGTGATGATTACGAGACATGCGCCAAGCATTGCTGCGGTAACCAGAGGCATAATTTTAGTAGCCATGGCAACAACTACAAAGAAGAAGATGATAAGTGACCACCACATTTTTTCTGGACGGGAAGGCTTCATAATTTCGCCTTCTTCACATTCTGCTGTGTTGTCAGGAAGGAATTTGTGCCCGATGAAAGTATAGTATAAGATGCCTACAACAAACAGGATAGCGCCGATTTTTGCGAATTCGAAGAAGCCAAATGGCTCGATTCCGGCAGGACCCATTTTTTCAAGTACTGAGTTTACCAGACCGTTCGGCGGAGTACCGACAAGTGTCATGGTACCGCCAAGCGATGCAGCGAATGCAACAGGCATAAGAATTTTACTTGGGCGGATGTTGGCTGATGCACACATGCCCATAATCATCGGGATAGCAACTACTGTTGTACCTGTGTTGGAAAGAAACGCGGAAAGTACACCAACAGAACACATTGCCAGCACGAGCAGGCGAATTTCGCTGCCCTTGGAAAGTTTTACTGTAGCTTGGCCAATTTTATCTGCAAAACCGGTAATAAAGGTAGATTCACCGACAATAAACATTGCCATGAAAATAACTACCCACTTGTTACCGAAGTTAGCAAAAGCAGCGGTTGCAGGAATGATATTAAACATACTTAACGAAACAGGAACAAGCATTGCTGTTACTGGAAGTGGAATAATATCTGAGAAGAAAAGGACTGCGGAAACAAGCAGGATGCCAAGAGTAATGTAGGCGTCCATTGATGCACTTTCAGGAGCAGCTGCCGCAAATGCAAGAGAACATCCTAAAAACAGGACAGTTCCGACAATAGAGACGAGAAAAGCAAATTTTTTCATGTCGTATCCTCTGTTAAGGGGGAACGATGTGGCGCGAGCCTGATAACCTGTGGTCGCGCTTTCAGGAACCGCCTGCAGTTGCCGCTGCAGGCGGTTTTCTGTGGCATTGATTATTTGTAGTAGCTATCTACGAACGGGGCGATGCGGTCATGAGAAGCTGTAATACGTTTCTTGAGGTCGTTCTTGTATGCTTCCATGTCTGCGATTGGCATTGTTGCAACACCGGTATCCATAGCAGCCTGGGCTACTGCCGGAACTTCCCATTCAAGGACTCGTGGGTCGAGTGGCTTTGGAATAATGTAATCAATACCGAAGGAAAGGGATTCTACGCCGTAGGCTTCACAAATTTCGCTTGGAACCGGCTCTTTTGCCAGATCTGCGAGAGCATGTGCTGCTGCGACTTTCATTTCTTCGTTAATGATGGTTGCGCCTACATCAAGTGCGCCGCGGAAGATGTATGGGAAGCCGGACACGTTGTTAACCTGGTTAGGGTAGTCTGAACGACCTGTACCCATAATGCAGTTCGGGTTGGCTTCTTTAGCATCATCGTAAGTAATTTCAGGATCAGGGTTCGCCATTGCAAAGATGACAGGACTGTCTGCCATTGAGCGAACCATATCTTTAGTGAGCAGACCTTTCTTGGAGAGACCGAGGAAGCAGTCTGCGCCTTTAATAACTTCTTCAAGTGAGCCGTAGTCTTTATCCTGTGCAAATTCAGCTTTGTACGGGTTAAGGTCTGTACGGCCTTTATGGATCAGTCCTCGGGAATCGAACATGAAGATGTTTTTAGGGTCTATGCCCATTTGTGCGTAGAACTTGGTACAAGCGATACCTGCTGCACCTGCGCCTACAACAACAACTTTTAAATCTTCGATTTTGCGATTGGTGATTTCACATGCGTTGATGAGACCTGCGCCGGAGATAACCGCTGTCCCGTGCTGGTCATCATGGAATACAGGAATATTCATCATTTTTTTCAGAGTTTCTTCAATGTAGAAGCACTCCGGAGCTTTGATATCTTCAAGGTTGATACCGCCGAAGGTAGGTTCCATTGCTTTAACAATACGAACAAGCTCATCAGAATCGGTAACATCAAGGTTGATGTCGAATACGTCGATGTCTGCAAATGTTTTAAAGAGAACGCCTTTACCTTCCATAACCGGCTTACCGGCAAGTGGGCCGATGTTGCCGAGACCGAGAACTGCGGTTCCGTTGGAAACAACAGCCACGAGGTTTGATTTGCCTGTGTACATGGCAGCTGCAGCAGGATCAGCATGGATTGCTTTACATGCTTCTGCAACACCCGGAGAGTATGCCATGGAAAGATCTTTTTGAGAGCCGCACGGCTTCACAGGTACAACTTCAACTTTACCTCTGCGTGGAAGCTTATGATAGTCAAGCGCTTCTTCTTTAGTGAACAATGCCATTATCTTTTTCCTTTTTTGATGAGTTAAAATTCGAAGTTTGGTTTTGCGTACTGTTCTCCACCATGGCTGTCGTTTACTACGAGCAGTGGAAAGCTTTCTACGGTCAATTCACGAATTGCCTCAGGGCCTAAATCGTCAAACGCGATTACTTTGGCTGCGGTAATACACTGGGAGAGGAGTGCCCCAGCGCCGCCGGTTGCGCCAAAATATACACCGGTGTGTTCCTGAAGTGCCTTGCGAACTTCAGGGCTGCGTTTACCTTTACCTACGCTTGCTTTAACCCCGAGGCTGTGCAAACGCGGAGCATATGTATCCATACGGTAGCTGGTGGTGGGGCCAGCGGAACCGATTGGTCTGCCTTCTGGAGCAGGGCTTGGACCTACGTAGTAGATCACTGCGCCTTGCAGTTCGAAAGGAAGTTTCTCATTGTTATCCAGCATGTCGCACAGACGTTTATGAGCAGCGTCGCGTGCTGTGTAGATAGTGCCGGAAAGCTTTACCACGTCGCCTGCACGCAGTTTTGCTATGTCTTCATCTTTCAATGGTGATGTCATTTCGTAGGTAGGCATTAGAGTGTAACCTCCTTAATTCTGGAAGAGTGACACTGTACGTTTACAGCAAGCGGCAGGCTTGCAATGTGGCAAGGACGCATGGCGATTTTTACGCCGAGACATGTGGTGTTACCACCAAGTCCCATTGGGCCGATGCCGAGCTGGTTGATTTCGTCAAGAAGCTCTTGCTCCATTGCTGCCAGTTCAGGATCAGGGTTTTCAGCAGAAAGAGGACGGAAGAGTGCTTCTTTTGCTAAAGCCGGAGCCAGATCAAACGTACCGCCGATGCCGATACCTACGATGGTAGGAGGGCAAGGGTTAGGGCCTGCTTCTGCCATACGGCGCACAACAAACTCTTTAATGCCTTCCCAGCCTTGAGCCGGAGTAAGCATGGTGCAGCGGGACATGTTTTCGGAACCGCCGCCTTTAGCCATGTGCTTAATGTTAAGTTTGTCACCGGCAACGTGGGTGAAGTGGATAACAGCAGGACTGTTGTCCATTGTGTTTTTACGTGTCAGCGGATGACAGGAAGATTTGCGGAGCAGACCTTTTTCGTATCCGTCGATCATTGCTTTGTTGATGATGTCGGTAATATTTCCTTCAATCTGTACTTCATCACCGATTTCAACATAGAAAACGCCTAAGCCTGTGTCCTGACAGAGCGGAAGTCCGGACTCTTTGGCAAGATCTGCGTTTTCTAAAAGCTGGCCGAGAATTTCTTTTGCAGAATCAGAAGTCTCGTTGTTACGTGCAACACGGATGGCGGTTTTGACGTCTTCCGGAAGGTAGCGTGCAGCCTTTAAAACCAGATCAACAACAGCGTCATGAATCTGTTCAGCCTTAATGACTTTCATGGCAGCATCCTTTGTGTTTGAGTTTATCAAGAACACGTTTTGGAAGAATTCCTTTTACGGAATGAATGGCAAGCATGCGACGCATGATGCCAAGCTGGTCCTGAAGCGGGATATGCTTAGGACAAACATCTTCACAACCAAGCAAGCCCATGCAACCGAATACGCCTTGATCATTACCGATGACCTGATAGTAGTTTTCTTCGTTTCGCTCATCGCGAGGGTCAAGGTAGAAGCGGGCAATACGGGCAATAGATGTGGCCCCGAGGAAGTCTTCGCGCATACGGGCTGTACCGCAGGCAGAAACACAGCAGCCACATTCAATGCAACGATCAAGCTCAAAGATGTCATTTGCTAAATCGTTTTCCATACGTACTTCTTCAGCGCTTGCATCAAAGTCGTCATGGTCGTTATGAACCCATGCTTCAATGCGTGCGCCTGCATCGCGGAACCATGTTCCGGTATCAACGGAAAGGTCACCGATGAGTTTGAATACCGGCAGCGGGTGCAGAACAATATGATCTGGCAGGTCTTTTGTCTGTGTGTGACAGGCAAGCCCCGGTCTGCCGTTAATAACCATGCCGCAGGAACCGCAGATGCCTGCACGGCAGCAGAAGTCAAACTGTACTGTCGGGTCCTGTTCGTCGCGGATCAGGTTGAGTGCGATGAACAGAGTCATGGAGTCGTATTCATTTACATAAAATGACTGCATGTGCGGTTCGGAATTAGGATCAAGCGGGTTGTATCTGAATACTTCAATATGTAGACGACGGCTCATACTTTTGCTCCTTAGCTGGCTTTTTTGGTCTGTTTTGCTTTCTTTTTATCTGTGCCTTTGCCCGGCACTTGAAGCTTTTCTTCCGGAATGTCAGCTGCGATAATTTTACCGCCGCCGTAACCGCGTTCGCCCGGAGGAATTTCAAAGTATGGAGTTGTCTCTTCGTATTTCAGTTCAGGACGGGTCTCGCCATCTTTCCAGTAAGCCAATGTGCGGTTGAGCCATTCTTTGTCGTTACGTTCCGGGAAGTCTTCGCGAGTATGTGCGCCGCGTGATTCTGTACGCATGAGAGCGCCGTATGCAGTACACTGAGCAAGTTTGAGCATGCCCGGTATTCTGAGAGCCAATGAGATTTCTGGGTTGAAACCAATTGCAGTGCCTTGAAGTTTGATGCTCTTGGAACGGTCGATCAGTTCATCAAGCTTATCTACTGCAGCTTGCAGGTCTTTGCCGTTACGGAAAATACCAACATTATCCATCATGGTGCTGTGCATTTCGTCGCGTAACTGGATAGCGCTTTCCTGTTTGCTGCTGCTTTTGGTCATTTCCATAATGCGTGCTGCCACTTTAGTGTGGGCATCGTTAATGGCAGACTGTTTGAAATCAACAGTGTGACCCTGCAGGAATTCAACAATTTTCTTACCAACATAGCGACCAGCAACAACTGTTTCTGCAAGGGAGTTGCCACCAAGGCGGTTGAAGCCGTGCATATCCCAACAGGCTGATTCACCGGCGGAGAACAGACCTTTAAGGCCGTATGCTGCGCCGTCTTTGTTGGTGCGGATACCACCCATAGAATAGTGCTGAGTCGGGCGGACTGGGATGAGATCGTGGATCGGGTTAACACCGAGGAAGTTCGTGCAGATATCGTATACTTCACGGAGCTTGGTGGTAATGTGTTTTTCACCAAGATGGCGGATGTCGAGCCAGAGATGATCGCCATATGGGGATTTAACGCCGAGTCCTTTGCGAATGTGTTCCTGCATACGGCGGGATACAACGTCACGGGAGGCAAGTTCTGCTTTTTCCGGTTCATAATCCGGCATAAAGCGATATTCGTTCACGTCCAGCAGGGTACCGCCGTCACCGCGGCAGCCTTCTGTTACGAGAATGTCGGTAGGTACTGTTCCGGTTGGGTGGAACTGGATAGCTTCCATGTTACCCATTGGAACGAGTCCGGTATCGAGAGCTGCAATCTGACCGCCGCCGTCACAGATAACTGCGTTTGTTGTAGCACGGTAAATTCGACCGTAACCACCGGTAGCAATAAGTGTTGCTGTAGCGAGGTATGCTTTTAATTCCCCGGTCTTAAGACAGCGTACGATTGCGCCGAGGCAGTTTTCGCCATCATGGATAAGTGCTTCAGCCTGAGTACGGTCATGAATACCTACTTCATAGCGAAGGCACATAGAGTCGAGCGTGTTAAGAACAGAGCGTCCTGTACCGTCCGCGGTGTAGCAGGTACGCCACTTAGCAGTACCGCCGAATGCACGGGCATGGATAAGACCATGTTTATCACGCTTTTCTTCAGCATCAAATGGCTTACCGCCTTTGTAGTAGGTATGAACACCTGCTTCTACACGGTTCCAAGGAACACCCCAGTGAGCAACTTCGCGCATTACGATTGGTGCAGTGTCTGCAAAAATACGGGCTACTTCCTGGTCACAACCCCAGTCTGAACCTTTTACGGTATCAGCAAAGTGGATGTCAGGACAGTCGCCGTCACCCATGATTGCGTTACCGAGTGCCGCCTGCATGCCACCCTGAGCAGCAGAAGAGTGAGAACGGCGAGGGGGAACGATTGAAAGACAAGTTACATTAAAACCGGCCTTAGCAGCTTCTACAGCAACGCGTTCCCCGGCAAGTCCTGCGCCTATACAGAGTAAATCACTATAAATAATTTGCATGAGATAATCCTGTTAATCGAGTTGGCAGTTAAACCGTAAGGAACAAAAAGCGGATAAGGGTAATAAGACCGATAGTGATAAAGCCGCCCATCATGTAGTTTTCAAGACGCTGGTACCACTTACGGTTTGCTTTGGTAATGTATCCGTACTTTACGCCGATGCGGTAGAAACCGATGCCAACATGGATTTCGGCAAGAGGAAGAAGAACGAGGTAGAATGGAAGCCATGTTCCACTTTGAATACGGGCAGCACTTTTTACTGCTGTAATTGGGAGGTCTGTAAGAACAACCCACATGTGGATGGAAGCCATAACAAGAATGAGAAGCGCAGTAGCAACCTGAGCAAGCCAGAGCCAGGTGTCTTTATGGTGCATCATTACGCTATGTTTTACGAAAGCATTTGTTTCTGAAGCGCGCCAAGGCATTTTGCGTGCAGCGAGAAGGAAATGCGTAAAAATAAGCAGGCCGATCAGTGGACCCCCGACTTGTGCCATGTAGGTGGCTTCAAAGAACCATGCAATGGCGTCCATAAGTTTAGGGCTGATGAGAACACTTGAAACAAGCATCAAGTGTGCCCAGAGAAAAACTATAAGCAGAACTCCTGACAACATTTGCATGACATCAAGGCGTCCGACTCCGGCTCCGTTTTTTCTTACATGTAGCGTGAGCGTACTAGCATCCATGGTCTCTCCTTAGCAGGTACTTGTGGTGCAGGGGATAAAAGAATTGTTGATGATAACTTTCAAACAACTCTGCTTAGTTCTGCACCGTTAGTGTTGAGCGGTGACCCTCAAAGCGGGTCGAGTACTTTGCTAAAAGCATGGAATATGCCAAAAGATATAAAACAATAAAGTGCATTAAAACAATATGTTAACTTTGTTTGATTGATGAAATATTCCTGTGATTTTCTTGCGTCGCAGGAAAATCCTCTTGTCTCGCAAGAAAAGAGAAGTGGTTGATTACACAGTTTTTTTGTGGGGCAGGAATGCCGCGTTTGTTTTTTAGCAAACAGTAAAAGAAAGGGCTGTCCTTATGGTTAAGGACAGCCCTTTCTTTATTGAAATATACGATTGTTTGCCTTGTTAGGGCATTACATCCCGTTGGGTTGGGGAGTTATTTAATATGGTGTTTTTTCAACAAGGCGTACAGGCGGGATTGTGAGAGTCCTGAAAGTTCTACAGCCTGTTTAATTGAGCCTTTTGTAGAGTTCAGCAGGTGAGTCAGATAGCTGTGTTCTGCCTTTTCAATGACTGCGTTTCTGTGTTCCTGCATTGTCGGGAGACCTTCGTCGCTGGCTTCATATGAGAAGTTGGACGGCAGACCTTCCTTCGGTGTTTCATGCGGAGTGATACGGTTTTTTGCAAGTCGGGCTCGCAATGCCGGTGGCAGATGTTTTATAAAGATGCGGGATTCATTCTTAGACGTTGAGACCATGAATTCAACAGCATTGACGAGTTCCCTGATGTTTCCCGGCCAGTCGTAATCTTCAAGCGTTGTAAGAACACTTGGGTTGAATGCTTTTGAATCCAGACAGTTTTTCTTAAAGAAAAGTGTCATGTAATGGTCAATAAGCAGGGATATATCGCCCCGTCTTTCTCTAAGCGGCGGAAGAGTGATTTTTGCAGCACAGATGCGGAATGCTAAGTCAGTTCTAAAGGTGCCTTCTGTCTGCATTGCTTCAAGATCTCTGTTGGTTGCAGAGATGAGTCTGAAGTTACAGGGAACTTCCTTTTTGCTGCCAAGCGGACGCACTGTCCGTTCCTGTAATACACGAAGAAAGGCTTTCTGTGTGGAAAGGGGGAGTTCACCGATTTCATCCAGAAACAATGTGCCGTTGTTAGCTTGGAGAATAAGTCCTTCTTTATCCTGCAACGCGCCTGTAAATGTACCTTTTTCATGTCCGAAAAGGATGGTTTCAACAAGATTTTCGGGCAGGGCTGCACAGTCTACAACAATGAAAGGTCCTTTACTGCGTGCGCTGTTGTTGTGCAATGCGCGCGCAAAAAGTTCTTTGCCTGTTCCTGTTTCACCGGAAAGAAGCACGTTCATGTCGCTGTCTGCAAGTTTTCCGACCTGTTCAAGGCAGCGTGTGATGGCGTTGCTGTCACCAATAATGTTTTCTCTTCGTAAGGCTTGAATTTGACGAACCTTTCGGGAGGAGAGTTTATCGGAGCGGTATTCAAGTGCATTTGAGAGAGTATCCATAATGGTATGGATGGAGTCTCCCTTTTCCACGTAATCCCATGCACCATTGGAAATAGCCAGTTCAGCGGCGTCGGGGTCGCCGTTACCGGTTATGATGATAAGCTCAGGGTGAGCCGGCTGGTTCATAATGTCGGTGATAATATCCATGCCGTTTCCGTCCGGCAGCTGGACATCAAGGAACACAGCATCAAATTCCTGCTGTGTCGCTTTAAACAGAGCATCATGAATTGTGGCAGCGGAGTCAGCAGCGTATCCGAGATGGCGTGCTGCACGGCTAAGCGCATACGTTACTTCAGGATCATCATCAATTATGAGTATTGCTGGTGTATTCATGAGGTTCCTTGTCTGTTGAGCAGGATTCGTTCAGTAACTGGCGGACTGCTTCACACAGAAGTGCCGGTTCGAACGGTTTTGAGAAAAATTTAGTGACCCCAAGGTCTTCCCATTCGGAAGGAGTTTCTGCGCACAGGTCGCTTCCTTCCAACCCGCTGTATAAAATTGTCGGCATATTCGGTTTAACGGAATGAATTTCTTTGATGAGCTCAGTTCCAGTTAAATGCGGCATCATCTGGTCTGTCAACAGCAGGTCAAAATTCTCCGGAGCAGCTTTAAATGCAGTAAGCGCATCCTGACTGTTGGTGAACAGAGATACATTGTAGCCGTAGTGTGTAAATAGTTTTTGAACAGGGTAGGCAAGGTCTTTGTCATCATCTACGAAGAGGATGGATTCTGTGCCGCCCTGAACTTGTATTGCGTTGAGCGGTTGCGGTGCAACTTCTTCAGACTTGCCGGCATATGGCAGAAGTACTGTGAATGATGTGCCCACATCCGGTGTGCTGTCAACGCTGATGTGTCCTTTGTTTTGTTTTATAATAGAGGATATTACTGAGAGTCCGAGCCCTGTGCCTCCCACTTTTTTACGGGTTGTATAGAATGGATCATATATTTGATCGATTAAGTGTTGTGGAATGCCTGTGCCAGTGTCGCGAACTGTAAGGGCGACATAGTGGTAGGCTGCAATTTTCATATGCTGTGCTTCGGCAATGCCTACTTCACGGATGGCTAGTTCAATATGCAGGCTGCCTTTTTTTCCGTCCATAGCCTGAACAGCGTTAGTGCAAAGGTTCATCAGTATCTGAAGATATTGATCCGGATCAGCGTAGATGAGTGCTGAATCACATCTGTTGCGGACAGAAACATCAATGGTAGCAGGGATAAACGATTCAAGAAGGCGCATGCATTCTTGCAACACAGTTGAAGGACGCATCAGTTGTACATGCGTGCTGTTACGGGTGCTGAATGCTTTAATTTTACGTACCAGCGCCTTGCCGCGGTTTGCAGCTTGAAGAATACGACGTAAATCTTCATGGGCAGACATACTTTTCTTTATGTCCAGTAGCGCCAGTTCACTGCACGATATTATCGCCCCGAGAATGTTGTTAAAATCGTGTGCTATGCCGCCGGCAAAAATACCGATGGCTTCCATTTTCTGTGCATGGCGCAACTCACGTTCCATTTGCTTCCAAGGTTGAATGATCGTGTTAATCATATAGAAGCTCGCCGGAACAACCAGGAAGAACAGTACAAAGGTTGTACCCACTGATACGATTATAATCGCCTTTTGGACGTGACTTTCTAATTTCTTAGTCAAAGCATTTTGTTCTGCATCAATGGTATCGATATAGATACCTGTGGCTATCCACAGGTCAGTACCGGGAATCATTTGAGCATAGGCAAGCTTAGGAAGCGGTGTTTTATTATCCGGTTTGGAAAACCAATAGGTGGTGTATCCGCCACCGTTTTTCGCGGCTTCAGCGAGATCTGCAATGTAGCGGTGTCCATTTTGATCTTCATGGGTGAGACGATTGGTATTGATAAATTCTGGGTGAAGGGGGTGAGCAATGTTAATACCTTTTGTGTTGTACACAAAGTAGTATCCGTCAGAATCATAACGCAGTTTTTTTACAGCTTTTTGGATTTGAGCCTGATGCTCACTGGGGGGGGTGTTCTTTAGTTGATTGCCCAACAAGTCCGAAATGGTACGAATGGAGTAGGCTATGCTGCGCTTGTAGCCTGTAAGCATAGATTTTTGCGATTCTACTATCGCATCCTGCTTAACTTTATTCATGTAATAGATGTACGTAATGCCGATGGTCGCAGAGAAAAAGAACATAAAGACCAGCAATAACGTAACTCTGTTGGTGATCGTCGGTTGGTCGGACACTGCACTTACTCCAAACTTGATGAAAGAACACGGGTCGACTGTAGGACAAGCTGACAAAAAGGAAAAGGGAAAGGCGCAACTTTGCAGTTTAGCACCAATTTTGAGTGATTACGTAGGTGTTTTTTATGCTATCTTTGATTCTAATATACTGTTTTTAAAAGAATATTTGTGTGTTGATTGATTCATCAAAGTGTAAAAAGAAGTATTGTTTTTGGAATAAGCAGTTCTAGAAAAAACTAAGGGGCAGCACTGACGAGTGTTGCCCCTTAGTTTTTTCTATTGTGTTTTAAAGGTGAGGTGGCCGGAAGCATAACGCTTTGTGTTTGGGGCTACATTTAGAGTATAAACAAAGCGGACAATATCTGAAGATGTATACGGCTTAATTTGAAGTCTGCAATCTTTCCAGTCAGGCATGTAGTTCCTAAGTTCAAGGGTCAGCATTGTGTTGCCTCTGACGATGATGGCAAAGTCAATATTTTTTTCACGTACACATTCACCGTTGTCTTTCACGAAGCCATTTGATGAACTTTCTTCATTTTCAAAGCGAAGCATCACGGATAGTGGTGTTTCTCCTAAGGGATATTCAGGCTGCTCTTCTTTAGGGATTTCTGCAAGGTCATACCACGATAATATCCTGCAATTGAACGTAAAGTCAGGGAGAGTTACAATTGGATCCTCATGGTCTGCGGGGTATGTTTGCACTAGAGAAGGGGAGTCAACAAGTTGCATGTCAACGATTTGGTTAAGAGCTATTCTGGAAACAAAGCAGCCTTCAAGGGTGTCCTCTGCAATGACTTCCTTGGTTTCAAGATTAATTACCTGCATAGTAACTTTTTTCTTTTCAACTGAAACATCTTTTAATGTGACGATCTCAACCCAGGAGGGGAGAGTGAATATAAATGAATCGGCAGTAGTTTCAGGTGGAGTTGTAATGAGCTTTTCTTCAATTAGTGCATCGTCAATTTTGAATGCTAACCCCTCTGGGAGTTTAAACTTTACGCCAACGGATTTTATTAATTCTTCTGAAGAGATTGCATTGATATCTGTTGTTACAGTCGCAGCTAGTTGAGATTCCACAAGTGAGCATGACGAATTTTTAACAATAGTCGTGTGGTCGCCTCCGCTAAAGACAAATAGTTTTTTACTACTAGTTCCATCGATAGACTTGATAACTACAGCATCTTCTTCCTCAGCAATGAACGTAATTGTAGCGGTGATTGTTGGATCGGAGACTGAAGTAAACGTTATTTGATGCGAAGAGCCAACGATAGCCCCGCTATCTAAAAAAAATGTAAACTCGCTACCATTCTCGAATGGTTGAGACGGTGCTGAAAGTTGAGTGTCCTGATTGGGTGAAAGAGGACTTCCTTCATTAAGGACACCTAGGGCATTGATTGCAGTAACAACATATTCACCAGAATATACAGGGGTAGGTTCTTTTGTATTATTAGCGGTTGTCTCAGCTATGCTGTCTTCGTTTCCAAGAAGAGTGATTTTGAAATGAAAAGGAATAGGAGTACTGTTTCGAGGGAGGGGGATTGTAGGTGGTAGGTTTGAATAAGAGCCATCTTCTTTTACTTTGGTTTTCAGAAAACGAACCGGCACTGCTGTATAATTGAATTCTGAACTGACGATCTCATTCATCTCTTTGAGAAAATTGATTCTGGATATTTCTTGTTGCTCAGGATCTGTCTCGCTTTTTGCAAGAAGTGAAGAAGCTCTGCTCGTAATCTCACTTTGATGAGCGGTTATGTAATCTGGAATTGTGGAAGTAAGGTTTGGATTAATGCTTTTTACTGCACCTAAAAAAGTATCACTCTCCATTTTATGTACTATGTCGGTAACAGTTGGGATAAAAGTATCCATTGCAATGGCGTCTGTTTCTAAACCTAATCCTAATGTAACTAAAAATGCTTGCTGGAGTACTTCATGTTTTGAAAGCCCTTCTTGGGCAGGGTCTGCAAAAGGGTTGAAGTGAGGCAATCCATATGTGTTGTGAACAAGTAGAGTGATTTTGCGTTTAATTTGCTCTGCAGCTTTTTGAGTTTGTGGCCCTTGTTCAAACATAAGAGCGGCGAGAGTTGTAAGCGGCGTAATGTATGGCGAGTCTTTTTCAGACATCATTATACCACGTGGTTTAATGTTCACCTGCGTGCCGTCTGCAAAATGCCCTTTTCTTTGCTGGTTAGCATAGAGAATAACAGGGAATTTACTGATGATACTGAGGTTGGTGAAGTGAATAATGCCATTTTCAGTATAGCCTATATTTTCTAATTCGCCATTAAGCATAATGTCCACGGATGTATTGTGGACTGGAGCTGTTACAACTGCGCCTGAGATCGTTTCTGGTGTAGCTGGAGGCGTAATATTTTTTTCCGACCCATTTGATCCTGAAGACTGCTGAAAGGAGAATCCTTTATCATACAGATCACAACCAGGCAAAAGAACTGCAGTGCTAAACAATAGAAGTAAGATATAACGTTGTATTTTCATGTTTTCCCCCTAAGACGTGGGAATGTATTCACATAGTTCCTCTTTTTTTTATATGTTTTTTTATTTTGCAAGTGTTATGCAAATCAGATTTTCTATTTCAATACGTAAAGGCAAATTGTTTGGTTTGTGAAAAAACACGAGAGGATATTGGTATAGTATGCATCTATTGTTTTAAAAATATGAATTGTCAAAATAACAAGTTATGAATGTTTAAAAAAAAAATTTAATGATTGTTGCATCACTATTAACCGTGTAAAGAAAAAATATTATTGTAATATAACAATGAAAAGAAAATTTAAGCGACTGGTAGCGCTTTTATATAAAATGATAACATGTTTTTGTAAGTTTAATTTTTTTTTGAACATAGGGGTATGTGTTCAAAAAATAGTAGAAGTTTTTTTTTGTTACGAGTTTTCATGTTAAAAAAAGGAAAAGCTTTTTTGGGATTGATGGTATTTCTTCTTCAAAATGTGAACACATTTTTTTGTTTTTATCTATTTAATATAGAATGATATATGTTTATCGTCATGCAAAAGCCCAGAGGACTAAGGTTCTCTGGGCTTTTGCATCGCTCCTTCTAGAAGAGTGAAGTCAAAGAGTCACTAGCATAGAAGTACATTTTTTAAAGTGCATGGAAGGAGGAAGAGAGTGGAGACTGTGTTTAATTGTGCAACAAGTGGGAGCGTAGGACGGAGCTGATGCTTTCATCACAATGAAAAAATAAGAAAGTGTGATGTAATATAATAAAAAAGTTGAACTTCATTTTATAATAGCAGCGCAGTGGCTTGATGTTGGCATTTGATATGCTGATATGCGCAGAAAATGCTGATTTGGTGGCACTTCATCAGGGTTTTGTGGTTTGATAATATTGGTTTTTTACATTGTTGTATAGAAAGTTAATGTTGTTGGGTGCTTGCGATAAGGTAAACACTGTGTCATGAGTTAAACGATTTTATACTGTGTTGTTTACTGCCACTTGTTACTTGTTACCTGTTGAAGCGTCGTTGCACTCTTCGACATTAAGGAGGTTAGGGTGAAACGAATTATATTAGCATTTGCATGTGTGCTTTTGATGGCATCTGCTGCTGTTGCAGCATCCCCGAAAGACACATTTGTATTCGAAAGCTATGGTACTGTCCGTACTCTTGACCCTGCGTGTGCTTATGATGTTGTGTCGCATCAGCGTATCATGAACATTTATGAATCTCTTATCTTTTTTGATGGTTCAGCTACGGATAAATTTGCACCGGTTCTCGCTACAGAGGTTCCTTCTGTTGAGAATGGTGGCATTCGTGACGAAGGTAAGACCTACGAGTTTAAAATTCGTAAGGGTGTGAAGTTCCATAACGGTAACGATCTTACCGCGGAGGACGTTGCATACTCCCTTAAGCGCCACATGGTTGTCGACCAGGAAGGTGGTCCTATGTGGATGATGCTTGAGGCCGTTGCAGGTGTTTCTTCTACCCGTAAAGATGGTAAAATTATCGACGGAATTTTTGAAACAATTGATAAGTCCATTGACGTAAAAGGTGATTCCGTAATTATTCATCTTCCAAAGCCATTCCCTCCTTTGCTCGCTGTACTCGCATACTCCTACGGTGGCGTTATTTTAGATAAGGAATGGACTATGGCCAACGGTGGTTGGGATGGTACAGTCAAAAATGCAGCTAAATACAACGGTCCGGCTTTTGGTGCAGAACCATTACAGAAAATTGCGAACGGTACCGGCCCGTACAAGATGGTGAAATGGGCTCCTTCAAACGAATTTATTTTCCAGCGTAGCGATAACTACTGGGGCGAGAAGCCACAGCTTAACACCGCAATTATCCGTTACAACAAAGAATGGAGTTCCCGTAAGCTTGCATTGCAGAATGGTGACGCAGACCGTGTTACTGTTGATGCACAGTACCTTACTGAAGTGCAGGATATGGACAATATTAAATTGTTCTCAGTGCCGCAGCTTTCTGTAACTGGCGCTATGTTCTGTCAGAAAATTAACCCTGAAGCGAACCCGAACATTGGTTCAGGCAAGCTCGACGGTGAGGGTATTCCTTCCGACTTCTTTGCGGATATTAACGTGCGTAAAGCATTCCTGCATGCATTTGATCGCCAGATGTACATTGAAGATGTATGGAACAATAACGTTACTATTCCTACTACTCCAAACGCAAAAGGGCTTCCATACTCAAAAGAAGAGCCTGTGTATGAGTATGATTTGGAAAAAGCTGCTGAGTGCATGAAAAAAGCATGGGGCGGTAAAGTTTGGGAGAAAGGCTTCAAAATGGTTATTACCCACAATACAGGTAATGCCCAGCGCGAAGCAGCAGCGCTTATGATTGCTGAAAACATTATGTCCCTGAACCCTAAGTTCCAGATTGAAGTACGTAACGTTGACTGGAAAGATTACAACGTAGCTTACCGTAAATTCCAGTACCCGCTTTTCATTATCGGTTGGGGTGCAGACTACCCTGATCCTGACAACTTCCTCACTACCTTTATGGCATCAACCGGTGTGTACGGTAAGTACATGGGATACAAAAACGAAGAAGTGGATAAGCTTGCACGCTATGCACGTTTCGAGATTGATCCTGAAAAACGCCGTGATGCGTACTACCGCATGCAAGATCTTTGGTACGAAGATGCGCCTGGCGTAATTCTTTACCAGAAGGTTGATCACTTTGCGTACCGTTCAAACATCGACGGATTTATACCGCATCCGATGCTCGATCATGAATGGGAAAACCTGAAGCTGCTGAAGAAGAATTAATTAGATAACTCGAAACGCAATGCCCCGAAGGTTTTCCTTCGGGGCATTTATGGGATGTCATGACTGCTTATATTATTCGGCGGCTACTTTTTCTAGTGTTTGTTCTGTTCGGTGTATCAATCCTTATTTTTGGATTGCTCTCTACCTTCAGTCCGGAACGACGCGCAGCTGCTTATGTGACCACACCTAAGCAAGCAGAAAATATTCCGCTTATTATACAAAAATACGGGCTGGATAAGCCTTTTTATGTTCAGTACGGCAAATGGGTTGAGCAGGTTGCAGACGGCAATCTTGGCTGGTCCCTTGTTGCTGCCCGTCCGGTTGCTCAGGCTTTCTGGAATTACTTTCCGACCACTCTTGAGCTTAACCTTTTTGCGTCACCGCTTGTTATCATAGTAGGGATCTGGCTGGGGACGATGTCGGGAGTTCATCGCGACTCCTTTTTTGACCATTCGACGCGTATTGCCGCGATTGTCGGATGGTCGTTGCCTACCTTCCTTTTTGCGCTGATTCTTTTGATGGTCTTTTATGGATATCTGGACATGTTTTCTCCGGGGATTCTTTCAAGCGATCTGTCACTTTGGGTTGCCAATAATCCTGACAAGTTTGTGCGCTACACCGGCATGTATTCTATCGACGGATTATTAAACGGCAGACTTGATATTACTCTGAATGCACTCAGTCATCTGGTCTTACCTGTTGTAACGCAGGTTATTGTTGTCGTTGCGTTACTGATGCGTGTTATGCGTTCCGGCATGATCGAAGAAATGAATAAAGACTATGTCATCACAGCTAAGGCAAAGGGCGCAGATTTTAAAACAATCTATAAGAAACATGCAAAGAAAAATGCCCTTATTCCGGTAATTACCGTTGCTGGTCAGCTTGTTGCACTTTCTATGGAAGGCTCCATTGCCGTTGAGGTTGTCTTCAACCGCCAAGGCATGGGGTGGTGGCTTGCAGAATCGGCTACACAGCTTGATATGCCGGTTCTTATGAGCGTCTGTATGTTCGTGGGGCTTGTCTTTGTAACTTCAAACCTGATTATCGACATTATGTACGCATATGTTGATCCTAGAATCAGGCTCCACTAGGAAGGCGCTTATGGAAACAAGTACAGCTATGACTGCCGTACAGGCTCATGAGCATCCTCGCCTTCGTGAGCTTAAATTTACTCTTGCACGTATTTTTCGGAATCCTTCCGCTGTAATTGGTGTGGTTCTATTATCCTTTTTTATCGGCGTTGCTATTGCAGCTCCGTATATTGCACCGCCTAAATATGCACATGCGCCTTACAAGATGCCGCACAAAGGGTTTTCTCCAACCCCTAAGGCTCCTTCTGAGCGTTTTATTATGGGTACGACCTCTGGTCAGTATGACATTTTTTACGGTGTAGTATGGGGAACTCGTACTGCATTTAAAATCGGCTTGTTTGTTGTAGGTATTGCCGGTTTTGTGGGTATTACATTAGGGGTTCTTGCTGGATATTACGGCGGATGGTTTGATGAATTTTTAATGCGATTTGTGGACATAGTGTGGTCGATTCCGCTCCTTGTTCTGGCAATGACGATTGTTGTTGCTTTCGGAAGGGGGTTGGAAAACATTATGATTGCCTTGGCTCTTGTTGAGTGGCGGTGGTACGTGCGAGTTATTCGTTCAGAAGTACTGAAGCTGCGTAACCAAGAGTTTGTTCAAGCTGCAAAGTTGATGGGTGTTTCTGATTGTAAAATTATTCTTCGCCACATTCTCCCGAACTCCATTTATCCTGTATTGATTATGGGATCTATGGATATGGGGTCTATGGTAATCAGTGCATCGTTTATGAGCTTCGTCGGGCTCGGTGCTCCGAAAGGGTATGCAGACTGGGGGCAAATGGTAGCCCTTGCCCGAAACTATATTGTGGGGCCGTCTAACGATCCGCTTCAGTTCTGGTACACAATCTTCTTCCCGGGTATCTGTATTATTCTCTTTGTGCTGGCTTGGAACCTGCTGGGTGATGCTTTGCGTGATGCCTTTGATCCTAAGTTGAGGAGACGCTAGCATGGCTGTTCTACTTAAAGCACAAGATCTTACTACGAACTTCTATACATACGAGGGTGCGGTAAAGGCGCTGGATAAGTTTAGCTTGTCTATTGACCATGGATGCACTTTCGGGCTTGTAGGTGAGTCCGGTTGTGGTAAATCGGTAACTGTTCGTTCAATGCTTCGTGTTATTCAATCTCCGGGAGTTATTGAAGGCGGCAAAGTTTTGTTTTCTGAGAAAGCAGATGCCGAACCTGTTGATTTACTCGCTTTGACTGAAGAAGAGATGGAGAGTGTCCGCGGTGATTCAATTTCCATGATCTTTCAGGAGCCGAATGCAGCGTTGAATCCGGTTATTACAATTGGAGATCAAGTTGCAGAGAGTTTTCTCTTTCACCGCGTAGCGGAGATGAGCCAAAAGATCTGTGATGCAATTGACTCCGGTGAATCTTACGGACTTCTTACTCCGTATTATCGAGCAATGCTTGGGGTTGCGGCTAAGAATCCTAAAGCTCCACTTTTGAAGTTCTGTTCTCAGGTGCCATTTTTAAAATGGTGGGATAAGCCTGTGAAGAAAGAAGCATTGCAGCGTGCTATCAAGATAATCGGCAAACTGGGCATTGCTAACCCTGAAGAGATTGTCACCCGTTACCCGCATAACCTTTCTGGCGGGATGAAACAGCGAATTGTTATTGCAATCGCTCTTGCATGTCATCCAACGTTGCTTATTGCGGATGAGGCGACATCCAACCTTGACGTGACAGTTCAGGCACAGATTCTTCAGTTGTTAAATGATCTGAAGAAAGAAAGCATCTCCTCAATTCTTCTCATTACCCATGACCTTGGTGTTGTGGCGGAAACATGTGAAAAGGTAGGGGTTATGTATGCAGGAACGTTGTGTGAAACAGGTGATGTGAAGGATGTATTTTCTACTCCATTACACCCTTACACACAGGCTTTGCTTACTTCTGTTCCTAAATTTAATCAGGAAGGTGAGTTGCAGTCTATTGAAGGGAGCGTGCCGAACCTTGTGAATCCACCGTCCGGATGTAGATTCCATCCACGTTGTCCGAAAGCAATGGATAAGTGTTCCACTGATAAGCCGGAACTGAAGGAATTGATTCCGGGGCATTTGGTAGCATGTCACCATGCAGACAGGGTTATCGGGGGACTCTCATGAAAAAGAAGATAATTGAGCTTAAAGGGCTTGAGAAGCATTACCCTGTTTTTGGTGGTGTGTTGAAACGGCAGGTGAATTCTGTAAAAGCCTTGGATGGCATTGATCTTGATATCTACCGCGGGGAATGCCTCGGGGTGGTTGGCGAGTCTGGTTGCGGTAAAACGACGACAGGTAAAGCCATTATCAATTTGCATGCTCCCACAGGTGGCGAAGCCATTTATTATCCTGAAGACGGCGACCCAATGGATCTGGCAAAGATGTCTAATCGCCAGATGAAGAATGCGGGTATTCGCAGTCGGTTGCAGATGGTGTTTCAGGACCCGACAACGTCCTTGAACCCTCGTATGCTGATTAAGCATATTATTGCTGAGCCGATTAAAGAACAGGAAAAACTGAGTGCTCGTGAGCTTGAAAAAAAGATTGTTTCCATTTTGGAAATGGTTGGACTTTCTCGCATGCACCTTATGCGTTATCCGCATGAGTTTTCCGGTGGTCAACGCCAGCGCATTGCTGTTGCCCGTGCAATTGCAGCTTCTCCAGAATTTATCGTTCTTGATGAGCCGACAAGTGCGTTGGATGTTTCAGTACAGGCACAGATTCTAAATTTGCTTGATAAATTGCGTAAGGAACTGAATCTTACATACTTGTTTGTGACGCACCACTTGTTGGTTGTTAAATACATTTCTACGCGTATCGCTGTTATGTACTTGGGAAAATGTATTGAGACATGCCCGACGGATGAGTTGTTCAGCAATCCGTTACACCCTTATACTCACGCGTTGCTTTCTGGTATTCCGAACCCTGAAGTTGCAGCAGAGCCGAACCGCATTGTTTTGGAAGGAGATGTTCCTAGTCCTTTGAACCCGCCAAGCGGTTGCCGTTTCCATACGCGTTGTCCATTCTGCATTGATGTGTGTTCCCGTGAGGAACCGGTACTTCTGGATGTAGGGAATGACCACAAAGTTGCTTGTCATCGTCAAGATGTTGTGAAGGAACTTGTGAAAGAGAAATTCGGTATTGAGGGCTATTTTTAGCATATATTCCGAGTGTTATTTGAAAAAAGGACTAGTCAACAGCAACTGTTGATTGGTCCTTTTTTTTCTACGCATGACTTGAAAAAGGTATGTGATGCGAAGGTGTATGACAGAGCCTACTACAGAGGTAAGAGGGGGAGTATTTTTTTTCATGTCTAAAAATGCATAAAAAAAATTTTTAAAAAACAGACGGTTGAACAACGCTCTCTTTTTTTGGGTAAACACTGTAAAGTGTGTTTATGTCTTGTAACAACTTGTTTTTACGCGAGAAGAAACTGTTGTAGCAGGTGGAAAAGACTGTAAAATAACAAATATGTGAACTTCATCTATAGCGAAATGCACTTGATTTACACAAACGCCATGTGTAGGACTTATCTTCGCTAAAGGATTACTGCATTGTTGCAGTGAATTAGTATACAAAATTGTCAAAAAAATATGCACAGCATTTGTTTTGCGTTGTCATAGTTAATGCAATAGACACAGCATTGCAGTAAAGCACATTGCCTTTTGTTCATAGGCTGAGTGGGGTGTGATGCAGTACTATGAAAAAGGGAGAGGTATGCTTTCAAAAAATCTTGGTGCCATCAGCATTGTTGCAGGCACATCCATCGGGGCGGGAATGCTTGGACTTCCAATGGCAATCGGAAGTCTAGGGTTTGTTACAGGTTCTTTGGTCTTATTGTTCATGTGGTTTGTAGCAATCTACGTGGCCCTGCTTCTGCTCGAAATTAATATTGAATTTGGTAAGGGTGTTAACCTTAACCATATGACTCATAAAATTCTCGGACGTCCAGGACAGGTTTTGGGAACAGGCAGTGTTTTCTTTTTGTTTTACTGTCTGCTTGTTGCCTATCTGACAGGGATGGGGGGAATTATTGCCACGAATACAGGTATTGATGCTCGTCTTGGAACATTGATATTTACCGTGATCAGCGCCGCACTCTTGTTTTCGGGTACAAATTCTGTTGTGACTGCAAATAAGTATTTATTTATCGGAATGCTTGTTGCCATGGTTGTTTGTTTTGCGACTCTTGGCGGACAGCTTAATGTAGAGAATCTAGCGGTGGGACAGCCGAAGGCAAAAGTTCTGATCATGTCTTTGCCTGTGTTATTTACCTCTTTCGGGTATCATCCGTGTTTGCCGAGTATTGTAAATTACATTGGTGATGATAAGAAAACGCTTGTTCGTATTCTTATTGTCGGAAGTACTATTCCGTTTATCTGCTACTTTACTTGGTTGACCCTTGCTCTTGGCAGCGCAACTCCGGATCAACTTGCGACAATGGCAAACGTAGATGTGCTTATTAACCAGATGAGTGGTGGCTCTACTTGGGTTTCCACTATTTTGTCTCTGTTTGCTTCACTTGCACTCATTACTTCTTTTATCGGTGTTTCATTTGCTTTGTTTGATCTTGTAGCAGAAACCTTCCGTCGTACTGATGACAAAGCAAGTCGCGCAGGAACCACTGCAATGGTATTTGTACCACCGCTTGCCGCATCTCTTCTTGCCCCTAATGGCTTTATTGCCGCGTTGGGACATGCCGGTGCTGCATTCACCATCATCGCAATCTTTATCCCTTGCGTGATGGTATGGAAAATGCGCTCAGCCGGACAAAACCAAGCGTACAGAGCCTTTGGTGGTAAGCCGGCAATTGTTATCAGCTTTCTGTGCGGCATTGTTATTGTCACAGCAAGCTACCTGTAATTTTCAGTTACAGAAATAGGATATGAGAAAGCTCCCTTTGTTTAAAGGGAGCTTTTTTGTGTCTTATTAGGAGAGTGCAGTGCGGTAAACAAGGCAGAATGAAATATCCCGTGCGTATTGTTTTTTTGAATCAAAGAAGCAGTGCAATGACTTGATGGAGAGGCTATTTTTCTTTCTTTTTTGCCTTAGGAGTTTTGCTTTTCTCATCCGATTTAGCAGGCTTTTTTTTCTTATCTTCGCTTTTTTCTTTAGCGACACGTTCTTTTTTTGCACTGTCTTTTTTCTTGTGACTATCTTTCATCTCAGCCGATTCCAGATCTTCACCATAATTGTGTTCTGCACAACATCCAGCATGTGGAGTGTGTGTTTTGCCTTCGCAACACCCTCTATATCCATGAACGTGGTTGCCATGGTGATCGTTTGTGTCTGTTGGGTCTGCCTGTTCTGATGAAGCAGTCGCGCCGTAGTGATGCTCTGCACAGCATCCGTCATGAGGCTCATGATCTTTTCCCTGACAACAGCCGTGATGCATATCATGATGGCCTTCTGCATGTTCGTGAGTATGGCAGAGCTGGTGTTCATCTTTTCCGTGACAGTGGTAGTGAGAGTGGAAGCCTTCGGGATGTTCGGAGTGATGATCGCCGTGATGCCCGTCGTAGAGCTCATCATGGTGTCCGGGGCCATGCGAGTGGGCATGTTTTATAAAGTTACCGCTGCGGTGTGATTTATGCTTTCCGTGGGAATGGTGGGGAGAATGGGTATGGGAAGCACCCTGTGTTGTCCATTCTAGTGAAATGACAAGACGTTGTTTTTCGTACTTGGTTTTTGCCTCAATATTCATTTCAATTTCGGCATCGGGATGCAGGACTATTTTTTCATGCCCTTCTTCAATAACAACACTGCCGCTGCGTATTCCATCAAGAAAACATTCGATATGCGATACTGCGAGATCGCAAGGCATTTTTCCTGATATGTGAATTTTCTTTTTTTCCATGTGTCTCTCCTCATGCCGGCACTGCTAGCAAAGAGATAAGAGAACCTTGTTTAGCACTGCGGCATCTATGTATGGTGAGCTGTTTTTTGTAATTACGTTGCAGGATACCACATCAATGCCTTCTCGTGACAGCATATCATTGTTGAGGGAGCCATTATATCGCGTAGAATCAGAATCAACGACGATCAGGTTCAGCACATCTTTGGTGGAAATTGTATTTGGAGAGTCTTTTTTCAAATGATGTAGCAGTGTTTCTATCTGCTCGGATAGAGTATGTCCTGCAAGTTCTACATCAGTTCCTGTATTAGGAATAAAGATTTTCGGGCAGTTTGTTTGTGCAATGCTAGTTCCTACACCTTTAGGCAGCAGGTTGGCGATGACACTGGAGTAAAAGCTTCCCATTGGGTAGCAGATAAGCTCTGCACTGTGGATAAGTTCCTGTGTGCGTTGAGGAATGCTTACAGTGATCGGTGTCGGGTCATGTTGTGATGCTGCAAGCCATATGTTGTTAATTTTTGAGTGTAACGGTGCAGCTTCCTTCCCTGTAATGAGATGCTGCCCGACAATAGTTGTTCCATCAGTAAGAGAAACAGCCAGTTGAGCAGTAACATTGGCGATAGGCCGGACAAGCCCCCGCACTTCAGCCAGTTTGGAGAAAAGGTAAATGACCGGAGAAAGGTGTCTGCCGTGATCAAGGTATTCAGCTGCAAGAACAAGGTTACCAAGACTTGCACCGCGAAGATCAAAAGATTCAGATGCAGATCTTCTAAAAGACACCATACTTGCTTGAATGAAGCTGCGCATGGGATATGGAACAGCCAACATAAGGGGGTGTGTGCCGTCACAAAGGTGAGACAGTTCAGAACGCAGTTCTTGTTGGGATGCTTCCTTATCAAGCCTGTGAGCGAAAAAGGAATACATATCCGGATTTCCATGAATGGAACTGTCAGCAAGTGACATAAGGCGATTACGGATATCACCGACGGCAGGCATTGAAAATTCTTTACGTAATACCGCTGAACTGCCACCGGAATCAAACGGGGTAATCAGGTGGATAGAATTATGTGTGTATTGGATAATATCCCGTGAAACACCCTGTAATGCAGTTCCGCCACTGAAAAAGAGAATGCGTGGTCCGTTCTGCGGAGCAGAGCGGTAGCGTTCAATTTTTCGAGGGTCTGGAATGGAAACCATTCTGGTTATTTCTACATGCTGCATTGTTTATTATTAAGCTGTGTTTCAAGTTTCAGGGTTGATAGTAAGGCTTGTGTAGCGTCAGCAAAATTAACGCCGCCTTGCAAAATAAATATCGGGATATCGCGAAGCGCCTGTATATAATCTGGTAACGTCGGGTCTGTATAGTTTTTATTTTCTGGGAGAAAAAGCAGGTCGTTTTTCTTCATTAAATACTTAATAAAATAGGATGCATTTTGAGCTGAAAGTTGTTTAATTTGCACCGGTACATCAATTCGTTCCCAGTCCATAATGACAACACCACTGAGGGGAGCATGGGGGATAAACCTGTTTGCTCCATAGTAGGTTGGAATAAGCGCGTCATACTTTATTTCTGTCGTCCACAGTTGTTCTGAAGGCAAGCTTTCGAACTTATGGTGTTCCTGTTCTGAAAGTATACTGTCCAGACAAGGGTTGTTCAATGCTGTTCCCGGATTTATGCGTGGTTGCTGTGCTGTTCCGAAAAATAAACCTGTCCCGTCTTTATTGATGAGCACTCTGTCATTACTGACAAAGTTTGCTCCTGCTGTAACCATATGGAGCGCCAGAGTAGATTTTCCTGCACCGGAATCTCCACTGATAATCATACCATGTCCATCAAGTTCTACTGCCGAGGCATGTCCCAGCAGATAGCCTTCATCAACTTTGTTTTTAATAAAGCGGCTGTTAATGAAGTTCACAACTTGATTTTTCATTGTAAGGCAGGGACCAGCCATACAGTTTTGTTCGTTCCCTATGAAGTAGTGCATGTCAGTGATGCGGTGGTGAACTATTCTTCCTCCAGAAAGATCAATCCACTCATGCTTGCATGGTTTATGCGGAGCTGAGGGCGTTGCCAGTTTGTAGGAATAGGGAAAGCTTATGGAAGAAGCGTCGTGCACCGTTACAGTGCTGTGTACATCAGCCTGTGGGGTTTCGACAATGAATTCATGAAAGTAGGCGGTTAGAATTTGTTTAAGAGGAAGACTGTTTGTGAATACATCAATATAGAAACCATTGAAGGTTATTTGCAGACGGAACGTCGCTGGGTAGCGACTGCGCACGGCATCAATGACTGATGTGAAATCTGAAAAATCTATGTCCATGACAGTTCCTTAACTACAGAATCTACATAGAGTTTTGCTGCATTGATACCGCTGGACTTAAGGATACCTTTGAAGCCGCCAAATGCTGAAACCTCAAAGACAACTGGTCCGTCTGAAGTAATGGCGACATCAACGCAGGTAAAATCGAGATCAAACAGCTCCTGTGCCTTGCGTGCCAATTCAATGATCTCAAGAGAAGGTGTATAGCTTGCATAGTGCCCGCCTGAAGCTGTTGTTGTGTTCCAAGAGTTTCCTTTACAGCGGGCGTAGGTGGTTAAGTATTTTCCCTTAATGAAGACAACGCCAAGATCTTTATCTTCCTCTAAATCAACAACCTTTTGTATGTACATGAGAGGGAAATGTTCTGCGTATTCAACAATGGTTGAGTATGCTTCTGTGTTGTTCTCCACCACAATCATTCCCCGTCCTTTAGAAGAGTAGAGAGGCTTGAACACAGCTTTTCCGTATTCTTTTACGGTTGCCAGAGCTTCTTCGACATTTTCTGTCAACGTTGTTGGCGGCATTGGGATACCGGCAAGTTTGAGAGAGGCTGTGCACGATAGTCTGTTCAGTACAGATATGATGCTTGAAGGTTTTGAAAAAACGGGCAGCCCGTTTTCATTGAGGAACCGGAGCATCTCTAAACGATCAAGTAAGGCGGGAGAGTACCATGCTCCGACTTTTTTGATCATAAGACCGTTTAAGGTATTCAGGTTTACGCCATTGAACCAGCAGGTATTGTTATGCAGATCTAGGCGGATGTCCTTCATATCAATCAGTAATCTGTATCCAGTTTTTTCAGCAACCGTGTCGGCTAACAGCTCGGAAGACCATCCGCCGGGGGTGCCGATTACACCAATTTTCATGTGACCCATCCTGAGTTTAGTTGCTTCTTTGTTTTTTCCGGTGGCAGGTTACGTGCCGCACGCCAACTCAGTAGTATAAAATATCCTCTGGAAGCTTAAAGGCACTCCACTTCCCCGTGTGGCTTAGAAGTTTTTCCATAAGATAATGTGCCCGTAGGTACATTCGTTTTGCAAAGCTCTGGTTTAGTTCGAATCGGGTTGATGTGTAAAAGGAACGAGCTAGTGCAAACGTAAGTCTGGTTTCGAATGTGGAATCAGCGTGAGTTTTGGAGAATTCTTGAACAAACGAGTAGAAAGTCTCTGTGGTTCTATTGAGCTTGTCTCGAAGTTCAGGTTCAAAAATTGGCAGGCGAAAGAGTGAGATAAGAAATACGGAGGCATCCTGCACGTAGTCAAAGTCTCTTGAGCGGTAAAGATCAATATAGCGAACTGTTTGTTGCTGATTGTTGTATACGATGTTGTTCATATTAAAATCGCCATGAATCAGAACGGAAAAGGGAGCTGTCAGACCTTTTTCTAAGAGAGAGCACTGGGCAAGGAGTTCACGAGTTGAAAATGCTTTTATTCCGCCGATGGAAAGAGAATCCCGTGCGGATGCGGGGTGAACTTTCAGTACAGGAGACAGTCTGCTTGCAAGCTGTTGGATATAGTTTGTGGGAACTGGATGTACATTCTTGGTTGTTTCCCAGACACTTTGTACGGTTGTTGTTAGTGCAGTAAGAGCCCGGTCTGTTACATATTGATCTGCCTGAAGAATTATTTCATCTAATGTACAGCCGTGCAGCAACTCAATGAGTAGGGCGGCATTATCTGTTCCTTCATGGTAACCGTAGATGTGCGGCACTAGCGCAGGAAACAGGTTTTGCCAACGCTCAAGGTTTTCCTTTTCCTTCTTAATTTTATTAATCGACCCTTCTTTGTATATTGAGCCGTGTGGGGCATGTTCTGCTTGATCTGCTGTTTCTACAACTCCGACACAACAGCCGGAACGACTTCCAAGGATTGCTCGATAGTCGACTTCATTCATTGACCCTGTGAAGCCTGATTGTGTCAGGGTTTCTTGCAGTGCATCAAATTGTGATATTTTTAAGGTATTACCTATAGTTATACAGATGAGCGCTTCACCTATGCGTAGGAGAGAATCTCCGATGCGTTCCAGATAGCGGTAGATGAAAATAGCAGTAACATGTCCTGATGCTTGTTTGCCTGAATCTATTTCAGTTATGAGTTTAGAGAACACCTGTTCGTATTTTTCATCAAGTGTGTGCTCATACTGGCATATTTGGAGTGCTGTAGAGAGATCGCCTGTATCAATAGTGGGGCGGATAAGCTTCAATGCTTCTTGGATGTCAGTAAAAAACGGTGTGAATTCGTGAGGATTCAGTTTGCTGTAGCGGGTCAGGTAACGCATTTGTCCTGTTATGTTTACGCAAAATTCAGCGATAAGATGTAAGTGCGTAGCCATCTTCTGCAATGCGCGTAATTTATTAACCTCGGCTTGAGTTAATTTATGCGTTGAGTGGAGTTCGGAATAACATTTCGTTTCAACCACGGTTTGTATGTTGGCAGTACGATCACAACGAAGAGCGATTTCCTGCCGCAAACTTTTAGTTGGCCGCAGCAAAAATTGCAGGGTGGCATCTATTTGCCCCTGAACTTCGAGTAAGAGGAATGTAAAATGTTCGTGCAGTGCTTCAAACATCAGCATAGTGTTTCTACCAATTCCAAGATAACGTTGCCGTAAATATCCATTTGTCGGGGAAAAGTCAGGATTTTCGTAAAAAACGAGATCTATCCTGACAGACGGTTTCGATACTCTTCAATAACATTCTTTCGAGTAACGCCGCCGCGGATGAGTTTTTTTTGTATACAAAGGTCATCCCACGCTGGTTGCAGTCCTATTTCTCGTACGGTTTTTTCTGGGTCCTGCTCTTCTTTTCTGCGTGTTTTTTCACCTTGGTGGCAGTCATCGCCCATAAGAATGAGAAGTTCTCTACAAACGCCTTTGCGGGGCTTGTTGTGTTCGTTTACGACATCGATAAGAAACTCTGTGTAGCGGTGGGATTGTGGATTCCAGACTTCGTATCCATCAACATCATATCGGCCAAGAAGGATCGGCCAAAATTGTTCTGGATGAGGAATAACGATACAGCCGCCTATACCTCGCGTTTCTTCTATAATTTCAGATGCCCGATAGAAATATTCTAGAGGAAAGCTCGCTTTTACGAGATTTTTTACTTCCTGAACAAAGGTTTGGACGCGGTCGATGAATTGATGTCCGAACTGTGGACGCATGGCGTCAAAGTAGTTTCGGATAAGTTTATTACGTATGGAAAATTCGGGAACATTCTCCCAGTGTTCGTTCAGGAGGCGTTCGATTTTTCCGACAACTGTACAGGCAAATTTTACGGCAACCGGATCAACACCTGTTTTGCGGGAAGCTTTATGCAGGCGATCTTCTACAGGTTTGGTAAATGAATGAATGAAGTCGAAGAGTTGACTTGATCTGTACTTACGTGTGTGCGCAAGCATCGCACGAAGCATGGTGTCATTCCCTTCAAGTTTGCTTGTCTCAAAGTGAATAAGCAGTTGAACTTTTTCTTGAAAGCCGCTGGCATAACAATCTACTTCCGTCCCTGTATAAGCGCCATATGCAAGTAACTCATTATGCTGGGTGGGGATAATGAGTTCGTCCTTACGGTTGGGGAACATTTTCTCAATACGTTCTTTATTAAGCTCCATTGGAACAAATTCTGGGTGCCAATGGGTAGCCAAGACGTGTTGCTGCCTCGGATAAAGAGTATCCGGAGCAATAATTTGCTGAGCCTGCCAGTCTTCAAGCGTTGTAGAAATTATGGTTAAAAAGATTTTATGGTCTCTTTCTGTAACTTCTTCTGAGTAGTTACGCAGTGTATCAAGAAGTCTGGCATTATCTTTTTCCTGTTCGGCAGTGAACTTCATGTGTCCCCCCAACCGCAAGACACGTTATTTATACTTATGATGACATTCTGTTTTCATGTGGTTCATTGCATCTACGGTTTCATGGAATTTCTGTAAGTTTTTATTCTGCCATGCTTCTTCGAGTATATCTGTGAGTTTGTCGTATTCAGCATACAGCGGGTCACCTTTACCCGGATATTTTGTCATTAATCTGGAGTCCGTAATGAAGTCCTGCACAGCCTCTTCAGGCGGTGTAATATTTTGGTGTAGAGATTTAAATATGACTTTAAAACTTGAAGCCATGCGTTTTTTTAAGCGCTTGTAGCGTGGAAGACCATCAGGACGTCTGCCACCGCATTCACAGTCTTCACAAATTTCACATTCATCTATGTAGGCGCTCAGTTTCAATTTGACAGTAAGTTGGCCATATTCATCTTTGATTCCAAGACGTATTTTTTTTGCGTTTGTGCAATCTGGAAACCCTTCAGCCGGCGTAGATTCGCATGCGTCTGCAAGCTTGCGGAAGAAAGCGGGCAGATCTTCCCGTGTGATTGTCTGTGTGTATTTTTCAGCCATGTGGTCTCCTGTGAGTCGTAGTAAAATGAGAGTGTATGATGAGAAGAGCATGACTTTAATTGATAGTCAAATGGCAGCCGGTATTATCAACAAAAAAAGCCCCCGCATCTGTTGATGCGGGGGCTTTGAGTGCGAATAGCGTATTAAACGCCTGCAGAGTAAACCGGCTCGTCGAGTTCGTCGAGGAACTTGTCGGCACGTTCTTCCTGCTGAGGTACTTCGATGTTTGCGGAAACGAAGTCGCGGTAACCGGAACCAGCCGGAATGAGGCGACCCACAATAACGTTCTCTTTGAGACCGCGCAGTCTGTCGCGTTTGCCGCGCAGAGAAGCTTCGGTAAGAACTTTTGTGGTTTCCTGGAAGGAAGCCGCAGAGATGAAGGAAGATGTTGTGAGGGAAGCCTGTGTAATACCGAGAACCAATGGCTCAGCATTCGCAGGTTTGCGACCTTCAGCAACAGCTTTTCTGTTTTCATCACGGAATTCCTGCTTGTCGACCTGTTCACCAACGAGGAAGCTGGTTTCACCTGGATCAAGCACGGATACCTTCTTAAGCATCTGGCGAACGATAATCTCAATGTGCTTATCGTCAATACCTACGCCCTGGAAGCGGTAAACTTCCTGAATCTCTTCACACAAGTAGTTAGCGAGGAATTTCTCGCCTTTAATGCGGAGGATATCGTGAAGTTCTGGCTGACCTTCAGTAAGCTGTTCGCCTGCTTCAACGAAGTCACCTTCGGTAACAGTGATGTGCTTACCTTTTGGTACGAGGTATTCTTTAGGTTCGCCAACCTCAGGTGTAACCATAAGCTTACGCTTACCTTTTGTTTCACCTGCGTAGGATACGATACCGTCGATTTCTGTAACAACAGCGAGGTCTTTAGGTTTGCGAACCTCGAAGAGTTCCGCAACTCGTGGAAGACCACCAACGATATCTTTAGTTTTGGATGTTTCACGCGGCTTACGAGCGATAACATCACCCGCTTCAAGCTGCTGGCCATCCTGAATCATGATAATCGCGCCAACTGGGAGCTGGTAAACCGCAGGGATGGAAGAATCACCACGGAACTTAGGCTCGCCGTCTTCATCACAAATAGAGATGGAAGGCTTCAAGTTGGTTGTACGGTACTCAATAATGGTACGTGTTGCCATCTGAGTAGCGAGGTCAGTAGTTTCCTGGAAGGTTTTGCCATCGATAATATCGGTGAACTTAACAGTACCAGGAACTTCAGATACGAATGGTTCGTTAAACGGATCCCATTCTGCGATTACCTGACCTTTTTCAACTTCCTGACCTTCGGTTACGTTCAAACGGGAACCGTTAGGCAGGATGTATTTTTCACGCTCACGACCCTGTTCGTCAACAATGGAAACCTGACCGGATTTACCAAGAACAAGGTGGTAACCTTCTTTGTTGGTAACAGCTTTAACACGGGAGGTCACAATGCGACCAGCGTGCTGAGCTTCGATGCTGGATTTCTCAATCTGAGTAGATGCAGTACCACCAATGTGGAATGTACGCATTGTCAGCTGAGTACCTGGTTCACCAATTGACTGAGCAGCAATAATACCAACAGTTTCACCGCAGTTTACGAGACGACCGCGAGCGAGGTCACGACCGTAACACAGTGCACAAATACCGTGTTCGGAAGAACAGGTGAGTGCAGAGCGGATGGTGATGGAGTTAATGCCACGATCGTCGAGCAGCTGTGCGCGTACTTCGTCGATCAGGCCATTTGCAGGAATGATTTCTTCTTTAGTAACCGGATCAATAACCGGGTACAGAACAACACGACCGATTGCACGCTCGGAGAGGCGCATTTTGATCTCACCACCGATAATGAGGTGACCGAGTTCAAGGCCGTCAACAGTACCACAATCGTGTTCGCCGATGATAACGTCCTGTACAACGTCAACAAGACGACGGGTAAGGTAACCGGAGTTCGCGGTTTTAAGCGCGGTATCCGCAAGACCTTTACGAGCACCGTGAGTAGAGGTGAAGTACTGAAGCACGGAAAGACCTTCACGGAAGGAAGATGTAATTGGTGTTTCAATAATTTCACCGGACGGTTTCGCCATCAGACCACGCATACCTGCGAGCTGACGCATCTGGTCCTGGTTACCACGAGCACCGGAGTTGGACATCATGAAGATGGAGTTGAAGGAGAGGTTAGCCTCTTCTTTACCAGTCTTCTCGTCTTTGATGATATCACGGGAGATGTGTTTCATCATTTCGTTGGACACGTCCTGAGTGGTCTTAGTCCAAACATCAACGATTTTGTTGTATTTCTCGGTACGGGTAATGATACCTTCGCGGTACTGGCGTTCAATTTCGTCAACTTCTGCCTGAGATTTTTCCAGAATGCCTTTTTTGCTGTCCGGAATCTCAAGGTCTTTAACCGCAATGGTAACACCAGCGCGGGTACCGTACTCGTAACCTAAGTTTTTGAGACGGTCACAAAGAAGAACAGAAGCTTTGATGCCGCATTCGCGGTATGCGGAGCTTACGAGTTTACCAATGTTTTTCTTGGTCATAACTTCGTTAGCACGATCGAAGCTCATGCCTTTTGGCAGAATCTGAGAAACGATAACTCGACCCGGGGTGGTTTCTACGATGCGGCCGCTATCGAGGCGAACCTTGATGCGTGCATGCAGGGATACCTGACCATGGTCGTATGCTGTAATAACTTCCCAGCGTCCGCAGAATTCCATGCCTTCGCCTTTCTCGAAAGAACGCTCAACAGTCATGTAGTACAGACCGAGAACGATATCCTGAGAAGGAACGATAACAGGAGAACCGTTAGCTGGTGAAAGAATGTTGTTTGTAGACATCATAAGTACGCGTGCTTCAATCTGCGCTTCCACAGAAAGAGGTACGTGTACAGCCATCTGGTCACCATCGAAGTCAGCGTTGTACGCGGAACATACGAGAGGGTGCAGGCGAATAGCCTTACCTTCAACGAGGGTAGGTTCGAATGCCTGAATACCGAGACGGTGAAGTGTCGGCGCACGGTTAAGGAGAATTGGGTATTCGCGAACAACCTCTTCGAGGATATCCCAAACTACCAGCTCTTCTCGTTCAACCATTTTCTTCGCACTCTTAATAGTAGAGGCGAGGTTTCTTTCTTCGAGCTTGGAGTAGATGAACGGCTTAAACAGCTCAAGAGCCATCTTCTTAGGAAGACCGCACTGGTGCAGTTTAAGGTTTGGACCTACTACAATTACGGAACGACCGGAGTAGTCAACACGTTTACCGAGAAGGTTCTGACGGAAACGACCCTGTTTACCTTTGATCATGTCTGACAAAGATTTCAGTGGGCGACCGTTAGTACCGGTAATTGCGCGACCGCGGCGACCGTTGTCGAAGAGTGCGTCAACGGATTCCTGAAGCATACGTTTTTCGTTACGGATGATGATCTCAGGAGCACCAAGTTCCATCAAACGCTTCAGGCGGTTGTTACGGTTAATTACACGACGGTAAAGGTCGTTGAGGTCGGATGTTGCGAAACGTCCGCCATCCAGAGGTACGAGTGGACGAAGTTCTGGTGGAATTACCGGAACAACTTCCATAATCATCCATTCTGGACGGTTGTTGGACTCAAGGAAAGCCTCAACAATCTTCAGTCGTTTTGTAAGCTTTTTCTTTTTAGTCTGAGAACGGGTAGTCTGAGATTCTTCACGCAGCTCATGACGAAGTGTCTCAAGATTGAGCTCTTCGATGAGGCCGCGGATAGCTTCTGCACCCATGCCAACTACGATTGCGTCTTCGCCGTAGTGGTCGATTACCTGGAAGTAATGGTCTTCGGAGATAACCTGATTCTTGGCAAGGGATGTCTGACCCGGATCAAGAACAACAAAAGAGTCGAAGTACAATACTTTCTCAAGATCAGACATGGTCATGTCGAGCAGTGTACCGATCTTGGAAGGCAGAGTTTTAAGGAACCAGATATGTGCAACAGGAGCTGCAAGCTCAATGTGACCCATACGTTCACGACGAACTTTGGAAGCAATTACTTCTACGCCACACTTTTCGCAGACGATGCCGCGGTGCTTCATGCGCTTGTATTTTCCGCAGTTACACTCGTAATCTTTTACTGGGCCGAAGATCTTTGCACAGAAAAGGCCGTCGCGTTCTGGTTTGAACGTACGGTAGTTGATGGTTTCTGGCTTTTTAACTTCACCGAAAGACCACTCACGAATTGCTTCCGGAGCTGCAATTGAGATCTGAATAGCCTTCAGGTTGTGAATATCTGCAGCCTGAGCTGTATTGCTTCGTGCAGAGAAAAGATCATCTAAAGTCATAGTTGTTACCCCACCCATAAAGGTTGTCATGCGGGTTTTGGGAACTGTAACAGTATCCTAAAATCGGGTTTGCCTTGGCCTGCAAGGCAAACCCGTTCTATTTAGTCAGCAAGGAAGGTGCGTGGACCTTTTTGTTCCTCTTCCTGATGCAGGGTGACATCCAAACCGAGGGACATCAGTTCCTTAATAAGTACGTTGAAGGATTCAGGCATACCCGCTTCAAGGAAGTTGTCGCCTTTTACGATCTTCTCGTACATTTTTACACGACCGGTCACGTCATCAGACTTAACGGTCAGGAACTCCTGCAACATGTAAGCTGCACCGTGTGCTTCCAGTGCCCAAACTTCCATCTCACCAAGACGCTGGCCACCAAACTGAGCTTTACCGCCCAGTGGCTGCTGCGTAACGAGTGAGTAAGGACCAGTTGAACGGGCGTGGATTTTTTCATCAACCAAGTGGTGCAGTTTCAGGATGTACATAACACCTGTTGTTACGCGGTTCTGGAACTGGTCACCTGTACGGCCGTCGAACAGTACGTTCTTACCGTCATCAGGCATGCCTGCATCGGCAATCCATGACCAGATTTCTTCTTCGCGTGCACCATCAAATACCGGAGTCTTAGTAACGATACCGGTGCTGAGTCGACGAACGGCTTTGGTGAATTCTTCATCATCCATTTCGTCAACCATACGGTTGATGGTCTCACACTTGTAGACTTCTTTTACACGGGAACGAACATCTTTGAGGTGTTCACCGGTTTCGAGAAGTGCTGCAAGCTGTTCACCAAGCTTAAGTGCGCCCCAACCAAGGTGAGTTTCCATGATCTGACCGATGTTCATACGAGACGGTACGCCCAGTGGGTTCAGTACGATGTCTACGGTAGAACCGTCGGCGAAGAAAGGCATGTCTTCGATTGGCAGAATCTGGGAAACAACACCTTTGTTACCGTGACGGCCAGCCATTTTGTCACCTACGCTAAGCTTACGCTTAACGGCGATGTAGCATTTAACCATCTTGAGAACGCCTGGAGGCAGATCGTCGCCTTCAGATACTTTTTCGCGCTTGGTATCGTAGATGTTCTTAATAAACTCAACCTGTTTGTCATACTCTTCAATGAGATGCTCAATGGCGTCGTTTACATCTTTAGATTTAAACAGACCTGAAAGTTTCTTAACTGGTACTTCGTTAAGAATTTCAGCTGTTACTACGTGGCCTGCTTCTGCAAGAACTTCGCCTTTGCGTTTACCTGGAATGTTGTACGCAAGCTGCTTGCCTTCTGCTTCTTCCACAACTTTAGTCATGGTAGACATGGTGAGGGCTGAAATGTGGCTCTGTTCTTTACGATCAAGCTTAGCAAGTTCGTAGTCTTCAATATTTTTAGTGCGTTCGTCTTTTTCGCCGGAACGACGGTTGAACACTTTAACGTCAATTACAGTACCTTCGATTCCAGGAGGAACTTTCAGGGAGGTGTTCTTAACGTCGCGTGCCTTATCACCGAAGATCGCACGAAGGAGTTTCTCTTCAGGAGAGAGCTGAGTCTCGCCTTTCGGAGTAATTTTACCTACGAGGATATCGTCCGGGCATACGTTTGCACCGATGCGAATAATGCCGCTGCCATCAAGGTTGCGGAGCATTTCTTCACTTACGTTTGGAATATCGCGGGTAATTTCTTCAGGTCCAAGCTTGGTGTCACGAGCAACAACTTCAAACTCTTCGATGTGTACGGAGGTAAAGACATCTTCTTTTACCATACGTTCGGAGATGAGGATGGAGTCCTCAAAGTTGTAACCACACCAAGGCATAAACGCTACTACGAGGTTTTTACCCAGTGCCAGTTCACCGTCTTCAATACCAGGGCCGTCAGCGAGAATTGTACCGCGAACGACTGGCTGATTTGGATGACAGGTAGGCTTCTGACCAAAACATGAGCTCTGGTTAGATTTGTGGTGCTTCTGCAAGTCGTAGCTGCGCACGCCACCGGACTCTGGGTAGAGGCCGTTAGTGTAAGCAACAACAATGCGGTCTGCATCTGCAAAGCGAACAATACCTTCGCCTTCAGCAATGATACATGCACCTGAGTCCTGAGCAACTGGGCCTTCCATGCCGGTACCAACAATTGGTTTGTGACAGCGAAGCAGTGGTACTGCCTGACGCTGCATGTTGGAACCCATAAGCGCGCGGTTCGCGTCATCGTGCTCGAGGAACGGAATCAGCGCTGCGGAGATGGAAACCATCTGGCTTGGAGAAATGTCCATCAGGGTTACGTCTTCACGTGGAGACATGAGAACGTCGCCGAGGTAACGAGTTGTAATGAAATCTTTTACAAAGTTACCGTCTGCATCGAGTTCTGCGTTTGCCTGCGCAACAACCTGACCCTGTTCTGTGGTCGCATCCATGTAAATGATTTCGTCAGTAACGCGGGAATCTTTTACCACGCGGTACGGGGTTTCGATGAAACCGAAGTCGTTTACCTTGGAGTAGGTTGTAAGAGACACAATCAGACCAATGTTCGGACCCTCTGGAGTTTCAATAGGGCAGATACGGCCGTAGTGAGATGTGTGTACGTCTCGAACTTCAAAGCCAGCACGTTCACGGGTAAGACCGCCAGGACCAAGAGCAGACAGACGACGTTTGTGAGTAACCTCAGAAAGTGCGTTTGTCTGGTCCATGAACTGTGAAAGCTGGGAAGTACCGAAGAACTCTTTAAGAACAGCAGCAACCGGTTTAGGGTTGATGAGGTCGTGCGGCATAAGGGTCGCAACTTCCTGCAAGCTCATACGTTCTTTAATAGCACGTTCCATACGTACGAGACCGATGCGGTATTGGTTTTCTACCAGTTCACCTACCGGACGTACGCGACGGTTACCGAGATGGTCGATATCGTCTGCAGGACCGTGAGAGTCTTTCAATTTACACAGGATCTTAATAGCTGTGAAAATGTCGTTGTCTGACAGCGTGCGCATGTCGTTCTCGCGATCGAGATCGAGGCGCTGGTTCATTTTGTAACGACCTACTGGGGATAAGTCGTAGTAGTCTCCGCTGCGGAAAAGGTTTTCGAAGAATGTACTTGCGATTTCCGGGGTTGGAGGGGAACTTGGACGCAGACGACGGTAGATTTCAACACGTGCGGACTCAGAATCTTCTGTTTTATCAAGAAGAAGAGTGTCGCGCATGGAAGAAGATACATCAGCACCGCGAGTGTGAAGAACAGGCAGACGAGTTACGCCGGCTTCACGGATGCGTTCAACGATATCTTCAGTAAGTTCATCTGCTGCATCAGCAAGAACTTCACCTGTGTTTTCATCAACAAGATCTTCGGCAAGGAACAGACCGTTGAGGGTGTCCGGAGCAACTTCAATTGCTTCGACACCAGCTTCGAGAAGCAGACGCCATGTACGTTTTGTAATTGGCTTGCCCTGCTTTGCGAATACTTTTTCTCCATCGCCAAGATCAACGTACGCAATTTCTTTGCGGTACATGTCTTTTTGCACTTCCCACAGAACCTTGCCGTCTTCGAAACGGAAGTATTCTTTCTCGTAGAAGCAATCGAGGATCTCGGAACGAGACATACCCATTGCTTTAAAGAGAATAGTGGCAGGCATTTTGCGACGACGGTCAATACGTACGTACAAAATATCTTTATGATCGAAGTCGAAATCGAGCCAGGAGCCTCGCATCGGAATGATACGGCAGCTGTAAAGCACTTTACGGCTGGAGTGCGTTTTACCTGAATCATGTTCGAAGATGATACCAGGAGAACGCTGCAACTGGTTAACGATTACACGCTCGGTACCGTTAACAATAAAAGTACCTTTCTCGGTCATCAAAGGCAGGGTACCAAAATAGATGTCCTGCTCTTTAATATCACGGATGGTGCGGTTTTCGGTCTCTTCATCTACATCATACACAACAAGACGCACGGTAATGCGAATTGGTGCTTCGTAGGTAAGACCTTTAGCAATGCATTCAGCCTGGTCGTATTTAGGTTCGCTGATGTCATAGCGAACGTACTCAAGGCTTGCTGTGCGGTTAAAGTCTTCAATAGGGAAGACAGAACGGAATACACCTTCAAGACCTTCGTCAGGCAGTCGGTCAGTACGCCCTTCCTGCAAAAACTTCTTGTAGGAATCTACCTGCAAGTTAAGAAGATGCGGGATAGGAAGCGTTACTTCGATTTTACCAAATTTTTTATAAAGTTGGCCCATATTTACACCTCAAAAGAGACGGTTTGCCAAAGATGATGCCACTGCGGCTAAGAAGCATCGGAAAATGGCGCGTTTGCTTAACCAAAGTCGGCGGATTATCTCCGAAACGGATACATAAGCATGCGAAAAAGGGTGCCCGGTGGACTTAGCAGTCCGGGAAGACTGGGCAAAGGGTAGGTGCTGCTTGAAGCATGCAAATTCAGCAGCAGAAAGCAGAACATGTCCGCTCGGTCATGTTCTGTATTAAATGAAAAAATTCGGGATGGTAAACGTTCGGAAATGGTCAGCAACGTGTCGCCCAATTGTTAATTAGCGTTACGTAACAAAGACAAGTCGACCAAATGCGTAATCTAGTTCACTACTAGAATATATGCAAGCTTTTTTTTGATCTACCCCTGTACATCAGAGCTAATAAAACGCGGACAGGAATAAATTCCCACCCGCGCCTGAATTCGCTTCAGCAGTAAAAAGTAGAATTACTTAACTTCTACTTCTGCGCCTGCTTCTTCGAGAGCTTTCTTAGCAGCTTCAGCATCTTCTTTAGATACAGCTTCTTTGAGAGCTTTAGGAGCGCCGTCTACAGCTTCTTTAGCTTCTTTGAGGCCAAGACCTGTGAGAGCACGAACTGCTTTAATAACAGCAATTTTGTTGCCGCCAGCAGCTTTGAGGATAACATCAAACTCAGTTTTTTCTTCAGCTGCTGCGCCACCTTCTGCAGGTGCTGCTGCTACTGCTGCTACTGGAGCTGCAGCGGAAACGCCGAAAGTTTCTTCGAGTTCTTTGATGAATTCGGAAAGTTCGAGTACGGTCATGCTAGAGATAAATTCTACAACCTGTTCTTTGGTCACGGACATGGTAGTCTCCTTAAAATAAATTTTGGCTTAATATTTTAGTTAATACACGTTCTGCTTATGCAGCTTCTTTCTGGTCTCTGATAGCGTTCAGAGCGTAGAGGAAGTTGCGCAGAATGTTGGCGAAAAGGCCAACGAAGTTTGTTGGAACGGCGTTCATTGTGCCAAGCGCCATGCCAAGCAACTGCTGCTTGCCAGGGAGCTTTGCGAGTTCACCAAGCTGAGCTTCGGTGAGAAGCTTGCCTTCAAGAGAAGCATGCTTAACAACGAGGTGTTTGCTCTTTTTAGCGAAGTCAACGACAGCCTTAGCAACTGCAACGGGATCTTCGAAACCAAGGGCGATCGCGGTGTTCTCTTTGAATGTATCAGCGAGAATTTCATGATCACCACCGGTGACTGCGATGCGAGCCAGAGTGTTCTTCACAACATGGTATTCACCATCTGCTTTACGAAGGTCACTTCTAAGCACAGTCATCTCTTCCACCGGCAAGCCCTTGAAGTCAGTCACAACCGCAATAGAAGCACCTTCAGCTTTTTCTTTCAGGCGCTCAATAATGGCGGCTTTTTCAGACCTGTTCACGTTCAGTCTCCTTAGACTAAGGGGGATTTGCCAATGGAAAACTAAGCCAAATTGTCTCGGTAGGACTTATAATGCCTACTGTCTTGGACTCAGAATTCCAGTCCTCTGCCAAAAAGCAGGAGCGAAACGAGGTGTAACGCTCCTACCTAAATATGATTTCTCGAAAGACTAGCCTTCGAGGAACTTGCGAATAAGTGTAGTGTCTACTTTGTAGCCAGGACCCATAGTGCTGGAGAGGGACATAGCCTTCATGTAAGCACCTTTAGCGGATGATGGCTTAAGACGGTTCACGTTATCCAGAACGGTTTTAAGGTTGTCCATGAGCTTTTCAGCACCGAAGGAAACTTTACCGATTGGAGCGTGAAGAACACCAGCTTTGTCTACTTTAAATTCAACGCGGCCAGCTTTCATTTCTTTAACAGCATTTGCAACGTCGAAAGTTACAGTGCCGGTTTTTGCGTTAGGCATAAGACCACGAGGGCCGAGTACGCGACCGATCTGACCTACGAGTGCCATAACGTCTGGAGTTGCAACAGCTTTGTCAAAGTCGAGCTTGCCTTCTTTAACTTCTGCTACGAGATCTTCTGCACCAACGATTTCAGCACCAGCTTCACGAGCTTCAGCCTGTTTTTCGCCTTTACAGAATACTGCTACGCGCACATCTTTACCAAGACCGTGTGGAAGGGAGCATGCGCCACGAACCATCTGGTCAGAGTATTTAGGGTCAACGCCGAGGTTGATAGCAACGTCAACAGTTTCATCAAATTTTGCAAAAGCAGAATCAACTACTTTAGCCATCGCTTCTTCAACTGCAAAACGTGCGTTGATCTCAAGACCTTCTGCAGCCTTGCGGTATTTTTTCCCATGCTTAGGCATAGTAATATCCTTTTTATTCTCTGTGTTAATCTCCTGCCGTTCGATCTAAGATAAAAATAGCCGTGGTTAGTTCACGGCGAACGGCAGTCCAACTGATTTACAGAATGCTATTTAACTTCAATGCCCATGGAACGAGCAGTGCCAGCGATGATCTTCTTAGCTGCGTCCATGTCTGCAGCATTGAGGTCAGGCATTTTAAGTGTAGCAATTTCTTCGATCTGTGCATCGGTAACGGAACCAACTTTGTTACGGTTAGGCTCACCGGAACCTTTAGCAACTTTCGCAGCTTTAATGAGCAGCACAGATGCAGGTGGAGTTTTGGTGATGAAAGTGAATGAACGATCCTGGAATACTGTAATGATTACAGGAATGATCATGCCTTTCTGATCCATGGTCTTAGCGTTGAACGCCTTACAGAATTCCATGATGTTCAGGCCGTGCTGACCAAGAGCAGGACCTACTGGAGGAGATGGGTTCGCAGAACCAGCAGGAATCTGAAGCTTAATTTTTGCAATTTCTTTTTTAGCCATACCACTATACCTCTATAGCAAACGCCACTTACGTGGCGATAGGTGCTTTATTGTGCTTGTTTATCCCTTATCTACCTGAACAAAGTCCAGCTCGACAGGTGTTTGTCTGCCGAAAATAGATACGGATACTCTGAGCTTACCCTTGTCGTAGTTTACATCTTCCACGACGCCGTTGAAACCGCCGAACGGTCCATCAATAACGCGTACTTCGTCACCACGCTCAAAGTTGAACTTAGGACGAGGCTGTTCCTGACGAGCTTCCATCATAGAGAGGATACGTGCTGCTTCTGAATCCCGCATCGGGGTAGGGCGGTTTTTGCCGCCGATAAAGCCGGTTACCCGCTGAATGTTGGAAATAAGATGCCAAGAGAGGTCTGTCATGATCATTTTGACCATAACATAACCCGGGTAAAACTTACGTGTAGAGGTGCGTTTTTCACCTTTTACCAGTTCTACCACTTTCTCAGTAGGTACAACAACTTCCTCAATTTCGCCTTGCGCTTCACCGGTGCGGATCATCTGTGAGATGGTCTGCTCTACACGCTGCTCAAAACCTGAGTAGGTGTGGATAATGTACCAGCGAGCTTTTCTTACGGGTGCTTGTTCCTCGGTCATAGGAATATCCGTTTAGGAAAGAATGTATTCTACGAGCTTTGTAAGACCTAAGTCTACAAAGCCAAGAAATAGAGACATAACAACAACAAGAGCCAGCACTGCGATGCTGGTTGTCACTGTCTCTTTTCGGGAGGGCCAGACTACTTTTTTAATTTCGACCTGGGACTCTTCGAAGAACTCTTTAAGCTGAGTTACTTTATTTGCTTCAGAAGCTTTCACTTCAGCCTTTTTTGAGTGCTTTTTTGCCATTGTCGCCTCGCCGTGTAAGAAGGAAGAAAAATGGCAGGGGTGGAGGGATTCGAACCCGCAACATCCGGTTTTGGAGACCGGCGCTCTAGCCGTTGGAGCTACACCCCTGCGTTTTTATAACACTTACTTAGTTTCGCGATGAAGAGTGTGTTTCTTGTCCCAAGGACAATACTTCTTCAACTCAACGCGAGCAGTAGTGTTTTTCTTGTTCTTTACGGTCGCGTAATTGCGTCGTTTGCACTCAGTGCAAGCGAGCTGGATGTTAACGCGCATGAATTACTCCACGATTTCAGAAACAACACCTGCACCTACGGTACGGCCACCTTCGCGGATAGCGAAGCGGAGACCATTTTCCATAGCGATTGGGTTGATCAGTTCTACGTTGAATACAGCGTTATCGCCTGGCATTACCATTTCAACGCCTTCGTCAAGTGCGATTACGCCAGTGATGTCAGTTGTACGGAAGTAGAACTGAGGGCGGTAACCGGAGAAGAATGGAGTGTGACGTCCACCTTCGTCTTTGGAAAGTACGTATACTTCAGCTTTAAACTTGGTGTGAGGAGTGATGGAACCTGGTTTACAAAGAACCTGGCCACGCTCAACCTCGTCACGTTTAACACCGCGAAGGAGGAGGCCAACGTTATCGCCAGCTTCACCGCGATCGAGAAGTTTACGGAACATTTCAACGCCGGTACAAGTAGTTTTCTGAGTTTCTTTGATACCAACGATTTCTACTTCTTCACCAACAGTGATTACGCCACGCTCAACACGGCCAGTTACTACTGTACCACGACCAGAGATGGAGAACACGTCTTCAACTGGGAGAAGGAAAGGTTTGTCGATATCGCGCTCTGGCTCAGGAATGTAAGAGTCACAAGCATCGAGGAGTTCGAGGATTGGAGCAGCAGCAGCGTCTTCAGCAGAATCAGCTTCGAGAGCTTTAAGTGCAGAACCACGGATAACAGGAATGTCATCACCTGGGAAATCGTAAGAAGAAAGAAGTTCACGAACTTCCATTTCAACGAGTTCGAGGAGTTCTTCGTCGTCAACCATGTCGCATTTGTTCATGAATACAACGAGGGAAGGTACACCAACCTGACGAGCGAGCAGGATGTGCTCACGAGTCTGAGGCATAGGACCGTCAGTCGCTGCAACAACGAGGATACCACCGTCCATCTGTGCTGCACCGGTGATCATGTTTTTGATGTAGTCTGCGTGACCTGGGCAGTCAACGTGAGCGTAGTGACGTGCGTCAGTTTCGTACTCAACGTGTGCAGTCGCGATAGTAATACCGCGCTCTTTTTCTTCAGGAGCTTTATCGATTTCATCGAATGCTACTGCGGTACCGCCCTGTTTGAGAGCTGCAACTTTAGTGATAGCTGCGGTAAGAGTGGTTTTACCGTGGTCAATGTGACCAACGGTGCCGATGTTTACATGCGGCTTACTGCGTTCAAATTTTTCTTTACCCATGAGTAAATCTCCCTGGCAATGAATTTTTCTCGGTTATCCGAAAATAATTAATGGAGCTCTCAAGCAGAATTGAACTGCTGACCTCATCCTTACCAAGGATGCGCTCTACCTACTGAGCTATGAGAGCTTCTCTTATTCAAAAAGCTATAGGGAGAACTCAGGCTAGTTGGAGCGGGAAACGAGACTCGAACTCGCAACCCTCAGCTTGGAAGGCTGATGCTCTACCAATTGAGCTATTCCCGCTTATAAGCGCCGTAGTTCTCCGACTTGAGTCTCCTACAGCCTGCTACTTAGCAACTGGTGGTGGGGGGAGGATTTGAACCTCCGAAGGCATACGCCGACAGATTTACAGTCTGTTCCCTTTGGCCACTCGGGAACCCCACCTGTTCTGGAGCTGGCGATGGGACTTGAACCCGCAACCTGCTGATTACAAATCAGCTGCTCTACCAATTGAGCTACGCCAGCAACGAGAAGAGTGTTTATATAGCCCCCAAAGTTTTGGCAAGCAAAAAAACACTTTTTTCCATGTTTTTTTTGCCCTTTTTTAAAAGAGCAGTAAAAACAGATAGTTGAAAAAGAGCTTAGACTGAGGTTATTCTCTTGATTTTAGTTGGTTAGGCAGTGTTTGCCTAGACAACAAGTGTACACACTCTTTCTTTTTGCGGCATTTGTCCACTATAATTTAGATAAACAGCAGGCTAACGCTGCAAAACTTACCATCACCTTTTGATGCGCACACACTATAGTAAAATATCACTTGCGCGTGTTTTATATATTACCGCTCTTAAACATGAATATAATGTCTTGAATTTTGACGCTCAGCAGGGAGATTTTCTGTGTTTGCGGGTGATGGGGGTGCCGATCTTTTGTTACGAGGGTATCTATATATATAGAAGGGAATAAAAAAGACCGCCCAACAGGGCGGTCTGAAATAACGAAAGAAGAGGGAGGAAGAGAATTAAGCAACAGCCGGTGCTGCAGATGCTGCAACTTCCGGTGCTTGAGCGGCTGCTGGAATTTCAGCAGTAACGCTTTCGAGGTAGATGTCAGAATTTTCGTCAATGGCACGCAGGAACTGGTTGTTCAGTGCGTGACCGGAGCAGTATACTTCAAAGTGGCCTTCGAGAGGAGCGCCGAGCATTGTCATGTCGCCGATAAAGTCGAGGATTTTATGGCGCACGAACTCGTCTGGGAAGCGCAGTCCGTCTTCGTTGAGAACATTGTAGTCATCAAGCACGATCGCGTTCTCAAGAGAGCCGCCAAGTGCAAGCTTTTTGGAGCGCAGGTATTCTACTTCACGGAAGAAGCCGAAAGTACGCGCTTTAGCGATGTCGTTTGCAAATGTTTCAGGAGTGATCTCGAGAGACATTGTTTGAACACCGATAAGTGGGTGGTCGAAATCGATGGTGTATTCGATGGAGAGACCGTTGTGCGGCTTTGCAGTGATGCGTTTGCCGTCACGTTCGAAGTTGATTTCTTTCTTGATGCGTTTGACTGTGCGCGGGCGAGCCTGTTCGCGTAGTCCGGCATCTTTAAGCAGGAAGATGAAAGATGCAGCAGAGCCGTCCATAATTGGAACTTCGCCGCCTTGGATTTCAATGCGAATATTGTCGATCTGCATGCCGTGCACAGCTGCGAGAAGGTGTTCAACTGTGGCAGCTGAGTTGTTACCTACGCCAAGAACTGTGGCAAGCTGGGTTGCAGTTACAATTTGTGGAGTTGGTGCGATGACCTTAACGCCGTCTTCGCCATGTATATGAAAGATGATGCCAGTGTCTTCGGCAGCAGGGTGAAGTGTAAGTTTTACAATTTTACCGCTGTGTACGCCTACACCTGAGCATCCGATGGATTTACTGATTGTTTTCTGTAGCATTAATATTCCCTCCAGCCACTATTAAGCAAAGAGTGTGCCAGAGGTTTTGTTTTTAGCATTGTATTGAATTTTCAGTATTTTTTATACAAAGGCGAGTGAGGCTAACTGTGTGTTTTTAGCACAATGTGACTTTTTAGCACCATTCTATGCTTTATAACCACATACAAAACGGTCATGACCTGAGAGATCTTTAATGATTGCCGTGTCGCGCCACATAGAAGCGTTTTTGCTGAATTCATTCATAAAATCAGGTCCTTGCCAGAATCCCATTTCCATGATGAAAAATCCTGATGGCTTAAGCCAGAGCGCTGCAAGCTCAATCAAACGTATACCGTGCTCAAGTCCGCTTGAATCAGGGACGAGCGCAGATTTAGGTTCAAATTGCTGAACTTCAGGGTCAAGTGTTATATATTCTGATTGGCTGACATATGGCGGGTTTGTGGCAATTAGGTCAAATGTGTTGTTTTTGAACAACGGTGTGGTGAAATCGGCACGGATGCATTGAACACGTTGAGCCACATCATTTGTTTCTAAATTACGTTTTGCAGTTGCCAGTGCTCCGGCGGAAAGGTCAACCGCAACGCCATGGGCGTGTGGAAGTTCTGCAGCAATCGTTGTGGCAATACAGCCGCTGCCGGTTCCGAGATCTGCGAATAAGAAACGATCCTTATCTCCAAAGCGTTCAACAACAGCTTCGATGAGGTGTTCAGTCTCCGGTCTCGGGATCAGCGTATGGGGATTAACCTGAAACGGGCGGCCAAAAAATTCACGTTCACCCATGATGTAGGCAGCAGGTTCACCTGTACCTCTCCGAAGAATAAGTGGAAGCATGGCTGTGTATGCTTCTTCTGATACTTCGTTGTTTGAATTAACGAGAATGTCGAGACGTGTAATGCCGAGGATTTTGCGAAGCACCATTTCAGCAGAAAGTCTTGGAGAATCAACAGCCTTCCCGGAAAGGTATTCCGAGAAGGCTGTGAGTGTAGTCTGAATGGTGAGCTTTGCGGGTTTGTTAACCGCCATAATGCCCTCTTTGTTTATGCGTCAGCCTGAGCTTTAAGCTTTTCAGTCTGGTCAGCAGTAATAAGAGCGTCGATAAGCTCGTTGATGTCGCCGTCCATGATGGCGTCGAGTTTGTAGAGAGTCAGGTTAATGCGGTGGTCGGTACAACGACCCTGTCCGAAGTTGTATGTACGGATACGGCCAGAACGGTCACCGGAGCCAACCTGTGATTTACGCTGCTCTGCAAGTTCATCATGCTGTTGCTGCTGTACTTGCTGTAACAGACGTGATGAGAGAATTTTAAGAGCTTTCGCTTTGTTTTTGTGCTGAGACTTTTCATCCTGACAGGAAACAACGAGGCCGGTCGGGATGTGAGTTACACGGATTGCGGAGTCTGTGGTGTTAACAGACTGTCCGCCAGGGCCGGATGCACGGAAAACATCAAAGCGAAGGTCTTCGTTACGGATGTTGAGATCAACTTCCTCGGCTTCAGGCATAATTGCCACTGTAGCAGCTGAAGTGTGAACACGACCCTGAGTTTCAGTTGCCGGAACACGCTGTACACGGTGGATACCGGACTCAAACTTCAGGCGGCTGTAAACTTTGTCGCCTTTAACGAGAGCGATAACTTCTTTAAGTCCGCCAGTTCCGGTTTCACTTGAACTGAGGAGCTCAATTTTCCAGCCGATACGTTCAGCGTAGCGGGTGTACATGCGGAAAAGGTCGCCAGCAAAAAGTGCTGCTTCATCGCCGCCTGTACCGGCACGGATTTCAAGAATGGTGTTCTTTTCATCCATTGGATCTTTAGGAAGAAGGAGGATGGTGAGCTCGCCTTCCATTTCTGGAATCTGACGCTCAAGTTCTTTCACTTCTTCTTTTGCCATTTCAGCAAGTTCCGGATCGCTGTCATTCATGAGCTCACGGTTTTCTTCGAGAGACTCCTGCATGGTGCGGTATTTACGGAATGCATCAACAACTTCTTTCAGATCTGAATGAGCCTTGGTCAACTTGCGGTAGCGTTCCTGATCGCCAAAGACTTCAGGAGAGCTGAGCTGTTGTTCAAGGTCTTCGAATTTGCGCTCAAGATGTTCTAACTTGGCTAACATTATTCTTTCTCCGCTACTGTATACTCAGTGGTATAAATATCGTCGGGAGCCTCGTCGCCGAGTGCTTCCTTAAGTGCAACAATGGCAACCTCAAGCTGCTTGGAATCAGGTTCATGGGTGGTGAGCATTTGCAGCATCATACCCGGTGCGCTGAGAAGTTTGCCTAAAAAGGTATCATTAATCTTGGCGCTGTACTTAATAAGTTCATATGCAAAAGCACTGATAGGTGCCATAAGCAGCAGCTTGAAGAAAATGATGAAACTGTGTTTTACGACTGCGGATTCAGGTGTCCAGATCATAAGCATTGCCGGAACGAGAATCGTATGCAGGATAATGGCTACAGAAAGCACAAACAGCATGAAGGTAGTACCGCAACGAGGGTGGAGTCTGCTGTATAAAATGGCAGAACCCGGGCTGACAGCTTTGCCTTCTTCATATGCCCAGATGGTTTTGTGCTCTGCTCCATGGTATTGGAAAACACGCTTGATATCAGGAATAAATGAGATACTGATTATGTACCCCAAGAAGATACTGAATTTAAAGAAGCCGTCCCAAATCTGGAAAGAAAGCCCGTTTACGTCACCGCCAAGTCCTAAGTAGTTCATCCCGATGGAGAACAGGTGTGGAAGCACAACAAAAAGCAGAAGTGCAATACCCACAGAGCAGATAAGGGTGAGCGTAAGATGCCACGGTTTAAGTTCTTCTTCCTCTTCTCCATCTACAGCTTGTGTTGCGGAGAAGTTGAGAGCTTTAATGCCGTTGACGAGCGTTTCTATAAGGATAGGAAAGCCGCGTACGAAAGGACGCTTGAAGAATTCAGCCTTGGAAAAGGTGAACCAGGGGCGTTGATCCACAACGATTGAACCGTCAGTTTTGCGTACGGCAATAGCCAGACGGTCTTTGTTGCGCATCATAACGCCTTCCATAACTGCCTGACCACCGACGTTGCATCGGGCTGCAGAAAGTATGGTTGATAATAACTTGTGGAAATTTTTGCGGAGAGTAGTCATCTGTTCCTCGCAGTCGAGCTAAAGAATACTCCTCCCCAAAAAGGAAATCTTTAAGGGGAGGAAGATTCGCCGCCGGTCTGGCGACGGCCTCAAAAAATGCGAGAAAAGTGCTATTTCTGGAATTTGGCGTATTTCTTGCGGAAACGATCGATACGACCTGCGGTATCAACAAAGCGCTGTTTACCAGTGTAGAATGGGTGGCACTGAGAGCAAATCTCAACTGCTACTGCTTCACCTTTGGTAGAACGTGCTTCGGATTCGTAACCACATGCACAAGAAATTTTTGCCTTAAACACTTTAGGATGGGTATCTTTTTTCATATTTAACTCCTACGAAGATGCAGAACGGATTTTCTTACGTCAGTTGCGTTTGGAAGGCAAGAAAAATATATTGAGTCTCCACAAACGATGATGTAGTTGACAGTTCGCTTAAGTTTATAAGCGCTGGCATCATAAAATGCATTTAACTAGTCTGCATGCCTCAGGGTGAATGAAGTATTTTCGTACATGCCGAGGTGCAAAGAAATTTTTACCGAGTCGTGTGCCTATGGTTTTATACATAGCCGACTCGTCGCAGTCTAAGATGTCCTGCGCCATCTTGTAATTATAACCGGCAAGGAGTGCGTATGCTTCCCTTGCTTCAATGTCAAGGCAAATAACATGGCAAAAAAAGAACGAGCCGATCAACTTGTTTTTGATGCGGGTCTGGCAGATAGCCGCGAGAAGGCGAAACGCCTGATTATGGCGGGTCAAGTGTACGTTATACGAAACGGAAATCCTGAGCCGGTTATAAAGCCGGGACAGAAGATGGATTTAGAATCACTTTTCGAAGTTAAAGGTGTTGAACGATTTGTTAGCCGTGGGGCGTACAAGTTGCTCACCGCGATCGAACATTTCGGGATAGATCCTTCCGGAAAGGTTGCTTTGGATGCCGGTGCTTCCACGGGCGGTTTTTCGGATTGTCTCCTCCAGCATGGCACGAAGAAAGTTTATGCTGTTGATGTCGGCTACGGCCAGCTGCATGAAAAGCTTCGTCAGGATGATCGTGTCATTAACCTTGAGCGAACTAACCTTCGAAATATTGATGAAACTGTGATTCCAGAACCACTTGATCTTGTTGTGGGCGACGTTTCATTTATTTCTCTTAAACTGATCCTTCCTCCGTGCGTTGCGTTGCTGCGTGATGGCGGTGAGTTGGCAATGCTTATTAAGCCTCAGTTTGAGCTTGGTCCGGGCATGACTGAAAAGGGCGTTGTGCGTGATCCTGCTCTTCATCAGCAGGCGATTGATGACGTTACAGGCTTTGCAATAAATGAACTTAAATTGACTCTGCTTGGCGTTGTTCCTTCAAGCATTAAAGGGCCAAAGGGTAATCAGGAATTTATCGCTTACTTTAAGAAGTAGGAGTTAAAATCTTCTAACATACAGTATGTATTCACTTTTATTGCGTAAAGTTTTACTCCCCTTGTCCGATAAGAACTCGATACGCTTCTCTAGCTGAATAACTAAATATGAGAGTGCTGCTTCATAATGCTGACTTCCCGCATGGTGCGGAATAGCAAAATAAGGCAGCAATTGCTGCAACTTCTCATATTGATTGAATGTTCCGGATTCTAAGTATTCAGAGAGAGTCGACTATGTTGGGGTTTCAAGTCTTATTGGCTAAAATAGGGGTTTGATGTGCGCATAAAAAGTATTGCTACTGAACTTGTTGCTACAGTTTTACTCATCGTTTCTGTCTCGATTCTGTGCATTGTTCTGTATGTTTCCTCTTCAACTAAAGAGATAGTTGAAGAGATTCAGCTGGAGGCAATGGATAGAGAAACGGTGCTGGCAGATACCTCTTTAATGCAGTTTACTGCTAACATTCATTCACTTGTTACATACCTTTCCGGTCATGAAGATGTTATTAACAGCGCATGGGTTGAAGGAGAGGAAGGGCGCAAGCTTTTAGAAAATATTCTCAAGTTGAATAAGGATGTTGAGGCTGTCTTTGTTTTTAACCAGAAGGGTGAAATTACCTCCGGGGTCACCCGCAGTGGTCCTTCTTTAAATGGAGATGCTGAACGTGCAGCGTTATGGAAAGCAAAGCTGTTAGATGGCAGTGCTGAACAGTACGTAACGCAAAAGGTTATGTCTGATGACGTTATTGGGGAACGTCTTATTGGTATGGGCGCCCGCCTGTATGATTTTGTTGACGATTCTCTTATTGGTGGAGTCGTTGTTTTTGCAGACATAGGCAACTTTAGTGAGCGGTATATTGATTCAGTTTCTTTCGGGAAATCCGGCTATGCATATTTAATTGATGCCACGGGTACTATCGTTGCTCATCCGAACCCTAAAGTTATTTTTAAACGTTCTTCTGTTTTTGATCGAATTGTAGCCACAGAAGCTGGCGGAAAGAATTTCTTCACGTACTTGTATAAAGGGGTGGAAAAATCGCAACGGTTTGTCAAAAACAAGGAGACCGGCTGGTATATTAGTACCACTGTTCCTCGTGAAGAGCTTGTTACTACTGCGAATATGCAACGTAACATCATTATAGGTATCGGTGCGGCGACCCTTTTGGCGGCTGCGCTTATTTTACTGATTAATATCCGAAAGTTCTTTGCAATTCCGTTAGGTTCTCTGGGTGTTTATTCTCAGAAAATTGCTTCCGGTGATTTTGAGGCTCAACTGGAAGGTTCATTCCGCCATGAGTTGAATTTGCTGGCTGAGCATCTTCAAAAGATGTCTGTTGATTTAAAGGAACAGCTTGGCATGTCGCAAGGTGTTCTTCAGGGCATCAACTTCCCATGTGGAGTTGTTGATACTGAAAACCGCTTCACGTTCATGAATAAAGAGCTTCTTGAGCTGTTCGGTAGAAACGGTGAACCGGAGGACTATCTTGGTAAAACTTCCGGTGATGTATTCTTTGGTGATGATAATGTAGATACGCGGCTACTTCAGGCTGTCCGAGAAGGAAGAGAGACCCGTGAGGAGGGTTCCCTTTCAAGGCTTGATGGTAGTAAGCTTGTTACTTATTACACTGTTACACCGATTTATGATATGTCCGGTAAGTCATTGGGTGCTTTTGGATTATATTACGATCTGACTGAAATTCGTAATGCTGAAGCGCGTATTTCTGAGCAGCATACAGCGACACTTGAAGTTGCGGATAGAGTTGACGCAGTGGCAGTGTCGCTGGAAGCAGCAGCGGGTAATTTGCTTTCCCGTATCTCTGAAACAACGAGCGGTGCTCATGTTCAGCAGGAGCGTGCCTCAGAGACGGCTGTTGCTGTTGAAGAAATGAATGCTACTGTTTTAGAAGTTGCTAAGAATGCAAGCAACGCAGCATCCAGTACTGGGCTTTGCAACGAACGTGTGGATGAAGGCTCCGCAGTTGTTACTGAAACTATTCATGCTATTGGCAAAGTGAACAGTGAAGCTGAGGAATTGAATGCACAGATGGCCGGTCTTGGGAAACATGCTGATGACATCGGAAACGTTATCAGTGTAATTTCGGATATTGCAGATCAGACTAACCTGCTTGCTCTTAACGCAGCTATTGAAGCGGCGCGTGCCGGCGAGGCTGGTAAGGGGTTTGCTGTTGTTGCGGATGAGGTTCGCAAACTTGCCGAAAAAACAACGACGGCGACCCGTGAAGTCGGCGAGGCTGTCAGCAGTATTCAAAGTTCTACCCTTAGCGTTGCTGAAGGTGTGGAAAAAGCTGTAGCGGCTGTAAGTGAAGGCACTGCCAAGGCTGAAGCATCCGGTGAGCTGCTTGTATCTATTAAACATATGATGGATGAAGCGTTAAGCGAAATAACCGCGATTGCGACAGCTACTGAGGAGCAGTCTGCAACTTCGGAACAGATTAGCAAAGCCTCTTCAGAAATCAGCACAATCACTGATGAGGGTGTTCATACTCTCGGGGCAGCGAATGCAGCTGTTGAAGATTTGCAGGAAATGGTTCTGGAGCTTCGTTCGCTTACAGAAGAAATGAAGCAATAGCGGTATAGCGCTGTGGTCTTCTTGCTTACTATAAAGATAAAAAAAGCCGGCCTTTTTATAAAGGTCGGCTTTTTTGTACTTATCGTTCTAGTCTGTACTGCAATAGTACCGGCTGGGAAGTGTCTTAAAATACGACTCTTAGTCCGAGGAGTATAAGGACAACTCCTCCACAAATCTCAGCATATTTACCGAGAGTTGAAGTAGCGCCGATAAGTTTTCCAATCTGTAATCCTGCGAGTGTGAACAATGCTGCAGTTCCGCCGATAACGAAGGCTGGGAACCATACAACATGGTTTAAAACGGAAAGTGATAAGCCGACTGCCAGCGCATCAAGCGATGTTGCTATTGCAAGCATGATGAGTGAAGCGCCTTTTGTCGGATCATAGCGCTCTGCTACTTTTTGGTGTGCAGGGTGCTTTACTGCTCCGATAATCATTTTGACACCGACCCATGTAAGAAGCCCGAAAGCGACCCAATGAGTATATGTTGCCAGATAAGATTTAAGTGAATCACCGGCAAGCCAGCCGATGATAAGCATGGCGGCCTGAAAGAACCCGAATTGCCCAGCCAGAGTTAGAGTCTGACCTATTCCTGCGTCTTTTAGACGAACACCCGCGGCAATCGCAACAGCGAAAGCATCAACAGATAGTGCAACAGCAATGGCAACGAGTTCAGCCCAGTGCATTAAAACGCCTTGTTCATTTTCTCCAGACAGCGGTGCAGGCACTGACGTTCTTCCTGAGAAAGATCAGATACCATGGTTTCAGTTAATTGCATGTGCAGCTTATCATGCTCAAGAAACATTTGTCTGCCTGTATCAGTAAGCTCAATAATGATGGAGCGACGGTCGGTTTTGTGCGGACAACGGCGAACGTAGTCTTTCTTTTCCAGGCGGTCGATCAACACAGTGAGAGTGCCGGTTGTGGTGCCCATCCAGTTTGCGAGTTCTTTCATTCGCATGGATTCGTGAATGCCGAGAATCTCCAGTGCATGAATTTGCGGAAGGGTAAGCCCTTTTTCGCGTACAACATCATGCTCCCAAGAGGATAATTTTTCGTAGAACTCCACTATGGCGTGATTCAACTCATCAAGTTCCATCACTGATCTCCTTTAGATCATATTTGTGTCAGCTAAATATGAATATACAGCAAACACTATTGTCAGCACTCCCGCAGTTCGCATAACAAGCGGTTCAATCCACGGTTTATTGAGTGCATTCAGTGCGTTTGTTGCTTTATAAATTGCGAAAATGACAGCGGAAAGTGTTAATCCTGTGCCAAGAGCGTAACTTAAAAATACAAGTGTGCTTTTCAGGATGCTACCTGAATCCAAACCGTAGCTGTACATAATTGCTACTGTTGGACAAGGGACAATCATATTGAGGAAGCCAAAAACTGTCAGCCCCCAAAATGTAACTTTTGTAATTTTACTACTGGAAGAGCACCCGCAACCATGATGGTGGTTATGTGTATGCTCTTTTTTTGTTGTGCTTACCTTCTGTCCCAGCACAAAGGCACTTTGGTTTGTTGTGGCAGCGCTTACAGGTTGCCCCAGAGCGAAAGCAGGCGCGGCAGTCATTGCAGTGTTTCCTGCTATGATGGGCTGTAGCTCTTCATGGTGATGTGAGCTGCAACAGGCAGGATCACCGGGAGCGTGATTACCGCAGCATTTGCTGCCATGCGTGTGATGAGCGTGATCATCATGGTGATGACTGTGATCATGATCATGATCATGATCGTGGTCATGGCTGTGTAAGAGATGCGGCTTAATAATGAGGATTAGCCCTAAAACAATGAGGATTGCTACTGTAGCTAGATCGACAATAGTTTTAAATGATGCAGGAATTGCCAATGAAATAGAGCCGAGAGAAAAACCAATGGCAAGGCAGGCGAGTGTGGTGCCTAGAATAAAACCTGAAGTAATAGAAAAGACGTGTTTTCCACTTTTTGCGCCATACGTAAAAGGAGCAAGCACCAGCCATGAATGGCCGCATGGGTTGATGCCGTGGATGAAACCAAGAGCAAGCGCACTTTGTAGCGCCATAATAAATACAGAATCAAACAGCATAAAAAGTCCTTTAATTTTTTTTGGTAAAAAAGGACTACGCTCATAATATTTGAGTGTCAAATAAAAAATAGATCAAAATAGTTTTAACTCAAATAAAACGTGCTCCAAATAAGTAAGGACTTTGATAAAACAGGCAGTTGATAAAAAAAAGCTCAAATTACATTTGCATCAAAATAAAGGGCGCTGTTGCAGCAATAGTAAGGAAAAGAAAAATTATAACGTCATGCAGACGAAGCGGGAAAGAGACGTTCCATGCTTCAGGAGTGTCCAGCTTCCGTGCGGCAACAGCAATGGTTTGTGTCCAGGTTTTTTGGGCGCAAATTCGCAGCACCGCTTGAGGAATAAGGAGAAAGCGTTGCCACTTGGAGCGTGGAGGATTGCGTAGTTCCATCGCCTGCAATACTTGGGAGAAAGTTTTTTGGATGAGCGGGATAAAGTGGATCATAAGAGCAAGGCTGAGCGCCGGTTCCCAACTACGTTTTCCGAGAACTGGACGCAGAAACCATGAGAGTGCCAGACCTAGCTGTCGTGCTGAGCTGGTAGTCGCTAACAACATGCCGATACCAATGAGGATACTCAACCGCAAAGCAAGTATGCCGGCGGCTTGTAACGCTTCGGAATAATTGGGAGTGATGCCTTTAAGCAACGGTGTACAGTCCAGTGCAAACTTGATTCCCGCCCAGAGCAGAATGAAATAGCAGTAGGTCGCTATGGCGCGCCACCCCATGGTTACATGTGCTTTACTGGTAATGCCGAGTAAAAGAACGCAGAATGCATATGCAGAAAGAGCGTAGACAGGTACGTGCCATGTAAGCACCCCGACGGTGGCAGCTAGAATGATTTTTAAACGGGGATCGAAAGAAGCAATAGATAAATTTTTCATAAGTACGGTTGTGTAAAAGTGAATATGTACATATGCCCTCGTTGCACTCGCATGCACGGTAACACTTGCGTATTCTACGGTACATAGAGTCAGGCTGCAATTGCAGCGTGTGAAGAGAGGTACATATATGAGAAGAAAAACAGATTTTCCAGAAAATAGCGCTACACCTGAAGGATACGGGCAGATGCACACTTCTTGTGCTCATGCTGGATTCCCTTCCCCTGCGGACGACTATTTGGACGGTGCATTGGATTTAAACAAACTGCTTGTAAATAACGCTCCGGCAACATTTTTTTTACGGGTGAAAGGTGATTCAATGACGGGCGCGGGAATTCATTCAAACGATATTCTTGTTGTTGATCGTTCGGTATCCGCCAGTCATAATTCAATAGTTGTTGCTGTGCTTAATGGCGCTTTGACGGTTAAGCGGTTGTGGCAGCGAAATGGTAGAGTTGCCCTGATGCCGGATAATCCGCAGTACAAGCCCGTTGAAGTAACACACAATGAAGAATTTGAAGTGTGGGGTGTTGCAACGTCAGTTATTCATTCTCTCAGGAAACAAAAGTGAGTAAGGCCGTTTACGCACTGGTAGACTGCAATAATTTCTACTGTTCTTGCGAGCGGGTCTTTCGTCCTGACTTGAAAGGAAAGCCGATTGTTGTGCTTTCCAATAATGATGGCTGCATTATTTCGCGTTCGAACGAGGCGAAAGTTCTCGGAGTGAAAATGGCAGCGCCGTATTTTAAGCAAAAAAGTTTTCTTCTTCGCAATAATGTTACTGTATTTTCTTCAAACTATGCGCTCTACGGCGATCTTTCAAATAGAGTTATGAATACTCTCCGGACGTTTTGTCCCGATATGGAGGTGTATTCTATTGATGAAGCATTTTTAAGGCTGGACGGATTTTCCACATATAATCTTACAGAGTATGCAAGGCATATAAGACAGACGGTGTATCAGTGGACAGGAATTCCTGTTTCTATAGGTATTGCGCCTACCAAAACGTTGGCGAAGATTGCGAGTCATTTTTGTAAGACGATTTCTGACTCTTCAGGAGTATTTAGTATTTCCGATATATGGGAGAAGCCGGAGCAGGTTGATAGATTACTTGAAACAGTTCCGGTAACGGATATTTGGGGGATTGGAAGAAAGTCTGCTGAAAAATTGAACCGTTATGGAATTACCACCGCTCGGCAACTTCGGGACAGAGAGAATAAGTGGTTGCAAAAAATGCTGACAGTTACCGGATTGTACACGGGGCTGGAGCTTCGGGGGATATCGTCCATAGCTTTGGATGATGCTCCTGCATCGCGACGGAGTATCCGTTCATCACGGTCATTCGGAAAGCCTGTTACCGAGAAGAGCCATGCGCAGGAGGCGACTGTTGCTTATACTGTCCGTGCAGCGGAAAAGTTACGTCGTGATGGATTATTAGCAACAACAATTTCAGTATTCATCAAAACCAGTAAACATCGTCCCGGCGATCTGCATGCTGAGTATTGTTCTTACACATTAGATAAGCCGACGGATTACACACCGCTTCTGGTACATCATGCCTCTGAAATGTTGCGGAAAATGTTTCGGGAAGGACATCAATATCAGAAGGTAGGAGTATTGCTTTCCGGATTGGAATCACCGCATAATCAGCAGGGCTCGTTGTTGGAAGTTACTTCCCCGCAAGCTCAGAAGCAGAACGAATTTGAAGCAAAGTTGATGCACGTTACAGATGCCATTAACAAAAAATTTGGACGCGGGACGGTGCAGTTAGCTGCCGAGGGGCTTGGGCAGCCGTGGAAGATGAAGCAGGAGAACTTGTCCCCTAAGTATACTACAGATTGGAGTAAGCTTCAGGAAGTGGAGTAGGAAATATAGAGAAAAAGGCTGCCGTGAAGAAACACGGCAGCCTTTTTTAGGAAATACATACGGTGCGAAGAGTACTGTTACTTTTCGACCGGAATAAGCATGTGAGAAAAGTAGTGTGGTTTTTCTGGGGCATCATCAATATTACGAGCGATGATTTCTCCATCCATTCCAAGGCGTGATATGAAGATTGCAGCATCTTTTCTGTTTGTTTCCTGAAGAAGACTTTTGAGTTCTGCAAAGTTTTTATATGTCTTCAGGATAACAGCGTTGTCCACATGGCGGAGCAGTTCTTTTGTATCTTCAGTTGCACGTACGCCGGAAGCAAGCAGTAAGTTTTCCCCAGATTCGCAAAGAATGGTTCCGGTTCGGGCTGCTGATGCCTGATATGATGTGATCCCCGGAATAACAGAAATTTCAAACGAGGTATCAATGGCTTCAAGAGTTCGTTTGAGGTAGCCGAATGTTGAATAGATAAGAGGATCGCCAAGGGTAAGAAATGCGCAGTTTTTTCCCTGTTTCAGCAGGTCAGCAACAACTTTCGCATTGTGTTCCCACGCCTTGAGTAAAACCTTTTCATCACGAGTCATCGGGAAGCCTAGGTGTACTACTTCTACATCATTCTGCATATGCGGTTGCGCAATTGAGAGAGCCGTAGAGTAGTCGTTTTTTGTGGATGACGCAGCAAGAACAATATCAACATCAGCCAAAACTTTAGTGGCTTTTATGGTGAGCAGATCTGGATCACCGGGGCCGACCCCGATGCCGTAAAGTGTGCCAAAAGAAGCGGGCATTACATGTCTCCTGAACTATGGGAAGCCGGTTGCATTCGTGTCGGGTGCAGCAGCGTAGCCAGCTCTTCTACCGCGGTAACCGCACGTGGGCCGGGGCGGGAGTAGCTGGATTCATCAATAACGTAGACGCGGTTGTTTTTCACAGCAGAGATGGTGCGAAAATGGTTGCGGCTTTGTATTGGCTGAGGATTCGGATTCATGGCACCTTTTTGAATAAGGTACACTTCCGGATTACGCTTGATGACTTCCTCTTCGTTTATGCGAACCAATTTTACAGAGGCATCCATACTGTTGATGCCACCTGCATGGTTGATAATATCATTAACAATAGAGGCGGTTCCTGCACCGAGTAGGTTTGGATACCGTACCTCAAAGAAAACAGATGGCTTGTGTTCAACGACTAAAAGTTGCTGTTGAACATGATCAAGCCGTGCTTGCAGGGTGTTGCAGACACGTTCTGCCTGTTTTTCGGCATGGGTAAGCGTGCCGAGGCGCTTGATTACAGAAAAAAGTTCTTCAAAGGTTGTGATGGAGAAGAAAGCAACCGGTATATCAAGCTGTTCAAGCATGGTGACAGATTCCAGAGCCTTTTTCCTTCCTCCCATTTGAAGGACAATGTCCGGCTTTAGCCCCGCCACAAGTTCCGGATTGGGACGCATGTGAGTGCCGATAGACGGCTTGGCAAGAATAGAAGGCGGCAACGTATCTGCCTTAGTACGGGCAATGATGACATCTTCTTTTCCCAGCTCGGACAACATTTCGTTAAAAGCTCCATACAACGCGATGATTCGAGTTGCAGGGCGTTGCAACTCAATCGTCCTGCCAAGATCGTCTACGATTTTGACAGGTGCGGGGCGGGGTTCCGATGAGTTTTTATTCGCCAGTGCTGTGCCTGTTAAAAGCAGCAGCAGAACCGGGAGTAAAAAAAGCTTGAGGCGCATGGGTAACCGGATGCTTGAATGTATGGATTGGTGTGTCATAAATTGTTGTTAAGTTTTCGTCGGTAAAAACATCGTCGACAGTACCGTCAAGAATGACATGCCCCTGCTTGAGGAACACAAGGCGGGTGCAGTACAGAGCGGCAAGGTTGATGTCATGTATGGCTGCAACAACGGTAGTACCATTGTTATGGCGTTGTTTCAGCAGGTCAAAAATTTCAATTGTTCTGGCAATATCCAGACCGGATGTTGCTTCGTCCAGCAGTATAGTCTTTGCCTGTTGTGCAAGCGCACGGGCGATAAGTACTCGTTGAAATTCTCCGCCAGAAAGATCCCGCGCTGATCTGTACGCAAAATCATATGTAGCTGTTTCCTGCATACAGGAAAGGGCAATCTTCTTGTCATGATCACTGTAGCCACCAAGCGCAGAAATATATGGGTAACGTCCCATAAGTACCAACGAAAGAGCTTCAATATCAGGTGTTTCTCCTGTATATTGGGGAACAGAAGCTACCTGTGCCGCCCTTTTTTTGGGCGGAATTTGCAGCAAGTTTGTACCGTTCAGAGATACTGAACCTTCAAGTGGTTTACGCACACCGGACAGTGACATAAGAAGCGTTGTTTTTCCGCTTCCGTTTGGCCCGAGCAGCCCTACCATTTCACCCTTGGAAATCGACAAAGAGACATTGTGCAGGACTGGTGTTTTTCCGTATCCGGCAGAAAGATTTTCTATGGCAATGCGTGCAGACATTATCTGCTGCTCCGTTTCATTGTTCGATGGAGAAGCAGGCAGAAGAAAGGTCCCCCGAGAAGTGCGGTAACAACTCCTACGGGAAGCTCTGCACCTTCCGGTAAAATTGTGCGCGCAAGTACATCAGACCAGAGAAGGAGCAAGCCTCCGATAAAAGCAGAACTGACAAGCAGAGGACGGTGTTCTCCGCCTTGAACAAGTCGGACAAGGTGCGGCACGACAAGACCTACAAAGCCGATAACGCCGGACACTGCGACTGATGCGCCGGTAATCATACTGGCTCCCACAAGTAACCAGAGTCGGACACGGCTTGCGTTCATGCCCAATTGTTGTGCCTGTGTTTCTCCAAGAGACAGGATGTCCAATTCTCTCGAGAATCGCCAGATGATAGCCATTCCGATTGCGTACCAAGGAAGGATAAGTTGAACGTGCTGCCAAGTTCGACCTTGCAGGCTTCCCATGATCCAGAAAACAATTGATGCGACAGAATCTTCATCAAGAGATTTTACCAGAGAAATAAGAGCTGCGAGGAAGGTAGCCACAACAACACCGGCAAGTACCAGTGCGTCACGTTTTAACTGTCCGCCCATACTACCCAGAGTTATGACTGCTCCAAGGGCGAGCAGCGCTCCGGTTAGAGCTGCAAAAGGTACAATGCCTAGTCCGGCAAGGTAGGGCACTGTACCGGAAAATCCAAAAAATATTGCGACAGAAGCTCCGAAGGCAGCTCCACTGGAAACACCTATGGTGAACGGATCAGCCAAGGGGTTTCGCAAGATTCCTTGAAAAACGGTTCCGGCAACTGCTAGTCCGCTGCCGATAAGCAAGGACAGAATAATCCGGCTGAATCGAATTTCCCACACAACAATAGAGTTAGTCGTTTCAACGCCCTGAATTCCGGTAAAAATATGGTGAACCAGTGTATCGAGTGTTTGTTGTAGCGAAATATCGAGCGGCCCGTATGCTGAAGCCAGAACAGCAGACACCACACAGGCAACAGCTGTGATGCCTGCAAAGAAGACGCTGCGTTTGAAGCGGCGCTGAGCGATGTCTGCTGTTCCAGTCATAATTACATTGAGTCCAGAGCCTTAAAGGCCTCTTTAAGGTGTGCTACCCATTGGGCAACAACAGTATCATATTCCCCTGTACCCTTGAGGACAGTTTTAACGTTGAAGCCTTCTTTTGTGAGAATAGACTTCCAGCTGTCGTCTTCAGGGCCAGCCATATCGTTGCGTGCGTGGTCGCCGGCAACAGACATCAGAGGCATAAGCCAAACTTTTTTAATTCCTTTGGCTTTCAGCTTAGGGATGATGTTATCGAGAGCAGGGTATCCTTCAACAGTACCAACGTAGATGTTGGAGTCTTCTTCCTGAAGGTAGGTTGCAAGTCCCGGGTAGTAGATATTGCCCGGATCGTGAGTGCCATGCCCCATAAAGATTACTGCTTCGTTTTTCTTACGATCAGCTGGAACAGTCGCAGGCAGAACTTTTGCCATTGCAGCTAAGTCGTGCGGAGACGTGAGCAGCGGAGTGCCAATAGAAATGTGGCTTATGCTTTTAGGGATACCGTCAAACGCTTTTGCAGTCTTAGTAAGATCTGAAAATTCTTGTCCTGGAATGGTGTGCAGGGACTGTACTGCAACATGAGTGAATCCGTCATCGCCCATCTGTGCAAGGGCGGCAGCAGGGGAAGGAACGTTCATGTTTTCAGTGCGCTTAATTTTATTACGGATGATTGCTGCGGAGTATGCCCAGCGAATTTCAGTGTCCGGAAATGCTTTGGCAACTTTTTCACCAATGTTCTCTAAAGAGACACGGGCTTCAGGTACGGATGTACCGAATGCTACAAGCAGAATACCTTTTTTAGGGGATTCTACTTCTCCGTGACCTGCAAAGGCAGGACAGATAATAGTAAGAGTAAGCGCAGCAGCGAGTATGAGTCGTAAGGAACGACTGCGGATCATGGCAAAAGCCTCCAATGTTTTGGGGCGGGGATATGGCGCATGGACGGTGCACAGTGCGCACCGGTAGCGAAGTGTGTTTTGCAAGACAAGGCCCCGTGTCTGCTAAAACGTGCCTGATATCCACGTCTGCCGAAAGGAAAGGGGTTAGAATTCGAAGGCAGGTATGGTGTGGATATCTACAATGTTTCAGGCAGGTCTTCCGGCTTGTTCCTCTTTCTCCACCTTCCCGGTAACCCAGTGGTATATTGAAGAAAGATTGAATAGAACTTACGGCGGCGGGACCGCTCCCGACTTTAACGGGATTCCCTATTAGGCTTTATGAGCACCTGAAGTGAGGCACTGTACACGCAATAAAATTGAGCGGTCAAGGAGTGATATTGCTAACCTGCAAACCAAAGATACAGGGCTGTTACCAGAATAAGACTGCTGATGCGTAATGCTTGACTGGTAAGTAGCATTGGGAAGCCGATTTTAAAGGAGAAAACCCCAGTCTGTGATGGTAGTTGATGACGAAGTGCTCGAATAGGGGTGGCAACAATAGTACCCAGAACGAGTGCAAGAACAAGTTGGGAGGTCGTGAGCGCACCGCCGTCCAGCAAGGCACCTGCGGCTGCTATACCTGTTGTGAACTCTGCTGCTACGGCAAAGACAACAACGCTGACTGCTTCTACAGGAAGGTAGGCCGAGGTAACCCATCCGGCTGCAGCTGTGCGCAGGTATTCAAACATTCCAGCTTGATTGAGAGCATAAATTAAAAAGTAGACTGGAGCGGTGATGGTACAGATGCGTGTGAATCTTTTTTTGAAGGCACGCATAATTTTTGCCGCAGAGGTGGTTCGGTTGGCGCGGGCTTCTTCCGTTTGAGTTACTTTGGCTTGGGGGGCTAATGTTATTCGCGTCCAGATGAGTAACAGCAGAGTGCGCAGCAGCGCAGCAGCACCGTTTAATGACAGATAAATAATGCCCGCGGTACGTGTCATGGGGACGATAATAAAAAAAGTTGTGGGGAGATGCAGAAGAAATACCGGAAGCCCTGTATTAATGAGGTAGCTTAGCTTCATTTCCTGTAAGGAGATTTTTTCTTCTTTCCAGAACGTCATCAGCATAGTGTTGGCTGCAGTTCCAGAAAAAAAAGCAGTGGTGAATGCTGCGCCGGATTCGTCTTTTAAGTTACCGAACTTCATGACAGGGCGAACTAATGTCGCAAGAAGGGGAGCCCAGCCCATACCTTCAACTGCAATACCAACGATAAGACCTATTCCGAGAAATCCGAGCATCCGTAAGAGAGGACGGATGAGTCCGGGCCACGCTTTGTTCCATGACAGTAATGTTGGGTCATTGGATAAAATGACAGCAAGCGCTGTTAAGCAGCAGAGTGCTGCGATGACAAGTGCTTTAACTGGGCTTTTCGGCTTTCGCTTGCGTGGGGCGCAAGTGGTGGTTGCAGGTTTTTGTGACATGGAATCTCCTTGAGGAGGTGGTACGCCACACGAATAGGAATTTCAAGTAAGCATGTTGATAAGGCTGGATGTGTGTGGTTGGGAATAAAGTCTTTTCAGATGAAATGCTGTTAAAAAAAATCGCGCTACAGCATGCTGTAGCGCGCATTTTTCAATCGACAAAGCGATCAAGTAACCGGATAGCTTTCGCCGGTTCGAAAAAAGAAGTTCCCCCTAACTTTGTCCTACACACGGGGGAAAACCTTTTCAGGAGCAGACCATTTCTCCTGCACTGCCCTTCTCTATACCAAGAAGCGTGCCATTGTGTATAGTGTGCTGATATTAAACAGTAAAATATGATTTTGTGCTAAGTGATAATTGATGTCATCGTCTCGCAGGTAAAAAAACAAATTTCTGTCCGTAATAGAGGACTAATTTGTCCGCACTTGCGGACAAATTGTATTCTTTTATACGGAATACCGGAACGAGAGTAAAAAGTGATCTCTTATTTTAATGAATACTTCTTAAGAAGATCGTAGAGATAGGATCGTGATAGTCCGGATAATTTACACGCAGTCGCGACTTTCCCGTCGGATAACCTCATAAGATTTTGAAGGTATTGAGTGAAAACTTCATCTCGGAATTCAAAAAAAGGTTGAACGGTGTCTTGTGCGGAATGCATGTCCGCAATTGCGGACGAATTGTGTTTTTTGTCCGTAATTGCGGAAAGAGTACCTTTATGGTCAGTGCCAGAGTGCGAGTATATTTCAGTTGCCCCCGCCCCCTCATGGTTCGGGGGCATCGGAGTTTTTGAAATGTGATATTCACGATTTTCTGAAGAGACTTCAGCGGGTACGGCAGTCGGATTTATCTGCGTACGTTTTTGCACCGGCTGTGGTGGTGTTTGTACAACTGGTGAAGTCGCAAGACGGGCAGTATAGCTGTCTGAACTGTGTTCTGCCTCGGAGAGTGTGCAGAATGCTCCCTTGTGCAGTGGTATTTCTTCACGGTGGGTTCTGTCGACTGCTGCCCGTGCGATATTGATACGGATATGGTCAGGAAGGTGTCGGCTGAAAATTTTCGGTGTATCTTTAGCTGCAAGTACTGCTCGTTCCAAAGTATGAATGAGCTCTCGCACGTTGCCAGGCCATGAGTACTCTCGTGCAAGATCAAGAAGATCTGGTGAGATGCCTTTGGCTGGCATACCGTATTTACCACAAAGCTGTTTTACATAATGCTCGATAAGACGTGGCAGGTCATCGGTTCTGTCGCGAAGGGGAGGGAGTGCCATCACAACAGTTCGAATACGGAAGAGAAGATCACTTCTGAATGTTCCGCGTGCTACCATTTCATCAAGATTTCTGTTTGTCGCACATATCAGACGGAAGTCTGATGTTTTTTCTGTTCTCGCACCAACAGGGCGAAAGCGATGTTCTTGAAGTACTCGCAAGAAAATTTTCTGCATGGCAAGCGGCAGTTCACCCACTTCATCCAAGAAGAGCGTTCCGTTGTTCGCCTGTGCAACAAGTCCCTCTCTGTCCTTGTCCGCACCGGTGAATGCTCCCTTGCGGTGGCCGAAAAGGATTGAACTTGCGAGAGTTCGTGACATGGAGGCACAATCTACGGCGACAAAAGGCCCGTTTGCACGAAGGCTGTTTTCGTGAACTGCACGGGCAAAGACTTCTTTACCGACTCCTGTTTCACCCAGAAGCAGTGCTGATGCATCTGATGAAGCAGCTTCTGCTACAAGAGACAGGCATTTTTTGATTCCCGCACTGTCGCCGATGATTCCGCTACGCTTTAGCTTTACTACCCCGTTCTTTGCTGGACGCTTTCCTCTATAATCGATGGCACGGATGAGCGGAAGCACCATACGATCTACGGAACTTTGTTTTTCAACATAATCCCATGCACCGTTGCGGATAGCCTTTTCAGCTCCATCCGGAGTCGGTGTTCCTGTCATCACGATAATTTCAGGATGTCCGCGCATGGCGTTAAGTTGGGCAATGGCAAGCAATCCGTTTCCATCTGGCAGTTGGGTATTTAGATAAACAATATCCGTGTCATGCTTCCTGCCGGATGCAAAAGCTTCAGCAAGAGATTTTGCCTGTTTGCTGCGATGCCCGAGACCTGTAACGATGGATGCGAGAGTTTCGGAAAAAACCGGATCATTATCGATGATAAGAACGCGAGCCATTATCTACTCCTGAGAATCTTCAAGTGCAGATTGCACGAGCTGGAAAATATGGTTTGTATCTAGAGGCTTGTGTGTCAGTGTTAAGACGCCTGCACCAAGAGCAATTTCATTGGTGATAGGGTCAGCCGGATCAGCACACAAAACAAGTCTTGCTGAAGGATGCACACCAAGCAGAATACGTGAAAACTCAAGACCATTCATTTGCGGCATAGCAAAGGTAGAAACGATAAGGTCGAAAGAATCCGGTGATTCTAAAAAGAGGCGTAATGCTTCAACACTGCCGGAGACAGCTTCGATTCTATACCCAAGAGGGACAAGTAGGCTGCGCCATTTTCGAATTTCCTGTTCTTCGGGAGATACAAGCAGGATACGCTCACTGCCAAGGCGTGGTGACGGTGCAATTGGTTGAGATTGATCGACTTCCTGATCATAAAAAGGAATGTATAGGCAGAAGGTCGAACCAAGTCCTTCTTCTGAAAGAACTGTAATACCTCCGTCATGAGCACGGGCAATGCCATGTGCAACGGCAAGGCCGAGCCCCTGAGCTTTGTGGGAGCCGCGTGTGGTAAAGAATGGGTCAAAAATTCTTGGAAGTAATTGTTCAGGTATGCCTACGCCGGAATCCTGTACTGTGATGCGCAGATATTTTCCCGGGATCAGGTCTGCACGGAAGGCACCGGTACGTTCATCAAATTCCACTTCAGCCATGCGCACCATAATTTTACCGCTTTCTGGAATAGAAAGGCGTGCGTTTTCGAGCAGGTTGTCGATGATTTGGCGAATTTGTCCAGCATCAGCAAGTACCGTACGGTTATTGGCACTGATCTCTTCCAAAAGCTCTATATGTTCCGGAAGGGTAGAACGAAAATCGCTCAGCGCTTCATCAAGTACAGGCTGTAGTGTTGTTGGGCGCATTTCGCCCTGTCCTTGCCTACTTATAGTCTGGAATTGTTTAATTAGTGCCATAGCACTGTTGGCTGCACCAAGAATGGTGTTCAGATTACTCTGTACTTGTTCGTTACCGGAACTTTGCTTCAAAGCAGATTCTGTGCTGCTTACAATTGGACGGATAAGTGTGCTGAAATCCGAAGCAATGCCGCCAGCAAGGATGCCTATAGCTTCCATTCGTTGAGACTGGCGAATTTGTTCATCAATAATGGCTTGTTCGGTCTCAGCATCTTTACGCTGTGTAATATCTACAAGGGTTCCTTCGTAATATTTGATGGAGCCTTTAACGGTGTAGACAGTGCGGGCGTTAATAAGCACCCACATAAGCAGGCCGTCACGTCGCCTGAATTGCATTTCAAAATTTTTGACTTCCCCTTTATTTTTCAACTCAGTGAGAAGGTCTAGAAAACGACCGGCGTCGAGAGTCACCTTATCTTGATCGAGGGGAAAATTACGGATCATTTCTCCGGGGGAGGCATATCCAAAAATTTTTGCCAACGCAGGGTTCACTAAAATAAAGCGACCGTTGCGAGCCTTGCGAAACATTCCTTCAACTGCATTGTCAAAAAAACTGCGCAGTTCATTATCGTCCTTTGGGGAAGGACGTACATGAATATGACGGGAAGAATTATTTGAAGCGTTGCTTGACATAGGCGCACAATACGCACCCTGCCAGTACATGGCAATGCCGTAGATTGGCGGGTTACGGCCTGTCTATAACCACACCGGCATACCCGACAACTTGTGACAAGTCGCCTGTGACCGCGCCGGAGGAGGTATACTCAAGAATGTCAGCCCGTTTTGCACCAAGGGCTTCGCAGGCAATAAGTGCGGCTGTCATCGGCAGTACACCGCACATGCTGATGTTGTTTTGGGCAACAGTGTTTAGCAGCCCTTGAGCATCTACGGACTGAACATAGGAGAGGGCGAGTGCATCAAGTTTTTTTGCTGCATCTGCTGAAATATAGTGGCTCATATCTGAGCTTACGACGATGGAACTGTTGCTGTTTTGTTGTAAAGCCCCACCTAGCATGGCTCCGACAAACGCAAGCGTTTCCTGATTGCTGGTAGCAATCGCTATGGGAACAATGGTCGCTTCGGGGTTAGCAACTTGAATAAATGGAAGAAGAACTTCTAGAGAATGTTCGTTGATGTGCGCTAGTGTATCGGCTTCAAAAAACGCGCCTGAAGCGAGCAGGTTGTTTCTTGCAGAAATATTGATTGGTACAGTGCCGAGCGGAGTTTCCCAATCTCCGCCGCTCCAGACAGAAACAGGAGCTCCCCGACCCGTATGGTTCGGGCCGAAGAGATATATTGTATCGCGTAGATTACTTGTGCCCAGAGTGTATCCGGCTGTTTTGCCAGAATACATATAACCGGCATGGGGAGCCATCGCTAGAAGAGTGCTCGCTGTGCGTTTTGATCCGCGCTCAAGGTACGTTTCTACTTCAGCACGCAATTTTTGCGGATTAGCTGTGTAGAATTGTCCTGCAACAACAGGGGAACGTCTTGTTGCGGTTGCATCAGCACTATTCATGTGAGAACTCCTTATCTTTTTCGGTTAACTCCGCAGGCTACAAGTTTCCTGTAGGTGAGAATGAAGAAGCATCAATTGACAGGTTTTGTGTTGTCAAATCTGATTGAGCCATTCTACCGTACAGAGATTTAGGGTTGGCTTCTACGAGTTGTGTAAGGATATTTTTCCATTTCTCGGAGTCGCCAGTTTTTTTGTAAAGCGAAGCAATTCTGTAACGCATTGCTGGGTATCCCGGATCATTTTCCGGAACAGCAAGGGACAGTTCACGAGCCCATTCAAGAGCTTCCTGTGAACGACCTGTACGTTCTGTAATATCCATAAGAGAGTTTAACAAATCCCTTATTTTTTCATTATCAGCTTTTTCAGGATTTTTTGCAGCAAGTTCTTTAAAGGTACGTAAAGCAGCCATACTTAATTTGTAAGCAGGCTCGAACTCCTCACGTCGCTCGGCATCACGGGCGAGGAAGTAGTTGATGTAACCTTCTTTTGCACGCGGCATGTCCTCTACACCTTTGAGGCGGCTCCATAATTGAACAGCTTCTTCTGGCTGGTCGAGGTTCTCGTGTGCAAGAGCTACTGCATAATCAAGCTGATTCTTGCTTTCATCTTTCAGTTCCCACAGTTCAACACGGCGTGCCAGTTCGATGATGTCATTCCAACGCTCGTTATCCACGTACACAGAAAGAGCCAGACTTAAACCCATCTCTGAAAATTCAGGGATTTTGAGTTGCTGGAAGAACGGATCAAGAACTTTCAGTGCCTGACTTGGTTTATCTTTTTTCCACATGGAAAGAGCCAGAGCTACACGGCTTTCAGGAGTGAGTTTTGGTTCCTGATTGTGCACTATAGGGAAGTCATCCCAGATCTGAAGGATCTTTTCGTAGTTCTCTTCTTTAATGTTGTTCGCTGTCAGTACGCTGAATGAGCGCATGGCAACTTCTTTCATTCGTGGTGCAAGCTCATGGGTTGGGTGCTTTTCCATAAAAGAAGAAGCAGTAGCCAGAGCTTCAGGATGCTGGTTGTTCCACAGGTACCAGATAGCCTTTTTCAGTCGGGCAAGTGGAGCAAGCCTGCTTTGTGGATATTCTTTAATGATCTTAGAATAGATTTCCAACGGTTTCAGACTGTACGGTTTGTCGAAAACAGAGAACATGTCAGAAATAGTCGGAGTATCGTATTTCCCTTCTTCTGCTAGGCGCATAAGGGATACAAGACCACCATCTCGATCTGGGAATTTGCGTACGGCCTCTTCGTAAATCTCACGAGCCGCATCAAATTCTTCTGTTTCAAGATAGATGTCACCAAGACGGGCAAGCACCATATCGGCATCATCACCATCAGGATCAATGTTGTAGTATGTCCAGTAGTGCATACGAGCTTCATCTGCTTTGCCCAGACGGTACGCAACGTCACCCATTTGACTGAGGAACGGCGGGTAGTCGAGGTAGAAGCGAGGCCAGCGTTTTCCAACATAGTCAACAATCTGGTAAGCCTGATCGTAGTAAGCGAGTTGGTATAAGGATTTTGCAAGTCCTACACCTGCTTCACGAACAAACTTGGTATCCGGATATTTTTGAACAATGTATTGGAAATTATCCGCAGCTTTTTGCCATTCCTTTTCCTTGAAGTAGTGCTCGCCCCAGTAATAGTAAGTTGCTGGCACAAGGTCGTCTTTAGGATGGTTACGGCGCAGAATGTTAAAGTACGCTCCTGCTTCGCGGACGTTCCCGATTTTCAGATTTGTATAGCCGAGACGCAGCAGGTGGCTTGGAACTTTCGGGCTTTTTAAGTCGAAGTTCATTGCTTCTGTAATCGCGGCAATGATGTTTTCGTAGTTGTTGTCGAGATTATTTTTACCCATTGCATATAAGGTATCTGCAATGCCGTTCAGAACCTCGTCACGCTGTTCTTTGGTTAAGGTTGGTACACGCTTCAGCTCTTTGTATGTATCAAGAGCCTCTGAGTATACTCCATTGTTCAGCGCAGTTTTTGCTAATTTCAAAAGTCGCTTTGGGCTTGGCGGCGGGGCCACCTCGTTTCCGTTTTTATCCACCCATACAACTTCTGTTTTTTCTTCTTCAGAACTGACAACTTTTTCTAATTTTTTTTCAGGAACTGCAACTTTGCCGACTGGCGGCATAGGTTCTTTTACAGCTGCCTTTGTATTACTAGCCTGAAGAGGTTGCACTGTGTTCTGCTGCTGGGGAGCAGGAGATGTTGACGCTGGATCAGCTATAGGCTGAGCCTTTGACGGCTGTGCAATCCAAGTTTCCGGCCCACCTTTATTGATGCGTGATCGGAATACATTTTTTGGAGTATAAAAGGGTTGTTTTTCACCTGTACGGTTACGTGCCGCTTTAATGCGGGATTGAGCAGGCTGTTTTTCGGCAGCTGGGGAATTTGCACGTGCAGGCTGTGCTTTTGGCGAAGCAGGCTGAACGGCAGGTGCCGATTTTTTGGCAACAGCTTTTTTTGCAGAAGGCTTTTTACTGGTCGCAGGAGGAGTATATTTACCTTTGCGATCCGGATAAATATCAATTGCGATTTTGTTGTTATCTGCCCGGCTAGTTCTGAAGCGGAATCCATTGAGTTTTGTACGGATGCTCAATGTTTTTCCAGCATCTTTCGGGGCGGCAAGATAATCGGCTGTGTGGATACGACGCCCGTTCTTAATGGGCTTAAACGATTTGACAGCCTGTCTTTTTTGAGGCGTGACAAACGTAAGCTCATTTTTACCTGTACGGGTGAGCGTAAAATTTTTGACTGGGGAGTCGAACGCAATAACCAAGCGTTCAAACTTTGGATGTTTTCCCCAATACCACGATGCAGCCTGTGTTTCTGCGGGTAGAGCAACCGACAGAGATCCTACCGCTACTATGAGCCAGATAAGTCTGGGACGAATTTGTTTTATCACAGCTATCTCATTGCAATTAATGTGCAAGAAATGGACGCATGGCACCCTGAAAAATTAGTACGGCATAAAGAGTACGGCAACTGATTATAAAAATTAATCAATTTTTTTCTTTTTTAGTTTTTCAATAAGGGTGGTGCGTTTTACACCGAGGATTTCTGCTGCTTGGTTTTTAACGCCATTAGCTCGCTGAAGAGCTTCGAGCAGTAATTTTTCTTCAACAGTGTCGAGAAAATCTTTAAGCGGGAGCTTTTGTTCATTCAGATCCTGAATGCAAGGCCAACGGAATCCTTCCTGCTGAGTACGGATAGGTTCCGGTGATGCCGGTTCAGGTAATTCAGCAACCACACCGACCTGATCAAGGATCTTATGAGGCAGGTCTGCCGGAGTAATAGAGTTCGAATCGCATAGAATAGTCATGCGTTCCATAAAGTTCTCTAGTTCACGGACATTGCCCGGCCAGCTGTATGCGGCAAGAATTTTTCGAGTATCAGGAGATAACGAAAGACGGGGGCGTTGTTGCTTTTCACTGAATTTCTGTAAAAAGTGTTCGCACAAAAGCAAAATGTCGCCACCACGTTCACGTAATGCAGGAAGCTGAAGGGGAATAACGTTGAGACGGTAGTAGAGGTCTTCTCTAAAACGACCGGCTGCAACTTCTGCTTCCAAGTCACGGTTGGTTGCTGCGACAATGCGTACATCAACATTTTTAATAGATGAACCGCCGACTCGTTCGATTTCTTTTTCTTGAAGCACTCGCAAAATCTTAACCTGAAGGGTCAGGTCCATTTCACCAATTTCATCAAGAAAGATTGTTCCGCCGTCTGCTAATTCAAAACGGCCGGGACGTGAACGAATAGCGTGAGTGAACGCGCCTTTTTCATGGCCGAAGAGCTCGGATTCCAGAAGATCGCGTGGGATTGCACCGCAGTTAATGGGAACAAAGGGTGCTTCTTTACGGGTGCTGTTTGCATGTAGGGATCGTACAAGTAATTCTTTACCTGTACCTGACTCACCCGTGACAAGTACTGTACTATCTGTTGGGGCAACTTTGGCAAGAACGCTGAAGACATCCTGCATGGCAGATGACTGTCCGATCGTTCCAAGTTTGTTCAGACTCATTTCCTCTCCGATTGATTACGTCCCCCCTGCTAACGCATCCCCCTCAAGACTAATGACTGTCAACTTAATGACAATTAGTCAATAAAAAACTTCCCAACGTATATAGAGGCTTACCTTATTTGAAAATTTGAGTAAGGCAAGTTTTTTGTTGCACTAGCAGGTGATTTGCTTACTACTTCCTGTAAAAAATTGTTTTACACTCAAAAGGAATAGAAAAAGAATGTAGTAAAAATAGTGTGAAACAGATTGTACAGATTTCAAAATGTAAAATGCAAAGGAACTGTAATTGTTGAATAGATAACTACGGAAAAAACTATATTTACGCTGTGTAGTAAAAAGGGGTGAGTGTAAACTATAGCCCTGACAGTATAAATAATTGTGCGACTCTTTTTTATCGTAGTCTATTGTTTTCGAAAATCAGTTGTATAACAATGTTAAATTTATGCTACTGTAGAGAATGCAGACTAGTATAATTCATTTATTTCAATACAACAGTTTTTGAATGGTATTTTTATGAACGCAAAAAACAGTTTTTCAATGCCGTTCGTGTTAGTGAACCATGTTTACAAAAAAGGCAAGATATTCTCTGAGTTATTGTCTTTGGTCGAATTTTGTTCTTATGTTTCATCTAATGCAGTTTCGTTGACAGCAGTTTGAAGGAATGTATACTTTTTCGAAAACAATTCGATAATGTCGAGGAAGAGGCTATGTCCCAACAATCTATTGAAAGAGCAACCCGCGTTTTGGGTTTGTTTACATTTGAACGTCCAAGCTGGCGTGTGAGTGATATTGCAAAGACACTTGATCTTGCTATCGGCACTACACATGGCATTGTAAAAGCCTTGGCTAATAATGATTATTTGTCGCAGGATGCTGCGACTAAAGAATATAAATTAGGTTTGAAGCTTATGGAACTCGGTTCATTGCAGTCTGCAACATATGAGCTGAATCGTAAGTCTGCCACCCCCGTTACCTACCTTGCTCAGCACTCTGATACTATTGGCAGGGTCGGTGTGATGTACCATAATGCTATTTTAACAACGTTAAGTACCGATCATCAGGAATGGCACCCGTCATCATATATTGGTCCAACCGTTCCCGCTTATTGTACGGGGATGGGCAGGGCTATTCTTTCTCAGCTTCCTATGCGAGAGCTTGTGGAGCACCTTGCTACAGTCCAGTTGCTTCCATATACCCCGAAAACATTAACCGATCCTATCGAATTGCATGAAGAAATTAGTGCGACTCGTGAAAGGGGATATTCTTTGGTCTTCGGTGAAACTCTTATTCACCTTAATACCATCGGTGCACCGGTTTTCGGTGCAGAAGGAAACGTTATCGGTGCTATTAGCGTAAGCGGCACAAGTGATATTATTGGTCCGGAAACAGATATAGTTGGGTTTGCAAACCGGCTCTTAGACGTTGCATCAGAAATTTCTGTGCAGATGGGTTACAGAGCGCAGCCAAAATTTGTGGATGAAACATAATGCAGAATTACGACGCCTTTTCGCACGCGAAAACTACAGCTCAGATTAATTTTGACGCGATTACTGAAATCTTTTCACAGGCACATAGTGAAGGTCGAACCTCTTTGTATGAGCACGAAGTATATCGTGTGATGGAGAGTATCGGATCAGAAACACCGCCACAGGTTAAATTGATTCCACGGGGAACCCGTCCGTCTGATGACGAGCTTATGAGTATTCCCGGCAAGAAAGTTGTATTAAAGATTGTATCTCCGACAATTGTTCATAAGACAGAAGTTGGCGGGGTGCGTATTGTAGAGCGCGAGCCAAGTAAAATTCGTTCTGCATGGCGTCGTATGATGTATGAAGTACCTGAAAAGTACGCCCGATGGATTGAGCGTCATCCTGAAGCGGCTCCTGCTGAGTATGCGGGGCTTTCCGACACGGCACTTGAAGAAGCTATTGCGTTGGATCTGAAAGGCGTATTGATGGTGCAGTTCATGCCGCCGGATTCTGATGCATTCGGCAATGAACTGATTGTGGGTATCCGTCGCACCCGTGAGTTTGGTATGGTACTCAGTGCCGGCCTTGGCGGTACCGATGCAGAGCTGTATGCAGAGCGATTCAAAAAGAATCAGGCAATTGTGGCGGCGTCAACAAAATTGACAGATGGCGAAACCTTCTTCAGCCATTTCCGCCAGACTATTTCTTTTGAAAAGCTTGCGGGGCGTACTCGCGGTCAGGAGCGTATAGTTTCTGACGACCAGCTTCTTGAATGCTTTGATGCTTGTATTTTGTTAGCGAACTATTATTCTCCGACAAATCCGGATGCACCGTTCATCATTGATGAGTTTGAGATTAACCCGTTTGCATTCACCGATTTTCTGATGGTTCCGCTGGATGGGCTTTGCCGTTTTTCTCTACCGGAAAAAGGGGTGACGCCGCGTCCCGTAGCGAAAATTAAGAATCTTCTGCACCCAGAAACAATCGGTATTATAGGCGTCTCTGCTTCCCGCGAAAATTTCGGACGTATTATCCTGCGTAACGTACTTGCTGAAGGATTCCCGAAAGAGCAAGTGCGCATCATCCGTGACGGCTGTGACGAAATTGACGGGGTACGTTGCATTCCTTCTGTGAATACAGACGGCAAGCTTGATATGCTTGTTGTGGCTGTTCCTGCAAAGCATATTCCTGCTGTTGTGGACGATGTTATTCAAAAGGACGCAGCAAACAGTGTAATGCTCATTGCTGGTGGTCTTGGAGAGACTGAAGACAGTCAGGAACGAGCGCAGCAGGTAATTGCTGAGATTAACAAGGCGCATGAGATCAGTGACGGTGGCCCAGTTTTCATTGGAGCAAACTGCATGGGCATTGTTTCTCGTCCGGGTGGCTACAATACGTGGTTTATCCCTGAGAACAAATTCCCGCGTAACGGTTTGGGAACACCTCGTCGTGCAGCGTTAGTGAGCCAGAGCGGTGCATTTATGCTCTTTGGGCTCAGCAGATATCCTCACCTTTCTCCGAACTATATGATTTCTATGGGGAACCAGACTGATTTGACTCTTGGCGATATGGTTACCTATCTGAAAGATGATGATAATGTAGACGTGATTGCAGTATACGCGGAAGGGTTTAATGATCTTGACGGATTGGCATTCTGCCGTTCTGTTCGCGAAGCTGTAATGGCTGGAAAAGAGGTTGTCTTCTATAAAGCAGGCCGTACGCCTGAAGGAAAGTCTGCAACAAGCGGGCACACTGCCTCGTTGGCTGGCGATTATATGGTTGCTGAAAGTTGTGTGCGGCAGGCTGGTGCTGTGGTTGCGCAGACCGTTGAGCAATTCCAAGACCTCTTCATGCTTGCTGAAACATTGCATGGCAAAAAAGTGGAAGGCAATCGTATTGGTGCTATCAGTGGTGCAGGCTTTGAAGCTGTGAGCATGGCAGACAGCATTGATGTTGGCACGTTCACAATGAAGCTGGCACCGTTCTCTGATAAAGCGTCGAATAAATTCCGTGCGTTGCTTAAAGAAAAGCGTCTAGAATCACTTGTTTCTATTTCTAACCCTATGGATGTAACTCCGGCAGGTGATGATGAATTGCATGTAGAAGTTGCAGACATCATGCTTAATGAACCGACGGTTGATGCGGTCGTTCTTGCTCTGACACCGTTGAGTCCGATGATGCAGTCTTTGGATACAGAAAAAGGTGATCCGTTCAGCATGCATAATGAAAAAAGTATCTTATCTCGTGCGTTGGAGCTTGCGAAGCAATCAGATAAGCCGCTTGTATGTGCATCTGATGGTGGTGCGTTGTTTGAGCCGATGCGTGAAGCGTTGAATGAAGCAGGAGTGCCGGTTTTCCAGACCGCAGATAGAGCCGTAGCAGCACTTGCACGGTATATTCAGTCACGTTTGCACGCCAAATCTATTCGTTGCGGTGGATGCGGTATCAGGTAATTTGTGTCTGTCTTCGACGGACAGGCGCGTTTTTCACCTTTTCTCTCTGAAAGAACACAGGTTCCTTACGTTGTTTAGGAGTTGTCCTCTCGGAGTAAGTGTGTCTTTTGTAAAGTTGCGAATTTTACCGCTGGTGCATTGATGGTGTTTTCTTTACGAAGTGCGGTATCGTTGCAGCAAATGGCACTTAGTTATGTAGATAGTAAAAAGGCTGTCCTGAATATTCAGAACAGCCTTTTTTTATTGAATTAGAAGAGCGTATTTGGGCGAATGGTGCTGTCTGGAAGTTTGAGAAAATTCAAGAATAAAAGCGGAATGCTTCCAGAGTAGGCACAGTTTTTTGTGAGGGGCTCTAGATAGGTAAGACGGCTGGCTATCGGTTCATCATGAGAGCATTGAGGCTTTTAGAAACCTGCGGAATCCGGTCGCCGAAGCAGCGTTCTGCGTTTTCGCGCATCTTTTCCATAGAGTCACCTGCGATAAGTTGCCCAAACAGCTTGTTTCCGTAGAGGAAGTTTGCAGCAAAATACATGCAGTACTTTTTATACAGCTTAATTGCCCGTGTCGGGTCGTACCATTTTTCAATTTGATCCAGAAACATAAAGAGTGTTTCCTTGTACGTTTCCGGTGTCGGGATAAAGCCTTCTGTCAGTTCTGCAAACATCCACGGTTTGGATATGGCTGCACGTCCAATGGCAAGTCCGTCGCAGCCTGTACGGTTGACCATTGCTTCGGCGGAAGCGGCATCCCATACGTCTCCGTTTCCAAAAACCGGAATGGATACAGCCTCTTTTACCAATGCAATATCGTTGATACGGGGACGTTTTGTACGTCTGTCCGGTGCAACACGCGGGTGGAATGTCAGTGCATCAGCTCCGGCTTGTTCCAGCATTTTTGCAAAGGCAACAGCTGGTTCCGGTTCGTTCTGCCAACCGGTTCTGAATTTAACGAACAGTGGGATATCAAGAGTCTTACGTACTTTTTCAACCATTTCGCAAGCACGGTCTACATCACGCATAAGGTCTGCGCCGCATTGCCTATCAACGATGGGAGAAACGGAGCATCCCATGTTGATGTCTACACCAAAAAAGTTTTCTTCTTGAATTCGCTCCGCAGCGGCAGCCATGTCGTCAGGGGCTGCTCCAAAAAGTTGGCAGACAAGGGTCGGCAGTTCTTCATCCTGCCAGTTGAACACTGGGGATTTATGGCGGTTTTCTGTAGGCACAGCACGTGCACTGCACATGCCGGTAAACAGTAATCCGTATCCCCCGTAGTGTGCCGCAATAGCTCGGTAGGCTATGTGTCCTAAGCCTGCCATGGGGGCAAGGCACAGGCGGTTCTGGATGGTTCTACCGCGCAACGTTATCGGCGCGGAGAAAGATTCAGCAGCGTGCATGTGCTCCCCTACAACGTTTGTTCAAGGATACAGGTGTCGTCTAATTCGAAAACGCGGAAGGTATTATCTTCGTACACAGCGTAGGTAGGGCGGTCACTCTGTTTTGGCAGAGAGCAGGAGCCCGGGTTCCAGATATGAATGCCGTCTTCATTGGTGTATGCTTTCGGACGGTGAACGTGTCCGTACACAAAGGTGTCACCGGCGCACAGTGGAGGCATGTTTTCCGGATTCCACAGGTGACCGTGGGTGAGGAAAATACGTCGCCCGTCGGCAATTAACCACGAGAAATCAGACATAATTGGGAAGTCCAGAACCATCTGATCTACTTCAGCATCGCAGTTACCGCGTACTGCAATAATTTTTTCTTTGTAGCTATTGAGCAGAATAACAGTTGCTTTGGGATCGTGCCCAATTGGCAGCGGGTTGCGGGGGCCATGGTAGAGTAAGTCTCCAAGCAATACGATGCAGTCTGGGGTAATAGTTTCTGCCTTGTCCAAAACAGTTTTTGCACGGTCGTATGAACCGTGCAAATCTGAGATAAATAAAATTTTCATTAAGTAGTGTGTCTGTAAAAGGTTAGAGAACGTCTATTCGAATGCGCTTGGGCGGTACTTCTTTCCTCTTAGGGAGGTATATGGTGAGCACGCCGTTCTCAAATTTGGCGCTTACTTTTTCTTTATCAACCAGCTCGCTTACTTCAAAACGCGCGCAGTACTCCACTTCCCCGAATTCCATAGAGTGTACGCGTTCTCCGGCAACGAGGCCGAAGTTGGATTTTGCCTGTACTGAAAGTTTGTCATCTTCAATATCCAGTATAAGCTTTTCTTTTTCTACTCCCGGCATATCGAGGTAGAGGTAGAACCCGTCTTCACGTTCAACAAAATCTGCCGGAGGTTGTACCCGTGGTCTTTTTCCAATTCTGTTAGGCATCTGCTGCATAGCTACTACCTTGGTTGAATATGGATTGTACGCGGCTTCATTGCCGTGGATTTAGGGAGCTGAACAAACAGCATGCCGGATTTCATGGTGGCGGTGATACCGTCTTTATGGATTGGGACGTTGATTTTTACCAACCGTTGAAAAGAGCCTGTGGGTCTTTCCTGCTGGTAGTATTTTCCCTGAATTGGTTTCAGTTCACCTTTGATGACAAGTGTGTTGTCTTCAATAATCAACTCAATGTCTTCCATTGCTGCACCTGGAACCAAAGCCCTAACAAATACATTTGTTTCGTCTTCGCTGATATAGAGCGGGGGAAACGTAGCGCGTCGGGATGCAGTTGGTTGCGGGTCGTGCAAGTCATTCATCAGTTTATCAAACAGATGAGGGAAGTCGTAAAACGATCCATAATTGATAACCATAATCCGGCTCTCCTTTCAGATGTATCATAAGCAGAGACAGCAATCCGTCAAGATTGGCAACTACGGCGTGTGTATTACACTGTAAGCGGGAATAACATTATTTACGAGCGTCGCGTGTGCCGTTGTCCCATGCTTCCTGAGCAATAGCTTCTTCAACGAGCATAACGGGAATTTCTTCGCGAATTGGATACACAACGTTGCATTTTGAGCAGGAAAGTCCGTCTTTATCATCAGTGAGTTTGAGGGAATTCTTACATTTTGGGCAGGCAAGAATTTTCAGTAAATCAGCTTGTACAGTCACAGTGCGACTCCTTGAAAAAAATATACACACCTAGTGTGCAGGTTGGGTAGTATACGCAGTTACTGTACGCACAGCAACAGGAAGCGGCGTAGTATAATTTTCTAAAAAAAGAAAATAAGTACAAACAAATTTACCATGATACGTACTGTAACCCATTCGCCATTTGACAACCCGCAAATCGCGGGCGTATTTGTGATGATGAAAGAAACAACTACAGACACTATTACATAGTTCTCTATATGGAAGGAATTATGGCGCGGACATTTATTGATTTACATACACATTCTACAGCCTCCGACGGAAGCGATTCTCCTGAGGAACTGGTAAAGCTTGCTAAAAAAAGTAATGTGACCACACTTGCTTTAACGGATCACGATACTGTTGCAGGTGTTGAAGAGGCAATGGAGACGGGCAAAGAGCTCGGGGTTGAGGTTATTTCGGGATGTGAACTCGGTGTAAAAACAGATTTCGGAGAAATTCACTTACTTGGGTTGTGGCTTGATCCCAAGGCTCCAAGGCTTCAAAAGATTATGAGTGAGCTTCGCAGTTACCGTTCTGAGCGTAACAAGATAATTGTTGAAAAGCTCCAAGCTCTCGGTATGGACATCACATATGAAGAGGTTTTGCAGGCTGCCGGTGACGGCTCTGTTGGCCGTCCACACATTGCTCAGGTGCTGGTAAACAAAAAATATTTTAAAAGCGTAAAAAAAGTTTTTGAAGACATGTTATGTGACGGCGGCAAAGCATATGCTCCTAAGAAAGTTCTTAGCCCAGTGGATGGAGTGAAGCTTTTGAAAGAGGAAGGAGCCACCGTTTCATGGGCGCATATGTGTATTCATGGTCAGTCAGAAGAATATCTGAATGATATGATTGCTACGTTGAAACCGCACGGTCTGGATGCATTGGAAGCCTATCATAGTGAACATGGAGATGCTTCTACACGGCTAGTTGTGGAGCTGGCTTCCGTACACGGACTTGCACTCACCGGCGGTTCGGACTATCACGGCGCGGTGAAGCCTAATATTGCGCTCGGTCGCGGTAAGGGTGGATTGTACGTGCCGCACAGTGTGCTTGATAATTTAAAAGAACTACGCCGTAAGCAGGGGCTTCCTGTTTAGTTGAAAATATTATGACAAAAAAATTGCCAGAACTGCTTTGTCCGGCAGGTGATATGGACAGACTCGACTCCGCACTGCTGTATGGTGCGGATGCTTGTTATCTTGGTGGAAAAAAACATAGCCTTCGCGCAAGCTCAGGCGGTTTTGACTGGGAAGAGTTGGAAGTTGCCTGCGCAAAAGCGCATGCAAAAGATGCTTCTATTTACTATACGCTGAACATTTTGCCACATGAACCGCATCTTGCCGGTGTTCAGGAATCGTTGGAGCATCTTGCTGAATCCAGTGTTGACGGGTTGATTATTGCCGATCCGGGTGTGCTTCGTATGGCGCGCCGCATTGCGCCGAATAAATCTATCCATTTAAGCACGCAGGCAAACACCTCCAACAGCGAGGCTGTCGGGTTCTGGCATGATCTGGGTATTGAACGTGTAAATGTTGCCCGTGAACTTGGTGCTCATGCGATCAGCAAATTGACCAAGGCATATCCGGATATGGAATTTGAAGTTTTTGTACATGGAGCAATGTGTCTTGCATTATCCGGTCGCTGTCTGCTCTCATCTTGGATGAGTCAGCGTCCTGCCAACCTTGGTGAATGTACACACCCTTGTCGCTTTGAGTACAAGGGGCTGACTGTTCAGGATATGCGTCTGACAGTGGAAGAAGGGATGCGTGAAGGTCCTACATGGGATGTAACCCATGAAGGTCCCCATAGTGCCTTCTGGGCACCTGAAGACTTGTGCCTCGTCAAATACATGCGTTGGTTCTACCAGAACAATGTTGCTTCATTGAAAATTGAAGGACGCATGAAAACTCCAAGCTACGTGGCACACGTAGTGGATGTTTACAGAACTGCTATCAACGATGTGGCAACCGGACAGTTCCGTTATGACGAGTACATTCGGGAATTGCAGAACACTGCTTCCAGAAATTTAAGCACGGGCTTCTTCCTGCCAAAGGGACACAGAAAGTCTGTACCTCCGTTACCGAAAAAAGACTGTACTCCGATTGTTGCTAAATTAGTTCAGAAAGAAAATGACAGTAAGTGGCAGATTGCCGTGCGCTCACCTTTCAGAGCTGACAGGCCGGTACAGATTATGGTTCCCGGTCTTAAACGTCCTGTTTTGCCGGTGGGAAGTTTCCAGCTTGAAAACCATCGCGGTGAAGATGTTGACGTCGTTCATCCGGGTATGTTCGGATTCATTCGATGTGAAAGTGAACACTTTGCGGAAGGACTTTTCTTGCGAGGCTAACACTCGAAGCATCTTGCTAATTATGATTGGAAAAAGGGTTGTCCTACTGATGTAGGACAACCCTTTTTTATTAGTTCGATTTATCGTGAAGGGAGGAAGCATTTTCTTAGAAGAAGCGCTCGTAACCCTCTGTATTGAAAAGCTCTATTAGTTTGACTTTTGAACGCAGCTGGAAATGGCTGTGATCTTGTTGGTAAAAGAGCTTTTTTGAAGATTTTGTCTTTAAAAGACCTAACGCTTGCGACGAGGTTTTGCACCCCGAGAACCTGCATTCCCGCCAGATTTTTTGCCGTTCGGTTTTTTACCTTGAGGTTTGCGTTTAAAGGACGGCTTGCCTCTGGAATCATTGCGGCTATCGTTTTTGTTGTTACCGGAAGGCTCGTTGTAATTGAAGTTGCCGAGCTTTCGCATGGCAAACGATTTACCGATTTCCTGTTCCATTTGAAGCATGCGCATGAGCTCTTTTTCACCGAGCAATGTGATTGCTGTCCCTTTCCGGTAAGCACGAGCGGTGCGTCCTACACGGTGAATGTACTTATCCGGACTGTCCGGTGTGTCATACTGGATAATATGCGTGATGTGATCAAGATCAATACCTCGGGCAACAAGGTCTGTTGCAACGAGAATTCTTGCTTCACCGGTTTGCATTTTTTCAAGCATTTTATTGCGTTTTGACTGTGAGAGGTCACTGTGCAGTGCGGCAACTTCTCCAAACTTGCTTGCTAATGTGCGCTCAAGAGCGCGGCATGTTTCTTTTGTGTTTGCAAAGATAATGATGCCGCCGTCAGCTTTTGAATGCGGGCTATGCTCTGCACGCTTCTGCTTGCTGACAAGGCTGTCTGAATCATTAAGAAGCAGCGGCATAAGAGATAGCAGCAGTTTCTTTTTGAGATGCGGTGGAACAGTAAACAGTTCATGAGAAATGTCCGGCTTTGCTTCTTCAGTACGCACATCGATTACTTTAGGATCTTTTGTATAGGTGCATGCCAACTGTTCAATCGGTTTAGGCATGGTTGCAGAGAAGAACGCTGTTGTTCTCTTGGATGGAACGCGATCTAAAATTTTCTGAATATCCGGCAAAAAGCCGAGGTCGAACATGCGGTCAGCCTCATCGATGATGAGAGTATCCACACCGCCTAAACGGATTTCTTTTTGATCCATAAAGTCAAGCAGTCGTCCCGGTGTTGCTACAATAATAGTAGATGCCTTGGCGGCTTTTTTTTGTGGAGCAGCACCGGCACCGCCGTAGATTGCCCCGCATCGGTACCCTGTTTGTTGTCCAAGTGCGATGCAGCTTTTTTGAATCTGTAACGCAAGCTCGCGGGTCGGGGCGAGGATAAGTGCACGAACTGGACCACGCTTTAATGCATCCTCTGAAGCAAGGTGTTGGAGAAGCGGAAGCAGGAACGCAGCAGTTTTTCCGGTACCTGTGTTAGCGAGTGCAATGGTGTCTCGCCGTTCCAGAAGAATTGGAATAACGGACTGTTGCACCGGAGTAGGCGTCGTGAATTTAGCTGCTGCTAACCCAGAGCGGATTCGCTGATCAAAAGAAAATTGATCAAATGAAGCCTGCTCGGTTTCTGCATTAGTGTTTTGTTCGTTTGTATCGTTATGGGGCGTGGTCATGGAAATCCTCTATAGTTCGACATTATGTTCTGATGGTCATGGTAGTATAAGAAAGGATGCGCTCCCGCAAATGAAAAGTTTGAACTACAAAAGCTGAGTTGCCGAATGACCTTTATCATGTCTGCACAGTAGGCATCCTCGTATCATACTACGTTAGCACAACAATGCAGCTTTTTACTGCTGCGGACAGATAAGGACGGGGATCTCATGTCGAAAGATGTAAAAGATTATCTACACTTACTTGATAAGCCGCTTGATGAATCCAGTGCTCCGGAAGCGCGTAATTCTGCGCTGGGTGAAGATGCGCTGTGGCATATATTGTATTCATTAGGACGGGACAACACACATCCTTCAAAACATAAATGTTATTGGGGGTTGGTACTTGCTGTGCGTGATCGCATGCTGGAAAAGTGGGCAACGCTTCAGCGCCAGTATTATACGAACGATGACAAGAGGCTTTATTATCTTTCACTGGAGTTTTTACCCGGTAAGTTTCTTCGCAGTAACTTGCTTGCTCTTGGACTTGAAAATGAAGCCCATGAATTTTTACGGGAACAGGGGTTCTCTCTTGACGAAATCATAGATCAAGAATGTGAACCGGGGCTTGGTAATGGCGGGCTGGGTCGGCTTGCTTCATGCTATATGGACTCAATGGCAACATTAGGTTTGCCAGCATACGGGTATGGGATTCGTTATTCGTATGGTTTGTTCAGACAAGAAATCCGAAATGGACATCAGGTGGAACAGCCGGATAACTGGCTGCATGAAGGGAACCACTGGCTTATTCCTCGTCCGTATGGGCAATATCCGATCCGTTTTTACGGTAAGGTTCATGAGTGGCTGGATGATGACGGGATTCTGCGTCACGACTGGCGCGGCGGTGACCTTGTTATGGCAATGGCGAATGATGTTTTTGTTCCCGGATATCGGAATGGCCATGTAAACTGCATTCGTTTATGGGAAGCTCGTCCGCATAAAGAATTTGTTTTGAGCTCGTTCAATGCCGGTGATTATATCGGTTCAGTACAAGAGAAGATTTCAGACGAAAACATTTCGATGGTACTCTATCCGAGTGATGACGCTCCGGAAGGTAAAACGTTGCGTCTGAAACAGCAGTACTTCTTTGTTGCAGCAACAATGCGGGATCTTATCCGTCGTTTTAAAAAGCTAAATAAACCTTGGGATCAGCTGTCAGAAAAGAATGTTGTGCAGTTGAATGAAACGCATCCGGCAATTGCAATTCCAGAGCTAATGCGTGTGCTTGTCGATGAAGAATTGCTGGGGTGGGAAGAAGCATGGTGTATTTGCCAAAAGCTTTTTGCCTATACCAACCACACGATTTTGCCTGAAGCTTTAGAAACGTGGACAGTGAGTCTTATGGAGAAACTGCTTCCGCGACATATGCAGATTATTTATGAGATTAACCGGAGATTTCTTGAAGGGGTACGTCTTCATTTCCGTGATGAGCCGGAGTTGCCTTCAAGAGTTTCGCTTATTTCAGATGATCCTGAACCGAAAGTTCGTATGAGTCATCTGGCAATTGTTGGTAGCTTTAGTATTAACGGCGTATCCGCATTGCATACACAGATTCTTCGGGATCGTGTGTTCCATGACTTTATTCGGATTTTCCCTGAACGGTTCAATAACAAAACAAATGGAGTGACTCCTCGCCGATGGCTACGACAGTGCAATGTTTCGTTGTCGTGGTTGTTGAGTGAACATCTTGGATGTGGCTGGGTTACAGATTTAAATCAAGTTGAACATCTTCGGGAGTTGGCGGACGTTGATGAATTTAGGCATGATTGGGAACAGTGCCGTTTGACAAATAAGAAACGTCTTGCTGATTACATAGAGAAAATGAATGGAATTACGGTGAACCCACATAGCATCTTTGATGTTCAGGTGAAACGTTTCCATGAATACAAGCGGCAGTTGCTGAATATTCTGCATGTGATCACCCTGTACAACAGCATCAGAAAGAATCCGGAAGTTAAAATGCAGCCGAGAACTTTTATCTTTGGCGGAAAGGCTGCGCCGAGTTACTGGATGGCAAAAGATATAATCTATTTGATTAATGCTGTTGCCCGCCGGATAAATTCTGACCCGAATACCCGTAATTTCTTGAAGGTAGTTTTCCTCGCGAATTACAATGTTTCATTGGCGCAGTTACTTGTTCCAGCTACAGATGTTTCCGAGCAGATATCCACGGCAGGGTATGAAGCGTCCGGAACAGGAAATATGAAATTTGCTTTGAACGGTGCGCTGACTATTGGTACGAGAGACGGTGCGAACATTGAGATTGGCGAGCGGGTCGGTGATCCAAATATTTATCTGTTTGGTCTGTGTGAGCAGGAAGTTCTTGATATGAAGAAGCGCGGGTATGACCCGTGGGATATTTATAAAAATGACAGTGAACTTCGAGAAGTGCTCGATATGATTAATTCAGACCAGTTTACTCCGGGGAACCCTACGGCATTTAGCGGGATATTCAACTCCCTATTAAGCGGTGGAGACCGGTTTATGGTACTGGCTGATTATCGGGCATATGTTGAAACGCATAAGCGAATTGCTCATGAATATGTGGATCGTGATCTATGGATTAAAAAATCCATAATGAATACAGCGGGTATGGGCTTCTTCTCCAGTGATCGAGCCGTACAGGAATACATAGACGGAATCTGGCATGTGAAGCCGGATGTTTAGTGAATAAATAAAAAAAGGCTTATCAAACGATAAGCCTTTTTTTGTTGTGAAATTTTCCTGTTAGATGAAGAGAAGGGCAGAGCCACCGCAGGCTGTTAAAACACTGGCAATGACACGCCATGACGGGGTTTTCTTTTCATGCACTGCTGTGATCATAATAATAGCGAGTGGGGTAAGACTGATAAGTGATGCTGCAATGCCTGCTTTTGCATATTTCATGGAGAAGAGGGCAACCCAGTTACCCAATGTTGTTCCCACAAAACTTGCGACGAACACAATTTTCATGGCTTTGGCCATGTTTGCTTTTCGTTCCATTATCTTGTGGTGGTAGCCAAGAACGCCGGCAGCTATCCATGCACAACTTGCTGCTGCTGCGATTCGGAGAATACTGCCCATTAACGGATCAAGTCCGTATGAAAGTCCTTTTCGGATACATACGTGAGATAAGCCTAGTGCAAGAACGGATACGAGAACGAGTTTGAAGCCATATCGCCATTCTTTGGGGTCTACCTCGGTGTCGCTCTGTTCATCTTCCTTTAGGGTGATAGATATTACTGAACCGATGATGATTAGCATTCCGGCAATGTTAATAAGAGTGAGTGACTCTCCTAATGCAAAGAATGCAATGACTGCCGTGACACATGGTGTCATTTGCCACAGAATCGAACCTGTGCGAGCGCCGATACGAGTGCAGCCTTCATAGAACAAGGTGTCGGCTACCCCGAGTCCGAGAACGCCTGAAAGCAGAATCCAGCCGACTGACTGGCTCGGGAATACCCATTCCGTTCCGATAATAAGCGCAATGCAAATGTTGTAGAACAGTACAAGGGGGGTGCGGCATAAAGTGAGTGGCCATGCCCCGATGAGTTTTGCAGCATTTGTATGCATGTAAGTAGAAAGCCCCCAAAGGCACGCTGTGCCGAGTGCTGCTATTTCCCCTACAAACATTGGTGTCTCCTTGTTGGAACCCCGTGTTGAATTTTTGCAACATAATATGCTGTTTTATAAGAAAAAATATAGTTCACCCCTAGGCTCATTTTTTGTGTTTTACAATACATAATATGGCTGAAAACAAAAAAAGCCCCGCAGAAAATTCTGCGAGGCTTTATATATCAATGGTAGCTGGTCGTTACTTCACAAATAATTTGAGGAAACGTTTTTTACCAAGCTTAATGACGTATTCACCGGCTGCGAGTGCGTCTTCAGCAGTGCATTTTTCTCCATCAATAGAGAGAGCCCCCTGCTTCATGAGACGACGTGCTTCGCCGCGGGATTTTGTGAGCTTTGCATCTGTAAGGAATACAGGAGGCATAGAAGCGTCACCGGATTCACAAGTGTGTTCCGGCATATCGTCCGGAAGCTGGCCTTTTGCGAAAACAGAGTTAAATCCAGTGCGAGCTTTAGCAGCTTCTTCTGCACCGTGGTACTGTTTTACGATATCTTCTGCCAACTCTTCTTTAGCGGTTTTCGGGTGAAGTTCACCGGATTCCACTTTAGCTTTGAGGTCAGCAATTTCTTCAAGAGACTTGAGAGAAATAAGTTCGTAGTAGCGCCACATGAGTTCGTCGGAGATGGACATAAGTTTGCCGAACATATCGGCAGGAGCTTCGTCGATACCCACGTAGTTGCCGTAGGACTTGGACATTTTGCGTACGCCGTCAAGACCTTCGAGGATAGGCATGGTCATGATGCATTGCGGGTCCTGACCTTCCTGTCCCTGAAGTGTACGACCCATCAGCAGGTTGAACTTCTGGTCAGTGCCGCCAAGTTCAATGTCTGCTTCAAGTGCTACGGAGTCGTAACCCTGAACGAGTGGATACAAGAATTCATGGATAGCAATAGGGGTGTTCCCCTTATAGCGCTGCTCAAAATCGTTACGTTCAAGCATACGTGCTACTGTATAGCGGGATGCAAGACGGATGAAGTCTGCCGCACCGAATTTGTCGAACCACTCAGAGTTGAAGCGAACTTCGGTTTTTTCAGGATCGAGGATCTTGAATACCTGTTCTTTATATGTTTCCGCGTTAGCGAGAACGTCTTCACGGGTAAGTGGAGGACGGGTGTCGGAACGACCGGAAGGGTCACCGATCATACCGGTGAAGTCACCGATAAGGAATATGACAGTGTGACCGAGTTCCTGAAAATGACGCAGCTTGTGGATTGCAACACTATGACCAAGGTGCAGATCCGGAGCAGTAGGGTCGAAACCCATTTTTACGCGCAGCGGTTTGCCTTTTTCGAGCTTTTTCTTAAGCTCATCGGCATCAATAAGCTCAGCACAGCCGCGCTGAATGATTTCGAGCTGTTTTTGAATATCCATAATTCTCTCTTTTACAAAAAAATATGTTGTAACTTGGTGTCTGTTACAAAGAATTGGTGAATTGTCAAATTGTACGATTTTGTCAAAAAGTGAGGCTATTCCCGAATTAAGCGGATATCATCACACAGACCGGTTTCTTCATTCACGTCCATGAAGAGTCCGTTGATATGAGCAGTGCCTTTTGCAATTTTAAAGCGCTGAGGCAGGCCGGTCATAAATCGGTCAATAATGACTTTGGGATCCATACCGAGGCAGGATTCTTCGACACCGCACATTCCGGCATCAGTAATATAGCCCGTACCTTTTTGCAGAATCATAGCATCTGCTGTTTGTACGTGGGTGTGCGTGCCTATAACTGCTGAAACTTTTCCGTCTACATAGAAGGATAATGCCTTCTTTTCGCTGGTTGCTTCAGCATGAAAATCAATGATTCGAACCGTAACATCTTTTGGGATAGTCGCCAGCAGTGTGTCTGCCTTAGAAAACGGGCAGTCGATGTCATCCATAAACGTGCGTCCAAGCAGGTTCATGACAGCAATTTTTCTGCCGTCTGGCAGTTCATGGATTACCAGTCCGTTTCCCGGAGCTCCATGCGGATAGTTCGCAGGTCGGATAATTCGCGGTTCGTTGTTCAGCAGGTTGTACATTTCTTTGTGCTTCCAGATATGATTGCCGGAAGTGAGAATGTCTATGCCCGCGCCAAAAAGTTCGCGCATTGTGTCTCCTGAAAGACCAATGCCGCCAGAGGCATTTTCCCCGTTTGCAATAACAAGGTCTGCCTGATGTTCTTCTCTTAGAGAAGGAAGGCGTTTTCGCAGTACAAGTCTGCCCGGTTTGCCCACAATGTCACCGAAGAATAAAATTCGCATGACGCTTCCTATAATTTAAAAAAACAGTACGTCAACAGTTGTGCCTTCGTAGATGCCTTCACTGTCTGCGCCAATGCGGGCAACTCCGTCAGCCTGCAACATTGTTTTTAACAGACCGGATTTTCCGAGAACAGGTGTTGCCACTGTTTTTCCATTTATTTCAGATACTGAAACCCGCACATAATCTTCGCGTCCCGGTTTAGAGGCAACGTTGCGGCTGAGTACAGCAGGTTTTGACGCCCAGCGGGATTGGTCAAAAGCCTGAACGTCGCCGCCGAGGTATCGCAGGAACGGCATACCGAGGACAAACATAACGACCTGCGCAGAAGCAACCTGTCCCGGCAAACCCCAGATAGCTTTGTTTCCACATTTGGCAAGAATGAGAGGTTTCCCCGGACTGATAGCAACGCCGTGGTTGATAAGCTCTGCGCCTTCAATTTGTTCAATAGCTCCTACGGTAAGATCTCGCACGCCAACGGAACTTCCACCGGAGAGAAATACTACGTCATTATCTTTGAGGGCGTTTTCTAAAGCATTCTTGAGCGACTCAAGATTATCTTCAACCAGTCCATAGGTCGTTGCGGCGGCACCTGCTTGTCTTGCACATGCTGCCAATGTGTAGCTGTTAACATCGCGCACCTGACCCACGACCGGTTTTTCAGAAACTGGAATAAGTTCGTCACCTGTAGAAATAATTCCTACACGCGGTGCATTGTTTACAGGAACTTCCAGAATGCCGAGGGCTGCAAGTATACCGATTTCCTGTGGACGGATTCTTGTTCCGGCTGTGAGTACAGGATTGCCTGTAGTGGCGTCTTCACCTTTCAGCATGACATTTTCGAACGGAGCAAGAGACTTACGGATTTCTACAGTGCCTGCACCCAAAGATTCTGTGTGCTCAACCATCACAACAGCGTCTGAACCTTCAGGGAGGATTCCGCCAGTGACTATACCGGCACACTCTCCGCTCTGCAGAGTAAAGCTTGCTGGTTTTTCAATATCAATATCGCCGACAGATTCAAGGTAGGCGGGGTTTGCCTCTGATGCTCCGAATACGCTGGAAGCATTAATGGCATATCCATCCATACATGAACGACTGGCAAGAGGGAGATCTTCAGGAGCAATAATATCTTCGGCAAGCATGCACCCAGCCGATGTTTCAAAAGGAACAGTATGAGAGGGAAGAGGAGAAAATGCGTGTAGCTGTTCGATGAACTCTTGTACGCTGAGTACATTGAAGAAATCTTTTTTCATAGTGAAACCTCGAGTCAAACTATCTATAAGTAGGCGCCGGAATCTGATAAAGGTTGTCCGAGTGAGACATGATAACGGGTCGCAGGCGCACCGGAATTTGTCGTATATATTGTCACAAAAGTGTGACTGATAGAGTTAGCAGAGTAGCTTGTTACTCTATGTGGTGCAAGGCTGCTTCATAGTAAAGGGGGAATTGCATTTTCCAGAGTAGAAAAAAACATCCGTCTGGACCTGGAGAAAAAGGAAGGTACGAAGTTCTTTTTCTCCGAGTTCAAACGGATGTGCGGTGCTTTATAAATGCCCCTTCGGGAAAAGGGGCATTTATTATGGGATAGGACGTGTATTAAACAAATTTTTTTCTGGGAGCGCAGGGAATACGCGGTGTATTGTCTAATACCGGTACGGGAAAGCTACCAGCGTCCTTAGGGTGCATTACAGAAGCGCTATACCTTGTTTAATCAGCCCTGCGGCTATGAGCCACATGACTGCGCACACTGTGCCATCAAGGATTCGCCATGAAGAAGGTTTGCGGAATAAAGGTGCAAGAGCCTGACCTCCGAAAGCGAGTGCGCCGAACCAGATTGCGGAGGCGCAAACGCCACCGATCCAGAAATAAATTTTACCGTTACCTATGAATTGTCCGCCTAGTGACCCCATAAGAACGACTGTGTCCAAATAGGTATGCGGATTTAAAAAGGTAACTGCCAGTGTTGTAAGAACAACACTTCGCAAAGAACGAGTTGCATCAGATGAAGTTGTCAGTACTCCCGGTTTACATGCAGATCTGAACGCACAGAAGCCGTACCAGAGTAAAAACGCTGCCCCGAAAAAGGTGGCAAAAACTTTTATTTCAGGTGAAGAGGCGACAATTCGTCCTACACTGAAAACGCCGAGCCCGATGAGGAGCATGTCGGCCATGATGCACATGAGCGCGATAGTAAGGTGGTGGTTTTTCCGGACACTCTGCGAGAGCAGAAAAGCATTCTGCGCCCCGATTGCCATAATTAATCCACCGCAAGTACCAAATCCTTGAAAAAATGGAGCGAGCATAGTTTTTTCCCAATCCTTGACTGCATTGTAAGCAATATAATCTGTTATTTTCGGTCAATGCAGAAGGCGTCCCTTCAGCAGACACATGGGAAGTTCAGTGAGCGCTGTAACGGCGGGATACGCTCAACACCCCGCCATCACATCTGGAACTTGTTTGCGAACACTTATGTAGAAGAAAATTTTCTAGAAGTGAAATTCATTGTTTTGATGTTGCATAAGTTTTGCTAATATAGAGGCATGATCGATTACAAACAGCTCGAAGCCTTTGCCGCCGTAGTAGAAAATGGTGGTTTTGAAAAAGCGGCGTCCGTTCTGCATATCACTCAGTCGGCAGTTTCTCAGCGTATCCGGTTGCTTGAGGACAGGATCGGCGCAATGCTTATTGTGCGTTCAACCCCAGTGCAGCCGACAGCCATGGGGCAGAAACTGCTCGGACATTATAAACAGGTGAACCTGATGGAGCAGGATCTGTTTGAGGACACGTTAGGCAAAACTGCTGAGGACTATATTACCGTTCCAGTGGGGATTAATGCTGACAGTTTGGCAACTTGGATTCCAGACACGTTGCAGGAGCTTTTGACCACTACAAATATTCTTGTAGATATTCGTTTGGGCGATCAGGACAAAACACATGATATGCTTAAAAACGGGGAAGTGGTAGGGTGTGTCAGCTCTCAACCCGGACCTATGCAGGGATGTAAAACTGTATACCTTGGGAAAATGATCTATGTGTGCTGTGCGACACCGGAGTTTGCTGCTAAATGGTTTCCTGAAGGATTTACTTCGGATGCTGTACGGGCAGCTCCTATCCTTACATATGATCGCACAGATGAAATGAACAACGAGATGTTGAGCCGATACGGCATTCGTGCTGGCGAATTTCCAACACACTATGTGCCGGACTCCCATATGTTTGTAGACATGTGCAAGAAAGGTCTTGGTTATGGAATGATCCCGAGTTTGCAGATTGAGGAAGAGCTTAATAGCGAACAGTTGATACCTATTGTCGGTGACTACTCTGTGACAGTAAGACTTTACTGGCACTGCTGGAACTTGCAGACAAGGCACATTGCAATGTTAACGGATGCCTTTGAAAAAGTAGCAAAACTGCATCTTTCTCGGTAAAATTTTGCTTTTTGCAAAGAGTGCAGCAAGGGAATTAGAAAAAAGACGAAAAGTGGCAACACTTCACTGTACAAACAGGTCATTCGTAATTACCAGTATCGAAGACATATTGTCACTTAAAGAGTGCCAATGGTTATTTGCGTGTCTATTGAGCATGTGTTATATTTCACAATGCAAGTTGACTTATTAGAATATCAAAACGCTATGTTCTAACGATAGCATATCATATTGAGACTATGCGGTCCGGTTTATTACCGGTTCTGCAATTGGAGGATGAATGACTCAGCCTTTTAAAGATGCCGTTGGCATTTGTAAGACTATTATGCGTAACGGCTTTGATGCGTATGTTGTTAACGCTCAGCTTCAGCGCGAACTTCTTGAAGGTGCAAACGAAACTGAGTTGGATATTGCATGTGAAGCCCCGTTCGATGAAATCCAGCGCATGTTCCCTAATGTTTCTGAAGGATCTGAACGCGGAGTTATTGCTCTACTGAAAGAAGCAGATGTTACCTACCGTTTTTATCCTACAGATGTAGAAGACGCGTCTCACCCAGAAGAAAGCATTGCCCGTATTACTCCGCACCTGCTTAAACGCATGGAAGAGAAATTCGGTAGTATTCCTACCCAGTATGCTTGCCCATACGTTCCGGGTTCAGAAATGTACGAAGGTTTCGAAGACATTTCTTCCGGCGTTGTGAAGTTCACAGGTATTCCTGATGAAACACTCCGTCGTAACTACCTGTTGGGTATTCGTGCGTTACGTTTTGCTGCAAACTACGATCTTCCAATCGAGCAGAATACTTGGATTGCTATTGTGAAAGGTACTTCCCGTATTCTTGATTACGTTCCTTCCCATAGCATTATGGAAGAATGGCGTAAGGTTGAAGCAGAAAACATGTGGCGCTTTGTTGAACTTATGTTCGACTCCATGATTCTGCATGGTCTTATTCCGGAAATTGCTGCACTTTCCCGCTGTACTCAGATTAAAAATGAAGAGACCGGTGAAGAGCAGGATGTATTCCAGCATACTCTTGATACCATGCGCCACTACCCAGAAGAACTTCCGTTTGACTGGTTCGGTACTTTTGCTGTTCTTTGCTGCAACGTAGGTAAGCTCTACACTGCTGAGTTCAGCGATGAAACATGGACATTCAACCAGTTCTGCCGAGTTGGTGCTAAAGTAACTAGAAAAATCATGGGACGCCTGTCATTCCTGCCACAGGATATTGACCTTGTGTGTCACCTTGTAAAGCATCATCAGTTCTTCCACAGCATGCTTACAGATAAAGGTATCCGCCGTTTCCGTGCTCTTGATGAATACCCGCGCCTTATTGAAATGGCTCGTGCAGATGTTAAAGCCCGTGACATTGCGTTTACTGCATTCAACCACAACATGAAGTGGCTTGAGCGTGCTGATACTCCTGAACAGATGGTTGAGCCGTTCCTTAACGGTAACGAAATTATGGAAGCAACCAGTCTTAAGCCTGGTCCTCACGTAGGTATTCTGCGTGATGAGCTTCTGAAAGCACAGATCGAAGGTAAAGTTAATTCTGTAGAAGAAGCGATTGCCTTTGTACAAGATTACAAAATGTAATTTATGTTAATGCAGCACACTGCTGTGTTACCTTTTTGCTATTCAGGCCGGACAACATTTGTTGTCCGGCTTTTTTTGGGCATTAAGATATCATTTAACTTGTTGGCGAGTTGTTTGATTTTATATCAGGACTGTCCTTTTTTAACCTGATGCCAAGATTCTCTTGGCGGCAAATATGACAGGAAGGTATAGAATGAGTACTCGTAGACAATTTTTGGCTGGTGCGGCTGTGCTTGCCGGTGCTTCAGTTGTAAAGGCTGTTCCGGCATTTGCTTGGGATTTCACAATGGATAAAGGCATTATCTACACCGATTCTCAGTTAGGAATGTGGGAAGGCAAACAAGCAACACATGTGCCGTTGGTAGAAACAAATGATATGGAAGTTGTTGTGACTACCCCGCACCCAATGAGTGAGGAGCACTACATTGTTCGCCATACAATTGTTGCTGAAGATGGTGAAGTGGTTCATTCAAAAACGCTGACTTGGAAAGATGATCCGATCTCCAAAGCAGTATTGAAAAAGAAAGGTAAATACCTTGCTACAAGCTTCTGTAATCTCCACGATATGTGGGTAAAAGAGTTCATGTTGTAAGCAGATCAAAGACGCAAATGTTACTTTCTCATTAGCGCATAAGCGGGAGGTGGGAAAAGCATTTGTTTTTAAGAACGCAAAAAGGGAATTGAAGACGTGGTAAGACGTTTTCAATTCCCTTTTTTATGGATCAGTATTTCATGAGAGTGGCAGAATAGTTATTCAGATCGACTCTCATAGGTAACAGTTTTTAGAAAGACAGTGCTTCCTTGGTATGCAGAAAGATAGTTCGTGCATACCAAGATAACAGCTAGTTTCTAGACAACACGTGTACCGCCAAGCCAGTGGGCTTTGACACGACCTTTTAATGTGTTGTTCAGGAAAGGAGTGTTTTTGCCTTTTGAATGCATGGCTTCTTCAGTCAACGCCCACTCTTCCTTAGGATCAAAGAGGAAGAAGTCTGCAATGTCACCTTCAGCAAAGGTATTCAGCGGCAGCTTGAAAATCTCAGCAGGCTTTTCTGCCCACAGTTTGATGAACTCATCTTCGGAAATTGTGCCGTCTTCAACCTGTGTCCAAGTTAACGCCACAGCGCTGTCCAGTCCGGAGATTCCATTTGGGGCACCTTCAATCGGGTGCTCTTTTTCGTGGTCAGCATGTGGTGCGTGGTCGGTAACAAAGATATCAATAGTGCCGTCTTTTACTGCTTCTTTCATGGCAAGGCGGTCTTCTTCGCTGCGCAATGGCGGGTTAACCTTTGCTGCTGTGGAGTAGTTGTTCAGAATTTCATCTGTAAGTAACAGGTAGTGCGGGCATGTTTCTGCAGTAACTTTGACGCCTCTGGCTTTTGCCCATCGGATAAGGTCAACAGATTGTTTGCAGCTTACGTGTGCCAGATGTACTGGCAGGTTAAGGAATTCTGCGAGCAGAATATCACGTGCAACCTGCATAGATTCTGCAACGACTGGCTGGCCTTTTACACCGATTGCCTCGCTGACAGTGCCTTCATTCATATGGCAGTCTTTAGCAAGTGTAGGATCTTCGCAGTGGTCGATAACTGTAAGACCATATGTTGCAGCATATTCCATGCAATGGCGGAACATTTCAGCACCGCCTACAGGAACACCATCGTTGGAGATAGCTACACAACCTGCTTCAGCAAGTTCACCCATCGGGGCAAGCTCTTTCCCCTTCAGACCGATGGTGGCGGCGCCGATTGGGTAAAGGTATGGACCGTTCGGCCATGTTTGCTGCGCACGTTGAAGCATTGCTTCTGTTACGGAGGCAGAGTCGTTTGTGGGGTTGGTGTTAGCCATAGCCATAACACCGCCGAATCCGCCGTGTGCTGCTGCAGCAAGGCCGGATTCAATATCTTCTTTGTATTCAAAACCCGGTTCACGAAGGTGAACGTGGCAGTCATAGAAGCTTGGGAAGACGATGAGACCTGTTGCATCAACAACTTCTGCATCTTCCGGTGCTGTGACTTCGCCATGAGGGGTAACGGACGTAATGGTGGAGCCGGAAACAAGAATATCTACTGGGGTTCCACGAAGCAGACCATTGGAGATAAACAAATTCATCATGGCTATGCTCCTTTGTCTTTACGGGTTGCGTGGAGGTACAGGATGGCCATGCGTGTGGCTACACCTGCTGAAACCTGATTAAGGACGCGGCTGTCTTTGCAGTCCGCAAGGTCAGATGCAATTTCCAACCCTCGGTTCATTGGACCCGGATGAAGGATTTTTGCGCCTTCAACTGCCATTTCCATGTGTTTTGCGGTGAGGCAGTAGGTGCGGGCGTATTCGCTGAGATCCGGAAGCAGACCTGACTGTTGGCGTTCCAGTTGTAAGCGCAGGCACATTACAGCATCAACACCTTCAACAGCTTTGTTCAAGTCATGAAATACTTCAACAGGCCATGAATTTACGGTGTGCGGTAATAATGTACGCGGTGCACATAAACGAACCTTAACTCCCTGACGGGTCAAAAGGTTGATATTTGAACGTGCTACACGGCTGTGTTTTACATCGCCGAGAATCAGAATAGTTTTTCCTGCATACTCGTTATTCCATGCTCTGCGAAGAGTGAAGTTATCCAAAAGCGCCTGTGTCGGGTGGGCGTGACATCCGTCACCCGCGTTGACAACAGCGCAGTCCAGACGTTCTGCGATAAACTGTGATGCGCCGTTTGCTTTATGACGCAGTACAATTACATCCGGATTCATCGCTTCCAGAGTCAGAGCTGTATCTTTTAGGCTTTCACCTTTTGTCAGACTAGAACTACTGCTGGAAAGCGAGAATGTATCGGCAGACAAACGCTTGCCTGCAACGTCAAATGAGGTTTTTGTCCGCGTACTAGGCTCAGCAAAAAATAGCACAACGCTTTTACCCTTAAGGGTTGGAACCTTCTTTACAGGGCGCTGGTTGATTTCGTGAAATTGCTCGGCTGTATCGAGAAGATGAGAGACTTCTTCGAGTGACAGCTGACTAACGTCCAAAAGGTCTTTGTGCGGCCAGATGAAGTGTTTTTCTTGTGGCATTTCATTTTCTCTGGTTTGCGGGCAACGCCCATTATATTTGGATGACTAAAAGTCTTCCGGCAAAATAGCATACTGGAACCGCTTGCCTTTTGACAGGGTTCCCAGCTCATTCTCAATTCCCAGTGCTTTTGCACCTGCTATTGTAAGCATACGCAATAAAGCACCGGTTGGTATATCGAAATTGTCGCGCAAGAAGCGCGCTTCATTCCAAAGGTTAAGGTCATGGTTGGAAGCAAGACTGTCTGTACCGATGGTCAGTTGGAGTCCGGCTTCTAGAAAATTGCGAACTGGAGCAGTACCAACCCCTATCAGTTCGTTTGAGCGTGGACAAAGACATACGGTTGTCCCGCTTTCTTTTAATATCGCAATATCTTCTCGTGTACAGTGCACGCAGTGTACTGCCAGTGTAGAAGCATCAAGCAGCCCCAGATGTTTTGCATAGGGGACAGCACGCATTTTAGGCGGTGTAAAATCTTTCGGTAGAACTCTTCGGGAAAGTTGTTCTTTAAAACGGCCTGTTCCTTTGGTTAACAGCTCTTCTTCTCCGGGGTGTTCTGCCAGATGGACAGAAAAATACCGCTCATGAGAGCGGCACCATTGTTTTGCAATAACCAACGCATCAGGGCTGGTAGAATAAAGAGCGTGACCGGAAAGGGTCATCCATCGTTTTTTAGCTTCAGCTGGCAAATTGTCAGCAGTAGAAGGAAACAGGTCTTTCGCACAGAGGGTGTCACCATTGCGTTTTGGGAAAGAATAACCAAACACTTCAAGCTGGATGTGGCAACTGAGGTGTCGGGCTGTAACGGCTTCATAGACTTCCAGAGGAGCACGTCCGTTTACATCGGCAATGTGAGCAGTTCCACTGAGCACCATTTCATCAACTGCTTTTGCAAGACTGTCTGAGTCTACCGGTGTTGCCATAAAAGGCAGGGCGGATTCAATCCAACTTTCAAAACCCTGACCAAATGTTGCTTTGCCCTTCAAGTGAGCAAGCTCTAAATGGTTGTGGCAGTTGATGAGTGCAGGGGTGAGGGTAACGTCGCCGAGATCTGTTACTTCGATGGTGTATTTTTGTGAAAAGTCGCTGAACGAAAGAACGTCCACAATAGTTGAACTATTGTGGACGATAACGCCGTCTTCAATGACATCTGGAAAAGAGTAATACCCCGAATCGGTTCGGGGGGAAGTGTTATGGCCTTCCATAGTGAGAATGCGACGAGCGCGGATGGCATTGAGCATTGAAAAAATCTGTTGGTTAGATGTGGTGAACTTTTTGGCGTACCGCCACACATTCGAATCACATATGTTCTCTTCTTTGTAAAGAAGAGAATGAAATTGGTTTATAGAAAAAAGATAATTCTCTTGTGTGCCTTTGGTATGATGGGAGTGGTGTCGTGACTATACATATAATTATGTAGTGAAATATGTTGATAGGTTGAGACTTATATTTGTGCGGGTAAACACTGTAACTCTACATGTGTGAACTTATGTTTTGAGAAAAAATTAATCTGATTAATTCTAATGCCGAAATATAGAGAAGGCAGATCACATATAAAAGATCAAAATTCGGTGGAATCAGGGGTGCTTTTTTAAGTAAATTAGAAAGAAATGCAGTCTTATTGTTTTGTTTTTTATCAAAATATGAAGAAAATTTAATGGAAACTGCATATTGGGGGTAAAATGTTTAAAAGTATTAAAGCAAAAGTAACTGCTTTAGTCATGTTTGCAACGTTGTCGTCTGTGCTTTTAGTTTTGGTTATTTCAAATGCGATTGTTCGTGAGGATGCTGTAGAGGCTTTTACAGCGTCATCGAAGACTGATGCTGCTCTTGTTGAGAATATCGTAAGCCATTTTTTTGCTGGTGCCATTAATACCACGAAGGAAGTAGCGTTGCTTGAAGATATCCAGCAGGCAACGGGAACGTATGTCTTTAACAGCACAGTACAAGTGGATATGAATTTTGATGTAAAAGAATTGCCTCCTATAGAAGCACGAATTTCCCGTGTAATGCATAACGCTCGTGCCACGCATAAAGGATATGAGCTTGTATATTATGGAAGTAATACAGGTGGTTTTATTATGTCAGACCCAACATTGCTTCCAGCTGGGTATGATCCTCGACAGCGTCCGTGGTATCAGGCTGCTGTGAAAGCGCCCTCGGGGTCAGCCATCTCAAAAGCCTATCAAAGCACAACCGGAGTGCCTGTAGCGAGTGCTATGACTGTTGCCAGAGATAAACAGGGTGGTATTCTTGGAGTAGTCGGTATTGATGTTGAATTGTCGATGCTGGTCACTCTGATGCAGGAAATCAAGATAGGAGAGACTGGGCGGGTTCTGCTTTTTGAAGAAGACGGAACTATCCTTGCTGCTCCCGGGTTCACTGATGTAGCGATGAAGCGACTCGGTTCTACAGGGAATAAAGTTTTAGATTCCATTGCAGGAAAACAAGATGGGATGTTTGAGCTTGAAGTAGATGGAAATTCAATACTTGGGCGCATGCATACCGTTAAAGAGACTGGTCATCGCCTTCTTATTATTAAGGATAGATCTGAAGTTGTTGCGTCTGCAGATGAGAGCCTTGTTGCTACAGTTCTTTCTGGTGGTGGCGTAACACTTCTCATTGGTTTGCTTGCGTACTTTTTGATTCTTCGGATGCTTAAGCCGTTATACAACGTCGTTGATTCAGCAAAGGCTGTGAGTCAGGGAGATTACTCCAAGGTAGATTCTAATATCCGTATGACAGGCGAGTTGTTTGATTTACAGTGTGCTTTAAAGGAAATGGTCGACAGTCTCGTTAATTCAATCCAAATGGCAGACCGTAAGACTGAAGAGGCGGAAGAGCAGACAATGAAAGCCAACGAGGCATTGCAGGCAGCGGCTGAAGCACAGGCACAGGCTGAAGTAGCTCGAAAGGAAGGTTTGAATCAAGCTGCGGGACAATTGGAAGCAATTGTAGCTGAAATCGGCTCTGTTTCTGAGGAGCTCTCTTCACTGGTTGAGGAAACTAGACGTGGTACAGAGCGTCAGGCTGCTCGAAGTGGTGAAACAGCAACGGCTATGGAACAAATGAATGTGGCTGTTATGGATGTGGCTCAGAATGCATCCGATGCCGCACAGCATTCTGAAGTGATGCGTGAAAGCGTAGCCCATGAAGCAGAAGCTGTAAAAGAAGTTGTAACTTCAATTAATGATGTTGCTGTTCGCTCTGGTCAGATGACCGAAAGTCTTGGAGAACTTGGGGAGAAGGCTCAGGGGATCGGGCAGATCATGGATGTGATTTCAGACATTGCTGATCAGACCAACTTGCTTGCGTTAAACGCTGCGATTGAAGCGGCTCGTGCCGGTGAAGCCGGGCGTGGCTTTGCTGTGGTTGCGGATGAAGTGCGTAAGCTTGCAGAAAAGACTATGCAGGCAACTTCTGAAGTTGAAAAAGCAGTTTCCGCTATTCAGACTGGAACTTCAGCAAACATTGATGCAATGAAACAGGTTAGTGATGTTGTCACTAACTGTACAGGGCTTGCCAGAGAGGCTGGAGATGCTTTGGTGAGTATGACTTCAATGATTGAGCGTTCCACCGATATGGTACGTGTTATTGCAACAGCAGCAGAAGAACAGTCAGCGACAAGTGAAGAGATCAATAGTAGTGTGGAAGAAGTAACTCGTTTAGCGGATGATATGGCATCTTCTGCTGGCGATTCTGCACGTACGATGGGAACACTTGCAAATCTGTCTGACGAATTACATCTGGTAATTAAAACGCTTAAGCAAGAATAGTTATTGTACAGAATTAACAATAAGTAAGGGCTCTTTCCTTTGGGATGAGCCCTTTTTTTAATATTACTACTTTTTAATGATGTATATTCAACAGGTGTGGTAAATACTATTGGACAATTAGTTTTGCATATAACAGTAGGTAGAGTTGGGATCATTGGGGTTTAGAAGTACTCTTTAGATAATAACCAGTTGTAAAATATATTGTTTTGGCGTGAGCAAGCCGGAGGAAAGATGAAAGATCAGATGACGATATTTTCGATCGTAATGACATCGGCCTTACTGATTTTGTGGGGCGTTGTGTGTTGGCGCATGATTGCGCCGCTGCGAACTCGCCTGTGGGTTAAGCTGCTACTTGCTTGCGGTCTTCTAGCTGCACTTATTTTGTATTATATTTCGAGAATGTTTGTCCGGGAAGGGCTTCCTGTAGAAGTAAATACATCGTTGCGGTGGGTTGGTTATCTTTCTTTGGGGTTTATTTCTCTGACTATTCCGTTTCTTTTTGTGAAAGAATTTATTCAGGCTGGTTGCCGTTTCGGAGCTGCCAAGAATAAACCTGTTGATGGCGCACGCAGAGCTTTTCTACATAATGCTGGAAATGCTGCGGTGATGGCTGCAGTTTTGCCTACAATGGCTTTTTCTGTGCGCGAAGCATTTCAAAAGCCAGAAGTGAAGAAGAACTTACTCCGTATAGCAGGGCTGCCTCATGATCTTGAAGGGGTGACCATTGCGCAAGTCTCTGATTTACATATCGGGTCCATATTGGATCGCGCATGGCTTCAAAAGATGATGGCACAGGTAAAGGAGCTACAGCCGGATATTTTTGTTGTTACTGGGGATGCAATTGACGGTAAGGTCTCTCGTGTGGGTAAGGAGCTTGATTCTTTGCAAAGCTTTACCCCGCCGTTAGGCAAATTCTTTGTTACAGGGAACCACGAATTTTATTCCGGTGTGGACGGATGGGTAGAACAGATGCGGTCGTTGGGATTTTCGGTGTTGAATAATCAACATCAGTTGATTCAAAAAGGAGAAGGACGGCTCTTAGTTGCCGGAGTTTGGGACTATCATGGAGACCGCTTTGGGGAAAAATATGTTTCCAACCCTTTTGAAGCAAAAGAAGGTGCGCCAGAGCATGATGTTTCCATCCTGTTAGCGCACCAGCCAAAAAGTATATATGAAGCCAACAAGGCTCATTTTGATATCCAACTTTCAGGACATACCCATGGTGGGCAGTATTTCCCATGGACGTATGCAATTCACTTGTTTCAACCATATGTGAAAGGCTTGCATAACGTTGGCAAAAGCCAGCTGTATGTGAACACCGGAACCGGTTTTTGGGGACCTCCTATGCGTTTGACTGTTCCCCCTGAAATTACGCTTCATACACTAACCGCGAGCTAGGTTAGCGTTCGCCGTCCCAGATGTTTTCTTTCGTGTATGGTGAATTATATAAGGTGAAAACATTACCGTCGATTATGCGTGCTCCCATATCAAGTTCGCGTATGGCAGTCATATCATTTAAATCTAGACAGATATCCAGAGCACCGGCGTTTTCGTGAATTCGTTTGGGAGAGATTGATTTTGGTATAGCAACAACGCCTTGCTTCATTATCCAAGCAAGCAGTACTTGTGCTGGTGTGCAGCTATGCTTATTGGCAATGGTTCTGATCAAAGGATGTTTCAGCAAGGGCGGAGGAGTGCAGCCATCGGGCGTTGTCATATGTGTTCCCATTGAGCCTAAGGGGCAATACGCGGTCAGTGTGATCCCATGCCTGTGAGCAAATGTTCTTTGCATTCGCTGTTGTTGATAAGGATGCATTTCAATTTGGTTTATTGCTGGTGGAATTGCCGCTGTTGAAAGGAGTGCCTGTAACTTTTTGGTGCTGAAGTTGCTTACTCCGATGTTTCTTACAAGCTCTTTGTCGGCGCAGTCCTCCATTGCCTTCCATGTGCTTCGAAGAGGGACTTCTTCAAGAGCGATGTAGTCGTCATGGCACTGAGGAAGTTTGACTCCGGATTTTAGCGCTACAGGCCAATGCATAAGATATAAATCCAGATAGTCTACTCCTAGATCGTTCATTGTTTTTGTTAGAGCAGGGAGTACTGCTTCAGGCGCATGTGAATCACACCAGAGCTTGGAAGTTATCCATAATTCTTCTCTAGGATATTTTTTAAATGCCTTTTGGAGTGCTGCGCCAATTTCCTTCTCATTTCCATAAATTGCTGCGCAGTCTATGTGGCGGTAACCTGCTTCAAGAGCAGATAGGATTGCTGTTTCTATTTTCTCTGGTGGGCTGAGGTACGTTCCAAGCCCTAGCATCGGGATATTGTCACCAGAAGGTAATTGAACATGTCTCATGAAATGCCTCCATCCTGCATCTTGACTGAAAAAGTAAGAGTGTTGATTTAGCATAGCAGAGATAACGTACATGTAAATGTGATGTTATCTGTCAGTGTGATTTTGCGGAACAGATTAGGGTTGTATCTTTCCTTTCGCAGGTGTGGACAAGGCGTAACTCCTTGACGTATCAGTGATATACGGCAACCCAAAGAAGTAATAGAATTTTCAATAAATAGTCATAGTAGGAGACAACACATGTCACGATTAGGGCTTGGTTCTTTGAAGCAGCTTTTTACCAGTAAAAGCGGCTCAAGGTCTCTCATAGTTGTTTTAGTTATCTTTGTTTTGATTGTGGGTATCAGCTTATTAGGCACACGGGCTCAGGTGGCAGATCAGCCTGTCATGCCAGTTCCTGAAAAAGTGGCTGAGGGAGATATTCCATCATTAGTATTTCAGGCTGGTTACTACTCTTTAGATCGAGAGTTGAACAACTCTACTGTGGGTTGGTTGCCAAACGATTTGCTTATTTCTCCTACGTCATGGTTGGACAATAAGAAGAATCTTCAGCGCGGGATTATTTTTGCTACTCGTGGTGTTATAAATGTGTACACCACGAATTTTGCTCGAAGTGGTTCTGGCGAAGAGATAAATAAATACCTCCTCAAAGCTCAGACCTCTTCTTTTCCATATTCTGAAGATGTTTGGATGTTTGCTTCTTCTGAGAGCAGATACAATGAAGGTATCAAGTCCATTAATAAGTATCTGGAAGACGTCAAAAATGGCAAAGCGATTTACAATGTAAAAACAGACGATTTGTACACACTGATTGACACTCTTGAATCTTTGATTGAGATGCCGCAGTCACGTTTGAAAACTGGTATTTCTTCTCATTTTGAAGCAGATGATGCCATTTACTTTGCTAAGGGTGTCTGCTTGGTCGTTCGTGATGTATTAAACACCGTAAACAGTGCTTATCCTGAGCTTATGAATAGAGGTGGAGAGCAAAACGTTACCGTAGCTCTCGAAACTTTGGATGTTATCGCAACATTTAATCCGCTGTATGTTTTTGCTGGTGGTAACGAAGTTGGTGACTCTATGTTGCCTAACCAGGTTCAGGCATTAGCATCTAAGCTTGATATTACTGCGAATAGATTGCGAGATGTAAAACAGGCATTAGATAAATAAAACAACCTCTTGCCAGTAAGCATTTTCTAGAAGAGCACCCGTTGTGTGTTCTTCTACATATAGAAAAAGAAAAGCCCGTCTCAAATGAGACGGGCTTTATTATTAACGGGAGTAGCTGTTATAAGCCTTGGCGCTGGTATTCAGCTCGGCGAAGGAAGTTCACAGCACGGTCTGGGAAGTCTGTAAACACACCATCAACATCTACTGTGTAGTAGAAGATATCAAGCATGTCTTCAAAACTTGCTGCGTATGGCGGGATGCGGCCATTGTCTAAGCGAAATGTATATGGATGTACTTCCATTCCGTTAGTATGGGCATCTTTAACCATATTAGTAATGATGAGTTTACTACGGGTAGATTCATTTTTTACGAGCATTGGTTTCCAAGGGCCAATACCGTCTGCGTATTCAGCGATACGCGCCATGCCGCCTTTTTCAAACATCCAATCATAATTATAAGGAACAAATTTACCGTTTTTCTTTTCCATGGTTTCGTTCCAACTAGTTTCTGCGATGAGTTGAACCAGTTTTAACTGCATACCTAGTTTTGGGAAAAGTTCCTTGCTGATACGGCGGGTTTCATTGGGGTCAAAGCACTGGAGATATACTTTGTCCTGCTTTGTTGTGTAGCCGTATTTTTTAAGCATGTTCAGAGCAGCCATGCTGATATCTTTACCCTCGGCACGATGGAACCAAGGTGCTTTAATTTCAGGGTAGATACCGACATTTTTTCCGGTGGATTTATTGAGTCCCTGAATTAACTGCAACTCTTCTTCAAAAGTTGGTACTTCAAATGAAGAAGAGAACATTGGAAAACGTCCAGAAAATCCCTGAATTTTTTTCCCGTCTTTAATGTTAAACCCTTCGGTAACTTTAAGCGATTTAATTTCAGCAAGAGTAAAGTCGATGGCAAACCAGCGCTTTTCACCATTTACTTTGCGGAAACGTTTAGGGAATTTTTCCATAACGTCTGTGATACGATCAAGATAATGGTCATGTAACACCACTAGCTTGTCGTCTTTTGTCATAACTAAATCTTGTTCGATGTAGTCCACACCCATGAAATAGGCGGCAGCTTTTGCTTCAAGGGTATGTTCTGGAAGATAGCCAGATGCTCCACGGTGAGCGATGACAATTTTATTGCTGCCGGCAACGGCAGCACTTGCGTCCAACACCATGATGGCAAGAAGGCAAAGTGACAGCAACTTTTTCATAATAACTCCTTAAAATATTATACGCTTACATATCATAAAGTTACGGAAAGGCAAGTTGAGATACCGCTTACAAAGAGAAGGAGTAAAGAACTTTTGTGTCTTTTGTGTTAAGATAATAGGCCATTTTACAGCAGATTGTTGATATAGAGGCTTTCTAGTTGCCAGTTGATTGTACGACCTTTTCTAATTCATCTACAAGCTTTTTTGCCTGCTGGTTAATGTTGAAATGAGTGTCAATGTGTTGTTTTACCAGACTCTTGTTTTTAATTACTATATCGTCTGGAGTCGTCATTAAGTGATATAGCTTCTCAGCCCAAATAGTAGCATCCGCATCTTGATCAATAAGCAACTGGTTGAGCTCATTCGGCCATGCTTCGTGAATCCCGCCCACATTTCTTGCTACCGGAATAAGTCCGCAACTCATTGCTTCGAGTAACGTGTTTGGAAGTCCTTCAAAGTAGGAAGGTAACAGGAAGCTGTCCGCTTTTTCTAAAAGAGAAAAGACGTCTTGTGTCCAGCCATGCCAAGTAATGCTTTCTGATAGGTTTAGTTCAATAGCGCGTTTTTTAAGCACTGCTTCTTCAGTGCCCGTACCTACAATATGCCAATGAAATTGGACGCTTTTTGTTGAGAGGATATGCATAGCATCCATGAGTTCGCTATGCCCTTTTCGTTCATTTAATTGGCTTGTGCTTATAAATTGAAACGGCTTTGAGGGCGATGAAATGGAAACTTCACGACAGGGCTTACCCGTATGGACAACGGTAGTCTTATTTTTTTTGACGAAAGGTAGGTGAGCAAGCATTCCATCTCGGTTATAATAGCATGGAAATAAGTAGTGCGGGGTTAATACCGTATCAAGAAGCTGAACTTTTTTGCAGCATTTCATATCCTTTGGGAGGCCTATACGTTGCACTAGTGGTATTTGTAATAATTTAGCCGCAAAGCCAACGGTTCGTAATTCTTTGCTGACGTTTACGATTACCACGTCTGGTCTTTCTTTTTTTAAAAAAGATAAGAATTTTACGATGCTGATGGGGCTAAAGTCAGACCCGAATTTGGTTGTAATGGCCCGTATATTTTTTTGTTTTGCACGAATTGCGAAACGAGTATCTTTGCCTACGAGTATAGTTTCATGGCCTTGGAGTTGAAGCTGGGCTGCTACATCTATGGTCCACGACTTTACTCCACCCCAATTCGTTGTGGCATTAAAAAAAGCTATCTTCATAGTAAACTGTTATTTGTTTGAGTCACAGATTTTAGTTTTTAGAGAAAAAGGTGAGCAAGTTGCACCGATAATTATACCAAGCATTGTCATTCCGATTGTAAGCCACCATGGCCTGAAGAAATCGTGAGCTGAAATCCCAGTTCCTAGATAGGCAATGTATCCCCCTAAAAAAAATGTAGTATAGCGCCAGTAATAGCTAGTGGATTTTTCTTGTATTTCTACCTTTAAATTAGGCTTTATTTTTTTGATTACAAAAAAGAGCAGACCAAAAAGAAAGAATATACAGGCACTGAAACCAACGATTCCACCATCAACTAAGAATTGAAGGTAAATATTGTGAGGATGTGGAATTCCGCTATGAGCAATAACGTGTTTTAACCCTAAGAGATCGCGTGCTGGAGCAAATGTTTTGAGACCAGTTCCGAATATTGGAAAGTTCTCGAAAATTTTTAGAGAGAACGACCAAATTTCCCATCTTGGGTTTTTCAAAAGAACATCAAATGAAACTCTTGAAGGTCCAAATAAGAGAACTAGAGAGGCGAAGCATGTAGGAATAATAACCTTGTATAACTTAAAGGGGGGCCAGATGAATAACCATATGGAAAAAAAAGCTATGGTTAGGCCGAGATAACCACTTCTTGTATGGCTAAATAGTAAAAGAAAAAGGGCTGGAGAGAGAAGCAAGGTGCTTAAAATGGACCCCCATTTTATTTTTTTTTGTTTTGCAAAAAAGATAAGTCCAAAAGCAGCTGGAATAATGATTGCCATGTAGTTTCCGACTCGAGGAGTTTTCATTGATCCAGTAAGCCTATTTCCATAAATATTGGTCTGGTGAATAATATCGTACCCAGTGTGATATTGCCATATACCATCTAAGCCTTGAAGGAAAGCTGCACCTGCAAAAGCCAACATTAACTTACGAAGATCTCGTTCTGATCTAACTAATTCTATGGCAATAAAAGGAATAAGGAAGCTTTTCCATATGTTTCCGGTGATGGCACGGTAGGATTTGTCTGGCCATTCAGAAAGTAGCACATTCAGGGCTAAGTAGAGAAAAAAAACGATAAAGAATTTTTTCCCCTTAAATCTGCTTAAGTTGGTATTGTGCATTCCTTTGGCATAATATGCCAATAGAAGTAGGAGAGAGCCAATTTGTCCGATTTGGATGAAGATGCGACCAAAAGCAAAAAGAAGCATATAACAACAAAATACGGCAACTAGCGCTTCGTGAATTCTTTCTTGTGGAAGCTGAACCCATTTCTCGTAAATTTTTTTTTGAAAGCCCATATTTAAACCCCAGTAAAGTTCGTTAGATAGATACCTAAGCCATTATTTGTACGAGGAAGTAGTTCCAGTGTTTAGCCGGAATATACATACAACTTGCTATTTTCGTTCTCTTTTCTAAAAAGAGATATCGACCAATATAGGTATAGCGCTAAACGCGTCAATCATTTTGTAACAGACCCCCATCTCGTAAAAACATTTGCATGTGATAGGTGTGAATGTTGTTTTTTTGCATCATGACTCGGCTGAAAGCGATTCGAAAAAATGCATTGTTACAGCTAGCTTGTGAAAAATAGAATAAGTTGCCAGTGCTGCTAGATAGCTAAAGTGCAGTGCTAGGTTAGACTGATGTTGCATTAATGCATCTTTTTTGAGGCATGTTGCATAACAGATTCAACGGTAACGGTTTCATTCTTTTGATAAAGGAAGTGAAACAGTAGAAAACAAAAGTGTTGTGTGTGCATATAGTGCAAAATTACAAATAAGAAAAAAAATGAAAAAAATAAATTTTTTATAATAGTCTGAATTTTAATGAAAAAAAATCATTAATAGTAATTCTTCCATTACTGCCTAATTAGAACTTGGTTGTTTGCACATTTATTGCTAAATGAAATTGCTTGTTAATTTTCGTACAAAGCACTTTTTGCTTTGCGTTAATTACTATCACAGTAAAGCGCTGTGAATAGTTTGCCGGAACAAACGAAGTGAAGAGCGTTTAAGTCGCAGGGGTAGTGACATGTTCTGGCGAAATTAAAAGGTTTTTTGGGTTACTGAATTTTATTTGGTGCAAACAGCAACTTTCATCACCGGAAGGAATTGAGATGAGCTTTCAGCAGACAGTAGCACCTGTCGAATTTTACATGCCGCCAGTCACAGTTATCGGATCTGGCGCAATTAAAGAGATTCCAGCAAGACTTGCGTCTCTGGGAGGTACCAAGCCTTTACTCGTAACCGATAAAGGTATGACGCAGCTTGGGGTTACCGCTTCTATCGTGCAGCTTTTACAGGGCGCTGGCATGCAGTGTGCTGTGTACGACGAAACTGTACCTAACCCTACTGATAAAAACGTAAGTGATGGCCTTACACAGTACTCCTCCAATGGTTGTGACTGCATCATTACCCTTGGTGGCGGTAGCGCACACGACTGCGGTAAAGGTATCGGCATTGTAGCAACAAACGGTGGCACAATTCATCAGTACGAAGGTGTAAACAAGGCTCGTGTGGCTATGCCTCCTTTCCTTGCTGTTAACACTACCGCAGGTACCGCGTCTGAGATGACACGTTTCTGCATTATCACTGATACCGCGCGTAAAGTTAAAATGGCGCTTGTTGATTGGCGTGTTACTCCAAGTATTGCTCTTGACGATCCTGAGTTAATGGTTGGTATGCCTCCAAGTCTGACTGCAGCAACTGGTCTTGATGCTTTGACTCACGCCGTTGAAGCTTATGTTTCAACCGGTGCGACACACATGACAGACGCAAACGCTGAAAAAGCTATTAAACTTATTTCTAAATATCTGCGTCGTGCTGTTGGTAACGGTCGTAACCTCGAAGCACGTGAAGCTATGTGTTACGCACAGTATCAGGCTGGTATGGCGTTTAACAACGCTGGTCTTGGTTATGTTCATGCAATGGCTCACCAGCTTGGTGGCTACTTGAACTTGCCGCATGGTGAGTGTAATGCAATCCTCCTGCCGCATGTTTGTGAGTTTAACATGCTCGCAGCAATGGATCGCTTTGCGGAAATGGCTGAGTTCTTCGGTGTTCAGGGTACAGCGCGTACCCAGCGTGAAGCTGCTAGCAACGTAATTCAGGCAATTCGTGATCTCATGCAGGACGTTGGCATTCCAGCAAGTCTTACTCTTCTCGCTAAGAAATACGGTAAGACTGTTAATCCTGAAGACTTTGAAGTTATGGCAGAGAGTGCAATGAAAGACGCTTGTGCAGCTACAAACCCTCGTGGCATGCGTAAAGAAGACATCATCGCAATCTACCGTAAGATTTTATAGTCTTTCTCTTTACTGAGTACGTTAAAAAAGCATCTGGCATTATATGCCAGATGCTTTTTTTTGTTCATAGAGAGTAGGGTAATTGCCCCCTTAGGGCTGTAGAACGAATAGCGAGGTTTAGTGAAAGTAACTGGGGGCGCGAACCTATTGAGCATAAAACAAAATGCCCTGATTTCCTGGCAAGGGAAATCAGGGCATTTGTGGGGAGTGTGCTCCCGTGCCCAGACAAGGCTTGAAAGATGAGGGACAAAAACTGGCTTAAGAAGCGGGGAGAATCTTAAAGCCGCGCGTGGTACCTGCGCTATGTCACCTCAAGCAGGGTTCGGAATGGAGTGTTCCGTATAGTAACCGGAGCAGATGAACAGCTTAGAGGCATGATCAAAGGAGGAGCTGATCAACTATCCGGTTCAAAAAAATATGTGGCGCTGTGTGCGCTGTAATTTCCAGATTGCGCATACGTGGAGTATGCGCAATCTGGAAAAATAGAAACAACGTAAGTTGTAAAGACTAGTTACCGAGGCGTGCGAGAACTTCAGTAACGATGTCTTTTACGAGGTCAGCAGAAGCTGCACCACCAGCTACGGAACCAGCAGGAGCGGTTTCGAGGCCGAGGAGTTTTGCTGCGTTGTCGTGCATAACTTTCTGGCGAACTTCAGGAGTGAAAGGAAGTTCACTGTAAGTCTGAAGTGCCTGACGGAAATCAATGAATGGGTGAGCAGATGCGTAAAGCAGCTTGTCAGAAATCATTGTGTTAGCAGCCTGAATGTAAGCTTCAGACATTGGGGAACGTTCGTATTCAGAAATTTCAATAAATACGTTTTTGTTACGTTCAGCAACAATGATAGCTTCGTTAACCCATGGGTAGCCGCCGTGGCTGATAACGATTTTGAGCTCAGGGAAGTCGCGAGCAACAAAGTCAATGTAGCGAGGTGCAACGTGGTCAACTACTGCTGCAGGAACGAGAGTAGCAGGACCGGTTGTGAATACGAGAGGGATCTCGAGTTCGCAACATTTTGCGTAAATTGGGTAGTACTTAGCATCGTTCGGGTAGAGCTGTGCAAGGTATGGGTCAACAGCAGCACCACGGAGACCGAAAGTCTGAACAGCGTGGTTCAGGTCGCGGATGCCCTGCATGCCTTTGTGTGGATCCATACCGAAGAAGCCGATGAACTTCTCTGGGTGTGCCTGAACAAAGTCAATAACACTCTGGTTGTTAGCTTTGGAACCGTAAGTGGTTTCACAGTCACGACCAGTGATAACAGCGCGTACAACGTTGTTAGCAGTGAGGTCCTGAACACACTCAGCTACGGTCTGAGCTTTCATTTTAGAAAAGTCAATGTGCTGGCAGAGACCTTTGAACATAGAGCTGTTCTGGATTCCGCTCAGAGTTTCCGCAGTGTTAGGACGGAAACGGAAGTCAATCACGTTCATTGCAAATCCCCTATGGGTTTTCATCCATCGCCAGAAACATAACAATATGCTTCATGGCGTTATTAAAATAATTTGGTAGAATATAAAATACTGCCAGCAGTGTAACAGCAAGTAGAATGCCAGAACGTACTAAAACAGCCTTGTGAAAAGAAGATTTTGCTTTTTTAGGGCAGGGGAAAGTGCTTGAATGCGAGGGATTAACCAAATGAATCTATAGCAAAACTAGAAAAATTAGGCGAAACGAATTGATTAGTTAATCAAAGTTTTTCATGAAAAAACACCTAGCTAGAGGTCTTAGAACTGGAAAAAAAGGGGTGAAATTTGATGCGTACTTGCAGCATTGAGACGAAAAGTAACCTAATTGTACGGAATGCAATGCTTTGCGAGAAAAATGACGATGTTGCATGTTGGCATCTTAAGTAAAATTGTTACTTACTGTTAGTAAAACTGAAGAATATAACTTGTTGAAATGATATAACTAGACTAAATTATTAGTAATCAATATCGATTAAATCTTTATGTTGTAGAAATGCATCCTGTTTATAATTCCACTGAGTAAAGTGGTTTTGCTTCTCTCTTGTGTTATAAATCACAAAGCTTTTCTTCTTTTCTTTTTTTTCTTCCTTTCTCTCTCAACATGCAGAAAACAACAGTTTATTTGTAAACGTCTCCATTCGTGACAAGTCTTTTAACATTATGTATAGAGACACGTCTTTTTGTGCACAGTTGTTGCATGAAAGCGTAGTGCCTGCTCTCATTTTGCAGGTCTATATAAATGTTACGCACAGGTTTTTTCTTAGCCTGGAAAAACTTGAGCAAATGACTGAAAGCCCCATACTAGAACAGCCAACACTGGAGGTACTGCATGGGAAAACGGATAGTCACCGAGGCTGACGTTCACAAAAGTATTGAAAGTGGGTCTAAAACTCTTAGACTTAACCTTTGTGAATGCATTATTACTCCACAGGCTCAGGATCAAGCTGAACTGCTTGGAGTAACTTTCATCGATTCTTCTCTTGAAGATGCTGCGCCTGCACAGGCTTGTAGCGCATCTGCTCCTGAAGCATGTGCCGCTCCAGCTCCTGCACCAGTAGAAGCTCCAGTAGCAGCCCCGGCTGCACCGGTCGCTCCGGCAGCACCAGCTGCGCCGGCACCGGCTCCAGAGTGCTCTGAAGCTGATATTGTTGTGCTGCAGGTTTGCGCGCTCCTGCAAGATAAGCTTCCGGCAGGAACAAGCCTTGATGTTCTCGAGGCCATTGTACGCCGTGTTGTTACCGCTAAACTTGGCGAAACACCATGTGCTACTGATACTCCTGCTGCACCAGCTTCTGCCGCTCCGGTTGCTGAACCGGCTACTGGCAATAACGGTGTTTGCTTTATCGACGGACAGCGCTTGCAGAAACAAGGTTCCAGTCCTGTAGCAGTTGACGAGCAGGTATTTATTGCAGACGCAATTGGCGCATGTGATAATGCTAAGCTTGCTGGCGGTTACATGGAATGGGAACGCGCTTCCTTTACTCGTACTGTAGAATCCCCTGAGATTGGTATTGTCCTTGAGGGCGAATTACATCTTACCATCGGTTCCGAGACTAAAATCGGTAAAGCCGGTGACATGATGTACTTCCCTGAAGGTGTTGAAGTTACCTACAGTACTCCTTCTTCTGTACGCATTGCTTGCGTAAACAACATCCAGTAATCACGGAGATTGATGTGAGCATTCTGGAACGTTGTAAAGAAGCATGTAGACAGAATCCTAAGACTGTTGTGTTCCCGGATTGTCTTGACGAGCGTGTGTTTGAAGCCGCAACCCGCCTTAAGGCGGACGGCCTTTGTGAACCAGTGCTTGTTCAGTCCCCTTTTGCTGTTCGCAGCAAAATGCGTGAGGCTAAAATCCGCACTTCCGGTTTTACCGTAGTTGACCACACCAGTCCTACACTGCTTGAAAAAAATGCAACCGAGTTTTTCGCAATGCGCGAAAAGAAAGGCAAGCCGATCACAATGGATGCTGCTGTAAAAGCCATGCGTTGTCCGCTTGCTGGTGCTGCCATGATGGTTCGCCGTAATGAAGCACAGCTTGGTGTTGCTGGTAACCTCTCCTCTACTGGTGATGTTATCCGCGCCGGGTTGCATATGTTGCCAAAACAGAAAGGTCTTAAAACCGTTTCTAGTTTCTTTTTCATGATTGCCCCTGAAGGTGGTAAGGACTACATTTTTGCAGACTGTGGCGTTGTACCTGCTCCTAACGCAGCTACACTTGCAGATATCGCCATTGCATCTGCGGATAAAGCCCGAAAGCTTCTTGGTGAAGAACCAAAAGTTGCCATGCTCTCTTTCTCTACTAAAGGTAGTGCAAAGCATGATCGTGTAACTCTTGTTCAGGAAGCTTTGGTAAATGTCCGTGAACGTGAATCTGATCTTCTCATTGATGGTGAATTGCAGCTTGATGCTGCGATTGTACCAAGCGTTGCTGCTTCCAAGGCTCCTGAGAGCCCAATTAAAGGTGAAGCTAACGTACTGGTATTTCCATCCTTGGAAGCAGGAAACATTGCATACAAGCTTGCACAGCGTCTTGGCGGTTACACCGCATTAGGACCGCTTTTGCAGGGCTTCGCTGCTGGTTGGCATGACCTTTCCCGTGGCTGTAGTGCAGATGATATTTATAAAGTTGCCGTAGTAGGCCAGTGCCTCTAGTCCGGCAAACAAAGTAAAACATACGTCAGTTACTGACTAATTAATTGGAGGATACAATGGACGCATTAGGAATGATCGAAACTAAAGGTCTTACCGCACTTATCGAAGCTTCTGACGCAATGGTAAAAGCTGCTCGTGTACAGCTCGTTGGTTACAAGCAGATCGGTGCTGGTCTTGTTACTGCAATCGTTCGTGGTGACGTAGCTGCTTGTAAAGCTGCTACCGACGCAGGTGCAGCAGCTGCACAGCGCATCGGTGAAGTTGTAGCGGTTCACGTAATTCCTCGTCCTCACGGCGACCTGGAAGACGTTTTTCCTTTTAAACGCTAATAGCGCTCTTTGTAGCCCTTAACGCACAAAGAAGAATGTCATGGACAAAGTAACACTTATCCGTTCGATCCAGAATGCTGGTGTTGTCGGAGAAGGCGGGGCCGGTTTTCCGGCCCACGTCAAATACGACGCACAAGTAGATACGGTCATTGCCAATGGTTGTGAATGTGAACCATTGCTCCATACTGATCAGTACATCATGAAGTCCCACGCTTCTGACATCATTCGTGCCATGCAGGCTGTTGTAGCAGCTACAGGGGCTACACGTGGTGTTATTGGCATTAAACGCAAATATACTGAACTCGCAGAAATTTTTGCTAAGGGTATTGAAGGTACTGGCCTTGAGCTTGCACAGCTCGATAACTTTTACCCGGCAGGTGATGAGCAGATTCTGGTTCATGAAGTAACCGGAAAGACAATTCCTCCTTTGGGATTGCCTAAAGATGTAGGCGCTGTGGTTGCTAACGTCGGTACTCTGCAGACTGTTGCAGATGCTATGGACGGCAAGCCGCTTACTCATAAGGTGCTCACAGTTACCGGTGATGTAGCCAAACCTTCTGTTATCCGTGTACCTCTGGGTACCAGCCTCAAAGAATGTCTCGAGTTCTGTGGTGGTGCAACCAACGCAGATCCTGTATACATTCTTGGCGGCCCGATGATGGGACGTATGTGTGATTCTCAGGCTGCCTTTGAGAATGAAGTAATCACAAAAACCAGCGGTGGTCTTATTGTGCTCCCTCGCGGACACTACCTGCATAAGCAGGCGACCCTCGACCTTCACACCATGCAGCGTCGCGCTGCAACAGCCTGTATCCAGTGTCGCATGTGTACAGAGCTGTGCCCACGTTACCTCGTAGGTCACAGCTTTGAGACTCATAAAGTTATGCGTGCATTTGGTGGTGGACAGGATGTTGCAATGGGTGCCACTCAGGCAGCCATGTGTTGTGAATGTGGTGTTTGTGAACTCTTCAGCTGTCCTATGGGACTTTCCCCGCGTCGTATCAACAGCGCGTTGAAAGGTCAGTTCCGTGAAAAAGGTGTTCAGTACACTGGACCGCGTGAAGTTCGTTCCGAGCAGTCTGCAATGCGTCCGTACCGTAAAATTCCGGTACCGCGTCTTGCATCAAAAATCGGCATTGCTGATTACATGAATATTCATCCTGAATTTGAAGGCGATTACAAACCAGCTCAGGTAAGTCTCCCACTTCGCATGCACATTGGAGCACCTTGTGTTCCTCAGGTGAAAGTTGGAGATACCGTAACGGTTGGTCAGCTTATCGGTGCAGTGCCTGAAGGCGCTCTCGGTGCAACCGTTCATGCTTCTATTGCAGGTACTGTAGTAGAAGTTGGCAACAATATCGTCATTAAAGGAGCATAGTTGTGGTAACTCAACTCCAGTCTGTTGGTATGATCGAATTTACTTCTATCGCAGCAGGCATTGAAGCAGCAGACCGCATGATGAAAGCTTCTCTTGTAGAACCTCTCATGCTTAAAACCATCTGTCCCGGCAAATTTGTCGTTGCAGTACATGGTGATGTTGCAGCTGTTCAGTCTGCGGTAGACGCAGGTATGAGCCGCGCTGACGGTACTGTTGCGGATCATTTTGTAATCCCTAACATCAACGAAGCTGTTGTTTCTGCAATGGCATGTGCAACTCCGGAACCTTCCGGTTCTGCTGTTGGTGTTATCGAAACTTTCTCCGCAGCGTCTTCTATTCTCGCAGCAGATACAGCAGCTAAAACAGCTGATGTAGATATCGCAGAAGTACGCATTGCAATGGGTCTCGGTGGTAAAGCTTTCTGTATTCTCACCGGCGACGTAGCAGCAGTAAACATGGCAGTTGAAGCAGCATCTAATGTTGTTTCTCAGAGTGCTATGCTTGTTCGCAAAGTCGTTATCCCTAGCGCAGCTCCGGAAGTTTTGCGTAATATTTTGTAGACGCAGCTTTATAGTTGCGTCGTTGAAGAACGAAAGGAACGTATCGTTATGAACGACTCTTTAGGTTTAGTTGAAGTTGTAGGTCTCGTAGCTGCTGTTGAAGCTGCAGATGCTATGTCCAAAGCTGCTCGCGTAAATGTACGTAGCGTAGCAAACGCTGATGCAGGTCTCTTGACTGTTATTTGTGAGGGTGACCTTGCTGCAGTTGGTGCTGCTGTAGACGCTGGTAAAGCTGCTGCATCTCGCCTTGGCGAATGCGTAGGTACCAACGTTATTGCTCGTCCTGGTGACGGCCTTGGTGACATGATTGCAAATAAAATTGGTTCTATCTTTGATGAGCCAAAAGGTAAGCCTGCAAAAGCTGCTGAAAAGCCTGCTAAGCCGGTTCAGAAGAAAAAATAGATCGGACTATTCCGATTTTATATAAATAGGAGATACACATGGGCGATGCTCTTGGTATTATTGAAGTAAAAGGCATGACTGCTCTCGTTGAAGCGTCTGACGCCATGACTAAAGCTGCACGCGTTGAACTCGTAGGTTACGAGCGCATCGGTGCTGCACTTGTTGTTGCTCTTATCCGTGGCGACGTTGCTGCTTGCAAAGCTGCTATCGATGCTGGTGCTGCTGCAGCACAGCGCGTTGGTGAAGTTGTAGCAACTCACGTTATCCCACGTCCTCATGCTGATCTTGAGGAAGTTTTCCCTATTAAAACTAAGTAAACTGCCAACGGAAGACTGCTTGGTGGCAATTGAAAAGGAGAGACAACATGGAATTAGGAAGAGTACGAGGACAGGTAGTTTCTACTGTTCGTGATCCGGGCGTGCCTCCTGTAACGTTGCTGCTGGTAGATCTTGTTACCGCTGACGGTCAAGTTGTTCGTTCTGGGCAGGTAGCAGCTGACACCCTTGGTGCCGGTGAAGGTGAAATTGTTTTGTTAGTTCGTGGTAGCTCCGCGCGTTTTACTATGAATGACAGACCTCCTCTTGACCTGAGTGTAATCGCGATTATCGACCAGATTACCGCACAGGGCGAAACGGTTTACAATAAATAATATAGTTTGGAGATAACATGGCTATCGCACGTGAACAGATAGAGTCTATTGTTTCTGAAGTTCTTACTCAGCTTAATGGTGCAGCTCAGGCTCCTGCTGCTGCTCCAGCACCTACCGCAGGCGACTGGGGTATTTTCGACGAACTGGATGACGCTGTAGCTGCTGCAAAAGTAGCTCAGACTAAAATCGGTACTATTGCTATCCGCAATAAAATTATCGACATCATCCGTCGCGCTGCACGTAACAATGCACGTCGTCTTTCTGAAATGGCTGTTGAAGAAACCGGCATGGGTAACGTTGAAGACAAGATTGCGAAAACTCTTCTTGTTGCAGACCGCACTCCAGGTACTGAAGTAGTATCTGCTGAAGCAATTACTGGTGACAACGGTTTTACAATGATCGAAAAAGCTCCTTGGGGCGTAATCGCATCTGTAACTCCTTCCACCAACCCAGGCTCTACTGTTATCAACAACGGTATTAGCATGATCGCTGCTGGTAACTCTGTAGTATTCGCTCCGCACCCAGCTGCTAAGCGTATTACTCAGGAAGCAATCAAAATCATCAACAAAGCTGTTGTTGCTGAAACCGGCATTGCGAACCTCCTCGTTGCTGTTAAAGAACCTTCCATTGATGCAGCTAAGCGCCTCTTTACATACGAAGGTATCAACCTTCTCGTAGTAACCGGCGGTGAAGCTGTAGTTGAAGCTGCACGTAAAACTACCAACAAGCGCCTCATGGCTGCTGGTGCTGGTAACCCTCCTGTAGTTGTTGATGAAACTGCTGACATCGCTCGTGCAGCTGAATCCATCTACATTGGTGCATCTTTCGATAACAACCTCATCTGCGCTGACGAAAAAGAAATCATCGCAGTTGATTCTATTGCAGATCAGCTCAAAGCTGAGATGAAAAAAGTTGGTGCTTACGAGTTGACTCTCGAGCAGGCTAACACCATCGCTCAGACAGTAATTCTCGATTACGGCACTGACAAAGCACGTGCTAATCCAAAATGGGTTGGTCGCGACGCTAAAAAACTCGCTGCAATCGCAGGCGTAACTGTACCAGATACATGTAAGCTTCTCATCGTAGACGCTGGTCGTGATTCTGACTACGTTTTCGCTAAAGTAGAGCAGATGATGCCTCTCGTACCAGTTCTTCGTGCACATAACTTCGAAGAAGCTCTCGAATGGGCTCTCAAACTCGAGCGCGGTCTCAGCCACACTGCTGGTCTGCACTCCACTAACGTAAACAACATGGAAGCTATGGCTCGTGCTACTAACACAAGCCTCTTCGTTAAAAACGGTCCTCACGTTGCTGGCCTTGGTGCTGGCGGTGAAGGTTGGACTTCCATGACTATCTCCACCCCTACAGGTGAAGGCGTTACCAACGCGGCTACATTTACCCGTATCCGTCGTTGTGCTCTCGTTGATTGCTTTAGGATCGTTTAGTTATGGCCATTTCTTGGGAGTTAGCATGCGAGCGACTTGATCGCGCCGCAGCCATGATGAATGACACCGAGCCTGTTTCGGTTGAAGGCCCAATTCACATCGGCATTGACTTAGGTACAGCAGACGTTGTGCTTATGGCAGTTGATGGTGAAGGTGAGCCGGTTGCTGTCTTCCTGGAATGGACAGAAGTTGTGCGTGATGGTGTTGTAGTGGACTTTGTCGGTGCTTGCGACGTTGTGCGCAAATTCGTAGCCATGGCTGAAGAACGCCTCGGCATCGAAATCACCGAAGCCTCTACCTCTTTCCCTCCAGGTACTGATGCGCGTCTTTCCACTAATATTTTGGAAACCGCAGGTCTGGACGTAACCTATGTTGAAGACGAACCAAGCTGTGTAGCATCTCTTCTTGAGTTGGATAAAGCAGCAGTTGTCGATATCGGTGGTGGTACAACTGGTACCGCAATCGTTAAAGATGGCGAGATCGTTTTCAGTGATGATGAGCCGACTGGTGGTAAACATATTACGCTTACCATTGCCGGCCACTATGATGTTGATCTGGAAAAAGCTGAAGAGTACAAGCGTAAGGCAGAGGAATACAGAATTCTTCCGATCGCTAAGCCCACTCTTGAGCGTGTCAGCGATATTGTAGCTTCTCACATGAAAGGCTATGAAGTTGAATCAATCCTTCTTTCCGGTGGTACTTGCTGCTTACCGGGGATTGAAACAATCTTCGAGAAAGAGCTTAAGCTTCCCGTACATCTTCCAAGCCAGCCGCTGATGCTAACACCGCTTTCTATTGCGTCGTTAGCTTTGCGTTAGGCTGAAGCGATACGAAATAATTAACCGGCTGTCCGAAAGGGCAGCCGGTTTTTTTATTGTTTAGTAAAAGTGTTGTGTTGCCTCCGGCGGGCAAGGCGGGCTCTGTCCACTTGCATCCCCCGCAAGGAGACGCTGTCTCCTTGACCTCTAGTAAGTGTTTAGTGGTGTCCGGTAGATAGGGAACGAGTACACATGTGGAAGTCTTTCAACCTTTGCGGTTCTGGTAAGGATTTTTATCAAGATAGAGTTTTATTGTTGTATAGCACGGAGTAATGTTCTTTTTCTCTTATTGGTAATAAGGGAAGAATGTTAGAGAGGTAGTGAGTATGAATATTTGAGTTGGCGGATAAGACGCTGGATCTTAGTGAGTGTTAAGTAGGGCAGACAAACTTTTTGTAACAAAAGGGAGAAGGGTAATGTTCTCTTTCCGGAGATGCATGGGAGAGAGTCTGCCTTGCCAGCTGGAAGCAGGACGAGTTTTTAAAAGGGGAATAAAAAAACGGAGAATCCTTTCGGATTCTCCGCAATTTTTCGAGTAAGGCTTCAAGCAAGAGCTTGATGGTATTACATGAGCATTGACGGGAGGAAGAGAACGAGCTGCGGGAACATCACGAGCAAGAAGATAACGCCGATTGTGATGCAGCAGAACGGAATCGCTTTGGCAGAGATCTCTTCAAGAGATACGTCTGCGATACCCGAGGCAATGAACATGTTTTCTCCAAGTGGTGGAGTAGAGAAGCCTACACCACAGCAACATACAAGCACGATACCGAAGTGGATTGGATCCACGCCGAACGCTTTCATAACTGGAAGCAGTACCGGTGTAACGAGAAGAATGATTGCTAATGTTTCCATGAACATGCCAAGGAACAGGAGAATAACTACAACAAAGATCCAGATAACCATTGGGTTGGAAGTAAATGCGAGAAGCATTTCTACAATCTGGTCAGGAATTCGGTACTGTACGAGTAAGCGACCGAATGCGTATGCTGTAAACATAATAATCAGTACGCGACCAGTGAGCCATGAGGTTGTCTCAAGAGACTTCATCAACGCTTTGATGGTAAGTTCTTTGTAAATGAAGAAACCAACGAACAGTGTGTAGAAGATAGCTACGATAGCTGCTTCTGTTGGTGTAAAGAAGCCTGAGTAGATACCACCCAAGATAACGATAGGTGCCATCATTGCCCAGAAACCGTCTTTCATGGATTTGAAGAGGGTCGCTGCAGACCATTCAGCCATATCCGGTGAAACTTCCATTTTACGACACTTGAACAAGTGCATCGCGATAAGACCAACAGCGATTAAGAGACCTGGAATAACACCACCGAGGAACATTTTGGTGATAGATTCCTGTGCCGCTACGCCGTAGATAACCATAGGAATAGACGGTGGAATAATAATACCTACACCACCTGCAGTAGCTGTAGCTGCCGCAGCGTAGCCAGGCTCGTAGTCACGTTTGATCATGGCGGGAATCATCAGCATACCAACCGCAGCAGTAGTAGCCGGGCCGGAACCAGAAATAGCGCCGAAGAATACACAAGCAAGAGCGGTAGAAATTGCAAGGCCGCCACGAACTGGACCTACGAGGTTCTCAGCAATGAGAACTAATCGTTTAGAAACACCAGCACATTCCATCAAGGCACCGGCGAGAACAAACGCTGGCAACGCCATGATCGGGAAGCTGTTAACTGAGGTGAATGCGATCTGGATGAGCGTACTCAAATCCTGACCTACTACCATGAATGAGAACATGGCAGACACACCAAGTGCTACTGTAATCGGTGCCCCTAAGAGCATGAGCACCAAAAATGTTAGAAATAAAACTTCTGCAACACCCATGACTAGTCCTCCTCACCCTTGAGAGCATTTTTACTCTTTTCAATATCAGCTTTGTCAGGGTCTTCAATTTCTTGCTTCAGAATCCATTTGATGTAGTTGACCTGCAGAATTCGCAGAGTCATGAGTGAGAAGCTTAATGGGAAGATCATGTACACCCAGCTGAGCTGCCAATCGAGCGCAGGGGTTGAGTACGGAAATTCGATCAGGTCCTGAATGGTCTGAATGCCTTTCCAAGTCATCACGCTGTTAAATACGATCCAGACAACATCCATGAGAAGCATGGAAACATCAGCTACAATCGGTGGAAAGAGCTTAAACTGGAGCGTTACACGGTTGTGAGCAGCGAGTCGTGCCGCGTAGGAAGCACCGAAGAATACGAACCAAACAAAGGAGAAGCGGGCTACTTCCTCACTCCAGTACAATGGTGTCCCAATTTCGCGCAGAATAATCTGCAAGAAAAGAATAACAACAAAGAATGCAAGGAGTGCTTGGCAGATATAACTCTCAACATGGTCGAGAATATTAAAAAGGATTTTTTTGAACATCAGGTGTCCCCTAGTTTAAATGAAATGAGCCGGTGGTGATCCACCGGCTCTCTAGTATCTGCTAGACTATTTTTTACCGATGTAACCGAGGTAACGATCGAGCACTTCCTGACCGCCAACAAAGTCAGTCATTTTTGGCCATACGTTGTCGATTGCGAGTTTTTTCCACTCAGCTTCGTCTTCGAGAGTATCGATCTGGATACCGGAAGCGATGAGCTCTGCTTTAGCGCGGCCAGCGTCTACGAGCTGGAATGCAAGGCAGTATTCCTGAGCTTCACGGCCAGCTTCAACAACGAGTTCCTGCATTTCAGGAGAGAGCTTTTTGTAAAGACGCTCAGAGATCATCATTGGCTGGAGCTGGTAAGTGTAATGAACTTCGGTGATGTACTTCTGTACTTCGTTGAATTTAGCAGCCTGGAAAGTGATGTAACCGTAGCACTGACCATCTACTACGCCCTGCTGAAGAGCGGTGAAGGTTTCTGCCCAAGAGATAGGCACTGGGTTTGCACCCCAAGAACGGTAAGTTTCAAGAATAACTGCAGACTGAGGAACACGGAATTTCATGTCTTTTACGTCAGCAAGTTTTTTGATTGGGCGCTTGGAGTTAGAAAGGTAACGGTAGTCAGTGTAGGTCCAACCAAGAACACGGAAGCCGCCTTCTTTTACTGCAAACTCGTTAAGCATATGGTGAGCAGGGCCGGTTGCGCCACGTACTACGTCGTACATGTTCTCAAAAAGGTAAGGGAGAGTAAGGATACCAAGCTTTTTAACAAAAGGAACGGTGTTTGCGATACCTACTACTGCCATGTCGAGGTTACCGCGGCGAACGTTCTGAATCATTTCGGTTTCATCACCGAGCTGACCACTTGGGAAGATCTGTACTTCAACTTTACCGTCTGTACGACCTTCTACAATTTCCTTAAAGCGGGTAGCGATAGCACCCATTTCGGAATCAATAGGGTCACCCATACCGATGCGAAGAACAGTTGGGTCCTGTGCAAATGATGCAGATGAAACTGCCATCATCGCTACCAGTGCAACCAGCACTAATGCTTTCCTAAACATACTTCCTCCTGAATGTATTCCATAATAGATACGCCTCTAACTAGAGCGTGTAACTGCCGTCATGGAATAAGGTTGTTATTCACCCCCCTTCAACTGGCCGAAAGTTGTTAGGGGTAGTATTTCTTATGCTGAAGAAATTTTTGTCCGGAGGGAAACGACATGTCTTTAACTGGTGGGACAGGTCATGTCGTTTCCCGAGGGCATAAACCATATGGCTAGTATAGAGCAAAGAAGAGACCAAAAATTGCACTTGTAAGAATATTTGCAGGTATCGTTCAGTAATAGTTAACAAAATAGGATTTCCCATGTGAAAAGTGGGGCGCTAACGGGACAAAAAAAAGGGACATCAATGTCCCTTTTTTTTACTCCTAAATGTAATTGCTTGTAATTATAGTATTTTTAGTTGGGGCGAAAAAGTCCCAATAGGGTAGATTGTGAAAAAATGCGCGAAAGAGGGCTTGGAGAGAGGGACAAAAAAGTCCCAAATCTCAGACGGCTATTTGGTGGTTTGTGAAATAATGCAAAAATGCAACATTTTTTCCGGATTTTGACACCCGCATTCTCTGTGTTAGGGTGAATTTCCGTTTCTCTCGAGACAGGGATGTCCCACTTTTATTGTGTGGGACCTGTAAGGTAAAGTTGAGCTGAAATAGCAGGACAATGGTGTCTCGTTCTTAGACACAAAATTGCATGGTTAGGCTGCTTATTTCGTTCGATTTGATCGAAAGTATGCAAATTTGGTGTGATAAACACATTGGCACGTTATAATTTGTATGCATATGTCCGCTTGTGCTGTTGATAACAAGCTCTTGAGAACGGATGTTGCATAAGTAATAGCATGTAATTCACCCCTTCGAGGTGTGTTTAGACCGTTACGATGACGATGGAGCGCGTTAGCATCGGTTATCGTTCTTCCCTTATATAATGATAGAAGGGGAGAGAGTAGGAAAGTGTACGCAATTTGTTGGCTACAGGTGCGTATGTTTTGTAATTATTAGGTTAGCTATGCCTGTTTAGTCATAGTTGCAGGAGTAGGTTGAATGCGCCTGAAAATGTTAACTCTTCTTGTGTGCGGTATGTTGCTCATTGGTATGGGCGCTATCTATAAGACCGTGCTTTCCTCATTAGATTCTCGCGAAAATACTGTTGAACGACTGATTGAAAACAAAGAGTTTGTGTGGGCGAATTTTTCACCTGAAGAACGAGAGTGGCTGTCTAAGCATAGTACTGTACGTGTCGGAATTGATAATAACTTCTTTCCGATTGAGGCCAGAACTGAAGATGGTCAACATGTTGGTATGACAAGTGATTACCTGCGTATTTTGGAAAAGCTTACCGGCTTGAAATTTGAAATTTCTGAAGTGGGGCAGTGGACACAGGTCATGCAGAATATGCGTGACGGAAAACTCGATATGATAGCCGCTTTGATGCGAACACCTAGTCGAGATGATTTTCTCAATTTTAGTGCTCCGTTTATTAAAATGCCAGGGATTATCGTTGTTCGTAAGGGTGATTGGAAGGATCTTACTCTTGATGATTTAAGTGGCAAGCGGGTAGCAGTTGTACGCCGTTACGCGTGGCATGATTACCTTGAGGACTATTATAAGGATATTAATATTGATGTGGTGAGCAATAGTGAAGAGGGCTTGCAACGCGTTGCATTTGGGCTTTCAGATGCCCTAGTGGACTACCAGTTCAGTATTACCCATCAGATTAAAAAAAGTGGCGTTCTAGATTTGCAGGTAGGTGGGGTTGTGGGACTTACCGCAAGCCTCTCTATTGGTATCAGTAAAGATCTTCCAATCCTTCAAAGTATACTGAACAAGGCGTTGCACAGTATTACCTCAGAAGAGCACAGTGCTATTGTGGGCAAATGGGTACGCATGGAAGAAGTTGATCCAGTATCAACGCGTGCTATTGTCCTTATTCTTATGTGCTTTACATTCCTTATCGGTGCCACATGCATTATTGTTTTGTGGAACCTTTCTTTGAAAAAACTTGTGGATAAAAAAACGAGCGAACTGAATGCAGAATTGATTAAACGGGATTCAGTAGAAGCTGCGCTGAGGAATAGTGAAGTACGATATCGCAGGATTTTTGAAAACATTCAGGACGTGTATTTTCAGGCATTGCCAGATGGACGTATCAGGGAGGTAAGTCCTTCTATTCAGCAGGTTTTCGGATGGACTCCTGAAGAGGCGCAACGAGCTTCCATTTATGATTTTATGGAACCTGATGTTGTTCTAAGCTTGAAAAAAGAGCTACGCAAACGCGGTAAGTTGGAAGACTTTGCTTTTGTGTTCGGAACTGGTGAATATGCAATGCATTGCTCTGTAACAGGGAAAATGCTGTTTGATACAGAGGGTAATCCGGCAGAATTTGTAGGTTCTGTGCGTAACGTAACGACTCGCGTTGAGTATGAAAAGATGCTTAGTAAAGCGAACCTTGAACTTGAATCTCGAGTTGAAGAACGCACGCGTGATTTACGAGAAATGAACAAGGAATTACAACGCTCTAAAGAAGCAGCTGATGCCGCAACTCAGGCAAAGAGTCAATTTCTTGCCAGTATCAGTCATGAAATCAGAACGCCGTTGCATGGTATTATTTCCTTTGCAGAACAGGTCCGCATGCTGGAAGCATCCCCTCCTGTGCGTAAGTATTTGCGCAGTATTCTTGATTCTTCATTTACCCTGCTTGATATCATTAATGAATTGCTGGACTTCTCAAAAATTGAAGCAGGTCATGTGGCGGTTGAGAATATGCCGTTCCATTTAGACAGCACTGTTCAGCGTGTTTGTAACCTCATTTTGGGTAGAGCCGCTGCAAAAGATCTTGAATTCATTGTAGACTTACCATCAAGTGTCCCAACTCGATTATGTGGTGATTCTGGTAAATTGCAGCAAATAATGCTGAACCTTACCAGTAATGCTCTTAAGTTTACTCCTCCCGGTGGAAGCATTTCGCTTTCGTTTCGTTTTCATCAAATCACAGATAAAACAATTCTGTTGCAGTGTTTTGTGCAGGACTCCGGTATCGGTGTTCCCTCAAGCTCAATGGAGCAATTGTTTATTCCTTTCCAGCAATTAAGTGCTCCAGAACTGCGAAGCTATGGTGGTACAGGTCTTGGTTTGAGTATCTGTAAACAGCTTGTTGAGCATATGGGTGGTGAAATTTGGGCAGAGTCCGAACAGGGCGTAGGTAGCTTGTTTGCCTTCTCAGTCCCATTTGAGCTTGAAGAATCTTGCTGTGATGTATGGGAACTCCCAAAGGAACTTGCAAATATTTCTGCACTTATTGTTACCAAGTCAGAGCAATCTGGTAGCGTAATCCGCTCGCATTTCAATGCGATCGATATGATGTCTTCCGTTGCTTATGGGGTGGACGATGCTGTGTTGAAGCTTGAATCCGGCGTTGTGAAGCCTGATGTCATTTGTGTCGGGCACAATATACCGCTTGCGGAACGCCCGGAGCGCCTGTTTGAGTTTATGTCGGAAGGTGAACCGATACCTGTACTGCTTATGGCGGCAAAGCATGGCAAATTGGTGCTTTCCAGCTCTAAGTTGCCGGAACACGTTCATCTCGTGACTGATATTCTCACAATGCGTATGTTGCTGAGTTCACTATGCTCCATGCTTGGTGCGGAAGATGCTGTATTGGCTGACGCTGAGATGAACCAGTTAGGTATTGCTGATGAAGATCGTTTCAAGGGAAAACGTATTCTGATTGCCGAGGACACGCAGACCAACCGGGAAATTGTAACAATGTTACTTGAACCGACAGGTGGCCTACTAACCTTTGTTACCAACGGACGTGAGGCAGTAGAGGCCGTTCGCAAGATTAACTATGACGTTATCTTGATGGATATTCAGATGCCGGAAATGGACGGCTATGAAGCTGCGACATTAATTACGCAAGAACAGGGGGCCGCTGCTCCTCCAATGATTGCGCTTACTGCTCATGCAATAAAAGGCAGCAGGCAACAGGCTCAAGAAGCGGGGATGGAATATTATCTTTCAAAACCGTTTGGAAAAGAATCGTTATATTCAACAATTGCCAATGCGTTGAATGCCGAGGGGGAAGTGGAAGTGGTTGTTCATGATTACTCGGAAGAGAATTTGCCACTGGCAGTGCCATATGGGATTTGTTCAGAGGTTGTGAAACGTCTTGGCGTTTCTCAGGAATCTTTTGATAAGCTGTTAAAGCTTTTTGCTCAGGAACATACTGAGACTGTAGATAATCTGCGCAAAGCTCGAGTGAACCATGAGTATGAGCGTGTACGTAAAATTGCTCACACCATTTCCGGTGCAGCTTCTAATATAGGTGCTGCACAAAGCGGTGCGATCGCCAAACAAATAGAAATGCGAGCAGAAAAGGTTGTAAATGGTGAAAGTACCCCACTTGGTGTGGATGACCTTATTTTGTCCCTTGAAAGAGAGTTGACACCGTTGCTTGATGAGATTGCGGTGAAAAACACAGTTGTTGAAGAAGCTGAATATGTTGATGTGACTCCTCTTGATGCTTCTCAGTTTGCTATTGCAAATGATCTGGCGGTTGCTTTAGAGACGGCTGATCCCATCAAAATTGAAGAGTTGTTGCCACAGGCCGCTGCCTTTTTGGCGCAGGCGGATTCTGCTGCTCTAGAGTCATTTGTTTTCCAATATGACTATGAAAAAGCCCGAGAGCATCTCCTTGGATGTAGGCAGGTGGCTTCATTTAAGGCCGCATAAGCAGGGGATATGTTGTGAGAAAAAAACCGTTAATTCTACTGGTTGATGATAACCCGGTAAACTTACGCATTCTTGTTGAAAACCTTCAAGAACAATACGCACTTGTTGTTGCCAAGACTGGTGAGAAAGCATTGGAACATGCCATTGTGCAGCGTCCAGATCTGATTCTTTTAGACATAGTGTTGCCGGATATGGATGGCTTTGCTGTTTGTGAAGAGCTTCAGCAGCGGGATGCGACCAACGATATTCCGATAATTTTTATTTCGAGCATGCAAGACCCTGAGTACAAAACGCGGGCCTTTAGCGCTGGCGGGGTGGACTATGTAACGAAGCCATTTCATCAGGCCGAAGTTGTTGCAAGGGTCAATACACACCTTCTTCTGAAAGGAATGCGTGAGCGCCTTGAGGAAAAGAATGTTCTCGTAAAGCAGGAACTCAGTGAAAATAGACGACAGTTGAATACGCTGATGGATAACTTACCGGGAATTGCCTATCGGAGTGATGTGGATGCTCAGCGCACTATGCAGTTTATGAGTGTTGGTACATATGAGCTTACAGGTTTTCCTCATACTCATTTCACGGAAGGTGGAATGGAGCCGTTTCTCTCTGTTGTTGTTGAAGAAGACAGGGCTGAGTTGACTGAGCGTTTACAGGCAGCTTTAGCGGCGCATTTACGTTTTGAACATGTCTATCGTATTCAGGCAGAATCCGGCGATGCCCGCTGGGTTCGAGAGCAGGCGGTTGGGCTTTACGATGATGACGGTGAGCCTTTTGCTATTGAGGGCTTTATCTCTGACGTGACCGAAAGCAAGATGCAAGAACTTGGCATCTGTGAAGAGAACCGTTTGTTGAAAAGTAAGATGAAAGCGCATTACTTTGGCAATATCGTTGGTGATTCTGAGCCGATGCAGAATATTTATGAAATGATTCTAAAGGCAGGCGCAACAGACGATAATGTTATCGTGTACGGAGAATCCGGTACTGGTAAAGAATTGGTATCTCGTGCCGTGCATGACAACAGTTCGCGATTTGAGCGTAACTATGTTCCAGTGAACTGTGGCGCGATACCGGAGCAACTTTTTGAAAGCGAATTTTTTGGTCACAAAAAGGGCGCATTTACTGGCGCTGTTGCAAACCGTAAGGGGTATCTCGAACAGGCGGACAATGGAACGCTTTTTCTTGATGAACTTGGTGAAATAAGCCTTATTGGGCAGATTAAGTTACTTCGAGCAATTGAAGGCGGCGGTTTTACTCCGGTAGGTGGTACTGAACTTGTTCACGCCCGTCCTCGTATTGTTGCTGCAACGAACAGAGACTTGATGGAACTTGTTCAGCAGGGACAAATGCGTAGTGACTTTTATTATCGTATTCATGTTGTGCCTATATACATTCCTCCTCTTCGTGAGCGTAAGGATGACATTCCGTTGCTTATCGATCACTTCTTGAGAGTGCTTCCGGAACTTGATAATCGTCCGCCGATTACAACTGAAGTGTTGAATGCTTTTATGGCGTATAATTGGCCTGGGAACATCAGGGAGATGCAGAATGCCCTGCATCAATATCTTAACCTTGGAACACTTACGTTGGGAGGAGAGCGGATTATTACAGGTAGTGACCGCTCTGGCATGCAGGTTCTTCAGGAACCGCTTGATACTGCGATGTCCCGTTTTGAGCGCCAATACATTCTAGATATTTTAAAAGCAAATGACTGGCATCGATCCCACACTGCTAGAACGTTACAAGTTGATCGACGGACTCTTTTCCGTAAGATTAAGCAGTACGATATTGAGCAAGGTTAGTTGAAGCTATAAAAATTAAACCTCCCGATTTTTATTAAGAATCGGGAGGTTTTCTATGAAAAAAGTCTTATAGGCAGCTTTGTTTGCCAGTCTTTTTTACTAGAGTAATTTGATCATATTTTTCCTCATTTTGTTGATGCGGATTGCAGCCTGACTTTTGTAGATATTAAATGCAGTGAGAAGGAAAAGTGAGTGCGGGGCATGTATCGCGGCATTATCCCGTCATTCCCTTTTGAAACTAAATCATCCTATCCTTCAACTCAAAGAAATACGAATTTATAGTGAGACCATATTAGGAGTTTCATATGAACAATTTTACGTTTTATAACCCGACCCGTGTTGTTTTTGGTAAAGATCAGCTGAAGGAATTACACAATCTCGTTCCAGCAGATGCAAATATACTTATTATATACGGTGGTGGCAGTGCGGTTCGTTCCGGTCTTATAGATGCGGTAAAAGAAGAGCTTTCAAAAGGTAACAGAAAAATCAGTACGTTTGGTGGAATTGAGCCAAATCCAAGATTTTTAACGCTGATGAAGGCTATAGAACAGGCTCGCAAAGACGGTGTAGACTATCTTTTGGCGGTCGGCGGCGGCTCTGTAATGGACGGAACCAAGTTTATTGCTTTAGCAGCCGCGGGTGAAGACTTTGTAGGAAAAGAAGAAGAGATTCTTTCCTTTGGTTTTGGTGGAGTTCCCGCAAATAAAGCTCTTCCGCTAGGAACAGTATGTACCTTGCCGGCTACCGGTTCAGAAATGAACAACGGTGGGGTAATTTCCAACGGACACGATAAGCTTTTCTTCCATAGTCCAATCACGTTCCCGCAGTTTTCTATTATTGACCCTAGCTACACAATGACCCTGCCGGAGCGGCAGGTGGCAAACGGTATTGTTGATACCTTCGTACATGTAGCTGAGCAGTATGTGACATATCCTGCTGAAGGTCGTTTTCAAGACCGTACAGCAGAAGGTATTTTGCAGACCTTGATTGAAATTGGAGAAACTACGCTGAATGATCCGCAGGACTATGATGCTCGCGCAAACCTTGTTTGGTGTGCAACCATGGCGTTAAATGGTCTTATTGGTTCAGGTGTTCCACAGGACTGGAGTGCACACATGTTGGGACATGAAATTACAGCACTATATGAGATTGATCATGGACGCACTCTTGCGATGACCCTTCCAGCAATTTGGAAAGTACGCAAAGAACAGAAAAAAGCTAAGTTGTTGCAGTATGCAGAACGCGTTTGGGGATTAACCGAAGGTTCGGAAGAGGCGCGAATCGAAGAAGCCATTGATCGTACAGAAGCCTTCTTTGGCTCTTTAGGTGTGCCAACTCGTTTCAGCCGCTATGACCTAGGCGAGGAAGTGGTAGAAAAGGTTATTGCAAATCTCGAAAAGCATAAGATGACTGCATTGTCAGAGCATGGCGATATGACACTGGATGTTTCCCGCAAAGTGTTGAGAGCTGCTTTGTAGTACGTTTTGAGTAGCAGCTCCTCGTTAAGAGGTTCCTTATAAAAAAAGAAAAGGACTTACGAGAAATCGTAAGTCCTTTTTTCGTATTAACAGGGAATTAGCGGTTTGAAAAAGTTAAGATTATTCTGTGACTTTTTTATTGGAGAAAATTACATCCACAAAGCTGAATGCAGTTTCTTTTTTTACGGTTTGTTCAATGGTTTCTTGAATAAGCTCCATCTCTGCTACTGGGAGACTTGGTTTAAGAGGAGCAACTAGGAACATAAAGTAATAGGTACGTCCTAACTTGTTAATCCAGATGTGTTCCAGTTTGTATCCCTCTGGGAAAATATTTTTTGTAAGGTTGAACATTGTATCCCTGAGACTTTGGTGCGTGTCTCGTATGGTGAGTTCAAAGAATGAATTGCGCACAATCTGGATAGGGTCACCAATTAATAGTCCACATAGTATGAGAACAACAATTGAGTCAGTGATAGGAAGAATTGGTTTAACAAAGGTATTTTCTAATAAGGCGACAAGAAGGAAAACAATGCCAATGGCTCCAGAAATAACACCATTTTGAAATACAGCAATTTGTTCAGTTCGAAGCATGACGCTTTGTCCGTCTGTCTTTTTTACCTGAGCGGCGAGGTAAAGGTATACGACAGAGCAGATTGCGACCATAGAAATTGAATAGATTAAAATAGAGCTTCCGTTTACAGGAACAGCGTCACCTGTGGTGAAAAAAGTATGAATTTTCGTTATGTTGGAGACAGCTGCCAGTAGAATTACACCAAGCATCATAATGCCTTTCATCAGGGTGTAGAGTGTTTCATACATGGCAAAGCCGATAGGCTGTATTTTAGAAGGCTTTAGAGAAACAAACTTTGAAATTTTAATTCCTACGATCATGGATAAGGCAGAAATAAAGTTGAAAGTACCGTCGATGAGCACAGCCTCTGAATTAGAATAAAGTGAGTTGGTAATCCCGACGATAGCCATTAGTAAGTAAGCGAAGAAAATAACTTTCATCGTTTTAATTTCGATTTTACCCATATCCATAAAAGCTCCTGTGTGGTGTGCGTGTGATGAGAATATTTTTATGTAAAGCACATAGCAAATAGTACGCAACTCTTAATCAAGGTAAAAGTGGATATTTAGAACTGATAAGTGGAAAAGTATGGCTATTCGAAGATGAGGGGATGGGATGAGCGGAGCCTGATAGCTCGGAATCATAACGCAGTGCCTTGGTTGTGAGGCTGCAAAAGCTTTGTGGTTAACGACGACATAAAAAAAGGGATTAGCATTTCTGCTAATCCCTTGATATTCAATGGCGCGCCAGGAAAGATTCGAACTCTCGGCCGACGGCTTAGAAGGCCGTTGCTCTATCCAACTGAGCTACTGGCGCGCGTTGAGGGCTGTTGTTTATCTGAAGCTGATAGGTTGGTCAAGCCTTCAAGTGTAATTTGTTGCATTTTTAAATAAAAAACTTTTAAACATTACTTTTTTGTACTGGATGAAATCCTAGACGGAAAAGGATTGCTAGTGGATGATAATTGCAGTGTAAATTTGCTTTGCAGAGTATGGAAAGTTGCTGCAAAATACCCGATGTATTTATTATGCCATCAACAGGTTGTTCATGTGAACGGAAGAGGATGCTGTAAAAGCATTGACCTGTAAGCAATCATATTCTAGGGCGACTGCATGAGCGAAACAGAACGAAATTTTTTTGCAACGTATGAAGATTTTGAAGCGCATCTTTTAAAGCTTGGCCTGTTCCATATGGACCTGGCACACAGCCGCATTGATGCTGTTTTAGAAGAGGCTGAACTTAAACGACCTGAGTACCCCGTTGTTCAGGTTGTCGGGACAAATGGAAAAGGCAGTACAAGTTCTTTTCTTTCTGCTTTTGGACAGGCAACCGGCTTAACTGTCGGGCTGTACACATCTCCGCATTTTGTTACTCCTCGTGAGCGCATCCTTATTAATGGTGAGATGCTGGATGAGGAAGAGTGGTGTGATGTGGCAAATGATGTAATGGAATGCGGTGGACAAGATCTCACGTATTTTGAATTACTAACTGTCATGGCAGTATTTCTGTTTGCCGATTATGAAGTTGACCTCGCTATATTTGAAGCCGGGCTAGGTGGAACGCATGATGCGACAACAGCAATTGGGCGTGACCTTGTTGTTTATACCCCGATAGGACTCGACCATGTTGATGTCTTGGGTGCATCAATCGAAGAGATTGCACGGGATAAAGCAGGAGCAATGCGAAAAGGCATGCCTGCTGTCACTCATGTTCAGACTCCGGAAGTTATGGCAGTCTTAAAAGAGGAAGCACAAAAAGCAGGTGCACCTCTTATTCAAGCAGAAGGTACAGTCACGTTGCCCCAGACAGAGCGTTTCGGTCTTGTTGGGGCGCATCAAAAAGATAACGCAATGCTTGCCCTTGCTGCATTTAGACAGCTCGTGGGTATTTACGGCTGGGAACCGGCTGATATTATGGACTGGGATGACGTAAAAGAGATCGGTGTTGCAGATGCATGGATAGCAGGGCGTTTCCAGCATGTTTCGGCAACCGAAGAACTTCCTGATCTGTATCTTGACGGTGCTCATAACGAACCTGCGTTTGATGTGCTGACTGCTGCCTTGCATGATACCGGACTGAAGCCTGCTGTTATCATTTTTGGCTGCATGGAAAATAAGGATATTAAAACCCTTGTTCCCAAAGTGCAGGCGTTAACTGACGGAACGATTTTGCTTCCTCAGTTTATAGACATGGACAGAGCAGAACCGGCGGCACGGCTTGCAACACATTTTGATGAACAGGCAAAAGTGTGCGATTCTTTACAGGATGCACTTAAGCAGAGCAAAGAGATTGCGGGTGACAAACCTGTGTTGCTTTGTGGATCATTATACCTGCTTGCTGAGTTTTTTGCATTGTACCCAGAATTTTTACAGCGTTAAGGAGCTTTGCGTGTCTATTCTTTTCCGCGCGTTACCATCTGTTGATAAAGTCCTCGATGCTCTGACTGCTTCGAGCGAGTTTTCTCATATTCCTCGCTCGATAGTTCGCGAGCACGTAAACGGCTTTTTAGATGTTTGTCGCGAAGAGATTCGTGCCGGGGTAGTGACCGAACCTGAGCAGCTGGGGCTTGAAGTGCTCATCCCCCGTATGCAAGCGTATGTTCGTGCGCAAGCTCGTCCGCATTTTCGTCGGGTGTTGAATGGTACAGGGGTTGTTGTTCATACTAACCTTGGGCGGTCTCTTCTGGCTGATTCGGCAGTTGAAGCGGTAAAAGAAGCATGCGCGCATTATTCCAATCTGGAATTTGATCTTGCAACTGGTGAACGCGGCAGCCGTTACAGCCATGTTGAAGAATTGTTATGTCAGGTATGCGGTGCAGAAGCCGGTTTGGTTGTGAATAACAATGCAGCGGCAGTCATGATTGTTCTGGATACATTATGTAAGGATAAAGAAGTGCCTGTTTCCCGAGGTCAACTTGTGGAAATTGGCGGCAGCTTCCGTATTCCTGAAGTCATGGAAAAAAGTGGAGCAACACTGCGTGAAGTCGGAGCAACTAACCGGACCCATGTAAAAGACTATGAACAGGTGATTACGGAAGAAACAGGCGCGTTACTGCGTGTGCATACTTCCAACTATCGCATTGTAGGCTTCCATAAAGAAGTCTCGCTGGAAGATATGGTCGCGCTGGGCAAAAAGTATGATCTGCCTGTAATTGAAGATCTTGGAAGCGGAAGTTTTACTGATTTTTCAGCACTGCGTATTGGAGAAGAGCCAACTGTGCAGCAGGTAGTCGGCGCTGGTGCTGATGTTGTTACATTCTCAGGCGATAAAGTGCTTGGCGGACCTCAGGCGGGGATTATTGTCGGTAAGAAGAAATACATCGATATGATTAAACGTAATCCTATGAATAGAGCGTTGCGTATTGATAAGATGACCCTTGCGGCGTTGGAAGCTACGTTGCGCCTTTACCGTGAACCTGAGTTAGCCCGTGAGCAGATTCCAACTCTTTCAATGATGTTTGCAGAATTGCCCAAGCTGAAACAGCGTGCACGTCGGTTAGCAAATCGTATTAAAAAAACGTTTGGCGATCAGGTTGCAGTGTCTGTGGTGGACGGCAACTCTCGTGTAGGTGGTGGCTCTTTCCCTGAGAGGGATTTGCCGACAGCACTTGTTGCTATTGTACCGACTGTAGTATCTGAAACAGTGTTGAAAAAAGCATTACTTGATACGACACCGCCGCTTGTAGGGCGTATTGAACAGCAAGCTTTCTGTCTTGATCCGCGTACGTTGACAGATAAAGAATTTTCACTGGTTATCGAAGCATTACAGCAGGCATTGCAGGCTGTTTCTCAATAAATGAAGCACCGTTTTGTGTGCATTGGAGATATGTATGAGCTCTAGCAAATTAACTTCTGAGCCAAAAAACTGCTGGGACGTATACACCAGCGATAGTGATCTTGCAGCAATGGACTCCCTTGCTGCCCGGTACGTAGATTTTCTTTCTACTTGTAAAACAGAGCGCGAAACTATTGCTTACGCAGTGAAGCGTCTGGAAGAAGCAGGTTTTTCAACAGATATTTCTTCTGGCAAGTATTACACAATTCTTCAGGGAAAAACCTTGTTTGTTGCCCGTAAGGGAGCAAAGTCTCTGGCGGAAGGTGTACACCTTGTTGGTGCACATGCTGATACTCCACGCATCGATTTTAAACAGCACCCGCTCTATGAAACTTGTGGTGTAGCTCAGGCAAAAACTCACTACTACGGTGGTATCCGTAAGTATCAGTGGCTTTCCCGTCCGCTCGCATTACATGGTGTTGTTGTAAAAGAAAATGGTGAAAAAGTTATTGTAAACATTGGTGAAGATGCATCAGATCCAGTATTTACTATTGCCGATTTACTCCCACACCTTGCACAGGATCAGTCCAAGAAAGTGCTTGCGGATGCTTTTGAAGCTGAAAAACTCAACATTATTCTTGCTCACCGCCCTGTAGAAGTAGAAGACGAAGAGAGCAAGGACGCGCCTAAAGACAAAATTAAACAGCGTGTACTTGATATTCTCCATAAAAAATACGGAATTACCGAAGAAGATTTATACTCATCAGAGTTACAAGCTGTTCCGGCAGGCCCTGCGCGAATGGTCGGTTTGGATGAAGCTATCATTGGCGGCTACGGTCAGGATGACCGCATCTGCTGCTTTACAGCACTTGAAGCGTTGCTTGAAACAGAAGCTTCTGACCACACTCAGGTTATTGTGTTGTGGGACAAAGAAGAAATCGGCTCAGAAGGCTCTACGGGTGCAAAGTCTCGTTTCTTTGAATACTGCATTGAAGATATTATCGAAGCATGGGACCCAGAAGTACGCTTCCGTCAGGTAATGCTTGCAACTCGTGCTCTTTCTTCCGATGTACATGGTGCTCTTGATCCAGATTATCAGGAAGTACATGAAAAATTGAACTCTGCGACTCTCGGTTACGGACCTTGTTTCTGCAAATTTACAGGGCACCGCGGTAAATACGAAGCAAATGATGCGCATCCGGAATACCTTGGATGGCTTCGCGGCGTCATGAATACTGCGGGTGTACCGTGGCAGATGGCAGAGCTTGGTAAGGTTGACCACGGCGGCGGTGGAACTGTTGCCATGTACCTTGCCATGTACGGCATGAACATTGTCGACTTCGGGCCGGGGCTGCTGGCAATGCACAGCCCGTTCGAATTGGCAAGTAAGGCTGATTTATACGCGACTGTGAAGGCATTTTCTGCTTTCCTTGAAGCTAAATAATATCACTAAGCGGTGGGACATGGTTCCATCGCTTTTGCTTTTTCTGACGAATGGTTCACACATGGCGTAAGCTGCAAGGAGTAAGATTATGATTGATTTTATGTTTCACATGCCGACAAAACTGATTTTCGGCAGCGGTAAATTAAAAGAGTTGGCAAACCCCGAAAACGTTCCGGGGAAGAAAGCATTCATTGTAATCAGCTCCGGCGGTTCGATGATCCGGCACAGTTATCTGAACTTTGTACAGAACATGCTGAATCACAATGGTGTGGAAAGTGTCGTTTACAACAAGATTCAAGAGAATCCGATCTTGGATCATGTTACAGAAGGTGCTGCTTTTGCCCGTCAGCATGGTTGTGACTTTGTTATCGGTCTTGGTGGTGGCAGTTCTATTGATTCTGCTAAGTCCATTGCACTGATGGCGAACAACGAAGGCAACTATTGGGATTATATGCAGGCAGGCACCGGTGGAAAGAAAACTCCGGCTAATCCGGCGCTTCCTATCGTGGCGATTCCTACCACTGCAGGAACAGGCACTGAAGCTGATCCGTGGACGGTGATTACCAATAGTGAAACCAATGAAAAAATAGGCTGGGGGAACGATTCAACGTATCCAACACTGTCTATTATCGACCCATGGTTTACGATGACTGTCCCACCTAAGGTGACTGCTTTTACCGGTATGGATGCTTTTTTCCATTCTGTAGAGACCTATTTGTCTGCCCAGCGTCAACCGACGAGTGATTTGCTGTCACAACAGGCTGTTCAGCTCATCAATACTTTCCTGCCGGAAATCGTGGCTGAAGGACAGAATATTGAAGCTCGCACAATGGTTTCATGGGCATCAACGGCTGCCGGTGTTTGTCAGTCTCTTTCTTCTTGCATGTCACTGCACTCAATGGAACATGCGTTGTCTGCGTTTTATCCTCAGATCCCACATGGTGCCGGACTTATTATGCTTTCCAAGGCGTACTTCAAACACCTTACTCCACATATGCCTGAACGCATGATTGATCTTGCGTACTTCATGGATGTTGATGTGGATGCACTTCCGGAAGATAAACGTCCGTATGCTTTTGTTGATGCGCTAGGTACACTGATTTCTAAGATCGGTATGGGTGACCTTACTCTGGAATCCTATGGCGTGAAGAAAGAAGATTGCGCAAAAATGGCGAAGAACGCGATGGAAACTATGGGAGTACTGTTCGCGTGTACTCCTGTGGAAATGGAAGAAGGCGAAGTTGTCGCGATCTTCGAAGAATCTTTTTAGGCTATCGAAGTGTGCAGGGGCATTCCCCTTATCAATCTTTTAGAAAAATCGTTTTAGAAAAAGCCTGCCGTACGTTGTGTCCGGCAGGCTTTTTTATGATCCTTGATATTCTCCAGCACTATGTAAGTCTGAAACAGGCTAAATAGCTATGCTGGAAAAGATGTTCAGATTCCTTTCTGAATCCACATGGAGCGGCGAGTGCTTCAACATCATTAGCAGAGAGTCGCGAATGTAGAGGAGGGCCAAAATTTGATGCCTCTTTTTTGCATTCAAGCACGGCTAGTACACCATTTGGGCGTAGTATTCTTTTGAATTCAGAGAACATAGCGTGAGCATGATCTCGCACAGCTTTGATATGCAGCACTGTACTCAGCAAGACAATATCCACGTCTTGAGACGGTATCGGTAATGGCTGTGTAAGATCACATACCAAACCTGAGATTTTTGCCATGCCATCTTCTTGCTCTTGTGTAAGAAGTGTTTCTACAGAAAGTTTTACTGAATCAAGCGCGATAACTCGTCCGTTTTTACCAAGCAGCTGTGCAGCGTATCTTGAATAATCTCCCGCACCGCATCCGGCGTCCAGAAACGTTGCTCCTTCATGCATGGGAAGATGTCTAAAGATTGCGTCCGGCGACTGAAGTCGGAAGCTTGTGGGACCATAGCCCGTTCCGGAAGTCTTTTTAGGTTGAGGTTGATTGCAGAAGCTCATGTTTGTCCCCTACAGCGTGCTGGTTTGGAACGTAATGTTTAAGTGTGCATATCTGTTGTTATTGTGCTGTGTTGTGAACGAAGATGCTTATCCCCAAGGAGAAATAGTATGTTCTTGAAGCCATGAGTAGGGCGGGCGTATCCCGTATTCCAGAAGGGAACCAAGCATACCTTGCGGATCACCGCTCCCTTTTAATTTTCCATGGTGTAGAACAATCATAGAGTCTGCAAGATCAATCACAGGCTCAAGGTCATGTACAGAAACAATCTGGGTAAGCCCGTGCTCTTTATTTGCCTTCATGATTGATCGCATTTCAACCATTGCCGGATAATCCAGCCCAGAGAACGGCTCATCAAGCAGGAGTAATGAGGGCGTAGAGAGCAAGGATACAGCGAGGCACAGCTTACGCTTTTGCCCGTAGGAAAGAGCGTGAACCGGTGAGTTCCAGTGTTCAAGCAGTGAGAAACGTTTTGCCATGGCTCGGCACGTTTCTTCAGCCTCTGGATCGTTGGCAGGGAAGGCGAGCATCATGTCTTCAGCAACAGTAGCACCGATAATTTGTAAATCTGCATCTTGAAGCACAAGAGCGCTTTGAGCTCGAAGCTGTTGTTCATTCCCCTTAGCATTAACAGCATCTACTTTAAGCGCCCCTGAAGAAGGGGTTTGCAACCCTGCTAATAGTGAGAAGAGTGTTGATTTGCCGCTGCCGTTTGTTCCGCACAGGCAAACAAGCTCGCCTTTTGGTATGACAAACGAAAGAGCATCCAGCGCGGGAGACGCGTTTCCACGATAGGAAAAAGAAAGGTTTTCTGCTTTGATCATTCTGGAAGCAGCCTCTGTTTTCGGAGAAAACGAAATGCAGTTGCGGCGGCTGCTACTTTAATGAGATCCCCCCAGATAAATGGGGCGATTCCGATTGCAGCAGCTTTTTCGAATGAGATATCGAGAACAAATTTTAAGCGCAGGAAGCCGATAAGATAGACAAAAACAAGTCCGAGAAGTCCCCATACAAGTGGCATGATGTTGTTTTTGCTATGCTTTCCCAGTCCTGCGATGTAGGCTGTGCCCACAAAGCCGAGTAAGTATCCTCCCGTAGGACCAAAAAGTATTGCAAAACCTGCTTTGCCGCCTGCAAAAATAGGGAGCCCGATGGCACCTGCTAGGATATACAGGAGCATAGCAACAGCCCCGCTTGTTGACCCCAGAATGTAGCCTGCAAGAACAATAAAGAATGTTTGCAGTGTTACGGGAACAGGGCCGATGGGGATTTGTATGAGAGCACCTACTGCGATAAGTGCTGCGAGCAGTGCGGTCCAGACTTGTCTGTGGAGTCCTGTAAGTGGTGAAGGTTGCATATATATCCTTACTCGTAGTTGCATGAAAGAGGCATAAAACATGTCCTGCATGTTCTTGCTGTAGGCGTTATACCTGATAACGTCTTGAAAGGTATAGTAGCGGGGATACGGAAAGGTCACAAGTGTGACTATGTTGGATGAAATTGCATATATCCGCATTTTGAAGCAGGTGTCTTTTGTAGACGGATGAAACAAGGTGCGCTATTGAACGTTTTTCTGCAAAACTCAATGGTAGTTTGGATTAATGAATCAACTTTCTGAATATACACCGCGTCTCGAAGTCCCGCTTTGCGGGCGCAACTGGACGCTGGACAGGGCTGCTGATCTGGAAACACTGTGGGAAAACATGGTGGAGGACGATCTTGATGCTGACGAGCGCCTTCCGTATTGGACAGAGCTGTGGCCGTCCAGTCTGGTTCTTGGTGAGCACCTCTACGCTCATAAAGACGAGATCGCGGGGAAGTGTTGTTTAGACATCGGCTGCGGTCTTGGATTAACTGCAATTGTTGCTTCATGGCTTGGAGCGCATGTTATTGCAATGGATTATGAGTTTGAAGCTCTGCGTTTTGCTCATAAGAACGCGGAACTGAATAACGTACCGCAACCTGTGTGGACATTAATGGACTGGCGTTATCCTGCTGTCCGTCCGCAATCTGTTGATCTTATGTGGGGTGGGGACATTATGTACGAGGTACGTTTTGTTGAGCCTGTTCTTGAATTTCTTGATCATTGCCTCGTACCCGGTGGTCGTGCCTGGGTGGCAGAACCCAATAGAAGTGTGTACAACGAGTTCAAGGCACAGCTTGATAAAAGGGGATGGAAATCCCGCAAATTGCTTACTGAAAAAACGTCGGCAATTTACGAGCAGCCATCGAAAGTAACTGTTAATCTTTGGGAACTCACCCGCTAGAATTACCGGGAATGTGGAGGACATATGGGACGTACAATCCGTTTCGGCGTATCCCTTGATTCCGAACTGTTAGAAAAGTTTGATGATTTATGTGAAGAGCGCTGCTACCAAACCCGCTCTGAGGCTATTCGTGATTTGATCCGTAATACCCTTGTACAGCAGGAGTGGGAGCAGGACGATAAAGAATTAGCAGGAACTCTGACGCTTGTGTACGATCACCATAAAAGTGATCTTGCGCAGCGACTTACTGAGATACAGCATGACGCGCATGATATGATTATTACATCAATGCATGTGCATTTAGATCATGACAATTGTCTGGAAGTTCTTGTTCTTAAAGGAAGCGGAGCTAAGATTAGAGCCTTAGCTCAAAGGCTGACCTCTACCAAAGGGGTTAAGCATGGTAAATTAAACTTAACTACAACAGGACAAGACATTGCCTAAGCAGCTACAAGATATCCAGATGAGCTCATCTGAGGTGGCAATTCCTATCGATAGTGTAGGGGTGAAAAATTTACGGGTTCCTCTTTCTGTGCGTGATCGCGAAAACGGTGCACAGCATACCGTAGCGCAGGTGGAAGTTGGGGTAGATTTACCGGCGGCTTTCAAAGGCACACATATGAGCCGCTTTGTTGAGTCGCTGGAAAGCTTTGGTGAAAAGCTGGACTACAATAGTCTGAAAGACTTGCTTGCGCAGATTCAGGAACGTCTCAGCGCTCGTAACGCTTTTATTTCTTTTACGTTCCCATATTTTATGTCACTGCCGTCACCGGCCACAAAGCGTACTAGTCGCATGGATTACGAAGTAACGCTTACAGGAGCACTTGAAGACGAAGAAATGAGCTGCATGCTCGAAGTCTGCGTGCCGGTAATGACAGTGTGTCCATGTTCCAAAGCTATTTCTGATGAAGGTGCTCATAGCCAGCGTGCTGAAGTACGTCTTCAGATAAATATGAATGGCTTTGCATGGATTGAAGAATTTATCGAAATTGCTAATAACTCAGGTTCATCTCCAGTATATTCTCTGCTCAAACGCGAAGATGAAAAGTATGTAACTGAGAACGCATTTGCTAATCCTACTTTTGTAGAGGATGTTGTGCGTGCGGTTGCAAAACAGCTTAGCGATCATGAAAAAATTGATTGGTACCGGGTGGAAGTGGAAAGCTTCGAATCCATCCATAACCACAGTGCCTACGCTGTGATCGAAAGCCGTTAATTCAAACAAGACGGTTCAGCTTCACAACAGCGCCAGTTTTTAGAGTACGTAAAAAGGGTTGTTCTACGATTGTAGAACAACCCTTTTTTACGACGTAATACGTTCTGCCGATGTGTGGAATAGGCTGGTGTGGCGTATTCTCAATACATCTTGAGAAGGTGTTGTTACTCTCCGCTACCGGAAACGGCAAAGCCTTGGTCTGCGAGTCCTGTGGATGCCGGAGTGCCTGCTATTTTACTTAAGAAAACATCACCGAGCTTTTCAATATGCCCAGAGATGGAATCAAAGTAGTTATAGTGCATTTGCTCTTCTTCGATGATTGTTTCAAAGATTTTCTGGCTAACACTGTCGCCATTATCTCTACAGACCATTAGGAACTGGTTGTACTGTTCGATAGTGTCATCTTCCTGATCAGCATCAAATGTAAAGATGCGATCCACAGCTTGTTTGCGTTCAACCGGACAGCAAAGTTCAGCCGTTGGTTCACCGCCAAGTTCTTTGACGCGTTCTGCAAACATTTCCGCATGACGCATTTCATCAAGTGCAATAAGCTTAACTTGCTTAGCCAGTTCACCGTAATCCATGTCATCCAGACCGTAGTGCTGGTTCATGTATTGTGTAATGGCATGCAGTTCCATGCTTCGGGCTTTGTTCAGAACTTCAATAACTTTTTTCCGACGGGCATCTTTGTCAGATTTACTCATGCAGTCTTCTCCTGTGTCTTTATAGAAAGGTCAGCAGGCTGACGCGATCAATTGTGCTGTTTGGAGAAGACTGTAGCGCAGAATTTACCTTTGCGGCTATGATAGTCAATTACTGCTATCTATTCTGAAACATCCGTTGAGAACATGCGTGCATTCGTCCTTCAATGCCCGCAATCGTCTTTGGAATCTGTTGCCCGAGAACTCTGTGTCCATCACGGGAAATGTAAATATCATCTTCAATGCGAATGCCGCCAAACTCGCTGAACTGTTTAGCAGTATCGAAGTTGATGAATTCTTTACAGGTGCCTTCAGACTCCCATTGATCCATAAGTGCCGGAATGAAGTAGCAACCCGGTTCAACCGTGACAACAAAACCACGCTCTAGTTTTCGAGCAAGTCGAAGGCCGCGAAGCCCGAATTGTTCTGAACGAGTAATGGTTTCATCATATCCTACAAAGTCTTCACCAAGCCCTTCCATGTCATGTACATCCAGCCCGAGCATATGCCCCAGTCCGTGCGGGAAGAATAGGGCATGAGCGCCGGCATTAACAATATCCTCAACATTGCCCTTTAATATACCGAGATCACGGAGACCGGAGGCAATGGTCGTTGCGGCAGTCATATGACAGTCAATAAAGGGGACATCTGGAGCACATTGAGAAATAGCTGCTTCCTGTGCTGCTAAAACGATAGAGTAAACATCTCGCTGCTGGTCTGTGAATGTGCCTGCAACAGGGAAGGTACGTGTAATATCTGAAGCGTAATGGTTGTCGGATTCAGCTCCTGAGTCGATCAATAACAGATCACCGGAATGGAGCATATGTGTGTAGTCGTGGTTATGTAAGATTTGTCCGCGACCGGTGCAGATTGGAGTAAAAGAGGCTCGTGAACCCGCAAGGGCGAGTGTTGATTGTAGGATGGACGCGATTTGTCTCTCAGAAGCTCCGGGGCGTGCTGCGGAAAGAGCATTGGCGTACATTGCATAGGACGTTTCGAGAGCCTGTTCAATTTCCATTACTTCTTCAATGGATTTGATAGAGCGTAGTGCAACGACTTCTTTAATGAACGGCGTAGAGATAAAATTATTTACCTCCATAACACCACAATCCAAAAGTTGTACAAGGCGCATTCTGGTGTCTGCTCGATAGACAGGAAGAATATGAATTGGACGTTGTTTTTTTCTGGCTTCACTCACCATGTGTGAAAGGGTGTTTTCAGAACCATACTTATCAGCTCCGCATCGAGCCGCGAGTTCTTCTGGGGTAGCCATTGCCCCTGACCAGATGATGTCATCCATTGAAAAACCTTGGTCAAAGTACCAGGATTCCCCTGAGTCCAGATCAATAACACCGGTCAGACCTTCATGGTCATGTCCAAAAAAGTAGAGAAAGGATGAGTCCTGACGGAACGGGTATGCGTTGTCTGTGTAATTCATAGGGGAAGAAGCGTTACCCGGAAACAGCAGCAGACCTTTTTCACCACGCTCTGTAAGACGAGCGCATAATTTTTTTCGTCGCTCAACGTAGGTAGCAGCAGAAAACATGAAGCCTCCATTTTTCTTGTGTATGCGTAGAACACAAGCAGTACAGGGAATGGGAAAAGTGTTGTGGTGCAAAGGTTATATACGCTTATATGGTATTTGAAAATCAAAAAAGGCTTCATGACGCGCTGACGTCATGAAGCCTTTTCTGTTCCAGTGCCGAATGATGGATGGTGGTGGAAGAGGAGGTGGGTCCTCCGTGCGACACTGAAACCCTAGTGAGAGGAGCACTATGTGTGGATCAACGTAATTCGGTTGCCGACGAGTTACGTTTCTGGATAGACAAATTGGAGGAGGTCCAAATGAGCCTAGTTACTGTTCACTTGGATATATCCAAATGCCGTGCCAAAACCCGCAAAACACGTAAGCGCTTGAAATGTAAAGATAATAAAATTTTGATAATTAAGTAGTCAAAAAATAAAAGCGTTGCATAGTGCAACGCTTTATAGGCAGGTAATTGAAAACCGCTGTCATTTAGGGGAATGCGGGCATTCGTTGCGTTTTGCAACGCGTTGCAAAACGCAACGGGGTGGATATCAAAGTAATTTACTGATTTTACAAAGAATACTTTTTTAATTTACGCCACAGGGTTGCACGGTCGATGCCAAGTATTTTTGCAGCGGTAGCTTTATTGCCATCAACGCTATTTAGTACTTGGGTGATATGTTCCTGCTCTACATCAGCAAGCGTGCGGTGGGCATTGTTTATTACAGGCTTATGTTTTGCCTTTGTTCCTTTGGAAAATTCTTGAGGCAGATGATTGAGATGTATAGTTCCGCTATCACAAAGAACAACAGCACGCTCAATAATGTTTTCCAATTCACGTACATTACCCGGATAAGAATGTCGCATAAGCGCAAGAAGGGCATCTTCAGAGAGTCCGTTCACTTCTTTACCGAACGTTTTGCAGTATTTTTCCATAAAGAAGTTACAAAACAATGGAATATCATCAGGGCGTTCTCTTAATGCAGGAAGACGCAATGTGAAGACGTTAAGGCGGTAGAACAAGTCTTGCCGAAACTGATCTTTTTCAACCAGTTTTTCGAGGTTACGGTGGGTCGCGGCAATAACACGTACATCAATAGATATATCTGATGTGCCGCCGACACGCGTGATGGTTCTCTCTTGAAGAACACGCAACAGCTGAACCTGCATATTTACAGGCATTTCACCTATTTCATCGAGTAGTAATGTACCGTTGTTCGCGGCTTCAAAGATACCTTCTTTGGTTGACTGGGCACCGGTGAAGGCTCCTTTTTCATGTCCGAAAAGTTCATTGGCGAGTAGCTCAGCACTGAATACACCGGCATTAATAGCGTAAAATCGTTTGTGCGCCCGAGAGCTCAGCTTGTGGATCATTTTAGCTACCATCTCTTTACCGGTTCCTGTTTCACCTTGGATAAGTACGGTACAATCGAGTGGAGCAATTCGGGCAATTTCTTTCTTCAGTTCCTGCATTGCAGCACTTTTTCCGATGAGTGTCGGCATAGTCTGCTGTTTTTGCAAGATTTGGCGAAGCTCTTTAACTTCAGACTGAAGGAGACTTTTTTCCATGGCCTTTTCAATAATGACAAGAAGGTCAGCGGGATTTTCCGGCAGTGATAAAAAGTGGAATGCTCCCATCTGCATTGCGCGCACGGCAGCATCAACACGCGCTGAGCGGGAAACTAGAATAACTTCAGTTTCAGGCGTGTTTGCTTTGATGGATTTGAGCAGATCCTGTTTTTGTGCGTGATGGTCTTCAAGACCGGCAATGACCACTGCAAAATGCTCTTTTGCAAGTGTGGAGCGGGTCTCATCATGGTTGTGAACATGAAGCACGTCATACCCTGCTGTCTTCAGGATTTCAGGAAGTGCAGCAAGTGAACCGTTGTCTTTATCTACTACTAAAATATTGCGTCGCATATCTTTAGAAAAATAGTGGAGAGTGCGTCATAGGTCAACGCCTATGTACCGGCTCGGAAAGAAGTTGCGCATGCTGTCCTGTAAGGCTAATATGACTGTATGCTTAAAGAGATACTCATATACTTACAAAACCTTCCGGTCATAACTATTCTTACGGCACTTTTTGGTGTGCTTACCATTTTATGGGCAAAGAAAAAGATTGACCAGACGGAGTCACAGCGTCAGCAGCGAATTTCAGCATTAAATCAGTTTCAGGCAAAAAACACTGATTCGCCTGTTGATAGACCAAACAGACGGGCACGTAAAAGAGCGATGGAGTCAATTGAGAGCAGGTTCTCAATTATCCGTCGCATTTCTTTATTTGTTCTTGTACTTCTTTGGGTCATGGCTCTCGTTTTTCCACACATAGGAAGTATTCCTAAAACATATATTTCAGTGATTGCGGCTTCTATTGGTGTGGTTGTGGGTATTATGGCGCGGCCTTTGATCGAAAATACCATAGCGGGAATGGTTATTTCTTTTTCACAACCTTTTCGAGTGAATGATACGGTTACGGTGGATGGGCATTATGGAACTATTGAAGATATTACAATGATCCATACTGTGTTGAAGCTTTGGAATTGGCAGCGGGTTATTTTTCCTAACAGCATGATGCTGTCACAAAAAGTTATTAACTACACTAAAACAGATCGTTACCAATGGGTAAACATAGAATTTCTTGTTTCATATGATTGCGATTTAGACCAAGTGGAGCGGTTGGTGAAACGCCAAGTAGTAAATTGTAACCACTTTGCTGACTATGAAGACCCAAGATTTTGGGTGATTGGAATGGAAGAGCGAAGTTTCAAGTGCTGGGTTGTCGCGTGGGCAGATAATCCGCCTGCAGCATGGGAACTTGGACATGAAATTCGTTCTAAGATTATTAAGGTGTTTCGTAAAAACAATATTAATGCTTCAAAGGTTGAATTTCATCTTTCATCCGAAAATGTTGAGTTTCGGGATAGGCAGGTTCAATAGTTATGTCACTACGTACAGGGAGTGATTGTCCCTGAATTTACGTAAGTATAAAAATAGAAGTGATAAATAAGTAACGCCTGTTGTTTGCAGCACTAAAAAGAGCTGTTAAAACAACAGGCGTTTTGCGTTAGGCAGTCAGTAGGTGACCCTAAGTGGAATCAATTTAAAACTTAAGTAGATTTAGCCCAATGGTTTCGCTGAATTCTCGATCAACAAAACCATCAACAATATCAATCCAGATTTCCGCTGTAGCGCTTACTGTTGCAGCGTTCAAATGACCTCCGAAGGCGTTGTGCTCTATATCTGCGAGTGTTGCGTGCAAATGTAGGTATACTTCGTTATTCATTTGAGAAACGTTGCCTGTCAGATTTGTAATTTCAAAATCTTTTTCCAGTGTAGTGGAAAAGTATTCTTTGGTTACCGGATTGAATAATCCGACAGTTGCCTTGTTTACTGCACCTATTCCAGAAATAATACCAAGTGGAATTTCCTCTTTGGTGCAGATTTCGGTTAAAGCCGAAACTACTTCGTCTCCCGGATCAAGCCTGATGAGTAGTCTTGAATCATATCGCAGGTATTCCATATTGGTTCTCCTGTTAGTGATTAGGGGTTACGGTGCATAGTGTGTCACTTTAATTCGCAATGATTTAAGTTTATTGGATGGCGTAAACATCAGAACATCTGATGTTTGATTTAAATTAAGAATGTTTTACTTTTTTGTCAATATAACGAGAGGTGGGGATTTTTTTGAGCAAAGGAACTTGCTTGAATGTCCTTCATAATTTTTTTATTACGAAAATATGAATGCAAAATCAGGTAAAATTCAACGTAAGCGTCTAAGCGATCAAGTCATAGAAAGTTTAATTAATATGATCGCTGGAGGTAAACTTAAGCCTGGAGATAAGCTTCCTCCTGAACCGCAGCTTATGGAGCAGCTTGGGGTTGGAAGAAGTTCGATTCGAGAGGCAATAGGTGCTCTTGAGTTGATAGGCGTACTTGTTGTTCGTCCCGGGGATGGGACGCGTATAACCGACTCTACAGATAGTATTCAGTCAAAAGCTGTTGGTTTATCTTTGTTGACTATCGGAAAAGAGAAAGTGCACGACTTGGTCGAGACTCGCATGGAACTTGAGCAAACAATTGCAATGTATGCTGCTGAACGAGCCACAGCCGAAGATATAGAGAATATTTCTCACCAGCATAGAAAGTTGATTCAGGCAAAAAAGAACGGGCGAAAGCTGATTACAGCTGACCTCGAATTTCATAAAGCTATAGCGCAGGCGTGTCATAATAGTATTATGATGAAATTTTTCTGCGAAATTTATGAACCTGTAAGGCTTTGGATGGAACAAAAAGCAAGATTTGACTGGGGATTTGATCAAGTAGAAGAGGAGCATGATCGAATTGCGAAAGCTATAGCATCTGGTGATTCAAAGGCAGCAAGGTCGTTGATGAAAGTGCATATTGAACGAGCTGGAAACAAATTGGTTAGAGCCATGAGTGATAGCAATATTGATACGTAACATGCTTGTTTTATTTGTATCCCCTTGAAATTGTCGTTTGAGGGGGAATGTGATGTAAAATCCGCCTGTTGTTTGCAGCACCAAAAAGAGCTGTTAAACAACAGGCGTTTTCTATTTAGACTGTCGAGAGAGTTCCTTTTGTGGGTGGAGGGCAGAGTGCTTTTCGCCGAAGGTATTAAAAAAAGCTGCCGTGATGGGCAGCTTTTATAGTTAGGATGATGTGATGACGATTTTTGAAGCATCATTTGGATTTTGTAGTAAGAAGACAAAAAGTAACTGCCCGAGCGGCACACTTTCTCCCTCTGGGAAGCCAAATTTAAATGACAGCTTTTTTTCACCTTCAACAAAGCTTTTAAGATCTGCCTGATAGTTAACCGCTGGTACTTTTTGGAGCTCTTTTTCAGCTGCTGCAATCTGGGCATCACCAATATTATTCGCCGCTAGGAGCTTTTTAATACCACCGTTGTTTGCAAAAGTAACCGCAACGGATTTGAGGGAGATATTCTGCGCAACCATCCGTTGGTCTAGCGATTTAACATCGTTCATGACTTTAAGAAATTTGGGGGTAAGTTCTAAAGCCATTGAAGATGTAGCACTTCCCATTTCAGGAATTTCAAAGAATGTTGTTGTATCGAGATTGGTATCAGTAAGTGTAGAGGAACCAGAAATATTTAGGGTTACTTCGTCAGCTCCGTATTGTTTGGCAGCGGAACCCAAAAGAGGGAGGTGAATTCCGGAACACTCAATATTAGTTTTCCCCTGATTCAAATCCTGATTGATGATTGTAGAAAGAGAAGGAATTTTCGAAACAGAGACTGAATCGATAGTAATATCTTGATTGGACTCTTGGTTTCCACGTTCCCTAATAATGATGTCATTGTAATCAATAGAAAATACACCGGCATCAATTCGTTGGCAGGTGACTTCTATTTGATCAGTATTAATGTCATTAAGAAAGTTTTGTGCAGTCTCTTTGTTTTTCTGGATAAGAGTAAAAGCTCCTAGTGCAATACAAGTAGAGAGGACTAGAAGAACAATAAGCGATATTTTTTGTTTGGAAGACATAATGTACCTTAGAAGGTGAATGTTAGTATGTGAAAATGAGTAAATATTTACTTGTAGCGTTAGTAATAAAGAGCCTTAGTGTCCAGTGAGAAGATAGTAAAAGGGTCACTATTTATATTTTCAGAGAAAGATTTTCGAGAGTAAACCTGAGATTAGTAAAGAGTTGAAACAAGATTGTGGTGCAAAGTTAAGTTTGCAACTTGGTAACTTATTGTTTTTATTTATATTACTTTTGGCTTGTTTTTGGAAAAGTTTCAATCTCATGTAAACTCAAGTATGCACATTTTAATTTACGAGATCGTTCAAAGAAATTGTATTTCTTTAACATGTTGAATTTGAATGTATTTTTCTTTGTGAAAAAAGTGGCATCCTCCTTGCTAGTTGTCTACCAAACCTGCGGGTTTTGTTCGTGGGGTGTTTAGATGACAGAAGTGCCAAGTTGCAAAGGAGGAAATGCATAATGGCTGAAGAAAAAAATATCGTGGTAGATGAGGGTAACTCCAGTATCTCCGATTTATGGCTGAAAGAAGACTATTGGGCGATTTGGCTCGGCGCTCTTATTTTGCTTGTTGGTAGTTTTATCTACTTCAACAACCCGCCAAAAGACCTTGATGCTAAAATTGCGAATGCAAACAGCATCATGCAGGAACAGGCTGAATACGCACCATTCAAGACTGTTGCTTACTATGACGCACAGGATACTAAAGGTAAACTTAAGGCTACCGGCTCTCCAATTGGTAAAACAATTAAGAACTGGACCAGCAAGCCTAAAAAGTGGAGCACTAACCCACTTGATGCGTTCTACATGGATCAGGCTGCTGCCGATGCATTAAATGCTAAAAACAAACCTAAGTACGATGCTGCTGCTGCCAAAACAAAAGCATCTAAAATGGCTGCTTTGACTGCTCAGGAAGCTGCTGCACAGGCTTCCTTTAAAAATGCTGCATTGAATGACGAAGCTATTTCTAAAATCGCTACATGGCGTAAAGATCGTCAGGCATCCAGCAAAGCTAAAAAGAAAATTAAACATAAGCCTTACAACTTATTCCCATCCTTGATCGGACTCTGCCTTGCAATGGCACTTCTGTTCTCCGTGGGTATCAAAGTTATGGGTAAAGACGCTGGTGGATTCCTTAAAGGCTTCTTCGCAGTATTTGCTGTGGGTGTTATTGCGTACCTCATGGGGTACCAGTCCACAATGAAGCATTACGGTATCGGTTACGCAGCATGGGCTATCGCTATAGGTATGCTTATTGCGAATACCGTCGGTACTCCTAAATGGATCAAGCCTGCTCTTGAAGTTGAATACTTCATTAAAACAGGTCTCGTACTTCTCGGTGCTGAAGTTCTCTTCAGTAAAGTTATCGCGATCGGTGTTCCTGGTATCTTCGTAGCATGGGTAGTTACCCCTGTTGTTCTGATCTCTACATTCATCTTTGGTCAGAAAGTAATTAAGATGCCGTCTAAAACTCTTAACATGGTAATTTCTGCTGACATGTCCGTGTGTGGTACTTCTGCTGCTATTGCTACCGCTGCTGCATGTCGTGCGAAAAAAGAAGAACTTACTCTTTCAATCGGTCTTTCCCTCGTGTTTACTTCCATCATGATGATCGTGATGCCTGCGGTAATTAAAGCAACCGCAATGCCACACGTTCTCGGTGGTGCATGGATGGGTGGTACCATTGACGCAACTGGTGCTGTAGCTGCTGCTGGTGCATTCCTTTCTGAGAAAGCAATGTTCGTAGCTGCTACAATTAAAATGATTCAGAACGTACTTATCGGTGTAACTGCATTCGGCGTAGCTGTTTACTGGTGCACCAAAGTTGAATGCGAAGCAGGCAAGAAAGTCGGCTGGATGGAAATCTGGCACCGCTTCCCTAAATTCGTAATCGGCTTCGTAATTGCTTCTGTGATTTTCTCCACCATCTACACCTCCCTTGGTTCCGACGCAGGTTTTGCGATGGTTGACCATGGTGTAATCCGCGGTTTCTCTAAAATCTTCCGCGGCTGGTTCTTCTGCCTCAGCTTTGCAGCAATCGGTCTTGCTACTAACTTCCGTGAGCTTGCTGGCTACTTTAAAGGCGGCAAACCGCTTATCCTGTACGTATGCGGTCAGTCCCTCAACCTCGCGTTGACACTTACCATGGCGTACATCATGTTCTACGTGGTCTTCCCAGAGATCACTGCGAAAATCTAAAGCATACTCCGCGGGGGAGACTGAGAGTCTCTCCCGCACTTGAGTAAACAAAAAATTTTCACCCTCTCCGGTGCAACTACACCGCATAAGGAATGGGATTATGACAATTAATAAGACAAGCGCAGCCTACAGATGGACCAAATTTTTCGCTGGCCTCGCAATTTTTTGGTCATTCACGTACGTGATTTGTCCTGCTATTACCGCAAGTTCAGATGATTTTGCTACGATGGCAAAATTTATTGACGATAGCGGGATTGAAACCGGTGAGTTTTTCTACACAGATATCGAAGTCTGCGGCGAAGCGGACTTAGGTGCCCGTTCAACCTTCGAGCATATGCCCCGCTCGATGGATACAACTCCAAAGTAGAGCTTTCTTGGCTTGTTTATTGTCTGGACCCCGTAGTGCACACCTGCGGGGTCTTTACGTTTTTTAACGGGGAAGCTTTTTATCCCGAAAACAGCGTGTTTTGAGGTGTTGTAGCCCCATAGATTCTGCGCTACGGTGCTTTTTCTAAAAGCGCTGCAAACAAAAGTTTGCAGGCACAAAAACGCTGTGATGTTGATCACCAGTGTTAAAGTCGGAGACACATATCTGTATGCTTTTTCGTAAACCGTATTCGTTGCAAAAGCAGTTCTTAAGTGGACTTGCTGTGGCATCACTTGTACTCGGGATAATTTTTGCTATCGGGTTCTACATCCATATGCGCACGGTGCTTGAGGATGAAGTTGAGGCAAAAGCTACCCTAACATTTACACAGGTAGATGCTGTGCAGAATTACGTGCGAAAAGTGCTGCGTCCTAAAATGTATGAGATGATCCCTGATACCTTTATTATCGAGGCGATGAGCTCTTCATACATTTCTCGAAGTGTCATGGAGCACTTTAAGGGGGAGGATGGATATCTGTACCGACGAGTTGCAATTAACTCCCGAAACCCTGAGTTTGAAGCAAATACTCTGGAACGGGGTTTTGTAGAGCATTTTCGTGAACATCCCACTAAGAAGATGTGGAAAGGCTATAAAGATATTGCAGGGCAGCGATATTACGTAATGGCACGTCCAGTGACCTATGTGGATAGCTGTATGCGTTGCCACGGTGATATCAACGATGCACCGATCGAAGTCGTAAACCAGTATGGCAAACGTGGCTTCAATAAAGAGGTTAATTCTATTGGCGGGGTGGACTTGGTAGGCATTAATGTCATGGCAAGTCTGAGTCAGTTGCAGAAAACTATTATTGGCTACTTTGCATTTTTTGTAGTGGGCGCGATTGTTTTCTTTTCTACAACTAATGTGCTTTTTAAGGTGCTGGTTGTTGATAATATTAAAAGAATTTCCACTGTGTTCCGTAAAAACCTTGAAGAAACGGGTGGCACAGATCTGTTGGATAACATTGCAGAGCAGGATGAGATTGAAGAGCTTGAATCCGGTCTGCTTGAGTTGAATAACCATCTGTTCTCAGCAAGAGCACAGTTAAAAGAGTATGCAGAGAATCTGCGTACGATGGTTGATGAACGGACACAGGAATTGACGCATGAGGCACTTGAGCGTCGTTCTGACGTTGCTTTGTTTATTACCATGCTGTCTCTTATGCAGAAAAGTCGTTCTCGCGGGGAACTGTTAAATCTTGCTATGCCAGAAATTGGCAACCGCTTCCGCGCAACTACAGTTACATATATCTGCACCTTTGCATCGAATAACAGTTATTCATGGCCAAGCGGGGCAGAAGCGCAAAGGCTTCCTGACAACTGGCTGGATGTTATTACAGAGACCGGTATTAAATTTGAAGATAACCGAATTATTATCGCTGTCGAGTCCAGTGCAGGTAACGCCGAAGGGCTGTTGATTCTGTACTGGGATGACCCGCGCTATGTGGCGTTACAAGATCATGGCTTGATGCGTGCTCTTGGACGACAGCTTGGTGCAGCGGGAGAAAACCTTGTTGCAGTAGATAATATGATGCGACAGATGCAGACTTTGCAAACCATTGTTGAGGGAATTACAGATCCTCTGGTTTTGATGGATGCCTCATGTAATATTCTGACCGCGAATCAGGCTGCGTGTAATTTGTCTGCTGAATTCACAGGTGGACGTGATACCAGTGGTAATATCTTATCGTTGCTTTCAGATTACAACGCAGCGGATGGTTGCTCAATGCAGCTTGCCCTTTCCAGAAAGGTACCGTTTGTTGACGAAGTTATTGTTGATGATTCGCGTACCTTTGCCATGGGGATTTATCCGGTAATTCAAGGAAACAATCTGCCGGACAGGGTTATTGTTCACGTCCGTGAAACCACTCGTGAAAAGCGGATGCTCGCTCAGATGCAGCAGCATGAGAAGCTTGCAACAATTGGTAAGCTTGCTGCAGGACTTGCCCATGAAATTAACAATCCGCTTGGGGTTATTCTTTGTTACGCTGAATTGCTGAAGGGTGATGCAGAGGGTGCTCAGCAGAATCAGGACATTGATATCATTCTTCGCCATACACGCCATGCACAGCGAGTGTTGCGTGACCTGTTGGACTTTGCGCGCCCGAAAGTCAGTCGTAAAGGTATCTCTGATATTGCTCAGGTCGTGCAAAATGTTACAGAAGTTTTCTCTGTTCAAGCCGCGTCAAAGAGCGTTCAGCTTACCTCCTCAGTCTCTGAAGAGAATGTATTTGCTGCAATGGGTGAACAGGAGCTTGAACAGGTTCTTTCTAACCTTGTACTTAACGCTCTTGATGCAGTTGAAGAAAGTAAGGGGCATATTCACTTAGCGGTTATCAAAGAAACAGAACATGTCGTAGTAACTGTTGAGGATAACGGAGAGGGGATTTCTCCGGAGAATATGCATAGAATTTTTGATCCGTTCTTTACTACCAAGGGGCCCGGCTCCGGTACAGGTCTCGGGCTGGCAATTGTGTACGGTATGGTAACCGACCTTGGTGGAAAGGTTGAGGCTTCAGCCAGCGATGAGTTTGGCGGAGCAAAATTTGTTGTGCAGCTTCCGGTTGCAACATCATGTGACCTTGGAGAATAGTCGTGGAACAAACTGGAATGAAACAAACAATTCTGCTCGTTGATGATGAGCAAGATTTTGCACGCGGGTTAGAACGTCTGCTTGAACGTAAGTTTCCAAATCTCGATATACAATTAGCTCATACGGGCGAAGCTGCTCTCGATGTTTTGAAATCAACCCACGTGGACATTATGCTTACAGATATGCTGATGCCGGGGATGACTGGTATGGATTTGCTCCCGCTTGCCTTAGAGCAGCGTCCAGATCTTTCAATGGTTATGCTTACTGCTCATGGAACCATTGAAACTGCGGTGCAAGCCGTCAAAAACGGTGCGTACGACTTTTTGACCAAACCTGTTGAACCAGCAGAGCTTTTTCGTGTTGTAGAGAAAAGTCAGGAACGTGCGAACCTGATGAATGAAAATAAGCAGTTAAGAGAGCAGGTGCGTTCCTTCGGAGCTTCAGGAGAACTTATTGGTGAATCTCCCGCTATGCAGCAATTGAAGCTTTCCATTCAGGCGGTGGCACATTCTGACTATACTGTTCTTGTCCGCGGGGAGTCCGGAACAGGAAAAGAAATGGTTGCCCGCATGATTCATCAGCTCAGCACTCGCTGCGATAACAATTTTTTAAGTGTAAACTGCCCGGCGATTCCAGAACAGCTGTTAGAAAGTGAACTGTTTGGACACGTAAAGGGAGCGTTTACCGGCGCAGATAAAGATCACAAAGGGCTTTTTGCTACAACGGACGGCGGCACCCTCCATCTGGATGAAATTGGCGATATTTCGTTTCAGGTTCAGACGAAACTTTTGCGGGTACTGCAGGAGGGTGAGGTACGCCCAGTTGGTGCAAACCATAACGAACACGTGAATGTGCGCGTTGTTGCCTCGACAAATCAGGAGCTTGAAAAGCGCATTCAGGATAAAGATTTCCGAGAAGATCTTTATTACCGTTTAAACGTACTTACAGTAACCATTCCGCCTCTTCGTGAACGAGTTACGGATATTCCGCTACTTACCCATCATTTTCTTCGTCAGTCGTGTAAAGAAATGGGGTTGCCGGAAAAAAGTATTGCACCGGATGTGCTCACATTTCTTTCCACAAAACAGTGGCAAGGGAACGTGCGTGAGTTGCAAAACTATGTGCGTCGTCTGACAGTTTTCTGCTCTGGAGACAGCGTAGATATGAGTGTTGTCCGATTAGTGGACAGCGGCACATTACCGACTTCAGCAGTCGCAGAGCATGGGGCAGCTAATTTGACACAGTACAAGGAAGCAAAGAATAAGGTTATCGATGACTTTACTCAGGCGTATGTGTCTGATTTGTTGAAAAACACTCAAGGGAATATTTCTGAGGCAGCTCGTGTTTCTGGTTTATCACGTGTAGCACTTCAGAAAATTTTAGCACGTCTCAATATGGACGCGGCAAGTTTTCGATAAAAGTGACTTGCAACGCAATAGTCCTTGTTGCAAAGTAAAAGGGCTTTTACGGCAGTATTGTCTGCCTGATCATATGGTTTGCAGGCTCCTGTCATCGGTGACGGGAGCCTCTTTTTTGGTTTAAAACAAGTGGTACAAAAAAAGTCCCCTGCAAGTGCATGCCTGCAGGGGACTTTTATCATCAATGAAAAAGAAATTTCTATTTTGGCGCTTTGTACTTTTCCGGTGCTGGATCTTTGATAACACCGTAGGTTGCAATGCCTTCATGATCTTCAGGAAGGTGCTCAGTTACAGGCATGCCGTCTTCGTTAACAAAAAGCATACAGTGGCAGTACTTGTATTTTTTCATATCCTCACATGGGCAAAGCCATGTACGGTGCTTAATCTCTTCTGCTTTGTCCGGGTAAAAACGGCACGGGCAGAGTGGTTTACCCAGAGTTTCAATGTTGTGCGCAAGGCCGGTTACTACTGCGTCAGTGACTTCAGCCATTGAGTGGGTGGTCAGTCCTGTTTTGGTGCAGTACTTTTCAACATAGTTGCGCACACGTTTAAGATGTTCTTCTGTTGGTTCGCTCATTTTGGTGTCCTGAAAATGGATTTGGCGGGATGTTTCCCCGATAAATTTGGTAAGTATTTTGTGGTGCGCTGTCAAGGGTAGAACGCTGTTGGAACCTGTTTGAATTCCAAGAATATTTCATAATGTCCTGTAAAGAAACATATCTTGAATTTTGTTACAAACTTGCATCATTTTCTACGCTGAATGCCTTCTTTTTTAGTATGAATTTGCGGTGTAAATTTCTTTACGCTAAGATAAAGTACAGTTGCAGATAGTGTTTTGTATCATTGTGTGTAGTACTAATGCAGTGCAGAGTGGTACTCTAAAAATGAAAGGTGTGTGGAAGTCGCATTGCAGCAACTTTTCTGTAACATCGCTATCAAGAACAAAAAAAGCGTATATTGAATTGCTCTTGCTAGACAATTGATTGAGAATAGCGTTAACTACAGTATCGGGAAGTCCCCACTGTGTAATCTTTCGGCTCATTCTTTGCGCATTATGCATCATGCATGGTGGCGATTAACAGTAGCCGCAGTTATGCAGAGGGAAAAGTCTCTATACACCTATGGCAGTACGTGCTGAATAATTTGGATAGGCACTGCGCTAATTCTATAGAAGTAGTTTCGGAACAGGAGAGAGTATGAAAACATTTTTCTTTTTTGGCGACTCGTTAACTCTCGGTGTGAACGATCCATCGTTACGCGGATGGATAGGCCAACTTTGTCTGGTGTCCGGCGTTCCGGTTCCTCCTGCTACATTTTACAACATGGGAGCACGTAAGCACTCCAGTGCTGCTATTGCTAAACGTTGGAAGTCTGAAGTAGAGGCTCGTCTTATTCCAGAAAGTAAGCCACGCCTTCTTTTTTCGTTTGGTGTTGTTGATATGGCAACTCCATCGGGGCAGCAAAACGTATCAACAGAAGCGTCTGTTGAAAATGCGCGCAATATTTTAGTTGAAGCTGTTGAAACTTACGGAAAGAAGAATGTAGTTATGGTAAGCCCGTTCCCTGTTGTCAATTTGGAGCATAGAGAACGTATTGGTAAGCTTTCCGAGGCGTATCTTGATATGTGCGCGGACTACGATATTTCCTATGTGGATATTTATTCAAGACTGGCAACACACGAACCATATTTAAATAATCTATCTGACGGTATTCACCCAGATGCAGACGGAAACGCAATTATTGCTGATATTCTTCATGAACATGAACATATTGTGTTGTGGATGAACAGTTAATATCTGGACGTTCGACGGGTGCTTCGTTTTGCCGTCCGGCAAGCCCGTATGTAATGTATAAAAGGCTGCGCAGTTGCGCAGCCTTTTTTTGTTGAGCTTCTTCGACCAACATAAGTGAGGAAGTTCCTTCTGTGTTTTGCAATTTTTTATTAAAAAACAGATTGAATTATGATTAGAAACAGAATGTCTCATGATTAACTGTTTGAAAAAACAAATCTTGTTTGTTTATATAAAAAAAATTCATGAAGAAGGTTAATTCTTTGAATTTTACTTTGTAGGTGGTGAGGCATAGACATGTCTCAACGGAGGGAAACGAGATGAAATACGTAATCAGTGCTTGGAAAAAATTAGAAAATGCTTTGGTAGACGCAACATTCGCAGAAGTTGGTTGCGGAACCTATTGTACTTGCTG
>NZ_JADMLB010000046.1 GCF_015482765.1 Halodesulfovibrio sp.
GAAGTTAAGCCGACCATCGCCGATGATACTGCAGGGGAGCCTGTGGGAAAGTAGGTCGCTGCCAAGATTTATTTCGAAAGCCCGTTAGCTATGTAGCTAACGGGCTTTCTTCGTTTCTACATCTAATCAAGACTCTACCAGCTCTCTCCGAAGCCTGTTTATTGGCTGTCTCTTCTCTATTCATTTCCTGCTGCCTTTTTAGCTGCCATGTTAGCCGTCCGGCTTTGGGGAAGTCTTTCTTTATTCTTGTCTCTGTTTTCCACTTTGTACTTTGAGAGACTTATCTTTTTTTAGTTCTCTTGCTATCTCCTAGTGCTTCCTCTCTTTAGCTTTTTATTCCGTTTCATGTTGGGCTGTTTTCTTTCAGAGTTTATTTCAATGTTCTCTACTTGTAGCTCCTTATAAAGTGAGCCAGTTGTTCTGAAGTGGTTAAAGAAGAAGCTTAAACGCAGTCCTCGGATTATGTCTTCGAGCCGCTTCACGGAATATTGTCGGTAGAATGAGCATCAGCAAACGAGGCCAAGATCCGCACGAAAAACTATGCCGTGAATCCTCTCGAAGACACAATCCAAGATCTGCTGGGATTGAGGCTGAGGATGTGGTGTTGGTCAAAACGATATTGTTTATTATCGGTGTATGAATGGACGTAGACTGTGTTGTTCCAGAATGATTAGGTTTTGTGTCGACTGATGTTGTAGCTAAGGAGGGCGTGCCGCTTTAGAATATTGTTCTCCTGTGACGACTGATGTTATTTCGACTGTGTGTTGATCTCTCTAAAGGAGAGGGGGCATAGTACTGTATTGTATCAGCCCTCAGGTTTGCTTGTTACAGAAACTGTGTGTGTCTATACGTTGAGAGCATGGGGTACACTATGTTTATGCAGTTGACTGATGAGTTGGGGATGACATTTTGTTGCAGGGAAGGGGGGCAATCTTTGAGACTGTATGTGCTGAAGAAAGAGCTGATTTGTCGTATGAGCTGTTTTGCAAGTAGGGGAGACGGTGTGATTTGGAGAAAGAATTTATTTCGTACTTGTTGTTCGGGTAGTTGGTTGGGATTGAACTAAAAGAGACAGGCCGGAGCCTGCCTCTTTTAGGGTGTTACTTCATTGCGTAGATGATGTCGCGTAGCTCTTCGAAAGAGTGTTTTACTTCTGCGATTCGTGATGTTGCGTTTTGCATAGCGGAATATGTTTCTTCTGCTATTGTGCCAATGTCACTGGCGGTGCGTGCTACTTGTTCTGTTGCTGCTGATTGTTGTTCAGCAGCAGTTGCAATTCCAGTAACCATTTGGCTTGTTGATTCTGCCATAGTTAATATTCCGCTTAGGGCTTCTTCAGTATCTTTGGCGCGAGATACGTTATTGCCAGCTTCATTATCAACTTTTTGAATTGATTCAGCACAATTCTTTGTTCCGCTTTGAATGGCTGTGACAGCAAGGCCGACTTCTCTTGTTGCTGCCATGGTTTTTTCAGCGAGCTTGCGAACTTCATCAGCAACTACTGAGAATCCTCTTCCTGCTTCGCCTGCTCTTGCTGCTTCAATAGCAGCATTAAGTGCTAACAGGTTTGTCTGATCGGCAATATCGTTGATGATTTCCATTACATTTCCAATTCCATCGGCATGTTCTTTCAGCTTATTGATATCTTCACTCATGTTACCAATGAGTTCCTGAAGTTGATGGATGGATGACATAGATTCCTGAACAATATGCGCCCCGTCATCTGCCTTTTCTTTAGTATCTAGTGCAGTGTTGGCTGTTTGACTGGAGTTAGAGGCAATTTCTTGTACAGTTGCACTCAGTTCTTCAATGGCTGTAATGGTTTCACCCAAATAAGCCTGTTGCTGTTCCGTCCTGTCATTAGATTGTGCAACGTTCTCTGTTAACAGCTGTAATGCTTCTTCTGTTTTATCTGACAGAAGATGTGCCTGTGCAGCAGCGCGTTCAATCTCTTTTTGCTGGAGTTCCATCTGCTTTTGACGTGCTTTAAGTTCAGAAACGTTGTTCCAGAAAGTGATTCCGCCAGTTACATTCCCTTCGTTATCAAAAAGGGCGACAACATCGATTACCAGTTCATATGTTTTACCTTGCGGGTTCACATAGGTGAGATCGACATTGATACGAGGTTGCTTGTCATTCATCACATCGGTGAGAACAACATGCTTTTGTGGATCGTTAAAGAGAAACTTGGAGATATGCCATCCGATAAAGTCTGACTCTTTTCCGTTACGGCCTGTGATTTCAATCATACGCTTGTTACAGCTTTGGACTTCCATGTTGGCATTTACAACGGCATATGGGTTTTGAATTCCCTCAAGAATTCCCTGCATAAAGCTCATCTTATCTTGTAGTTCGCCAATGATGGTAACGTTCATATTACGCAAAGAGTCGGCCAGTGCTCCAAGTTCTGTGGAGCTTTGAAGCGTAAGCTGTGCATCAAGGTTTCCATTTTCTACCTGATGTGCATATTCGCCAATTTCAGAGAGAGGCTTTGTTACAAAAAATCGTGTCAGCAAGTATAGCAGCAGGCCAAGAACAAGAAGCAAGCCTGCCCCTGAATACGTCATGACATACGCTGCATTGCGAGAGCCTGTGGTAATTTCTTTTTTTGACTGGGTTACGCACAATGTCCAATCAAACAGAATGTTTTCTTTTGGAATGGATATGGGCTGAACGAGGAACCGGTAACTTTCCCCTGATTGGTTGTTCGCAAAGAAATTATCTTGGCCGGCTAAGATCTTTTGAATGTAGCCGCTATGTCCTTCCAGCTTCTTTTTTAGAATAAGAGAGGTATCTTTATGGGCAATGAAAATACCGCGTGAGTCAAGGAAGAAGAGTGAACCCGTATCACCGATGGTCGAATGGTTAATGAATTTATTTGTGAAGTAGTCCATCTGCGGGGCAAGAATCAGAGTGCCCACGTGACGTGTATGATCATAAACTGGAATTGCTATAACAAAGATTGGATTACCACGCAGGATGCTGGGGTAAACCTGGCTGATGAAAAATTTCTTACCGGCACGAGAAGCTTTAATAAAACTGCGTTGAGCTCCTCCCTTGCCGATTGTTTTTCCACCTACTGTGTCTGTGAAAAATGTTCCGTCTTTGACTATAGTTTGTTTGCCGTGAACCATCACGGAAAAAGATTTACCATCCGCAGGATGAGCAGCGAGAGGAATGTTTTCATAAAAGCCGTACTTGTCATGAAAGCGCTGAAGATATTTTTGAGCTTTAGCAACAAGTTCTGCGTTTGTTGGATTTTTACATGCTTCGATAACGACTGGTGATGTTGCCAGCAGCTGTGCCAGATTAATTTGAGCCTGAGTCCAATCCTCTAACACGTTGGCGACATTGGTGAGTGCTTGTCTGTTTGCTATTTCATTTTGTGATAATTCAATTTCTTTTTGCGAATCGTGTAAGTAAATATTCACTAAAGTTACAGACAAAAATAAAATGCAAAAAACACATCCGATATAGCGAAACGCTAAAGTCTTCCAAAAATCCATCTTCATACATCACCCCATAAATAATATTCAGTACAGCTTTCAGATCGTTTCAGTTTTCAAGAGATTACTCAGATAATTATATTGATATTCTATATATATCGACAGGTTTACGTGTAAGTTGAGGGGATTTAAAAAAAGTTCCTATTTTAGACCTCATTTAAGCGCAGTAAGCGGAAAGCAAAAACAAACCATTGAGCCAACCTGTTAGTGCAGCTACTATGGACAATTGATATCCTGTTCTGTGCAGCTGAGAAAAGGAAGAACAATGGGGATAGCCACTGATTTAATTACTGTAATGCTTGCAGCGCTTTTGGGCGCGATAATAGCGCGTGCATTAAAACAGCCTTATATTTTGGGATATATTCTCGGTGGAATGCTTGTGGGTCCTTACACAGCCGGACCGACAGTCTCCGGTGACGGGCAGCAAAATATAGAGTTGTTATCTAATATTGGCGTTGCCTTACTTCTTTTTGCATTGGGTTTAGATTTTTCACTGAAGAAGTTAAAACCTGTGCGTGTGATTGCTCTGCTAGGTACTCCCTTACAAGTGGGGCTGACTATGCTCTGCGGGTGGGGAATTGGCTACTACCTGTTAGAATGGTCAAGTCTTCAGGCAGTGTGGTTTGGTGCATTCATGGCGTTTTCGAATACAATGATGATTTTGAAAACGTTAGAAAATCGCGGGCAGATGGGGACATACCTAAGTGCAATCGTGGTGGGTATCCTGATTATGCAGGATATCTGTACCATTCCGCTGCTTGTTGTTTTGCCTACCCTTAGCATGGTGGGTGAAGGATTTATGCCGATTGTATGGGCGTTGGGGAAAGGAGCAGTTTTTCTTGTCGGCATGTTTGTGTTGGGAACACGGTTGATTCCTTGGATTCTCTCAATTGTGGCAAGCGCTCAGTCTCGGGAGTTGTTTATGCTTGCTTCTTCTACCATCGGGTTGGGAGTGGGATACACAACATTTTTATTGGGGTTGTCATTTCCATTCGGAGCGTTCGTAGCTGGTGTGCTTATCAGTGAATCTGATTATGCAAGGCAGGCTCTCGGTGATATTGCTCCAATGCGCGACTTGTTTTGTATGCTTTTTTTCGCTTCGATAGGCATGCTCATCAATTTTGGTTTTATTCTTCATAATATTATTCCCGTCGTAAAACTTACTGTTGCGATTATCCTTGTTAAAGGCATTATTTTCTGGCTTGTGGCCACTGTTTTAAGAATTCGTCAGCAGAAGGCGCTGACATTGGGACTGGGAATGTTTTCCATCGGTGAGCTGTCTTTTCTTTTAGCAAGTATTGCTGAAGAGGCGCAGGTAATCACTGAACAACAATCTTCCTTGATGTTGGCAGCAGCAATTTTGACAATGTTGCTTACTCCGTTGGGGTTTAAAATGTCTCCGGTTGCCTTTAAGTTGTTTAGAAAAGTATTCCGTCTTGAGGTGGTAGAAGCGGAATCATATATTTCAGACGGGAAACGAGACCATGTCATTATTGTCGGAGCAGGAAGGGTAGGCTTTGCTATCGCGAGTATTCTTACTGAATTTTTAATTCCGTTTGTAATGATAGAATATAATCTACCGGCGTTTTTGGCGGCAAAAAAGAAAGGTTTTCCTGTTATCTTTGGTGATGCTGCTGTTCCGGAAGTCTATGACTCTGCAGACCCGCAGGCGGCTCAGCTTACAATTATTACAGCACCGGCAACAACTGGTTGCTTCCCGCTTATAGGCACTATTCGATCTCGGTATGATAACATGGAGATTATTGCGAGTGTAAGCTCTGACGATCAGGTTGAGCAGCTTAAGCAGTGTGGAATTGATGTCATGATTAATCCGGCATTAGAGGCAAGCTTGGAAATGACACGATTAGCACTTGAGCATTTTGATATTGAGGACAAGAATATTGGCAGTATGCTTTCAGCCTATCGTGTAAAGCAATACACAGCTGGGCAGATCTCTCCGCAGTTTTCGGAAGAAGAGACCAGATAGGGGCTATGAAGCTAAAATATGATCTTTTCCAAGTGTATATCCATTAGTGCTCATAAATTCTTCGAGCTGATCATTAGCATCATGGCCTGCGAGGTAGGCAACAGCAAAGCTTGATTCTTTTTCAAGGGTTTCGCGCCCTGTAACCTTCCTGCCGTGTACGATATTTCCTATCTTTTTAGGATCAACGTCAATCCATCCCGCAATAACAACACCGCTTTTCTCTAATAACAATGCTCGTTGGCGGCTGGTTTTACCTGCTCCGAGAATATAAATGTTCTTTTCAGGAGAAACATTACTGTGCAGCCAGTCCGCGAGGTACGGTGTTTTCATTTTATAAAAGTTTTCTGTACTGCATTGCTCACCAGTTCGGGATAGGCGATTGGGTGGATCATTCCAGATAAGAAGTTTTTCTGGAAGCTTGCAAGCCTTGACTCCAAGGGACATCCAGCGAAGCCATAGTTCGTAATCTTCCGGTAAGTTGCCGGTTTTGTATCCCCCGAAACGTTCAACAAGTTCTGTTCGGTACATGGTGCTCGGATGAGCAAGTGGGGCTTCTTGAAACCGCCGTAGAGATATTTCATCGGAGGTGAGAAGGGTGTTTGTCCAGTCCACGTAGCGAGCATACCCACCTGCTGTTTTTCTATTACCGCCAAACTCAACGCAAGTGCCGAGAATGCCGATTTCCTTGTGCCCGTACATAAAAGCAACTTGCTGTGCCAGCCGTTCGGGCATGGAATAGTCATCCGCATCCATACGGGCAATTAATCGTGCTCGTACTTTTGAGAGCCCTGCATTGGCAGCTGTTGCAACTCCGGAGTGCGGGATGGTGAATCCGCGTACTCTTTCGTCTTGAGCCACGTATCCCTTAATAATTTCAAGTGTGAAGTCCGTTGAGCCGTCGTCAACGAGGATGAGTTCAAAGTCCGTAAAGGTTTGTGCCAGAATGCTGTCGACAGCCGTGGCAAGCGTTGTGGCGCCGTTATAGACTGGCATAACGACGGATACGGTGGGGGGAGGTGTGTTCATAAAATAAAAAAAGCCTGTAATGCATAGCAGTACAGGCTTAAGCTTTATCGAACGATCATTGCGCGAAGCATGTCGCTGCAATTCTCAGCGTTGTGGCTCATGTCAAAGAGACAATCTACAAACTTCATCAGCTGATAGACTTCTTTGAAGTCGCGATCAAGGTTGTAGAGTTCAGCCATCAGGTTTTGCTTCATACGGAAAACATCACGCTGCTGTGCGCGGATGCCTCTGAAGTGTTCTTTTGTCTGCTGACGGTTTACCGTAACAGTACCCTGAACAAGATCGATGGTTGCTTCAAGCGCTTCTTTCAACAGTTCAATGGTCTTTGCCACTTCATACAGGTAATCCAGAAGAAGCTTCTGCATGCTTTCTTCAATGGCAAGTCGGTGCATTCCCAGCCAGTTTAACGCTTCCTGACCGGAGTCCAAAATGTTGTCCTGGCTACGTGTGTAGTTGATGAACAACGTTTTATCCACTGGCATAAAGAGGCCGTGTGGAAGGTGGTTACGAATGTTACGTTTAATTTTGTCCGCATGGTATTCAGCCTCATCTACTTCCTGCTGAAGAGAGTAGAATTCTCTGCACGCGCCACCGGTAATGTAACATTCCATGGACTCGTGGATGAGACCCATACCTTTTTCAATCTGCCCGTAGTGCTCGAGCAATCCGCTCATTGGAGTGCGGTCGGATAACATTCCAAAGAATGGAACGCGAAATTTCATTGCAGTTTCCTCCTAAGATTCTACCGGTAAAAAACTTTTAAAGAATCGTCCACCTCAGCAGCTGGAAAATAATAATGCTGCTTAGGGCTGCAATAGGTACAGTAAGTACCCAGTACAGAACGATTTTAAATAAAATTTGGAAGTTCACGGAACCAAAGCCGCGAGCTACACCAACACCAACAATGGAGCCTACAGAGGCATGAGTAGTGGAAACCGGCATACCAAGGTTGGATGCCAGAAGTACTGTGGTTGCTGCGCCGAAATCGACCGCAAAGCCACGAGTATTGTTGAGTGTGGTAATTTTACTGCCTACGGTTTCCATAACTTTGTATCCGAGAACCGAAATACCCAGAGTGATGCCGAGACCGCCTACGATAAGCAACCACAGAGGAACCTCTGCACTGCTGAGCAGAGCGTGATCGCGGGCGATCATATAGATAGCAGCCACCGGACCGATAGCGTTTGCAACGTCGTTGGCGCCCTGAGAAACTGCAACGTAACAGGAGGTGCCCACCTGCATTTTACGGAACAGTCCTTCAACTGCTTCAGACTCTTCGTCGACTTCAGGAATAAGTTTATGGACAAACATTCTGGCTATACACCAGAATATAGCAGTCACAATAGGAGCAAGGTAGGAAGCATCCCACCATGTAAGGTGCAGGCTTTTGCCGAATGGTGTTTTAAACAGGAATGATAAAAACACCAGTGTGAACGTAAGTGCAATCCAGAAAGGAGCCCACTTACGCGCTTGCATAAGCATTTGGCTTCTGAACAGGATTCGTTTGCGGATTGACGAGAAGATTAATCCAGCGATAACAGCACCAAATAATGGTGATACAATCCAGGAAAGGACAACAAAGCCCAGCTTTCCCCAGTTAACCACTTCCGGTCCGCCGACAACAAAGCCAAAGCCGAGAATTGACCCGACAATGGAGTGTGTTGAAGAAACTGGAAGCGCAGTGAGAGTTGCTACGAGAACCCAGAGCCCTGCTGAAAGCAGTGCGGCGAACATTCCGACCATGAGTACTTTAGGGTCGGTGATCATTTCCGGGTTGATAATCCCCTTAGAAATTGTCTTGGTAACTTGAGCTCCAAGAAAAACTGCGCCAGCAAAGTTAAGTACACCTGCAATAAGCACAGCTTGTTTGACCGTGATAGCTTTAGCACCGACAGCAGACGCCATTGAGTTTGCAACATCGTTAGCGCCGAGGTTAAATGCCATCATGAAACCGGCTAATACAGCCAGTACAAGGAAAACAGTATATATATCCATACTTTTGGAGATTCCGATTGTTTTGTTTTCTTTCGCAGCACACCTATGCTTTTGAGCAGGCTGAAAAAGGCAACAGTATTGTCAAAATCAATTCCGCACCGTACTGTCGCGATGTAACATAACAGTCATACAATTGCCACAATGTAGCGGATAATAAATACCATGAACAACTATTCCATCCGTAACAGACTCTTAACAGGCATGTTCCTGTTGCTAATGGTCGCGCTTATCCCTCCGTTTTATTATTTTGATTCATCATTACGGACGGATATCCTTCGTGATGCCAAAGGAAGAGCTGTTACGTATCTGAATACGGTTGCCTGGACGACGCAGGAAAATACTTTTTCCAGCGTACAGGACTTTGACAGTTGGTTAAAGGCTCTTTCCAGTCAGCTTAATGTCAGGGTTACATATATTGTTAAAGGGCAGGTTGTTGCAGATACGAATGTCCCTTATAATGATATTCCTAAGTTGGCTTCTCATGCAGACCGTCCGGAAATTCTGGCTGCACTGGAAGGTAAAACAGGTGTTGAAGTTCGCTATTCAACTACTATAAAAAAAGATTTGATTTACGCTGCACAAAAAGAGATGGGGCAGGGAGTTATCCCGCCCGGTGTGTTGCGAGTCGCTATTCCTGCATCTTCTGCGAGCGAACGCCTGAACAGGTTGGAAGCCGGAATGATGTGGGTTTTTATTTTTACCACCTTCGGTACTGTGTTGTTTGGCTTCCTTGTTACTAGGCCGTTTCTTATTTCCATCGACAGACTCGCCAGTGCAGCTCAATCTATTGGGTTAGGGCAGTATCAAAGACGTATCCGGACATATCCGGGGACAGAGTTTGAGCCTTTAGTTACGGCTATTAATGATATGGCACAGAACATTGAACTGCACCTTCGTATGGTTGTGGATCAAAAGAAGCGTCTTGAGGCTGTTTTTGACGGTATGACAGAAGGTGTAATGGTTCTTGATGAGCGGGGGCGCATTCATTCATGCAATACTGCTTTGAATAACATGTTGAAGTGTGTTGAAGGCTGTGAAGGGCGGACAGTTATTGAAGCAACAATGCAGCCGGATCTTCAGCAGGCAGTAGATGATATTTTGGGGTCACCGATTCCTAAAAATGCCAGCCTTGTTCTGGAGCTTCCGGATTCTGTATATTTAGCTGTAAACCTTGTACCGTTCCGTGACCGGCAGGAAGCCCGCAAAATGGTGCTTGTATTTCATGATGTGAGTGAGAGAGAACAGCTGGAACGGGTTCGACGTGACTTTGTGGCGAATGTTTCTCATGAACTCAAGACCCCTTTGACGAGCATTAAAGGGTATGCGGAAACGCTGATTGATGCTCCGGAAACTCCACATTCTACGGCAGTTAAGTTTCTGAATACAATTCTTCGTAATGCCGACCATATGACAAAAATGGTAAACTCTTTACTCGTGCTTGCCCGTTCTCAGCATAATAAAGATAGCAGTCAGCTTACTGCTGTTGATGGCGGGGCTGTTATTGAGCGTACTGTGCGTGATATGACACCGGCAGCTTATGAAAAGAATATAACCATCGAATATAATATAGAAAGTAGTGATATCTTTGTTGTAGCTGATGAAGACGGATTAACTGAAGTGCTGCGTAACCTTGTTGATAATGCGATAAAATACAGCCCTAGTGAATCAATAGTTTCTGTCGGACTTCACTTACGTGATGGGCTTGCTTCGTTTAGTGTCCGAGATCAAGGCTCCGGTATTCCGGCTGAAAGTCAGAATAGAATTTTTGAACGGTTTTATCGTCTTGAAAATGAAGAGTCTCCTGTGGCTAAAGACGGAAGCGCCGGACTTGGACTTGCCATTTGTCGTCGCATTATTCGATCATACGGTGGTGATATCTGGGTAGAATCACCAATTAATTCGGACACGAATACCGGTGCGGCCTTTATCTTTACGTTAAAAAAGACTCGAAAAGCATAACCTACTAATCTAATACGAATTCCTGAAAACCGCCGTGTTGTCTGACTCGGCGGTTTTTTTACGTACTTCTGAAAAGACGGAAAAGGAAAAATGCAGTGCAAAACGCGCTAAAAGTGTTGCCAGTAGCGGGTCAACCGCATAAAAGGGTGCAGCACAGGCATTGAAGCTTTACTCTTACTTATCAGTTGGAGTGGGCTGTTTGGTGAAACCGCACTATGAAGTAGGGCGCAGCAGGGAGGTTCTCTCTTGCGTAATACCTTTTTAAGACAGGGTATCTCAATACTTACAGCGGTTCGTTTTACCAAAATTGTCTATTTCGAGGTTGCGAGTAAAGCTACTTTCTGCTAGCCAAGATATTTGTGGGTTAATGGGGAAAGCAAATGATTTCATATTGTCATTTGCTTGTGTTGCTTACCTGTCTTGCTAGAAGGAAGAACAAAATGCTTAGAACAACACGTGTTCTTATGTTGGCACTTGGTCTGGTCTTAATGTTCGGCACAGGAGCGTTTGCAGAAAAAACATACATTAACGGTATTGATGCAAACTACCCTCCTTTTGCTTATGTTGACAAAAATGGTGAACCAGCCGGCTTTGATGTAGATTCTTTGAACTGGATTGCTAAGAAGCTCGGTTTCAAGGTTGTTCATAAGCCTATGGAATGGTCTACCATCGTACAGAGCGTTCTCTCTAATAAAATTGATATGGTTTACTCCGGTATGTCCATCACTCCTGAACGCGCTGCAAAAGTAAATTTTTCAGACCCTTACTACACCGTTGCTAGTGTCTATGCTGCTAAAAAAGGTTCCGGCCTTACTGTAGACAAAATACAGCACGATAAAGTACGTCTCGGTGTGCAGTCCGGCACCCCGCAGGTTGAGTGGCTCAAAGAGCACATGGGTAAAGAAAACTGGAACTTCACATTAAAGTTCTATGACTCTGCTCCACTTGCATTCCAGGATGTTATGAACGGCCGTATTCAGGCTGTAGCTATGGACGCGGCTCCTGTTAATGATGCAATTGGTCGCGGTCTGCCGTTGGCTGTAATTGACACTTTTGGTGATCATGATGATTTCGGTGTTGCTATCAACAAAGATAACGCTGAACTTCTTGAGCTCATCAATAAAGGTATCAAAATGCTGAAAGCTGACCCTTACTGGGAAGTTCTCAAAGAAAAGCATCTTAAAGGTAACGACCACTAGTCGGCTTGTTGCCCAGTCATAAAGATACTGTTTCAGCTGAGGGCGTCTCCAATAAAACGCTCTCAGCTTTTTTATTGAGTGCTACTAGGCACACCTAAGGAGGAAGGACAGCCGGAATGGTTTGTCCGACATTGTATGCTAGAACAGTTAGCAGTTGTATTAGACGCGCTGCCATATATTTTACAAGGCGCACTCGTGACTTTGGGAATTGTTGGCGGAGCAATGAGCCTTGGTCTTGTTATGGGGATTCCCATGGCAGTCGGCTTAGTGTACGGGCCTCGATTTGTTCGTTTCATTCTGGGAATCTACGTATGGTTTTTCCGGGGTGTGCCGATTCTGACGCTCATGTTTCTTTTTTACTTCGGTATCTTTGACTTGCTCGGGCTTAATCTTTCTGCTCTTTCTGCCACAGCTATTGTGCTGGGTATGACCAGTGCGGCATATCAGTCTCAGATATTTAGAGGCTCTATTGAGGCATTACCTCAGGGACAGCTTAAAGCTTCCCGTGCGTTAGGTATGTCTGACATGCAGGGAGTCTGCTCCATTATTCTGCCGCAGGCATTACGCTTGTCTATTCCCGGTTGGTCCAACGAATTTTCAATTATTCTTAAAGACTCTGCATTGGCATATGTTGTGGGCGCTATGGATATGTTTACACGTACTCATTTTGTTGCGTCCCGTACGTACGAACATCTTACGCTGTTTATTACCGCCGGTGCAATTTACTTTATAATTACTATGGTGGGCGTAAAGCTGCTGCTCACTCTTGAAAAGAAAGTCCGTATTCCGGGCTATACCACATAAGGGATATATACATGGCAACTCCTATTCTGCAGATGCAAAATATTTGCAAGACCCTTAGCGGGAAAGAAATTTTACGATCAGTTTCTCTGGATATTAATCGCGGAGAACTTAAGGTTCTTATCGGCCCTTCAGGAGCCGGTAAATCAACCTTTTTGCAGTGTATTAACTACCTGCTTACACCAGAGCATGGCCAGATTGTTCTTGAAGGCAATATTGTTGATACAGCAAGCAAGAAAGAGCTCTACAGCTACCGTCAGCAGGTAGGTATGATTTTTCAGGACTTTAACTTGTTCGATCACCTTACAGCACTGGACAACGTGGCAATTGCGCTTCGCAAGGTGAAAGGTATGAGCAAGAAAGAGGCGTTGGATATTGCTCATAAGGAGCTTGACCGTGTAGGTCTTTCCGATAAAGGCAATTTGTACCCTGCAGAGCTTTCCGGTGGTCAGAAACAGCGTGTTGCGATTGCCCGTGCGTTGGCAATGGAGCCTAAGGTGCTGCTTTTGGATGAACCTACTTCTGCTCTCGACCCTGAGCTGGTTGGTGAAGTTCTCTCAGTTATCCGAGATCTGGCAAAAGAAGGGTTAACCATGATTATGGCAACCCACCAGATGGACTTTGCACGTGCACTTGCTGATGAGATTGTATTTATGCAGCAGGGTGAGATTATTGAACGCGGATCTCCAGCCTCTCTTCTTAAGGAAGGTTCAGGTACCCGTACCGCTGATTTCTGTAACAAGCTGTCAGATATGTGTGAGGAGATCGACTAGTGGATCCTTTTTACACAGAACAATTGCTTCCTGCCGTAAACAGAGGGCTATTGATGAGTGTGATACTTATCGTGCCGTCTGCGATTATGGGGCAGCTTTTAGGGATTGGCGTGGGCTGTTGCCGTGTGTTTGGAAATAAGCTTGTTCAAAAGCTCATGGACTTTTACACTGCGCTTTTCCGCGGCGTACCACTTATGGTTCAGCTGTTTATTTTGTATTATGGCTTACCGAAGATTGGTATTTATTTAGAGCCTGCTGAAGCTGCAATTTTAGGATTTACCCTTTGTAGTGGCGCGTATAACTCCGAATATGTTCGTGGTGCGCTCTTATCTATTAGAGAAGGGCAGCTTAAAGCTGCTGCCGCTTTGGGAATGAGCAAGCTGCAAACAGTATTGTGGATTGTTGTCCCTCAAGCATTCCGCAGGGCGCTTCCGGGGTGTGGTAACGAAGTTATCTATCTGATCAAATATTCCTCCTTGGCATATATCATTACATGCATCGAGTTGACCGGTGAAGCACGCGGTATTGCCGCGCAGACGTTCCGATTTACAGAAGCATTTATGATTGTCGGTGCGTACTACCTGTTCCTTGTAACTATTGCTGGCTGGTTGCTTAAGAAATTTGAGCAGCGTTTATACATTCCGGGGTTCGGAGTATTGAAAGGCTAGTGTAGATATTTAGTTAATTGAAAAGACAAGCTGTTCGCAGCTTGTCTTTTTTTATGTGTAGTGTGTTTTTTCATACAAGAGCATTTTGTATAATCTGTTGAGCGCCAATGGCTAGCGTCGTTTTCAGAATCGGTTTGGAAAAATAAAAGCGAAAAATATAAAAAACTTGTTGACGGTGAGAGGCAAAAGCCATAGAACC
>NZ_JADMLB010000069.1 GCF_015482765.1 Halodesulfovibrio sp.
TTTTGTTCCATAAAAAAAGGGTAGACGATTTCTCATCTACCCTGCGGAATGTGCACTAGTTGTGTGTTTGGCAAGCGTCGCATACACCTTCAAACTCAATATATGCGGCATGGATAGTAAAGCCGGGGGCGATCGCACCCTGAGCTGAGGCAATGTACTCTGCGTTCATTACGTCACCAACTTTACCACAAATGCTGCAACGGACATGAGCATGAGGGTTTGTATTACCGTCAAACCTTTTCTGTGATCCTGCATGTTCGAGCTTGAGAATATCTCCGCTCTCTGCAAGTACATCAAGGTTACGGTACACTGTGCCCAGACTAATGCGCGGCAACCGCTGTCTGACCATGTCGTACACTTCGTCTGCTGTCGGATGAGTAGTAACCTTGCAGAGCTCTTCCAAAATGACTTTGCGCTGCTTGGTCATACGAGTCTGTACAGCCATAGGTGCACCCCCTGTTAATAGTAATAGTTTTTACTATCGTCTTATCATAGGGATGTCAACAACCATTCACATAATATTTAGTGTACTGACTTACAAAGAAAAAGCCCTTGCTCAACGCAAGGGCTTTAACTCTTTGTCCTGTGTCCAGTACAATTATTCGGCCTGAAACACGCCACTCTTGCCGCCGGCCTTATATACAAGACGACAATCGCGGATGATAATATCTTTCTGCACAGCTTTGCACATGTCATAAATGGTCATAGCAGCAGTCTGAGCTGCCATGAGGGCTTCCATTTCTACACCAGTTTGAGATGTGGTGCGGGCTTCAGCCTCAATATGAATAGCGTTCTGTGCTTCTTTGATTTCAAAGCGTACGTCAACATAGCTCAAAAAGAGCGGATGACACAAGGGGATAAGTTCCCATGTGCGTTTTGCAGCCTGAATACCGGCTACTTTTGCAGTCGTCAGCACGTCACCTTTTGGCAGTGCCTGACGGAGAAGCAGATCAAGGGTGTTTGAAGAGACTTCAACCACAGTCCGTACAATTGCGGTTCGGCGGGTGTCATCCTTGTCGCCTACATCCACCATAGTGATGGAGCCATCTGTATCCATGTGGGAAAAACTCTTCTCGTCCATTAATCCACTCCCATTGCTTTTCCGGCTTTCTTGAACATTTTCTTAACTTTGGAAAGCGGTTTATCTTCTTCAAGTTCCGCAAATTCTTGAAGCAGCTCTTCTTGGCGTTTGGAGAGCTTAGTAGGGGTTTTAACGATAATTTCTACCATTAAATCACCCTGAGAAGCGCCGTAACCGAGGTTTGGCAAGCCGTATCCTTTCATGCGGAATACTTCACCACTTTGAGTTCCTTTCGGAATATCCATGGTGATTGGCTCGTCAAGTGTAGGCACTTCAATTTTGTCACCTAACGCGGCCTGTACGAAGGAGATTTCTTTGCTGATGATCAGGTGTTGGCCCTGACGTTCAAAGGTTTTATCTTCTTCAACAGTTAGCACGACATACAGGTCGCCCGGAGGGCCACCGTGAACGCCCGGTTCACCTTCACCACGAAGACGGAGACGGTTGCCAGTATCAACGCCGGCAGGAACTTTAACTTGCAGCTCTTTGGTTTCTTTGACAATTCCTACACCACGACATTTTGGACATGGGTTAGGGATTATCTGCCCTGAGCCGCCACAAACCGGACAAGGTCGGGATATTGAGAACGGTCCCTGACTCTGGCGAACTTGGCCTGAGCCATGACAGTGATTACATGTTTCGACAGAAGAACCCGGAGCAGCGCCGGAGCCGTCACACTCATCACAAACGACATTCTTAGGAATTTTTAAAGTGACTTCGTCACCGTGTGCAGCCTGACGGAAAGAAACAGTCAGGTTGTAACGTAAGTCTGCACCGGCTTGAGCGCGGGGGCCACGAGAGCCTCCACCCATATTGAAGCCGAAGAAGTCGCCAAAGATATCGCCAAAAGAGCCGAAGATATCTTCTGCGTTATTGAAGCCACCAAAGCCGTTGCCATCCACGCCGGCATGACCGAACTGGTCATAGCGGCTGCGTTTTTCCGCATCATGCAAAACTTCGTAGGCCTGGGAAGCTTCCTTGAATTTCTGCTCAGCTTCAGGGTTGTCCGGGTTCCTGTCCGGATGAAACTCCATAGCTTTTTTGCGGTACGCGCGTTTGATCTCATCTGCAGAGGATGATCGGGAAACCCCGAGTACCTCGTAATAATCTCTCTGGCTCATAGGAACTATTCAGCGTTATCCTGTTCGTAATTAATCTTCATGTCCACGCCATCAGCAAGTACTTTACCGGCAGCGATTTCACGAAGGGCAGTAACAACTTCTTTGTTTTTACTGTCTACGAGAGGCTCGTAGCCTTCACGGAACTGGTGAACACGTTTAATTGCCATCTGAACAAGAAGGAAACGGTTGTCTACACGTTCCTGACAGTCTTCTACTGTAATGCGGGCCATTGAGGACTCCTTATGTATGAATGCGGCTGTGCCGTTTTTTCAACAAAAATGTTACTGAGTAAAAGGAAGGCGCGCCCGTAAGTCCCGCAACAGCTGGCTCGAAACGGGGTACCACACACTTTCCCTTTGTAGCCGAACCCAACAAATTCCTTCAGGAAGTTCAGGGTCGGAATAGAAATACAATTCAACAAGCGGAATGCCTTCCGCTGCGTAAATATTCCAACTTAATGAAAGCAGGGCACTTTCCGGTCGATTTCGAACCGGCAGGCTTTGATACTGCATTTCACCAAGTCGCCAAATAAACAAATCCATCCCTGTAAGTTCACGATTGGTCAGGTCGTCGACCCATCCTTCCGCGGTCTTGGTGATGGTAATATTTCGAACTTGTTTGCCGTCAATGCGGGTAAGAGTTTGTTTAACTGCTTCCCCGACATTCACGTCGAAAATTGGTTTTTCCTGCAAGGCGAAAGCTGTAGTTTTAAGCTGTTTAACAAGGCCTTCAGAAAGTTTGATAGGCTCAGGCTGCCGGCTGTCTTTAGCTTTAAAACTGCCAGTTTCTTCATCTCGTTTAAAAATAACAAGTGTTGTCGGCTCCGACGAGCCTTCCTGCCATACAGAAATAGAAAAATCAGCAACGGCACCGAGCAGCGTTTCAGCTGACTCGCAGGATGCCCCGCCAGTTACAAGCGTGTGTATGAATAATTCGGCTGAGTTCTGGTTTACCGCGTGCTTCATAAGAGCTTCAGGATATGAAAAGGTAAATCCGTTATCAGTCCGTTCAAATTCCCAAGTTCCTGTGTCTTCTCCTTGCATCCGGATTTTTGTGATGCTGTCGGAAGGTATAGCAACAAGTCGGGAATCAATAAAAGTGGCAACGGGCTGATCTATAAGGGAAACCACTTCTGGGGTTACCATGCAGACCTGTCCATCGCCTCTGCGAGCATAAAAGACTTCGCCGCTTACTGCGGAGCGTCCAATTCCGAGATGCCAGAGGTCTTTGCCAGATAAAGTAATCCGGATTTTCGGGTTGTCCAGACCATAATCGAGTATCTTTTGAGGCTCGACTTCCGCACAATTTTGCGGAGGCATTTCACGTAGTTTTGTGAATAACAGTTCAATAACATCTTGGCGGGCAAGACATTTTTTTCCATTAAACAAAACAAACCAGCGTCCCTTTTCCCTGATAAAAGAAAAATGGCCGCTGTTATTAAGTAGATCAATCTTCTCTACAACCTCAGATGGTTGTGTAAACCAAGAAGCATTGCTCACGCGCGATGAGTTAGTGCGCTGATATTTTTGTACTCCTGCTACAACTCCGGCAGACAGGAGGAGCAGAGCAATAGCTACTAGTAGTGTTCTTTTCATAAACAACCGATCTGACGGTTTAGTTAATGATAACGTTTGGAACCATCGCCATCATCGCAATATTGTGCCTGTCTGCATTGGCAGAGTGTTCCCTGCTGATGAAGGTAATAAAAAAAATGCAGACTATCCGGCAAGCTTTGCAGTATACTTCGCAGTATAATGTCTGTCAATATGTCAAAAGGTTTTTAGGACAACTGTTCTAGCCGCCTGTCATTACAGCCCCTTTCTTTTTTTATTTTCAGTCCATCATAGAGGATGGGAAATCGTGCTTGCAGTATGCAGCACCAGCCTGTTAATGCCTCTACATCCTTCTGTGCGTTGATTACATTATTACCGCACGTATTATAGGTAATCTTGAGAAAAAAAGACCAGCTTGCACAGCACGGCTCATGTATCTGCACAATGCATGTTTTTAGCCATGAGCTGGTCGGGAGTTAGTGATGGCAAAAGAAAAATTAACCTATGTCCAGAAGCAATGCATCGGAAGTGCTGGCAAGTTGATGCAGCAAACAGAGATGATCCACCCCGGGGCACGGATTGGTGTTGCGATGTCGGGCGGTATGGATAGCTGGGTGCTGATGCGCACTTTGCTGCACCGTCAGAAAATAGTGCCGTTTACTTTTGAGATGATGGCGCTGCACATTAATCCGGGGTTTGATCATACCTGTCATGCACCTCTTGCCCCATGGCTTGTTGAGCACGGAATTCCCTATCATATAGAAACAACGACTGACGGCCCAGACGCACATTCGGATGTTAACCGCAATAACTCACCGTGTTTTTATTGTGCTATGAAGCGCAGAACGCGACTTTTTGAACTGTGTAAACAGTACAAGCTGACACATCTTGCATTTGGTCACAATGCTGACGATTTGGTCGGAACCTTCCTTATGAATTTATATGAGGGCGGCAGCGTTCGAGGAATGTCAATTAAAGAAGATTTCTTTGGTGGCGATCTTGCTGTTATCCGACCGTTACTTATGGTTAAAAAGGATGTTATTAGAAAGTGCGTTAAGCAGTGGGAGCTTCCATTGTGGGATAATCCATGCCCCTCAGCGTTTGATTCTCGCAGAAAGGATGTAATGGATGACTTCTGGGAGCTCGCAGGCAAGTATAAGAACCTGAAGCAAAACGTTTTTAACGGACTTTCCAGATGGCAGCTCGGCTTGACACTTGACTCTAAAGAGAAGTAACCTCGAAAATTATTTTTTTCACCCTAACTTCCGAGTATTCGAAAGATAATATGCTGTTTAATCGTTATCACGTTGTTGTCTTCAAGGACAATCAGGGACATTGCAAAAAAGTAAGCTTACGTGGCTGGTTTTTTGCCGGTGTCTTTCTGCTTATTCTTTCGTTAACCGCAGGTAACCTTTACTTGTGGAAGTTCTACCATCAATCTCAGACTCTTGCTCACGGGCTTGCTGAATCAGAAAAAACTATTTCTGAACAGAACAGTCAGATTTTAAGTATGGTAGATAAATTACGTATTGTTCAAAAAGACCTACAGCGTGTTCAGCAGTTTGATACCAAATTGCGTATTATGATTAATCTGGATAAAGATCAGGGTGATACTGCCACAGCTGTAGGTGGGGCAAAGACCAAAGATTTTGCTGATAATTACCTGCCGATTCACAGGCAGGAGTTGCTTGCGCGTAAGATTCATAGCTTTTTGAAAGATCTTAATACAGAAGTTCGTCTCGAAGAGGTTAACCAGCAGGAGCTAATTCAGACCTTCCGTAAAAATCAGCGATTACTGGCTGCTACGCCATCTATCTGGCCGACTGAGGGTTGGATTGCATCGCCGTTCGGTACTCGAAGATCTCCTTTTACAGGTCGTAAAGACTTTCATAAGGGGATCGATATCGCGAACAGAATTGGTACCCCTATTTATGCTACTGCGAACGGGCGAGTATCATTTACCGGTTCCGGTGGTGGATACGGTATCAACATGATGATTAACCACGGAGCGGGAGTAATTACTCGGTACGCTCATATGAAGCGATATGTGGTTAAGAAGGGGCAGAAAGTTAAGCGCGGAGAATTGATTGGTTACATGGGTAACACAGGACGTTCTACAGGCCCTCACCTTCATTATGAAGTAAAACTGAACGGCGTGGCGTTAAACCCAAAGAAATTTATTTTGAACTAAGATTGCATACGTTAAAGAGTCGTCCCCTGAGGGGCGGCTCTTTTTTTATGTGCGTTGTCTGCCCGTGGGCGGAATATTACGGCAATTGCTGCATTAGCGGAGTAGTGGTGAGCCTTATGCGATATTGTTAGTGCGCGGCTTAGTGCACAACAATAGAAAGGGTTTGTGTTACGTTTTGATAAGAAGAAAGCCTCGGGCAACATGTGTTGCCCGAGGCTTAACAGCAATAATCGACTGATAGAGGCTAGATTTTAGCGTTCAGTTTTTTCTGAGCGCCCATGCCACCAGCAGAAGCTTTAATGTTTTCAATACCGAGTTCTGACGCCAGAAGCATAGCTTCGTATGAGCGAAGACCGGTATTGCAGATCATGATAACCTCTTTGTCCTTTGGAATTTCACTGATGCGTTCAGCAATTTCTTCGTTAGGAATGTTGTGCCAGTGTTCAGGATGTGCTTCGCACATATCTTTTGCACCACCGGCAAGGCGGGTATCAATAAAGTAGTAATCGCCGCAGTCGCGCTCAGCCCAGCAAGTTTCAAAGTCTGCTGGATCCATGTATTTGTTCTGACCTGCGAGTACGTTATCAGCAACGTTTGCTACTGCGTTTACGATATCCATAGCAGAGGAGAACGGCGGAGAGTAAACAACTTCGAGGTTGGATACATCGTCGATGGTTGCGTGAGAAGAAATAAGTGGCACAACTGCGTTAATACGTGCAGTCAGTGCGTCGCCGAATTCGTTCATACCCTGCATGCCGAGGATACGGCGGGAAGGACGGTCAACAACGATCTGAAGAGACATAAGAGCTTTTTCAGGGAAGAAGTGTGCTCTGTCCATCTGTTCTACGTGAACGGAGATTGCGTCGAAATCGTTAGCAAGAGCCTGTTCAAGGGTAAGGCCGGCACCGCTGCAAGACATTTCAAAGAGTTTTACGCACCAGCTGCCGATACCGCCAGCCATGCTTGCGTCACCACCAGCGAGGTTTGTACCGATGATACGACCCTGACGGTTAGCCATTGAGCCGAGTGGGTAGAAACCGCGTTTTCCGGTTACGAGGTTAGGGATGGTTACGCAGTCACCACCGGAGTAAATTGCTGGATCAGAAGTCTGGAAGTGGTCGTTAACGATGATAGCACCGCGTTTGTCGCATTCGATACCTGCTTCAACAGCGATATCGGTGTTTGGAGAAACACCGACAGCAAGAATAACAAGGTCTGCTTCGATTTCGCGCTTGTTAGTGATAACTTTAGCAACCTTGCCGTCTTTGCCCTCAAAGCGAACAACAGATTCGTCAAGATATACGTTAACATCGTTGTTTTCGAGGTCTGCCTGAGCCATTTTTGCCAAAGACTTAGGCATGAAACCAGGAAGAACTTGACTCTGAAGCTCTACAACACTTGTGTTGATACCCCACATATCAGCAAATGCAACAGCCATTTCAAGGCCGATGAAGCCTGCACCAACAACTACAGCGTTGTTAACTTCACCGTTAGCAACAGCGTTTTTGATAACTTCAGCTTCTTCGAGGTTGGTTGCAGGTGTGATACCTTTAAGGTTTATGCCTTCAAATGGAGGCATATTAGGTTTGGAGCCGGTTGCGATTACGAGTTCATCGTAAGAAAGAACTTCTTTTTCACCGGTCATAACGTTTTCGATAGAAACTGTTTTGGCTTCGCGGTCAATAGAAGTAGCGCGGGTGTTAACAAGAACATCAACGTCTTTGTTCTGTTTGAAGAACGCAGCGTCGCGAACAATATGGTACGGAGTAGACTGAAGGTCTACTACGGTGTTTACTTCACCGGAAACAAAGTAAGGGATGCCGCAACCGCCGTAGGAAATACGCGGAGCCTGATCGATCATTGTTACTTTTGCGTCTGGACAAAGACGTTTGTAACGACAGGCAGCTTTTGGACCAAGGGCAACAGCACCAATAACAATTACGTGCTTAGACATAAGACATCCTCCGCAAAAGATGTGTAAGTCGGCGGCAGGCTCGCTCTCACAATGAACTGTCTGTCGCACAATTTACTGTAAAAATAAAAAGAAACAAATCAGTTAATACGTGCTCGCTGATGCAGCTGAACACCCCGTATAGCAGCAGGTTAGTAAAAAGCTAATTAGTAACCGCTGCGCCGTTACGGCGTTTTGTCCTTTAGCAAATCAAAAGGACAAGTGTGTGTCTGTACGTGCTCACCTTCGTTATTGATGGTGCATATACAGGCTGATACGACAGGGTCGTATCGCGTGTGGGTAGGACTAGCATGTTTTGCTTTTTTTGCAAGCAGTGTTTGTATGCTTGTTATATGCTACCAACAAAGTAGGATATTTGCCAATCATATTGATACTCATGTCCTTACAGGAACACAACTTTGCCGGTTCCAACTCTTACACGATGCCTTTCAGGCTTTCATTGATGCACATCAAGAGTAGTAACTACAATTCTGCTTCTGTCAAAAGAGTTGTTCCTGAGAACTTTGTTGGTCTTCAAACAAACCCGTCTGAGATATAATTATACCATGCTGTTCCGGCTACTATTTTACGGATTATTTTGAAGGTAGGAGCGTGTGGTGGAGAAAAGAAAGATGCCAGCTTGTTAAGCTGGCATCTTTTGTTGTTTGTATGAGGTCGGTTTATCCGAAATGGGTGGTGCTTGCTTTCATACCGTTTTTGGTAACAAAGAGTGCTTCACGTCCGTTAAGTCCTTCAATGAACTGAAGACCACGGTGTGTTTGCATGATAAAAGCAGCTGTTGCAAGAGCATCTGCTTCCATAACACTTGGTGCCATGACTGAGACTGATGCAACGTTATTCGGACTCATCCCAGACTGCGGGCTTACAAGGTGGTGGTACATATGGTTCTTGTCATAGAACACTTCGTAGCCACCAGATGTAGCCAACGCACCGGTATTCATTTGAATAACAGCCGGGTAATTTCCATTTTTATCCGGGTCTTGAACGGCAACAACCCATGGCTTGCTTCCGGCTTTTTCACCCATTGTGCGGATGTCGCCACCAGCATTAATCATGTGATTTTTGGCACCGTAAGCTGCGAGTACTGCGGATGCTTTATCAACAATGAAACCTTTTGCGATACCGTCAAGCGTTACGCCCATACCTTCACGATTAAGGCGGATGGAGTCACGTTTCTGAATAAGGGAGCTAGCATCAACAAGAGCAAGTGCTTCTTTGAATTCTGCTTTTGAGAGTTTCATTTCGCCGTTGCGGTTTGCTTTTTCAGTGAAAAGATCCACAACTGGTTTGATGGTGACGTCAAAAGCATTGTCAGAAAGCTTACTGATCAAGCGCGCATTGCGAACGACCTCTGCAAGTTCCTGAGGAATGCCTGAGAGACGTCCGTCTCTGTTTAAAACAGAAACCGGTGAATCGTTTTTGTATCGGCTGAGCAGGGCTTCAAGGCGAACCATTTCTTCAAAACTGCGGCCGATAGCTTCCTCTCCAAGTTGTTTGGATGGATGCAGAGCAGTTATGGTAACAACGGTTCCCATTAAGAAGCGGGTTTCCTGCACTTTGTAGTCTTTACCCACACGGGCGGCAGACGCTACTGCTGGCACGCCGGAGACAGCGGCACCAAGACCGAGCACACCGCAAGCCTGCAGGAACTGTCGACGAGATGTAGTCATAGTCTTCGCTCCTATTAGGCGTTAGTCTGTGGCTTTTCTGCTTCAGCGGCTTGCGCAGCTTCAGCAGCTTGTTTGGCGGCAGCTGCTTCCTGTGCCTTGGCAGAAATACCGACAGGGCACATCAAACGCAGGATGTCACGCGGACAGGCATCAACACATGCTTCTTCACAATCAGGACCGTATGCAAGACATGCAGCCTGATCGATTCGGATTTGACCGTCAACGTGGGAAATGGCTTTTGCAGGACATTTCTTCACGCACTTCATGCAGTTGATACAACCAGCTTCACACACATTCATAACAGCTTTCATTTTGTCCTTTGTGGAGCAGTAAACCTGAACGCGTGCGCGGCGTGGAATCATTTCGAGAACTTGGTTTGGACAAACGTTAATGCAAGCACCGCAAGCAACGCATTTGTCCGGATCAATTACAACCAAATCGTTCTCGATGTACATGGCATCAAACGGACATGCTTTAACGCAGTCTCCATAGCCAAGACAGGAGTATTTACAAGCATCAGCGCCGTCTTCAAGTAGGCCGGCTGCTGTACAGGACATAACACCCTGATACTCGAATTTCTTTTGAACTTTACCTTCATCCTTCACACAGCGGCGGAAGGAGATTTCCGGATCATCGCTACCGGCAGATTTGCCTGAGAGTTCTGCAACTGCAATAGAAACTTCCGCACCGCCTGCACAACACAGACCGGCAGAAACGTCTGGGTCAGTAATTACGGCAATAGCGTAGGCTTCACAGCCAGCATAGCCGCAACCACCGCAGTTAGCACCCGGAAGTGCTTCGCAAATTGCCTCTACTCTTGGGTCCTCTTCTACATAGAAGACACGGGATGCTGCTGAAAGCACAACCGCACAGAAAAAGCCCAGAGCTAGCAATGAAAGGACAGATGTTAAAACCATAATGCTATCCTTGTTGGTTTATCCCTCAATGGGAGTCTCATGTATATACCTCTGTACTAGGAGATCATGCCTTTAAAGGCCATGAAGGACAGAGACATGATACCAGCCATTACCAGAGCTGCAGGAACACCCTGCATGGACTTTGGCAGATGGGTCACTTCCAGTCGTTCGCGAATGGCGGCAAGCAAAACAAGTGCAAGCAGGAAACCTAATCCGGAAGCAAATGCATAGAACATTGAGAGCCCCAGATCGAATTCTTTACGCTGAACCAGAATTGCTACACCAAGCACTGCGCAGTTTGTTGTGATGAGGGGAAGGAAAATACCCAGCGCGTTGTAAAGCGGTGGAATAGATTTCTTCAGGAACATCTCAACGAGCTGTACGAGTGAAGCGATAACAAGAATAAACATGATGGTCTGCAAGTACCCGAGATCAAGCGGCAGAAGTACAAACTCCTGAATGAGCCAAGTCAACGGGGTTGCAATAACCATAACAAAGATAACCGCGCCGCCCATGCCCAGAGACACCCCTTTTTCCTTGGAACAACCAAGGTACGGGCACTGCCCCAGATATTGAGCAAGAACGATGTTGTTAACAAAGATCGCGGAGATAAACATCAGGAAATATTCCATACTATACTACCTCCTGTTACTTGCGGCCTGCACAGGCGCGGCAAGCGTGGCAACCTGTAGATGGGTTTTCCGGAGCAGGCTCACCACGACGTTTAGCCTGGACAATGCTCAAGTAGTTCATACCCGCAAGGATAAGACCGAGAGCGACAAAAGCGCCGGGAGCTGCAACCATGAATTTCACAGGCTCAAAAGAGGCGCCCATGATTTCCATGCCGAAGACAGAACCGGTACCGAACAATTCTCGAACTGCGCCGAGGAAGGTAAGAGACAGGGTAAAGCCGAGTCCCATTCCCAGGCCGTCAGCAACAGCCAGATGCACAGGGTTTTTTCCTGCAAATGCTTCTGCCCTGCCGAGAATAAGGCAGTTAACAACAATCAGCGGTACAAAGATACCAAGCTGCTGATATAATGGATAAGCGTATGCCTGCATCAGCAGTTCTACAGCTACTACAAGCGATGCAGCAACGGTAATGTAACAGGCAATACGAACTTTTTTAGGTATGATCTTGCGTATCAACGAAACAATAAAACTGGACAGGGTGATAACGAACACTACCGCCATCCCCATACCGAAACCGTTTTCTGCTGTGGTTGTAACCGCAAGAGTCGGACACAGACCAAGCAGGAGTCGGAACGGTGGAAGCTCCGCCCACAAGCCTTTGGAAAACTCTTTCCACATGCCGGCCATATTTTCCTCCTCAAATCGCGCAGGAAAGCGCGTTCACATTATTCTGAAGCCTTATTTGAAGGCCTGCAGAATCTCTTCTTTCAAGGCACCGTAGATTTTACCGGCATCTTGAACCGCAGCCACAGTACCACCGGAAGAAATGGTTGCGCCGGAAAGGGCGTCAATCACACCACCTTGAGACTTTAATTTAGCCTCATTCTCTGAGATGCCGCTGAACTGAGCTCGGAAATCCGGTTCAGCAATGCGGGTACCCAGTCCCGGGGTTTCTTTCATTGTGGTAATGCCGATACCCACAAGCTTGTTGTCAGCTGGATCAAACCCGACCATTACGCCGATGTTGTCACCGTAGCCGCCACCGAAGCCTTCAATAGCAACAGCTTTCAGTTCGCCGTCTACTTTGAGAGGGAATACGTTTACCGGCTTGTCGGTAAGAGGGTTTGTGAACTTTTTACGTTCCTGCACAGGGTCATTCGTATAGTCAGGCAGTACCTGTTTTAAGGAAGGGCCTTGTACGAATGTAAGCAACTGCAATTCAATGGTCGGTGCTGTCATCTGCTTGAGAGAAGATAACGCGAAGCCTGAGATACCACTGATGCAGGTTAACACAACGATCATCTTTAAGATTTCACGCATAGCTTACCTCGCTCCGAACGGTTTAGGCTTAATCATATCACAAAGCGGAGTGATCATATTTGCAAGAAGAACCGCAAAGAGAACACCGTCAGGGTACTGACCGTATGTGCGAATGAGTATGATAAGGAAACCGGCCATAAGTCCGAAAACAATTTTACCACCGCGCGTATTAGGCGAAGAGGTAAAGTCCGGCAGCAGGAAGAAAATAGCAAGCATTGTAGAGCCGGTGAACAAATGGAACAATGGGTTCGCATAGAGTTCAGGATCAATTGAGTAGTAGATGCCGCCGACAATAAGAACTGCAGCAACAGTGGCTACAGGAATTTCCCAAGTAATAACCTTACGGACGAGCAGTGCGATACCGCCAAGAAGGAGTGCTCCGACTTGAACAGCACCAAGTGCACCTAATTGATTGCCCATGAGGTATTCTTTCATTGACGCGTCTGCTATTGCGTCCATGCCGAAGTACTTAAGCTGGGAAAGCGGGTTAACCAGCGTGGTGTTCAGCATTGTTGCATCAATATTCATTTGCAGAGGCCATGATACTGTGCAGAATGCCCAGCCGACTGCGATTGCACAGATAGGTGCGCCACCGAAGTTACCCCAGAGCATTTTACCTAAAACCATGGTTGCTGCAGAGCCGGCTACTACCAGCCACCATTCGGCACCTGCCGGAAGGATGAACGCAAACAGTAAACCGGTTACGACGGCATGAAAATCGTCTATGCGAATTTCTTTTTCCATGATTTTGGAACAAAGAGCTTCAACGATAACTGCAGTGGCTATGGAAAGTGCCATAACCCGTACTGCTTCCATGCCGTACCAATAAATTGCACCGACGGCAGCCGGAAGCAATGCCAATAATATAGTTGTCATCATTCCCTTGATGGAAGTGCCGCAATGCATATGCGGTGCGGAGGCAACCTTCAGGAATGGAGCGGTGGGCAAAGATTGTTTCGCCATAATATCCCCTACTCTTCAACCTGCAGAGCACAAGCGGTGACCTGTGCTTCTTCAAGGGCTATTTTGTGTTTTCCAAGACGGATGTATTGGAGCATCGGACGGCGAGCTGGACAGTAATATGTGCAGAGACCGCATTCCATACAGGCACTGATGTTTTCCTGACGGCAGAAGTCAAGCTCGTTGAATTCTACGTAGCGGGAAATCATGTTCGGCTGAATACGCGAAGGACAATGCTGAATACAAGCACCGCAGCTGAAGCAGGCGTGATCCGAGATTGGTGCAGTTGCACCGGAAGGCATTACAAAAAGTGCATTTGTCTCTTTACTGATACCTTTATTCAGATCGCCTGTGGCAACGCCTCGCATTGGACCACCCATAATCACGGTGTCACCGTCAGCCACTTCAATGGAAGCGTCCTTGAGTAAAGCACCTACAGGAGTTCCGATTGCTGCAACAATATTTTTGCCTTCTACACAAACCACGGTGTGTGTAAGCGGCATACCGCTTTCAGCAACAGCACCAAGGTTATAGAGTGTGTGTAGATCAATAACGTTTACACCTTTCATGCTCTCTTTGCCGGTAATATTGGCAACAACGAGTTCATTAAGACTGTTTGGATATTGAGGGTTGATAAAAGCAATGTCGGAATCGTCAAAAGCTGCATTGGAACCTGTAGGCAAAGCTACAACTGATCGTGTGGCAGGAGACAGGCGTTTGAGCATTTCCATGCCGGCATTGATAGTTCCTTTCGCGTGCACAAGCATGCTTTCTGCATAGGTAATTCCCGGTTCGGGATTCAATGCATTGATAATGAGCAGCTCACAGCGTTTGATAAGTGGACGGATATCCACACCAAGACCTTTAAGAGCTGCCTGTAATTCTTCGCCTTCAAGGGCATCGAGAGAAACAGGATCAACGCTTGTCGGTTTTGGCTCTTCACCTTCAGCAGGAGCAGCAAGGTCTTGTGCTTTGACGATGACATAGCTGTCAGAAACTTCGGTTACAACACCGGTAATGCCGCAATGCATATCACCGATTTTTGCGTTCTTGTGGTCTGCCACAAGAAGGCCCGGGTATACTTCAGCTTTTTTCTTTACCGATTTTTTACCATGTCCATTAAGGGGGATACGCACTTCGAAAGGAACTGAACCAGTCTCAAATGCTCCTGTGTCCCCATGAGTCAGAATGAAAATATTCTTATTCATAAGACATCCCTATTTGAAATGACACTGGTTACACTGGTCTTTAGTATAAGGACCGACTTCGATTTCTTCATGACAACCCATACAAGATTGATGATAAGCATCCATCAAGTTAGGTACATCCGGATCATCGGAAACTTTAGAGTGACAGTCGCTACATGGTATAGGCTCTGCGTCTTCAGGAATGTTCCCGTCTTCATCAGCTTCATCAAGAAGTTCATGATGGCAGGTCTCACATTCCACGCCGTAATCGTCTACGTGTTTGGCATGGTCAAACACGACCATACCTGCGCTGTTGTCTAACAGCACACGCATAGGAACGGCCGCAGTTTCTGCGGGACGCAAAAAGCCGTAGCATGCAACGGCAATTAGAATCGCAGTGAGAATTGCGATTGGAAAGTATCTCGTTGGCAAGGCACACCTTCCTGATACTGGTGTTAAACCCGACCGACCGAGTAAGGGGGAAGAGATAGTCTGTTGGCGCCTTTTAACTAGAACATTTTTCCATTTTTGAAAAGGCTCACGGCGCCTTGTGTTCAGGAAAAATAACGGTATGTTATGACTATCAAAGTTCTTTTGTTTGGTTTCTCAATCAAATCAATATGTAATCGTTTTTCAATGAGTTTTTCAAAAGAATTTATTGTTGTTTCATACTGTTACTGAAAAAAGCTACTTGTTTTCAAAGCACCAAAACTACGATACAACACCTACACTTCAAAGAAATATACGGTGTAAAATATGCTTACTCAGACCAGTTCACAGGCGTTTAAAAAAATATTTACTTTTTCTGCCGGCTCCGAAACATTCGGCCTGCCGCTGCATCTTTTGCACGAGGTTGTTTATCCCGAACATATTACCAGAGTTCCGAAGGCTCCCGCTTTTATGGCGGGTATTCTTACCTATGGCTCTGAAACAATTCCCGTGCTTGATATCAGCAAAAAACTATGTCTTGCTGCACCATCGATCCGCGTTCACCATCCGGCAATCATAGTTAATGTTAATATTGATGGTGAAACAATGCAACTGGCTTTACTTGTTGAGAGATTTGGTAAAATAGTTCAGTTCAAGCATGCAGAAACTATTAAGCGAAAGAATATCCCGTTCAGCTCTAATTCTTCGAAAAGTAGTCAATTAGGGCAAAATTCAGCTGTCTACACTCAGTCGCGTGAAGCAATCCGAAAGTTTGTAAGTGAAGAGCTGTACAGGGCGGGGGTTCGTATCCGGCTTATTAATGAGGCAACGCTGTTTACGAAAGCGGAACTTACTTAATACAAGATTATTGTATTAATATGAGCCGTGTTTTTTTCTGTGGATCGCTTTAAAAGCATTGCGGAGATATTGCATGTTGCTTTTTTAGGACTGCATTTCTTTTTTATTTGATTTTATCGGTACTTCAGAACTGCTTTGTTAAGGCCATAAAATAGAAGGCATAAAAAAAGGGTCAACGACCCTTTTTTTATGCCTTAAGACGCGTGTTATGCTCTGCGTTCCCACAGTCGCATATCTTTCATCTTTTTACGACGCTCACGCTGGAGAGATTTACACACCAGCGGAGTGTTTTTCTTGTATCCACAACGAGCACGGTACTCTTCTGGTGTAAGTCCGTGTGTTGCAAGATGCTTTTTGGTTAATATTTTAAAGGATTTTCCACACTCAACACATGTAATAGATTTTTCCTTAATCGCCTTTTTAGGATCAATCATTTTACTTGCTGAATCATCATCAACTGCGCAGCTTGCACTAATTTCCTTAATTCCCCCGGCAAGCTTACGAACCATTGTTGTGATTTCTTCTTCTGTCATTGTCCTTACACTAGCTTGTGCTTTGACAATTTCCAGAGCTTCCTTCAAATAACTTTCCATGTAAAACTACCCCTCCTATCCATTAAATGAACAAGTATTATACCCAGAAAATGAAAAAATATTTAAAATAGTATCGCTGAAGCACGAATTATCTATTTATATGTCGGCATAAGAAAACTACTAAATCGTACTTAAGCACTAATAAACTCATGTTAAATGCACTGAAGATATACTACAGAACTGCATATGCACACAATAGAATTTTTTGCAGTTTTTTTTATAATACTACCGTATACAAATTACATTTTTCAACTATCGTAAATGTACAAATACTGTAAATTGTGTAGGTAGGACGCTATCGGGAGGAAGAGTGATATCTATAATTTTGATCACTTTTCAAATTCTTATGCATTTTGATAATAATCAGTAAGAGTAAATGTTTTTTCCTATTAAAATTAATCTGCTGGATGGTTAGATATTTTTTCTATTGAAAATGAAGCATAACAGCTGGAGTTATCAGATTGTTACTTTTTGTAGAAATATGTTCATGCATATAGCAAATTGATAAAGAAAGAAGGAGAAACACATCTGTATACTTAAATTTTCAAGAAGATGATGTTGAAGGTAGTAACATAACATGTTTTTTTACTTGAAACATTTTGCAGAGAGATTGATTGATGATACATAGCATTATGTATTTGTGGCGTTTTGTTTTAAAAAAGTAAGCAGTTACAAAGTAAGAAACTTTTTATGGATTTCTTTTTATCGCACTAGTTTGTAGTTCAAATCTTTTGTTTTTCATCACAATCCATTGAGATTGTATTGAAAAAAAATGTAATGCGGGAAATCAATTTTTATATGATCGTTATATTCTCTCTATTTTTCGCGAACGTTGTAGCTTATGATACATGTGCAGTTATTTTTATCAGAAATACCTTTTTCAGCTTATTGTAACACCTCAAGGAGAACTGCATAAATGGCTAAAACCATAGTTATTGGCGGAACACAGAGCGGCAGCGGAAAAACGTTGGTAAGTCTTGCTGTTATGGCTGCACTGACTCGACGAGGTTTAAAGGTTCAGCCATTTAAGTGCGGGCCGGATTTTATTGATCCGGGACTTCATAGAGCGGTGACTGGAAATGCCAGTATCAATCTAGATGGGTGGATGTTGTCGCAAGAGGCATGTGTAAATTCATTTGTAACAGCAATGAATTCAACTGAGGAGAAGCCTGATATTGCAGTAGTAGAAGGGGTGATGGGGCTCTTCGACGGCGCAAGTGGAAGCTCAGATGCCGGTTCCACAGCACAGATAGCGAAGTGGTTACAGGCGCAAGTTTTGTTAGTTATAGACGGCCGCTCCATGGCTCGGTCATTTGCTGCAATCGCGCATGGCTTTACAACCCTTGATCCTGACATTACTTTTGCAGGGTGCATTGCTAACAGAGTTGGTTCTCCCAACCATATTTCGCTAGTGCGTGAAGCGATGCAGACGTATTGCCCTGATATTTATGTGGCTGGTTACATGTCTCGTAATGAGGCTCTCACTCTTCCTTCGCGGCATTTAGGATTGGTGACAGCTGAAGAAGGTATTGTCTCCCCTGAGCGTATTACTGCTTTGGCTGACTGGGCAGATGCGCATATTGACTTTGAGCAGCTGTTATCCCGACTTCCTGAGCAGTCTTTGTTCCTTTCACAGAAAATTCACCGCAGTTCTGACATTGGTAGCAAGGTGCGGATTGCCGTTGCCCGTGATACTGCGTTTAGTTTTTGTTATCCCGACAACCTTCGCTTGCTTGAGGAAGCGGGAGCAGAAATTGTCTTTTTTTCACCGCTTAATGATCAAAGATTACCCGAATCCATTGACGGGGTATATTTGCCCGGCGGATACCCTGAGCTGTATGCAGAGCGGTTAAGTCTTAACGGTTCTATACGTTCAGCTATCCGAAACTTTGCTTTTTCAGGTAAGCCAGTTTATGCCGAATGTGGTGGATTTATGTTTCTGGCGAAAGATATTACGACTGATACCGGAACATTTCCAATGTGCGGTGTGTTTAATTTGCATTGTACAATGGACAAGCGCCATAGAGCTCTCGGGTATCGTGAAGTGGTTACAACTGAAGACTCTATACTTGGATCGGCCGGCATGACAGCCCGTGGTCACGAATTTCATTACTCCTATGTTGGAGAAGAATCTGACAGTGGCGCATTGTATTCAGTGACAGACCGTAAGGGAAACAAAACATCAACGTCCGGCTATGTTACGCACAACACTGTCGGCTCATATGTACATCTGCATTTTGCTTCACAACCGGAGCTTGCCGGGGAAATTGTTAAAGCGTGTTTAAGTACAAGGAATATTCATGACTAAGACTTCATTGCAGCCATATTTTTCCCCCGGGAATATAGAACAGCGGTCTTTTGAAATTATTGACAGCGAAGTACCAGAACCACGCCCGTTCTCCGGTCACGAATGGACAATAGCAAGGCGTTTAATTCATACGACTGCTGATTTTGATCTTTTGAATCATATCATGTTTCATGCAGACGCGATTGAAGCTGGTGTCAACGCAATCAAGAGTGGTTGTACTATTTTTACAGATACCGAGATGGCACGTTCAGGTATTCCTGTGCGTAGAACAACACCATTTGGTTGTTCTACTCAGTGTTTGCTTAATCGTCCCGATGTTGTCGAACAAGCTCAGAAAACAGGATCGACAAGAGCAAAAGCTGCTATGGATGCAGCCGCTCCAGAGATTGGCGGTTCTATTATAGCTATTGGTAATGCTCCCACCGCACTTATTCGTCTTATGCAGCATTTGGAGAACGGCGGAACTGCTCCTGCACTTATTGTAGGAATGCCTGTAGGCTTTGTTAATGCTGCTGAATCCAAAGAAATACTTCTTGCACAATCTAGTGTTCCTTATATAACCATTCGCGGACGAAAAGGTGGTTCGCCACTTGCAGCCGCTACAGTGAATGCTTTGGCGATACTCGCCGCCTCATAGATCTCTATTTTTTATTAACCGTTTTTTCAGCAAGTTGCAGTAAATCACTACAGTTGCTATAGTGATCTGTGGAGTTTTGACTTTTGCTAATGACAGTCTTTGACTGATAGGATGAAAAATGACAGATGACCCCCGTAATAATAACGGTTCGAGCGATGCCCCTAGTAATGAAAAGAAATTTGTAGATCCTGCTGATAGAATTGCAGCAGAGATTACTGGCATTACAGAACCTGAAGATGCCCTGCCGCCGATTACTCTGGATGAACTTCCGGAAACCATTCGTGAAGCCTGTACCCGAGCCGGATGGAATAAGTTGATGCCTGTTCAGGCTCATGCCATTCCATACGAGCTTGCCCGTAGAGACATTATGGTGCAGTCCCGAACCGGCAGCGGTAAAACCGGAACATACTTGCTTCCGGCTCTTGAGCGGGTCGATACATCGAAAAGTTATACACAGATGCTGGTACTTGTACCAACTCGTGAACTTGCGTTGCAGGTTGAGTATGAAGCTGAAACTCTTTTTAAAGATACAGGCATTACTTCTTGCGCAGTTTACGGTGGTGTTGGTTACGGGAAGCAGGTTGATAAGCTTAATAGCGGCGCACATGTTGTTATCGGCACACCGGGGCGTGTTCTTGATCATCTTATTCGTCATACATTAAATCTTTCAAAAACACGTATTCTTGTTTTTGATGAAGCAGATAGAATGCTTTCCATTGGTTTCTATCCTGATATGGTTGAAATCAAAGGGTATCTTCCACGTAATCGTTCAACATTCCTGCTTTCTGCGACATACCCTCCACGGGTTATTCAGCTTGCCGGCGAGTTTATGCACAAGCCGTCTATGCTGAGCCTTTCTCATCAGCAGGTGCACGTTGTTGATACTCCACATGTTTTTTACAACGCAAAGCCTATGGATAAAGACCGTGTTCTTGTTCGTGTGCTTGAGGTTGAAAATCCATCTTCAGCAATTATCTTCTGTAATACCAAAGCAAATGTGCATTACGTCACAGCTGTACTTAAAGGCTTCGGATATGATGCAGATGAACTTTCCGCAGATTTATCTCAGTCGAAGCGTGAGCGTGTATTGAAAAAACTGCGTGAAGGAAGGGTTCGTTTTCTTGTAGCAACAGATGTTGCAGCACGAGGAATTGATATTCCAGAACTTTCTCATGTGATTCTGTATGAGCCGCCTGAAGATCGTGAATCATATATTCACCGTGCGGGGAGAACAGGCCGTGCCGGTGCCAGTGGTGAAGTTATTTCACTTGTAGATATCATGCAGAAGCTGGAGCTTGAGCGCATAGGTAACTACTATAAAATTTCTCTTCAGGAACGTGAAACGCCTACAGATGAAGATGTTGCCGGTGTTGCGGGGCTTCGTCTCACCGCTATGCTTGAAGGGCGGTTGCGTGGGAAAACAGGTCTTGAGAAGGAACGTATGAAACGATTTGTTCCTCTTCTTAAAGAACTTGCACAAGATGACGAACAGCTTCTTCTGGCTGCTCAACTTTTAGATGAGCTTTATCAGCAGACATTGCATACGCCGCCTCCAGCTCCGGAAGCAAAAAAAGCGCAGCAGACTGGTGATGGTCAGAAAGGCCAGCGCAAGAAAAGCGGACAACAACGACGCCATACTCGTCCAAGGCGCAGAAAGCCCGCTCAAAAGCGCACTGAACAGCAATAGAATTTACCTCTTACAGGATGGTGCAATTAGTGCAGACGACGTATTCTGAATCCGATTTATTCGACAACTTTGATGCACTGCTTGATACATACGACGTAAGCAACGAACTCATGGTTTTTGAGTTTGGGAGGTTTAACTTTCTTCGTAAGAAGAAGGCGAAGCATGAAATGACAGCATTATTTTATGCGTTGTGGAAGCTGGCGCTAAAGCAATCTTTCCCAGAAGATTATGAATTGTATTTTTCCAGCTATTGTAAAGAGAAAAAGCTGGAAACGGATTCGACCGGAAATGCTACAATGCTCTACCGTAGCGTGGAAGTGTATAATACCTTGCTTGCGGAGCAAGGAACGAAAAACTTTTCTAATGTTGCAGACTTTTTAACTGAACAATTGATCAGTGATTCTGATAGAAAAGAGTATATTACGCTCAAACTGGCTTTATCGATCCGTTCTACGTACAACGTTATTTTTCAAAAGCTTATTTCGAACTAGCATTATATTTCAATTGGATACCGTACAATAGATCCAAAAAAAGGCGACCTCGCAACTGGTCGCCTTTTTTTTGGGAGGTTACCCCATAGGTAGTAAAACGTCTTTAGTTACAAATCTTATCGGCACCCCAGGCGAAGGCTTAATTTTTTTATGCTATTTTTTTGACACTCATGATGTTTTTAAGGTTATTTTAGCTCTTTTCAGCTTTTTTGTGCTTTTCATGTTGACAAAAACGTCCGCTATTCGATAAACACCGTCTTCACACGATGTGGGGCTATAGCTCAGTTGGGAGAGCGCTTGACTGGCAGTCAAGAGGTCATCGGTTCAACCCCGTTTAGCTCCACCACATTGCTTGTTAAGGCTTACAGATTTTCTGTAAGCCTTTTTTTGTGTCTTTTGAACATGTCCCTCGGCGTAGTCATGTCCCTGCATATCATTTCTTCCGTAACTGTATCCCGTATAACAAAGGGAGGTATCTTGTTGGAGGAAGGGATGGGCGAAAAGTGGGATTTTTATAAAGACTATGCTGATGAATGGCGCTGGCGCAGAAAAGATGCCGATGGAAAGCTTATCGCTGCCTCTCCCAGAGGTTTTTTGGAAAAGCGTGAATGTTTGGCGCACGCTATAGAATATGGGTATGTGCCGTAGATTTGCACCTTCTACGCTGGCGAATATCTTATGTTCAATCTCTCTGGTCTTAATCTAGATCATTGTAAGATACCTGTGATTATCAGACGCTTTTACATACTTTCGTAGTTAGTGCTTTGCGTATGTAAAATGTGTTCCACAAGATGGTGTGGCACATATGTTTTCAATTATTCAGGTGTCAAAATGAAGAAAATCCCTTCAATTTCAAGGCGTTCTTTTTTTAAAACGGCAGGTGTTGCCATCTGTGCTTCCGCTGTGTCCAGTCGAGATGCCCAAGGTTCTGGGTTTTCAGAAGAGTTGATGACTGTTCTTGATATTTCGAAATGTATTGGATGCGGTGAGTGCGTTGCTGCTTGTAAGGAGACAAATGCGCACAAATTTCCAAAGGTAAAAAAGCCGATTCCTAAAATGTTTCCCCCCCGTGTTAAAGTTGAAGACTGGTCAGATAAAAAAGATATTGATGATCGGTTAACGCCTTACAACTGGCTGTATATACAAAGTGCAGAAGTTGAACATCGCGGCAAAGAGTATGAACTTCACATTCCTCGAAGGTGTTTGCATTGTATTAATCCCCCGTGTGCAAATTTGTGCCCTTGGGGAGCAGCTCGAAAAGAGCATTCAGGCACTGTTCGTATTGATGAGGATATTTGTCTTGGCGGTGCAAAGTGTCGTACTGTCTGCCCTTGGCATATTCCTCAACGACAAAGCGGAGCCGGCTTGTATTTGGACTTACTTCCACGTTTTGCCGGTAATGGCACAATGCTCAAATGTGATCGGTGTTATGACAAGGTAGCGGAAGGCTCCTTGCCTGCTTGCATTGATGCGTGTCCCGAAGGTGTTCAGACAATAGGTCCTCGCAGTGAGATGATACGGTATGCAAAAGGCTTGGCTCTAGAAATGGACGGCTATTTGTATGGATTGAATGAAAATGGTGGAACCAACACTGTGTATGTTTCTCCTGTACCTTTCGAAGCTTTGGATCTTGTTGTTGAAAAAGGAAAAGGTAAACCGCATCTTGCTGCTGTTGAAAATTCGATGGCAAACGAAGAAACTCTGACTTCCGCGTTGATAGCTGCTCCTCTTGCAGGGTTTGCAGCTGGTGTTATTAAAGTTGTTTCTGATATTCGAAAGGGAAAGAGGTATGACTAATCTTTTGTTAAAGCTCTGGACTCCCGTACTCGTGTTATTGGGAATAACCGGAATGGGGCAGATGCCTATTTTTAAAAGGTATTATGTAGCGGATATTCCAGGGCTTGGCTGGTTGGGTGAGCCATATATAGTACACTGGATTCATTACGCAGCTGCCGCGCTTTTTATTTTTCTGGCAGCATGGTTTATCACGATATGGATAACAGAGCGAGGTAAGGTAACATCAACAGGTTGGATTCGGATTACGCTGTTGGCGTTACTTATTGTGACTGGGTATGTTCGTGTGATTAAAAATTTACCGGATGTTCATTTCTCTCCTCCGGTCATAATGCTCATTGACTGGACGCACCTCTTCTTTGCATTTCTTTTTGGAGTGGTGGCGTTATGGAGCTTGCTGACAGGAAAGCGACCCTACTTACGCGTAAGGGAATAACCAACGGCTAGCATAACCAATTTTGAAAAGACTCCTCTTTTTTGAGGAGTCTTTTTTTTGTGCTTGAAAATGGTGTTCATAATATGTTCGTAAAAGTGTTCGTAACTTTTTACTGTTATACACAAGTTAGCAACATTTAACGAACAATCTGTTGATAACTTTTTTAACTATTTAAATTTAAAAGAATAAGTTTGGTAGCGTGGTTGTTAATGGAGCCCAGAATGTAATGAGCAGAAGGTCTATGAGAAGCACCAGCAGAAAAGGAACAATTGCTGACGCTAATGTTCCTATACGTGTGTGGGCGATTGAACATGCAACGATGGTGCACACTCCAAGAGGAGGTGTAAGCATTCCTATAGCAAGGTTAACAACAACGATGGCTCCGAGTTGTACCGGATCAATTCCCAAAGCGGGAAGCATGGGAGTGAGAACCGGAACAAAAAGAATGAGCGCGGCGGTGGTTTCTAAGATAGTACCGGCTGCGAGCAACAGAATATTAATGAGCAGTAAAAGAAGTATTCTATTTTCAGTGAGAGAGAGGATGGATGTAGCGATGGTAGAAGGAATATCCTGAATCGCCATGTACCATGAGAAAATAGAAGCTGCGCAGATAATAAACATAACCACACTTGAGGTTATACTGGCAGAGATAATAAGATGCGGCAGAGCGCTGAGTCGGATTTCTTTATGAATAAAAAGTCCGACAAAGAGCGCGTATACAACAGCAACAGCAGCAGATTCTGTAGCAGTGAAAACACCGCCGAGAATCCCGCCGATAATGATAAACGGTGCACCGAGTGCCCAGATTGCTGAGCTAAAGGCGGTAAAAGCGTTGCGAAGAGAAAAGTTTTTTCGGGGGAGGTTCTGGTGCAGTTCAGACCGTTTAGCATTCCAGATGCAGACTCCCATTAGGCTGAGTCCCATAAGGATACCCGGGAGTATGCCGGCAGCAAAGAGTTTACCTATTGAGGTGCCTGTAAGTACGCCAAAGATAATCATAGGTATTGAAGGGGGAATAATAACCCCGATTGAACCGGCTGCTGCCTGTACTGCTCCTGAGAATGCCGGTGTGTATCCACGGCGAACCATGGAAGGGATAAGGATTGCACCGATGGCTGCGGTATCCGCGGCTGCAGAACCGGAAATACCGGCAAAAAACATGGCAGAAACTACAGAGACTGCTGCCAGTCCTCCAGAGAAATGTCCCACAAGTGCGTCAGCAAATGTAACAATTCTTCGTGAAATTCCACCTGCTCCCATGAACTGTCCTGCAATCATAAAAAGTGGAACAGCCATTAGAGGAAAAGAATCGGCTCCTGCATAGAGACGCTGGGTAATAAGGATCATGTTCATATTACCGTCAATGAGGAATGCTATAACAGCACTTAATCCGACAGAAACAGCAATAGGTACATTCAGACAGAAGAGAATAATGAGTGTGGCGAAGAGGAGTATGGTCATATTAACTCTCCTCAGTTGCAGAGGAGTCAGGGGTGTGAACCGTAGATCTCAACATGTCCGGTTGTGGAGTAAATTCTAAAATTTCAAAAATGCACGAAAGTGAGTGGACAAGCATGATTGCCCCACTGATAGGAATTGCTAAAAAAGGAATCATGCGTGAGATACCGAGCGTTGCCGTAGATTGGCTTTTAAGGAAAAAAGCAAATTGGAAACCGTACCACATCATGACAAAGAAAAAGACTGAACTGAGAATTTGTACTAGGATGGCTGCATGTTTTCTATTCTTTTCAGACAGCCCCCGCACAACGATGTCCAGTCCGATGTGAGCATGAGCTTTTAAAGCAACGGTAGCACCTAAAAAGGTAAGCTGGATAAGGAGGACTCGACCTAATTCTTCAGACCAGAAAAGTGAGTTGTTAAGCACATAGCGGAAGAATACTTGTGAGGCCGTAATGATAGCCATGGCTGCTCCGCATATACACAGTAGCCAACGGCAGAGCGTATCCAGAGTGTTACTGATAGTTGTGATCAAAGAAGCAATTGTGCGGAACATACAAGCAATCCGTTTACAGAGTTTGGGGAAACAGGTTCGATGGTATTTGTCAGAATCGCTAAAAATAAGGCCGCGCAGGTGCACGGCCATAAAGTTTTATTGTGTGGCGTTGAGAAGTTTTTCAAGTAGCGCCCGAGTGTTGGGTTCCTTGTACATGTCTATCTCTTTCATAGGGGCAACTTTTTTTCGGAATGAAGCCATGTCAGGTTTTTCATCTATAATCATTCCTTTTTCCTTGAGGGTAGCAAGATACTCAGCTTCTTTAGCACGGTTAACTGCCCGTTGGTATATTGCTGCATCTCGCATTGCTTTCATGAACATGCTTTGCGTTTTCTCTGGTAACGACTCAAACCAGTTGAGGTTCGCAATGTCGATATGTACGGAGTAAACGTGACCGGTTAAAGCGAGATATTTTTGCACTTCGTACAGTTTATATTCATCGAAAACCCATAGAGGGTTTTCTTGACCGTCAATGGTTCCTTGCTGAAGTTCCGAGTAGATTGGCCATCCCATCGGGGTCGGGTTTGCATCCAGAGTGCGCCACAGTTCTTTGTGGAATGTGGACTGCATGACTCGGAGCTTAAGCCCCTTAACGTCCTTTGCAGAATGGATTGCGCCGCGATTATTTGACAGATTGCGGAAGCCGTTTTCAGAAAATTGCAGCCCTTTAAAGCCAGCCTGTTCAAGGGAGTCGAGAGCTTCTCTGCCGACGGGGCCGTCAAGAACACGGTCTGCGGTGGCGTAATCTTTAAAGAGGAACGGGAAGGCGATAGCTTTGATTTCCGGTACGAAAGTATCGAAAGGCCCGAGAGTTACAATTGCCATTTGGATTGCGCCAAGTTGAACCTGTTGTAAGATTTCTGTCTCTTTTCCGAGAGAACCGGAGTGGTAAATTTTTACAGAGTAGTCGCCCGCAGAACGTTCTTTAATGAGTTCAGCAAATTTTTCAGCTGCAACGTACTGGGCGGAACCAGGTTTTGTTACTACGGCTAATTGCACCTGTGTGGCCGCCATCGCTGGAATTGCAAGGCAGATCATTGCAAGGACAAGAATACTATATTTACCCAGTTTCATAAGATCTCCGGTCTTGTTACATCTCAAGAAGGGCGGGAATGCCTACTGAAATCATATCATAATTACGGTTTCGCAACCATTGTTCACAACGTATTCAGCTTGTTTGTTACTGGATAGACTGCAATTGTAATAAAAATGGCAAACTATCGGATAACGGTAGCCCGTTATTTATTGTAACAGGAGGGAAAGTCAACAGACCTTTTTGTGAACATTTTTTTACAGAAAGCTGGTGCCAGATAATGTAGCTTCTTCATGCTGTATGATGAAAAGATATATATTTTATTTTGCTTTTTCGATTAGTTGAGTTGTTTGAGAGTGTAGAAGAGAATGCTATCTATGTCGTATGGACAGTTGCACTCTTCGAGTAAATAACTTATCGATTACGGTACCGTTATACTACTGAAGTTGCGAGGAAATCATGAGCCAGATGCCTTTGACTCACAAACGAATCGCCCGAATTCTGGGTGTTTCAGAGACAACTGTAAAAAGTTACAGACGTAAATTCCCTGATTGTATTCCTGTAGCAAGCAAGGGGAAGCCGATCCAGTTTACTGAAGAGGCGCTTGAAGTATGCCGTACCATACGTGATTTATTCAGTGCAGGGCTTTCTGTTGAAGAAACACACAGCAGACTTGCGGAGCTTTTTGAGTTTATTTCTCCACCGGTTTTTGAAGAACCGGAGGAAGAAAGTGAGGTTGTTGAAGTTGTTTTGCCTGATGACTACAAGCAGGCTATGAGCAGTCTTGCAACAAGTATGGTTAATCTCTCGTTGAAGCAGGAACAAATGTTGAAAAAAATGAGTTCAATTGAATCTCGTCTTCAACAGCTTGGATTGGCTGATGTGAATTCTGCTCCACCGTCCGCAGACCCTGTTTTATCTGAACTTCGTGTGTTAACGGAACGGACGGAGGCATTGTGGGATGCCATTTCTTGCTCAGTACCGCAGCAGACAGACTCTGGACAGAACGGTCAAGACTTGTCCACAGAAGTCGTTGATCAGTGCCAAAAGGCGAAGGTACATCGTCTGGTTCCATTGCGGGAAGCTATTTCACATGATCCACCAAGGACTATTTTAACACTCCCTCTACTGATTCAGGAGCGGGAAGGTGTCTATACTCCGCTCCACGGACGAGGTAACAGTCGTATTACCTTGAATGACTTGCGGGCATCATTGATGACACATTTTATTGATGATGACAGGTATACTATTCGCTGGTCAGAGAATAATTCCGGTTGGCAGCTTGATTTGTTGCAGGAAAGAGCCCACGTCCCGCATAATATTTGCTTAACAATGGCACAAACCTCAACGCTTCGCGGGTCGGTGATGGTTATTAAAGATATGACTACAAATGGTCATGAAATAACTCCCGGTGCACTTCAGGATTTTATTTCAGACGTGTACTCGCGCTAAACGGTGATAAAAAATAAGATAAGAGAAGGCTGGCAGTTACAAGATGCCAGCCTTTTTTTGTAGCTTTCAGTCTGAGTGCATTTTTGAAAAATACTGTAATTTTACGATGATGCTTTACTCGGTGTCATTGTGTACTCTAGACACAAATGGTGGTAATACGGTAATAGTTTAACGTACTCTACGTAAAGAATGTGGTGTGGTATCCATTCTTTTTAAGAATAACGGGGTATTGAGATGGGACAAGTTTTAGCTATTTGTGTGAGCACGAAAAAAGGCGAGCAAAAAAAGCCGGTAGACACTGCCGTACTTATTGAAGAGCATGGAATAGAAGGTGATGCGCATGCAGGCAGCGGCCGTCAGGTAAGTTTGTTGGCGGTTGAAAGTGTTGATAAAATGCGTCATAAACTGCCGACGTTGAAAGCAGGTGATTTTGCGGAAAACTTGTTGGTAAGTGGCTTTCCTATCACCTTTTTGCGTGTCGGTCAGCAGTTTACTATTGGCGATACATTGCTTGAATTAACGCAGATTGGTAAGAAATGTCATTCCAAGTGTGAAATCCATAAGGCTGTCGGTTTTTGCGTAATGCCAACAGAAGGGATTTTTGCACGGGTGCTTAAAGGCGGTACCATAAAAACGAATGATAAAATCACACTTATTTCATAGTGTGTTTAAATTGTTATATTAGCTTAGGCTGAAAAAAAGGGCTGTCCAACCATTGGTTGGGCAGCCCTTTTGATTGCTAGGTGCCGTATTGGCTTAGTAGCGGTAGTGGTCTGCTTTAAACGGACCGCTCTGGTCAACACCAAGGTATTCAGCTTGAGCTTCTGTAAGCTTGGTGAGTTTAGCGCCGAGGCGATCAAGGTGCAGGCGGGCAACTTCTTCATCGAGATGTTTTGGAAGAGTGTAAACTTTGTTCTCGAGAGAAGCATTGGACGCAAGTTCAATCTGAGCAAGCGCCTGGTTGGTGAAGGAGTTGGACATTACGAAAGATGGGTGGCCGGTTGCGCAGCCAAGGTTAACAAGGCGGCCTTCAGCAAGTACGATGATTGTACGACCGGACTGGAGAGTCCATTTATCAACCTGAGGCTTAATGTTGAGAACTTTACAACCGTTGTCGCCTTCAAGGTATGCCATGTCAATTTCGTTATCGAAGTGACCGATGTTACAAACGATGGCTTCATCTTTCATTTTTTCCATGTGTGCGCCGGTGATAACGTTAAAGTTACCGGTAGCAGTAACAAAGATATCTGCGGTATCGATAACGTCATCAATGGTAACTACGTCGTAGCCTTCCATTGCAGCCTGAAGAGCACAAATAGGGTCGATTTCAGTAACTGCTACACGAGCACCGAAGCCGCGCATGGACTGTGCACAACCTTTACCTACGTCGCCGTAACCGAGAATTACAACGGATTTACCAGCGATCATGATGTCTGTAGCACGTTTGATGCCGTCAGCGAGAGATTCGCGGCAACCGTAGAGGTTGTCAAATTTGGATTTAGTAACAGAGTCGTTAACGTTGATAGCTGGGAAAAGAAGTTTGTTTTCTTTTTCCATCTGGTAGAGGCGGTGAACACCAGTAGTAGTTTCTTCAGAAACACCTTTGATGTTTGCTGCGATGCGTGTCCATTTACCAGGGTTTTCCTGAAGAGAAAGCGCAACACGATCCATAACAATCTGGAATTCTTTGTTGTCGTATGCTTTTTCAACAATGGAAGCATCTTTTTCTGCTTCAACGCCTTTGTGGATGAGCATTGTTGCGTCGCCACCGTCATCAACGATGAGATCCGGGCCGGAACCGTCAGGCCATGTGAGTGCCTGCTCGGTGCACCACCAGTATTCTTCCAGTGTTTCACCTTTCCAGGCAAAAACTTTTGCCATACCGGAATCAACGATAGCTGCTGCTGCGTGATCCTGAGTGGAGAAGATGTTACAAGAAGCCCAGCGGATATCTGCGCCGAGAGCGTGTAATGTTTTGATAAGCATTGCAGTCTGAATGGTCATGTGCAGGGAACCCATAACTTTCAGACCTTTTAATGGCTTGGTTTCACCATATTTTCTAATGGTCTCCATGAGACCCGGCATTTCACGTTCGGAAAGCTGCATTTCTTTGTGACCAAAGTCGGCAAGAGACATATCGGCAACTTTATTTTCAAGGCTCAGATCGAGCTTGATGGCGCGGCTTGCGTCTGTCATTTCTCAATTTCTCCTAAGAAATTTATTGTGTATTTTCTGCTACAATAAGATGAATGGTAAGCCCGTTACGAACAGGGTGGAGTGAGCTTTGACGTAATGAAAAGCCCGCTTCTGTAAGTTTTAGAGCTAAATTTGTCATATCAAAACCGAGCCAGCGGTCACCGTAATCTGCACGCATTTTTTCATTATCGTGCTTATCAAAGTCGGCCAGAACAAGCAGACCGCCTTTGCGGAGAACGCGTCGGATTTCTTTCAGTGACTTTCCTGGATGGGAAAGGTGATGCAATACCATGTTGATAGTTGCGAAGTCTGCTTCTCCGTCACGTAACGGCAGGTGTTCCAGATCGCCGATACGCAGGGAAACTCTATCTTCGTCTTCAACAAGTCTTCGTTTGGCAAGCTCAAGCATGCGCGGAGAACCGTCTACACCGATAATTTTCAGTGAACGTTCCAGCATACGCTCGAGAAGGGTGCCTGTGCCGCAACCCAGATCAACAGCAACTTTGCAGCGCGGCATACGCTCTATAATAGCACCCGGTAAATCGAATTCGCCGATAACCTCGCGGTTCAACTGATCCCAGTCTTCAGCAATGGCATTAAAGAACTGCTTTGTTTTACGAACGCGTTCTTCAATAATGGTTGCTGCCATTTCCATGTCTGATTCGAGGGTTTCATCTTCATCGATGAATGCTGAGACAGCATCAATAAACTCTCTTCCTTCGCCTTCTGTCGGGGCACTGTAGAAAACCCATAATCCGTCACGGCGGGAGCTGAGAAGCCCTGCTCCTGTGAGGATTTTAAGATGGCGGGATACACGGGACTGCCCCATCTCAAGAATGGTAACAAGCTCGTTTACACTGAGCTCGTACCTGTTGAGGACGTGCAGTAATCGTAAGCGGGTTTCATCTGCCAGCGCTTTGAATACAGGAAGAATGGTCGACATATTATAATCCTATGCTATTTTCGGCTGTCTTGATTGAGTTGCATCAAGAAAAGTTGATACAGCTTTATCTAAGGTTGGAGATACAGTCAAGTAAATCAAACCGGATTAACAATAAGTGCATTTTCCGGAAAAGCGTTGGGGGGAAACGATTTTCGACTTTCATAATTGCGCTACGTTTGGATAACTCGCACTATTACTGAATGGGGATCTACGTGATTCGAGAGGAGTTTTTCATATAAATTGACTGTAACAAGTGGCGTACAATGATGGGTAGGCATTCAGAGCGGAAGAAAAGTAAGCGGGTGGCTGTGATCGGTGCGGGGCCGTCAGGGATTGCCTGTGCCCGCTATCTTATAAAGCACGGGGCTTCGGTTACTGTTTTTGAAAGGCATTCTTCTGTCGGTGGGCAGTGGGATCATACTTCTCCCTACAGTGCGGTGTGGCCTTCAATGCATTCAAACTCCTGTTCCCTGACGACACGCTTCAGTGATTGTACCTATTCTTCAGATATTCCAATATTTGCCTCCTGTTCTGATATTGCAGATTATTTACGACGCTACGTAATACAGTTTAAAATTGCAGAAAATGTGTTGTTGAACACAGAGGTAACTCATCTAGATAACGTTACAGATCAGACCGATATGACAGGGCGTTGGCTGCTTACATGGCGACACAAGAACGGACATGAATTTACCGGTCTGTTTGATGCGGTTGTACTTGCTACAGGTAGATGCTCCGTTCCTATTTTGCCTGAGGTTTCTGGGGCAGCATCATTTTCCGGCTCGCTGGGGGTGATTCACTCTAAAAATTATTCTGGTGCAGATGTATATGCCGGGAAACGGGTTGTTGTTGTGGGTGGTAGCACAAGCGGGTGCGAGATTGCCTCAGATATAGCCAAGGTGGCTTCTGCAACAATCTCTTCTGTACGCAGGTCTCGATACGTTTTTCAAAAAATAATGGGTGGAAAGCCTGCCGAATACATTAACCTGACTCGGTATGGTGCGTTGCGAAGTGAGGTGATTGCGCCTGAGCAGGGGCTTGCAGAGTTTAAAGAATTTATTGTGTCGCGCTGTGGTACACCGGATCAATATGGTGGAATCAGACCTTCCGAAAATATAGCGGAGGCCGGAGCGACTATGAATCAGGAGTACCTGCTTTTTATTGCTGAAGACAGAATAGTGCAGAAGCCTTCAATCTCACACATTGCCGGACAGAACGTATACTTTTCAGATGGCTCACGGGTGGAAGGCATCGATGGAATTGTTTTATGTACAGGTTTTGCGCTTTCGCTTCCTTTTCTTAGTGAGCAGGTTCGCGAGGTGCTAAAAGCTGAAGCACATCATATTCCTTTGGCGTGGTATACCATTCACCCAGAGTTGGGCGGGCTTTATTTCGCGGGGTTTGGTTTGCCTATTGGTTCAATGTGTCTTGTAGCAGAGCAGCAGGCTCGATTTATTGCGTACCAATGTTGTGAGGTGCTTCCTCACTATTCCAAAGCTGAAGTTTCTCAGACTGTTTCTGAGTATATGTCTGCACCCATGTTACATGGCAATTTTTATGTGCATCAATTGGCAATTCAATATGCACGAATGGGCGGTTTTGAGGCAAATATTGAAGCATACCCAGAGTTAGCACGGTATCTGCTTTTCGGCCCACTGACTCCTGCATCATTCAGGCTTTCTGGAGTTGATGCACTCCCCGATGCTCCAAAGCGTGTGGTTCAAGAGGCTGGGACATTTAATCAGATGATAACTCCCGTGTTTACACAGCAAGAGGTAGGGCTTTTACAGGAACTTGAAGCGATGAAAAAGAGTGCTGAGTTCTCCGCATGTGTTCGTCGCATCATGAAAGCACAGAAAGTTTTGAAAGGTGGAAGTCGATGAACCATACGTCGCGTTCTTCTTCAGGACAGACTCGAGTTGCTGTAATCGGTGCCGGTGCATCCGGTCTTGTTGCTGCTCGTTTTTTATTGAAACACGGGACGGATGTTGTGGTGTACGAACAACATAGCGGGCTTGGTGGGCAATGGGATCATACGTCTCCTTACAGTGCTGTCTGGTCGGATATGCGCACGAATACATGTTCTGTGACCACACGTTTTAGTGACATGAAGCATCATGAAAACGTCCCTCTTTATCCGCGAAATCAAACTATCCTTGAATACTTAAATAGATATGCAGATGTTTTTGGCATTGTGGAGTCCATTCGATTTGAAACGCGGGTATTGCTTTTGGAACAGCTCGAAAATGTGTGGAAAATTACTTCCGTGTATCAAGAGCGTGTTGAGTATACGGATGAATATGATGCTGTGGTGATTGCCTCAGGAAGATTCAGAAAACCTTATGTTCCTGACGTTGAAGGGCTGCATACCTTTACCGGTAAGGGGGGCATTTCACATTCGTATCGATACAAGGAGCCGGATACATTTAGAGGTCTGCGTGTACTGGTCGCCGGTGGGAGCATTAGTGCATATGAAATCTCTACGTCATTAGCTATGGAAGGTGCCAAGCAGGTCATTACGGCAGGGCGCAGAGCGAAATATATTTCCGGACGGCTCTATCAGGGGCGTTCGGTAGAATATCTCAGGCATACACGATATGCTAGAATGCTGAGTGAGTTGATGCCCCGAAAGGAAATATTGGAACGAACGAAAGCGTTTTTACTCAAGACGATGGGGGCTCCGGAGCAGTTCGGGGCTATTGCACCGGATGTTGATCCTGAAGTTGCGGGATTTTCAACAAGTGAAACGTATCTACCGATGGTTGCAGAGGGACTTATTCAACCAAAACCTTGGATTTCACGTATTGCTGGTACCACAGTTTATTTCTCAGACGGCAGTGTTGAGCGTGAAGTAGATGCGATTGTATTTTGCACAGGATATGACCTTGAGATTCCTTTTTTGAGTGAAGCGTTGAGAGATCAGTTACAACCGACACGTCAACATTTGCCGCTTGCGTGGTACACTTTTCATCCTGATATTCCAACACTGGCTTTTCTTGGGTTTTGGTTTCATTCCGGTTCGGTGTTTGTTTCCACTGAACAGCAGGCACGAATGGTTGCATATGAATTTTGCGGTGTTAATAAGGCAACTACACGTGCAACACGCATGAAGGATTATAAAAAATATCTGGCAACGCAGCATATGCACGCGAAAGTGAGTTTGTACACGTTTTCTCACTTGTTATCTGAACTTGGAAGATTTTCACCAGATTTGTCTGAGCATCCAGATTTGGCGAGATATTTACTGTTTGGCCCTATTACACCCTCAACTTTTCGTTTGAGCGGGATTGATGCGGTAAGTGATGCCCCGCAACGGATTATTTTTGAGGCTAGTCAATATGGTATTATGAAGGAGGGAGTGTTTAGTGAAGATGAAAAGGCAAAGCTTAGGGCGTTAGCCGTATTAAAAAATGATTCTAATTTTACACGCTATGTTCAAAAAGTTATTCGGCGCAACTGATGATGAGCAGACGCTTTTCTAGCGAGTGACTGGCTTTTTTTGTTGGTAACACTGCTTTTTCGGCAAAGTAATCTGGACAAAATTCTTGCATGTGGTTTCAGCTTGCTATACTGCTTGCTCGAAGTACACAGGCACATAGATACGGATATTTTAACTTGCAGAACAGATTTTGCTGCGAGACATCCGCACAGACTGCCTGCCCAACAGGAGCGTTTTAAATGCTGTTATCAGGTTCGCGCCAGCGAACAGAGTTTATTAAGTACGGTATAAAAACCGCACTTGCTGCACTTCTTTCTTACTTTTTAGCTTCACTCACTGATCCGGACTTAGGATTCTGGGCTGTCATTAGCGCTGTTATTGTTATGCAGCGTAACGTTGCCGCATCTATGCAAATGTGCGGGTATCGCCTTGTGGGCACCGCCATCGGCGCGACAATGGGGATGACTGCTTTGTATATAGTTCCACCTACAGATCACGGACGTCTTGCAGGGTTTCTTGTAACAGTAGGGCTTTGTGCCTATCTAAAACGCTACACCAACCGCTTTTCCATGGCAGCCATCACTGTCACTATTGTCATGCTCGCTCCTCAAGCCTCGGGCGACTATATTCACTATGCTCTCTTCCGTGTTGCAGAAATCACCATTGGTGTCTGTTCAACGTTTATTGTTGCGCTTCTTATCTGGCCGCATCATGCCAGTGCGGAGCTGAAAGAGCGCCTTCAGGAGCAGTTCACGCGCTGTGCAGATAAGTACGATATAATCGTCAATTCATTCATGGCACTTACATGTACATCTTGCAAAGGGATGCTGGCTGATCTTGAAGGAGAGATTCACTACAACCGTGAATTATTTCGGGGATATCTTCGTCATGAACGATTGTTTGTTGATGATGATTCCGCAATGCTTGATATTAAAATAGAGACGCTTGTTCAGTGTGTAGAACACCTCCACGCCATGCTCCATGTTGTAATGGAGTTGCGTGACAGCAAATATTGCATTGTTATGGAAGCAGAAATACGTAAGGTTGTAAAAGAATCACAGGATGTGATGCGGGCAGTCGGTCGAAATATGATTCCAGATACACGCAAGCTTGAGCAGGCGCTGTACAGTGCGGATAAGCATCTTGAAGGTCTACGCGCGGACGGTATGATCCAACGAATTTCTATGCGCGATATGATGCAGATTGTCAGCTTCTACCATAGTGCTCAGCAGCTTGGTGAAGATCTACTTATTTCTGTTAAGAAACAGAACAAATACAAAAGAGTGTAAGGGTGGCTGGCTTCCATACAGAGCCGGCTTACCTTATCAAGACTTTTTATGCACCCTTTGACCTCGAATGTTTTGTCTTGTTTCAAAGGCTACTGGATTTGAAAACGTAGTTTTTTGTTTGAACTATTTGATATAAAAACGTTTTTTGTAACAGGTACGTGTCGTGAGGACGTATGGAACATCGCGCAAGTAAAATGCTGACAAAGCTATTGTACGAAAAGGGCGGGGATAGAAATATGCCGCTTGTGCCGTTATGGCAGAACTGGGATATGGTTATGGGAGAAGAGCTTGCAGAGCTTGGACGCCCGCTCGGTCACAAAAATCGTACGATTATCATCGGCGCTGAAGATAACATGGCGCAGTATGAACTTTCTGCTCAGACATATGAGATACTTGAGCGTGTGAATGCATTTCTTGGTAAAGATATGTTTGATACTGTGCAGGTAGAGCTTATGCAAGGGAGAGAGCCTTTGGATAAGCTGACTATTCCTGTATTCAAAGAAGCACGGCCGAAAATTCCGCCGCGTCCTAAAGATCTTGGAAACTTGGAGCACATTCTTGATCCAGATTCCCCAGTAACAAAATGCTACAAAAAGTATGTTGCTATGTATGATGGAAAAAAGAACGATTCTGAGGAGTAAGACTCACTGCTTTTTTGCTGATTCTATCTGAAATTACAAAGTAAAGAGCAGTTTTTTGTAATGGATTAAGGGTACTGGTATTATCTCGGTGCGGTGTGTCTGTTGAGGACTTACTCAGCAATAGAGATGGGAGTACCCGTTTTGTATTCGCGTGCTGCACGGACGAAATTGACAGCCCAGTGTGGTTCTCCAAGAGCAAATAGATGTGTGTAGGATGCAAACACATTCTTGTAGATAACCCCATCAAGGCGTTCGCCCATTCCAAATCCTTTCGACATGCGGAAACCGAATGTCGGTTTTTCATTTTCAACGATACATTTTGAGTAGTGAAACTCGTGTCCGCGAACTACTGTTCCAACAGGATGGTACGGGTTTGGTTCAATGACTTCTGCGTCAATGTAGCCGAGTCCTTGTGGACGTTTGCAGAGTTGGGTTTCAACAGGAAGCACGCCTGCCATGGGGGAGATGGTTTCTTCCTGCACCAGTGCCTTGCAAAGATACATAAAACCACCGCATTCAGCATAGATAGGCATTTCATTTTCTGCGAGCATACGTACGTGTTCGCAGATTTTTTTGTTTGCAGTAATTGCCTCATGCATGGTTTCTGGAAAACCGCCTCCTAGGTACAGAGCATCGATTTCCGGCCAGTCATCATGGGCGGTTACTGAAAGACGAATAAGCTGAGCGCCTGCGTGTTGCAGAGCTTGCAGGTTTTCATCGTAGTAGAACCAGAGAGCGTCGTCATGCACATAGCCGATACGAGGAGCAGTGGTTGGAACGAGTTCTGGGCAGCTTGGCATTGTGGTTGCGCATGGAGTGTCTATTTTTTTAGCTTCATTTGCCCCTCTAGAGACTTTTTCGGTCACATCCCACACATTCGGTTGCTCAGGAGTTTTAGAGGCAGCAGAAGCTATTTGCCACATTTTTTCTACATCAAGGTGCTCTTCGATAATATCTGCGACTTGTTCCAGTGCGCTATTGGTTCCTTCGTACTCTGCGTTGGAGATAAGCCCCATATGGCGTTCAGGAATCGGGTTGTGTTTTATTTTTGGAAGACAGCCGAGCACAGGGACATCTGTGTAGTGCTCAATAGTTTGACGAAGGATGGAACGGTGACGGTCTGTTGCAGTCCTGTTCAACACAACACCTGCGATATGGACACCTTCTTCAAAATTAAGCATGCCCGTCAGGATAGCCGCGGCAGTACGCGTCATCTTTGTGCAGTCCATAGCCAAAACGACCGGAGCATCGATGATGCGAGCCAGCTCAGCTGTGGAACAGGTTCCAGTTACATCTTTTCCGTCAAAGAGACCGCGATTTCCTTCAATAAGCGCACCCTGATAGCCGGAAGATGCGGTGGCAAAGAGTGAGGTCAGTGTAGCGTTATCGAGAAGATATGGATCTAGATTTGTGCATGGGTGTTGTGCAGCAAGCGCCAGCCATTTTGCGTCGATGTAGTCAGGTCCTTTTTTGAAAGGCTTGATTACTCGACCTGTTCGACTCCACGCTCTGGTAGTGCCGAGACTGGTAATGGTTTTTCCAGTGCCGCCGTTAAGACCGGCAATTATGAGTCTTGGAAGGGTCATACTGTACCTGCTGCACATGCTTGCTGATAGGATAAAACAAGGGCTTAAAAACAGAAAGAGCGTATGGACCTAAGCCCATACGCCTTACGCTCTGTAGAACAAAGAAATTAATCTTCGTGCTCAGCTGCAGCCTGTTTGCCTGCACCTTTAAGACCGTACATAGTAGTGGAACCGGAAGACCAGTATTCCATTACTTCGGATTTAACGAGCTCGGAGAGAATCTTTTTTACAGCACGAGGTTTCATATCCGGGAAGAGCGGAAGAAAGTCGTTGAAGTAAAATTTAGATTTGCTCTTAGATTTGGACTCAATGAAGTCAACAATAATTTTAGTTGATTCTTCCATGGGAAGCCCCTTTAGCGTTTAAGCGTTAAACCGGGCGAGGGAAAACCCTCGCCCGGCGTATATTCTAATGTAGCCAGTGCTTAGAACTTGAACTGGGTAGTCTGACGCCAGGTGTAGTAAGCGTGGTCACGGAAGTCATCGATGAGGTGGTGGGAGAATTCGAAGCCGGTAAGCTCGAAGAATTTTTCCCAACCGATACGCTCAATCCAATCGCCGAGACGCTCGTATTTCATAGCGCTGTCAGCGTAGATGTCGATGATCTTTTTGATTTTCTCAGTAAGTGTAGGCCAACGAGGAGTTTCGTTAGGAATGTACGCTACAACTACTTTAGAGAATTTAGGCTGGGAGATACGGTTAGAAACCTTACCACCAACCATGATTACTACGCCGTCGCCTTCGCCATCGGAGATAGGAAGAGCTGGACACATGGTGTAGCAGTTACCACAGTACATGCAACGCTCGTTCTTAATAGCGATGGTGTTAACTTTCTTACCTTCGAGTTCAACCTTAGTAGGACGAACTGCAGCGGTAGGACAAGAAGCAACTGCAAGAGGAATCTCACAAAGCTGGTCAGTCCACTCGTGGTCGATCATAGGTGGTTTACGGTGAATACCTACGATACCGATGTCGGAGCAGTGTACAGCACCACACATGTTGAGACAACATGCGAGGGAGATACGTACAGGTGCTGGGAGACGGTGATCCTGGAAGTCAGCGAAAACTGTATCCATTACAGCTTTAACTGGACCGGATGCGTCAGTAGCAGGGGTGTGGCAGTGTACCCAACCCTGAGTGTGAACGATGTTGGAAATACCAGCACCAGTACCACCTACAGGGAATTTGTTGGAGCCACCATCGAATTTACGAGAAGCAAGATCTTCTTTGAGAGCAGCGAGTTTGTCTTCGCTGTCAGTCATAAATTCAACGTTGTTACGAGTAGTGAAGCGGAGGTAGCCGTCACAATGTTTGTCAGCAATTTCGCAGATTTCGCGAATGTGAGTAACAGACATAAGACGAGCAGCACCTACACGAACGGTAAATACTTTATCACCGGATTCACCAACGTGTACCAGTACGCCTGGCTCGAGGATTTCGTGGTATGCCCACTTACCTTTGTTAGCCTTGATTACTGGAGGAAGGAATTCGGTAAATTCACGAGGACCGATATCTGTGATACGGCCTTCCATTGGTTTAGCTGGATTGTAACCAGAAGAGATGAATGCCATGTTATTGTACTCCTCTTCTTAGCGCTGGTGGCGCTTACGGTATTCGTTGATGTCACGGTCCCAACCACCAGGTACTTCTTCTTCTTTGAAGAAGATGTATGGGTTGTGACGAGGTTCCTGAACGTTGTGAGCAGTTGGTTCCTGACCTACAACTTCGAGGAGTTTCTGGAGGGAAAGACGACGCATGGTCTCACCGAGACGCTCGCGGTTTTTGCCTTCTTCCATCCACCAATCCCAAATGTTTTCTACAACTTCTTTGATTTCATCAAAGTCGTCTTTAGCTTCAACAAATGGAACTACGAGGGAGGACATCTGTGCGCCATCAAGGATAGGTGCTTTAGCACCACACAGGATGGATGCGCCACGCTCGTCACCAATGCGGAGAGCACGAGGCATGGTGTTGATGCAGTGCATACAACGTACACATTCAGAACGATCGATAGCGAGTTTGCCACCTTCCCACTTCATAGCAGAAGAAGGACAACGGTTGATAACTTCAGCTTCGATGTCAAATGCACCCCAATCTTTACCGGAGTGTGCGCCTGCGTTTGGCTTGAATTCGCCAGCAACGTAAGCAGCTACAGCTTCCTGATCGATTTTGATGCTGTCTTTCCAAGTACCAACAACTGAGAAGTCGGAGCGAGCCATAGCAGCTACACAACCGTTAGGACAGCCGTCGAACTTGAATTTGAACTTGTATGGGAATGCTGGACGGTGAAGTTCGTCCTGGTATTCCATGGTCAAGTTGTAAGAAGCAGCCTGAGTGTCGTAACATGCGTATTCACAACGGGACTCGCCGAGACAAGCAGCAGGAGTACGCAGGTTAGAACCGGAACCACCAAGGTCGTTGTTAAGATCGTGGGTTACTTCCCAGAAGATCTCTTCAAGCTGAGGAGTGGTAGTACCGAGGAGTACGATGTCACCGGTAGCGCCGTGCATGTTGGTAAGACCAGAGCCACGGAGATCCCAGATGTCACAGAGCTGACGAAGGAAGTCGGTGGTGTAGTATTTACCAGCAGGCTGGTTCAAACGTACGGTGTGGAAATGTGCAACGCCAGGGAACATTTCTGGCTGGTCACAGTAACGACCGATAACGCCGCCGCCGTAACCGAATACGCCTACGATGCCGCCGTGTTTCCAGTGAGTTTCACCGTCGTTGTAAGAAAGTTCCAGAACACCGAGGAGATCGTCAGGACAATCTACAGGGATCTGGTAATCAAGGCCTTTAGGGTTAGCAGCACGCATTGCTGCTTCCTGCTTAATGTCGGATACGAAACTTGGCCATGGGCCGGTTTCGAGCTGATCCAACATAGGAGTTGCGTGTTTCGCCATTACCTTACCTCCACAAAAAGTTGGTATGTGTTTTTACACCAGACACTTTCCATCCCACCGCAGGCGATCTGAGGAGCGGTCAAGATGGACGCACCTTACACGGAGCAAATCTGGTCTAAGATTTTGTTCCTGAAAAAGGGCGTGATTTTTTGGACAAAGTTATCTCTTGCTAGAAAGAACGCCTCGGTTTGTCAAGTGGATTTGACAAGTTTATGTATAGCATTCTCTATTTGTAAGTTGCAGAAAAACAACGCAAACCCCCCGTCATATGCTGACAATTTAAGTTTGCAGTGCAGGGGTAACATAACGAACTTTCATAGAAAGAAAGTATATAATTTCCTAAGTTCTTTTTTTCACAAATCTGACCCTCTACAAAAAAGATAGAAAGATTAAAGTGTAATAAAATGTAAAAATTTTTTGATGGAGGAAAATGCGGTTCAATCTTCTTAAAATCGGGGTTCTCCAGACTTGACCTTGAGGCATAAATGAGGTCAAAGCCACACAAGAACTAAGTGAGGTTTGTGATGAAAGATCAGCTTGGACACTACTACCATCCGGCACCGAATGATAAAAAAACCCGTGTGTATGTTCGTCGTAATGCAGATGATATAGAATTTCGTCTTTGGCGTTCTGACAACGAGCAGGTATGGGACCAGCACGGCTGGGTGCCTTATGAAGCCATTAAGCAGGCAGCAGAAATGTACAAAGAAATGGGGCGCGATGCTGACCCGATGCTTTTTTATGATATCTCTGTTGCAAAAGTATTGCTTAACGAAAATTAGCAACACTGTGCATACGTACAAAGCATATTGTATTTTTTGTGCAATTAACGGCAGTTCCTTTACGAAAGGAACTGCCGTTATTTTTTTGTCGTCTGTCTTGGTTGTAGGTGGTGGTTATATAATGTTACGGGAAATACGACGGGTATTTTGTGATATCTTGAAATTCGGGTGAGTAATTTTTTTCGGGCGCAAAAACATGTTGCGCAGATTGCGTATCAGTTGAATAATCAACGAGTTCTGAGCGTTGATTCTGTCGTCCTCTTTACCTTCGTGTAATGGGGACTTTGTTTAGTTCATGATTTTGCCTTTTTTGTAAAATCGTGTACTGTGACCGATGCAACAAGAGATGAGGTGATCATGTCCCGCCGATGGATTGAAGCCAACAGGGAAGAGTTTGCACGCGATATCCTGCGTGATTTCTGTATGGTATCGAGTATTCTTGAAGAACAGTTTGAGCGTTTTGCAGACTCGGGTGCGGTATCGTTTACCCAGGTTCGGGATCTGCTGGGCAGTACTATGAACAAGGGATTGCTCTGGCGCTTGAAGGATACAGCACATCATTTGCTCAGAACTGATTCACAGGCTCCTGTGGTCGCGAAAGCTTTGGATTGGGCTATCAGTTATGTATTCCATGAATGCATTAAGCTGAAAGAGGATGCCTACCAGCAACAGCACTATGCGCCGATGTTTAAGGCTCTTGAGCAACCCGCCGCTGAAAATGGCATTCAGGATGTTGTTGAACCCTTTTCACAACTTCTTGGAGAAACCCGCGAGAGTATGTCCCGCGAGGTAGCTCGTATCTCTTTCCTGCTTGCACGCTGTAAAACTCTCTTTTGTATTTATTGCGCTCATAATAAGCAGAACTTGTTACTTTCACGTTTACTGTATTCGCGAAATAGACTGGTTCGAAGAGTTTTCGGCGAAGACTATGAAACACTAATCTCATCTATTTACGGAACGGTGCCGGAAGAAATGTATGTTCTGGCAGCAGAAGGGCTTTCGGAAGGAGGACGCCTGGATGAGGCGTTAGAGGCAGCTATAGAAGCAGAGCAGATTAATCCTGCGTGTACCAGAGCTGCTACAGTGCGCCAAAAAATTGAAGAATTGTTAAAGGACTCGTCTCCAAGGAGGGTAAAGAACTGTGACCTTGTTTCATCTAAACCGCGCGACATCGAAGCTTAAACTTGAAAACCTTGAACAAGGTGAGTACTTCCGCGATCTGTTTCCTTACAAACAGATAAGCCGTATCGCGTTTGATGATGTTTTTGTGGCACCGCGCCCTGCGGAGCCAATGTTCATCACCGATACGACATTTCGTGATGGTCAGCAGGCAAGACCCCCGTATACGGTTAAGCAAATTGAAACCATTTTCGACATGCTGCACAGACTTGGTGGCAGAAGCGGACTTATCCGTGCCTCCGAGTTTTTCATGTACTCAGATAAAGACAAGCGCGCCATTGATGCCTGCCGATCAAGGGGCTACAAATATCCGGAAATTACCGGATGGATTCGTGCCCATAAAAATGACTTGAAAATAGCTAAAAGTATGGAGTTTAAAGAAGTAGGCATGCTTACTTCTGTTTCTGACTACCATATCTACCTTAAGCTGGGACTTGATCGAGAGCAGGCAATGCGTAACTACCTTGAGGTAGTAGAACAGGCGTTAGCCTGGGGTATTTCTCCGCGTTGTCATTTTGAAGACATTACCCGTGCAGATATTTATGGTTTCTGCCTGCCGTTTGCTGAAAAACTTATGGATCTCTCTCGTCAGAGCGGGCTGCCTGTTAAAATTCGTATGTGTGACACCATGGGCTACGGGGTTCCGTATGCCGGAGCAACGCTTCCGCGTTCTGTTCCGCGTCTTGTGCGTGCCTTTACGGATGAAGTTGGTGTTCCAAGTGAATGGTTGGAATGGCACGGACATAACGACTTCCATAAAACACTTGTTAACGCTGTAACTGCATGGCTGCATGGTTGTGGCGGTGCAAACGGTACGTTGCTTGGCTTCGGTGAGCGTACTGGTAACTCGCCTATTGAGGCGCTGATTATCGAGTACATTTCTTTGACCGCTCATGATGAAGCTGCAGATACACGTGTAATCAGTGAAATCAGTGAATACTTTGAGCGTGAACTTGAGTACAAAGTGGCTGACAACTATCCGTTTGTCGGTCGCGACTTTAACGCAACAAGTGCCGGTATCCACGTAGATGGACTTGCTAAAAACGAAGAGATTTACAACGTTTTTGATACAAGCCGTCTGCTTAATCGTCCTGTTCCGATCATTATTACGGATAAATCAGGTAGAGCCGGTGTGGCGTACTGGATTAACCAGACCCTTAAACTTACTGGTGACAGCGAAGTTTCCAAGCGCCATCCTGCCGTGGGTAAAGTGTACAACCGCATTATGGAGGCATACGAAAACGGGCGTTCTACATCTGTTTCTAACAAAGAAATGGAACGTCTTGTGCGTCGCTACATGCCGGAAATGTTCCGCACTGATTTTGACAACCTTAAAGAGGTTGCTCATAACCTTGCAGCGCACCTTATCTCAAAATTGTCTGTGGATTGTAATGTTATCCTCGCAAAGGAAAACTACGGATGTCTTACAGATTTTGTGCATGACTATCCGTTTATTCAGTATCTCTACCTTACAGACAGTGAGGGTGGCTTGATTGCCTCTGAGATTACAGATGAGCGATTTAAAGAAAAATATGAAGTGCTTGAAATCGGGTATGACTTCTCATCCCGTGAATGGTTTAAGAAGCCGGTTCAGACCGGAAAACTGCACATTACCAACCTGTACACATCTCACTTCACAGGACAGCTTATTTTGACAGTATCTGCCCCAGTGACTGACGGTGATGATAATATTACCGGTGTAATCGGTGCAGATATTATGCTCGAGCAGCTCTTGCAACGAGAGTGCGAGCTTGAAGAAGAACGCAAACCCGGCGCTCTTTGTTAGATAACGTAAAGACGATAGAAGGACGCATGTTGGCTCTTGCCGCATGCGTTCTTTTAATATTATAGCCAATGAATATTCTATCTGTGATATTTTTTATATTAGGAGTATTCGTTGCGAGTTCTAATTTTTTCCCTTTGTATTGCCTGTCTCATATCCCTTGTCGGGTGTGGAAAAAAGCATATAGCTTCCCCGCAGGGATATTCTACCCATACTAAAGCTAAGCCAAAACCAGCCGGTTCCTACACAGTATGGGGCAAGAAATACAAAACATTGGCTTCCTCCCATGGATTTGTTCAATACGGTAAGGCTTCATGGTACGGTAAAAAGTTCCATGGCAGAAAGACTGCTAATGGTGAACGGTATGATATGTACGGAATGACAGCCGCGCATAAGAATCTGCCGTTTGGCACCGTGTTGCGCGTTACCAATATGACAAACAAACGCTCTGTTATCGTACGTGTTAACGATAGAGGGCCGTTTGTGGAGGGGCGTATTATTGACCTGACTCATTCAGCAGCAAAAAAGCTTGATATGATTGGACCTGGTACTGCGCAGGTTAAAATTGAAGCAATTGGTGGCCCAGGGCAGACTGCTGTTGCTTCTTCAAAAAAAAACAAAAACGGGACATTTTACGTCCAAATTGGTTCGTTCGGGGATAAGTTCAACGCTCAGACCCTTAAGCAGCAAGTTATCCGTGATGGAAGATCTTGCAGGCTTCAGCAGGATGTACGCTCCAGTATCTGGAAAGTGCATGTAGGCCCATACTTTACATATACTGCTGCTGAGCGAGCCAAAAAGTCGCTGAAGAATAAATTTACCGGAGCATTTATTTATGCTGGAAATTAGACACAAAAAAACCCGCGTTAGTGCGGGTTTTTTTGTAAAATCTACAGACACACTGTGCTAAGCAGGGTGTGCCTGACGAACCGGCCTACGAACTAACCGTTCAGCTCAGCGCGGAATTTGCGGGACAGACGGAATACAACAACCTTGCGTGGAGGCAGGGTGATGGTTTCGTCAGTCTGCGGGTTGCGGCCTTTACGAGCTTTTTTGTCGTAAGCTTCAAGTTTGCCGAATCCGCTGATAAGAAGTGCGTGATCTTTTTTGATTGCGCTCTTCATGATATCTAACAAGGATTCAACGAGGTTTTTAACTTCTGCGCGGTTCCTGTCAGTCTTTTCGTAGATGGAATCTACAATATCAGCTTTTGTAAGGGTTTTCCCTTCCATGTTATCCTCCCATTTTCGTGGGGTAACGGCTCTTATATGTGCTGCCGAATGCTGGTGGCTAAATGCTGTGCCTCTTCAATAGAGTCGTATGCTACCTGTTGCCAATGCTTCAGGCCATCATCACTGAAGCGGGGTATCAGATGCCAGTGAGCATGGAATACAAGCTGTCCGGCATCTGGATGGTTGTTCATGAATATATTCAACCCTGTTGCCCCCGTAGTGGCAAGTATAGCTTTGCCAACTATCTTTTGTGCATTGATGATGGCGGGGGCTAAGTCAGCTGGAATATCAAAGATATTACCATAGTGCTGCTTAGGAATAATAAGCGTGTGACCCTTGTTTACCGGACCAATGTCTAGAAAAGCCAGTACGTTGTCGTCTGAGTAAATTTCCGCGCAGGGAATCTCGCCTTTGATAATCTTGCAAAAAATACAATCTTGAGTACTCATAGTGCTGTAATGATTTTTTGTTACATGGTTCTGGTAATCGACTGGATGATTTTATCTTTTCCAGTCATGCGTCGCGCTGTGTATATACTCAATGTCTACGAGCAATCAAGTTTTTTTACGTAATTTTATATGTTTACACTGTTGACCCGCATTTTGTCCGCTATTTATAGGGAAAACGGGCCATAATTGCTGCTTCCTTTGAGTAAATGTAGTGATTGTATAGTTTTTTCATTAAGAAAAAAACAGGAAAAATTAGTATATAAAGGTGGTTACATTGGAATGATCTTCTGTCATCCAGAACCTTCAATAAAAAAGCCTCGAATCCTTCCTGTCTTCATGCCCTTTGCCGGTTGTAAAACCCGATGTGTGTATTGCTCTCAGACGGCTCAAACAGGAACTGCTGAATCACAACTTGAAAATATTTACATATCGTTACAACAACTTCTCGAGAAAGCAGAAGAAGGTTCAGGATATGAAGTTGCATTTTACGGCGGCACCTTTACAGCACTTCCATTCGAGTGGCAAAAACGCTTTGTTGCTTTGGCTGGTGCACATAGGAGCACTGGCAAAGTTACTGCTGTTCGATGCTCAACACGCCCTGATGCGCTTGATGAAAAGCAATTGCTGGTATTGCAAAAATCGGGGTTGCAGACTGTTGAGCTAGGCGTACAGTGTTATAATAACACAGTATTACAGAATAGCAAGCGAGGGTACACTGAAGAGATGATAGTAAGTGCTTGCAATATCGTAAGAAAGGTTGGGTTAAACCTCGGTATTCAGCTGCTTCCCGGTCTTCCGGGGATGGATGAAAAAATATTTCAGAATGATATAGAAAAAACCTGTGCATTGGCTCCTGATATCGTTCGTTTATACCCATGTTTGGTATTCAAGAATACAGTGTTAGCTTCTTGGTATTCACAGGGGAAATACATTCCATGGACGCTGGAGGCGACAGTTAATTCTTTAGGCGCAGGACTGCTAAAGCTTTGGCAGCATGATATTCGTGTAATACGGATAGGTGTAGCGCAGGAAGATGGTTTGACTGAATGCCTACTTGCTGGCCCTTTTCATTCAGCTATGGGGAATATGGTACGCAGTCAGGCATTGCGGTGCTTATTGATAGAAAAAATGCAAAAGCTCAATAAGCCATTTTCAAGGCTATTTTTGCCACAACGGTATCAAGGTGAGCTCTGGGGATATAAAGGGACGCACAAAGAATTCTGGAAGGAGCAGGGGATGCTTCCGGAGAATGTTCTGACGTGGAGTTTTCCTTTTTTCCAAATGGACTAAAACGCCTTTCCCCGTCAGGTGGTATTATCACGCAGATCATGAAATGTGATCTGCGTTTTTTTGTGCAAAAAAAGCCGGAGGGTGAAATACCCTCCGGCTGGAACTACGTTGTTTGCGCGTGGCTATGCGCTGACCACATTACATTAACTAGTAAGAGTACTGGAAGCCGATAGCAGCTTTGAAGATAGCTTCTTCACCGTTAACAGACTTGTAGTCTGGGTTCAGGTAGCCGAGTTCAACGATAGCTGCGAGGTTTTCGTACATCTGCCAGTTAGTATCAAGGTTGAATTCCCATGCTCTATCTTCGTCTGTTGGGAAGGTATTAACAGTACTTGAGCTTGAGTAGTCAGATGTACCCTGCATGTAAGCAACTTTGAAGTCATGTGTTACATTTTCAATGAAAGAGAATTCTGTGAACCCAAGAACAACGCCAAATGTACCGATGCCGGATTCGGTGAATGCGTTATCTGTGGTGTCAAAGAAGCCGCCGTCAGTACCGAGGTTGGTAAGAGCAAGGCCGCCAGCAGAAATGATAGGCATGTAGTTGCCGTCACCAGTTGTGCTATCGTCATCACCGGAAGCGTACCAGAGGTCGAGAGTTGGGGTGAAGTATTCTAATTTGTAGTCACCGTGGAGGAGTACGTAGAAGCCACTCTGGTCACGGCTGCTTGTGCTGTCACCAACTGCCATTTCAGAACCATCAGACCAGCCCCAAACGAAGTCGAAGGCAAGGTTGAGGTTTTCCCAGTAATGGGATTTAGCAGAAAGGCCAACCCACCATACGTCACGATCTTCAGTAGCGGTAATAACGCTGTCAGTTTCAGTCAAAGTAGTGTCAACACCGTCAACAGTTATCTCTGTTACTCGTGTAGAAGTAGCGCTAGAATGGATATCTGCGTTACGGCCGATTGCAGCGTATGCTACGTAAGGAACAACTGTTACTGGTTCAAAGTTGAGACCAGCAATGATGGTGAATACATCATACTTAGAGTTGCTTGTAGGAGTGTTACGTGTTGCGTAGTCTTCTACGTCAACAGCACGTGCCCAAGCAGCAACAACGTTGAAACGTTCTGAGAAAGAGTAGTTAGCAACGATAGCTGCTACGTCATCATCAAGAACAGGGTTGTTGTTAGCAAGGGAAGGAAGTGCGAGACCTTGGAGACCCATGCGGAGAGAAAGTGCAGTGTGAGGAACCTGGTAGTCTAAGTAGAGACGTTTAGTTTCTACGTTGATACCGTCAGTACCAAGGTCGCCACCGCTGTTTTCATCACCCCAAGTGATGGTACCAACTTCAAGGTAGTAAACACCTTTCAGGGATTCGTTAGCAATGATGTCAATTTTGGTACGTAAGCGCTGAATAGCGTTGAAATAAGCACCTTCGCTTGCATTTCTTTGGCTGTCACGTGGGCCAGCATTGTCCAGCCACTGGAATGCCATGTCGAGTGTACCGGAAGCCTTAAATTCAGTAGCGGAGCTTGAAGCTACAGCGCCGAGCACCATAGTACAAGCAAGCATCAGGATAATAATGCGTTTCATGTGTAAAAATCCTTCTTTCTTTAAAACTGCTAAAAGATTGTGGTCAATAATCTTTTGAGATTGTGGTCAATAATCCCAACGCAGGTCTGCAGATGTTGTATCGCAAAATTTAAGAAGTGCACAAGTTTTTTCTCATTATTTTAAGTAATTATAATGCCCCTCTAATGCTTCGAGCCAGAGTTTACGGGGTGTTTGTAGGGTAAAAAAATTTAAACGCAGCTAGATTTGTCCTTTTGAATGTGTAATCAGTCTAAAAAAGAATTTTCCTGCTTAAGTATTCATTATCTAAGTGTTTTCTTCTTGTCGTGAGAAAAAGGTAGAGAAAAAATAAAAAAGAACTTGCAGGCCATTCGTAAATTACGTAGAAGCTCTTTCGCTTGAGAGGAACACCTGTTAGCAAATGCATAGCGTGTTTGTAAAAGAGGTTGACTTGCCAAGCTGGATTCACTATCAAGTGTTTCCTCAAAGTGGGCGGTTAGCTCAGTTGGGAGAGCATCGGCCTTACAAGCCGAGGGTCACAAGTTCGAGCCTTGTACCGCCCACCATTTATGCGGAGCCGTAGTTAAGT
>NZ_JADMLB010000049.1 GCF_015482765.1 Halodesulfovibrio sp.
ATAAGAAACTTCACAGACTGCAAAATTGTGGGCTGTGAATACTGTTAGATGACTACCCGTTAAAGAAAACAATCAGCCTTTGTGTTCACTTGGGTATACTCTATTGACATGTATTCACGACTGTGTTCAATAGGGTCAGACGTTGCCACATTATGAACACGCCAAGCAACAAAGTCTTAACTCTAATGAATACACGAGGCTACCATGACCAACTTTGCTTACTGTCGAGTATCAACCTTAGAACAAGACACAACCATTCAGGAAGAAGCCATCAAGAAAGCCTACCCTGATGCAGTTATCCGTACAGAAAAGAAGACAGGCACAAATGCTGACCGCCCTGTTCTACAGCTCTTACTGGAAATGATAGGTAAAGGTGACAAACTGGTAGTGTGGAAGCTAGACCGTCTTGCACGTAACCTTGAGAACATGCTCTCTATTGTTCGTCTACTAGACGAGAAAGGCGCATCGTTGGTCGTGCTTGACCAGAACATAGATACCACTACAGCAGCGGGAAAAGCCTTCCTACAAATGCTTGGTGTATTCGCTGAGTTTGAGACTAACATTCGTAAAGAACGTCAAGCAGAAGGGATAGCTAAAGCTAAGGCTGAAGGTAAATACAAAGGGCGTAAACGTTCACATGACCGTGAAGCTATTCTTGAGATGCTAAAACGCGGTGTAAGCCTTAGAAAGACTGCTGAAGCCTGTGGATGCTCTCTTTCGACGGTACAGCGAGTAAAGAAGGAAGGTATTGATTAAGATTCTCGACCAAGCAATCGACACCTCTACCGCCAGTGGTAAGGCGTTCTTGCAGATGCTTGGAGTGTTCGCTGAGTTTGAGACTAACCTACGCCGTGAACGTCAGTTAGCAGGGATTGCGAAGGCTAAGAAGGAAGGGAAGTACAAAGGTCGCCCTACAGCCCATAATAAGAACAGAATCAGGGAAATGCTTGCCGAGGGGATAAGTCATTCAGCTATCGCCAAGAAGCTTGGCTGCTCAACTAAGACAGTGCAGCGAGTAAAGAAGGAAGAGAGGTAGCAATTCGATTCCGCGCTTGAGAATCGAACTCGCGGCTGATGGTATCTGTTTTTGTCACCAAACGACCTACCACAACGACAAGTTTGACACTATAACATGCTAGAGATATTAAACATACAAACAAAAGGATTAATATGTTTAGCTTTATTAAGAATTTAAAACTAAGCATCGAAATTAAGGGGATTCACTTAGTTGCAATCAGCCTTATCGGTGGCATTAGTTTGATATGTGTGAAAGGGAACACAGAGATTAGTGCTATCGCAATTCCTGTTCTTCTATTTATTGGAATATTTGCATTGCTATTCAGTCTCATGAGTGGGGACTAACCGTAACGATACGGTAGTGCACACGAAACGTAACCCTAGCTACCGATTACCAGTCAAGGCGACTAGCCTAACCCGCAATAAGCAATTCCCCTTCTTGTTCATTCTTTTTTCTTAAGATTATCCACAGGAGAAGTTCTATGATTGACCCTTTAAACGACTTCGATACAGAGAAGGTCACAGTTATTACAAACGGAAATGAGCAAAAAGGTATTGAATGCTTGTGGGATGATGAGTCCATTCTATTCAGAGCAAACGATGTCCTGATTGATTTTGATTCAACGATTAAACGTTCATACCCTGCGGGAGAAGTTGAATATAGAGTCACCGATCCAGGCTACACTCCTCAACAAATGCATTTTATCGCGATGTACTCTCCAAAAGTCACTCGGTTGTCCCATGCAGAACAAACGGCTTCAAAACATTCAGGTGTCTTTCATGTGAATACTGTTGTCATGAATAACAATGCACGGCTGAACATATCATCCACAGACCAGTCTACGAACATCCAACAACAAAGCTCACAGCTAGATGAACTTCGACAGGCTTTATGTAGCCAAGTCGATGACTCTATTTTAAAAATTGACCTACTAAACCTGTTAGAGACAGCAGAAAAGTCAGAAGATACTGAAGTGAAAAAGCAAGCGGTAGACTCTTTTCTTACCAAGTCAGCAAACATAATGACGATAGTATCTCCTTTTATATCCAACATCACAGGACTACTGTCATAATTTTCCTCAATCCTTGGCTCACCAACGGCTCAAAATGACAACCAACAAACTGTCTTTTTCAGGATTGACACTTACACATTTTCATTGCACATTGCCTTACACAATCAAACACGTCATGGCATTAAATCTATTGATGTAGGCATGTTAGCGAGTCGAGCTGGTTGGGTCTCTCCCCCGGCACCATCGATATCAAAAAGCTCTTAATTCGAAAGAATTAAGAGCTTTTTTTGTGTTCTGCCTCAAAAAGGACATCTGTTGCGATGTAGGCAGGTAAAGTTTTTTCTGTCATTTTTAGAAAAAGAGATGCGGTCAAATGCAGCATATTTACAATGGGATATTGCTGCTATCTATATAGTGAAAGAAAGCAATAGTAAAAACTCGTTTGTTGACTTCATCTAATTAAATGTAACATGTTGTTCGGTATGGATGCTTATTTTACAATAGTTAAAAGGGGGACACATGGATTGTCGTAAAATTATTACTTTTTGTGTAGGTGCTATTCTTTTACTGGGACTGGTGGCATGTACGCCAACGTTGGATGGATCTTCAGAAGAAGCGTATAATGCTTCCTATGAAGAAGTTATCAACGCTGTTCCAGAGAAAGATAAATTGCGCGTAAAAGCGGCGTTTGCAGCTTTTAAGGCTAAAAAAACATTAGAAGCTACGTTGGAAGGTACATTCTCTCCAGACGAAGTTTCGAAGAAGATTCTTGCAGCGATGGACGGGAAGACCGCAAACGATATCTTGAAGTTGACCGGTCAGAGCGAAATTAAAGAAGATGAGAAGTAATTTTTGTAATACAGACTGTTTTGAGAAATAGAAAAGGGTGGAGTAATAAACTCCACCCTTTTTTTGTATCCATACTTTGTAAATACGAATGGTGACAGTGCTATGCAGCTTTTTCTGCAACCTGTTCAGGAGCCTGAGCGGCGCCTGCATCTGGAGTAAGCAGTTTTACTTTTTCCTTCAGGATAGCAAGCTGTTCTTTTGTAGCTTTCGGGGCACGCGGGTTAGTTGCGCGAGTCGGGTTGATATATTTTCCGTTCTTTTTCATACGGAAATCAAGGTGAGGACCTGTGGAAAGCCCTGTAGATCCTACATAGGCGATAACTTGTCCCTGTTTAACTCGTTTACCGACTTTGAGACCACGTGCAAAGCGGTTGAGATGCAGGTACGCAGATTCATACCCGTTGTTGTGACGGATTTTTACGTACTTTCCTGCCCCTCTGCTGCGAGAGATTTTGATAACTTTACCGTTGCCGATAGCAGATACCGGAGTTCCACGCGGGGCTGCGTAGTCTACACCGTTATGCGGACGATAGGTTTTCAGGATAGGATGAAAGCGGCGTTTTGTGTACTTGGAAGAAATTCGGGTAAACTTAAGCGGAGCTTTTAAAAAAGCGCGGCGCAGGTTTTTTCCTTCAGCAGTGTAGTACTGGGTGAACCCGTTTTTATCTTTCAAATAGTAGCCTTCATATTCGTTGCCCTGATTAATAAAGCGGGCTGCGAGTATGTTTCCATACCCTTGGAACGCCCCGTCTCTGAATCGTTTTTCAACAACAACAGTGAATGAATCATTTTTCCGGATGTCTCGAATAAAGTCGATTTCCCATCCGAAAATGTCACCGATACGAACAGCAAGACCTGCTTTTTCACCTGCATTTGCGAGTGCTTCGTAAAGGCTTGATGTGATGATGCCATTAACACGCTCTGTGATGACATCGTACTGAATGTCTTTACGTTCCGCCACAAAGCCTGTGTCTGTTTTTGCTACTGACAGGTATTGATCGTTATCGATCTCATATTCGAATCTTGTGAATGCTCCGTCAGTAGTAACAACCCTGAAAGGACGACCACGACGAATCTTGGTGAGGCGGTATGTTTTATCGGCTGCATCAGCAAGCTGATAAACTTCCGCTTTGGTGAGCCATTTGTTCAGAAGAGTGGAGGCCGTTGCGCCTTTTCCAATTTTTCCACTGAACACTTCAACCACAGGCTGTGGTGCTGGCGCAGGTTCCGGCGTAGCCTGAACCTCTTTTGTCGCGGAAGCTACAAGCGCTTCCGGTGTTACCTCAGAAGTAGCGACAGGTGTGGTGTTTTCGATTTCGTTCTGAGCGGTCTGTTCAATTGTTGATGGTTTAAGTGATAAATATGCTGTTGCAGCAATAACAAGCACTGCAACAACCAACAAACATACTTTTTTTACGTTTATTTTCTGATGAATAGACATAATACCCTTACAAACGTTCTCAATTAGTTACCACATTCCATAATATACACGAACTAATAAAGATCATCTGAAAAGGGTTTTAGTCAAGAGGTTAGAAGGAACAAGTCCTAATAGGAGAGCATATTTTTCAGATATATAATGAGTTCGCGCAGCTATACTATGTGCAAAAATTGGTCATAGTCACGAATGGAGAAGCATATAGTTTACGGGGTTGTCTGGACACCGCCATCCGCATTCAAGGAATGTGACAACAAGCAGCGGGATGGTAATCAGAATCATGAATGCGAAGCCGATGTGGACTATTTTGTCGTTGTACGGCGGAGCATCAAGCGGAGACCATACATTTTCAATAAGTAACAGTAATGCAGTGACCACAAGTGCAATATAAAAGATTAATGATGACCAAGTGTAAAGGTGCAGCCCGAAAACAGGGGTTCCGTAGTTGCCGGTTCCTGGCACTATGTGGAGCAGAACCTGCCGGACGCTGACGGCTATACCGAACAGCGCAAACATGAGTGTGACTGAAAGGTGTCTTGGGCGAATTCCAAAGCGCAGGTTTAATAAAGGCCCCATTGCAAGCCCTACCATTGCGTAGCGTTGGAGGATGCACAGCGGACAGGGCAGATCGCCGATAATAAACTGCACGGATAGAGAGCCGCACATGACTACCGCCACCAAAAGAAGCAGGATTAGGTTAATCTTGCGCGCTAGTTCAGGATGCATATGCCCGCCTACAGGTTAATGTTTAACGAGTCTGTGGCGTGGGACATAAACCAGATTACGGCGAGTGCGATGGAGAATATTGTAACGTAGATTGCGCCCATCCGATGCCCGTACCATCCAATACCCATAGCCAATATTAGTAGTGAAAATAAAATAGTACTCATAATGACAGTGTATTGGAGGCAGGGCTGTAGTGCTAAGATAATTTTTGAAAAAAGCACAATTTTTTTCGGATGATGCGTTGTTTTATCTGTTTCTAATCGTCAGAATCTTCTTGTATGTTCTTGTACATTGCAGAGTGTTTCTGGGCTCTTAGGCTTGCATATGAGCAAGCTACGCCAATAGCGCTGACAAGAGTGAAGATTGAGAAGCCCGTTTGCATTGAGGTTATAAAGGCTTCAGGTGCCTCAAAAACAGAGGCGTTTCCCATAAACAGACTGAGAATAAAGGAAATGGACGACATAGCTGTGAGCATACCCAGAGTACGCATTGTTGCAGAAAGGCTGGCAGCAACACCGTAATGTCTCGGCTCAACGCAATTCATAATTACGGTAAGGTTTGGCGAAGAGAATAATGAAAAACCGAGCCCTAGAAGTACAAGAATACCCATAAGAGTATACAGGCTTGTTGAGGCTGTGACAGTAGAACAGGTGGCCAAAGCAACTGTGCATAATGCCAATCCGAACATGGTCAGTTTGCCCGGATTCAGCTTGTCCCCGAGGGCACCGGCAAATGGTGAAAGCACAGCCATAATTGCAGGTTGGATCACAAGAATAAGACCTGCGTACTGTGGTGAGATTCCCTTAATCTGTTGTAAATACAGGCTGAAAAAGAATGTTACGCCGAACGATGATGCATAGTTTGCTAGCAGAACAAGGCTGCTTAGTGAGAAGGTTTTGTTTTGTTTCAACAACGGAACGTTGAGTATTGGGTGTTCAGTTTTTGATTCCCACAAAAAGAAAAGGCACAGCCCTACAAGTCCTCCAACAAATAAAAATGGAAAGATTCCTCCGGCTTTGAGATGAGTAACGCCTGTCATTGCCATGCAGATGGCAGCTGCGTACATCAGGCTGCCTGCCCAGTCGAACGGTGCTCCTTTGGAACCGTACCATTCTCCGTGCAAACGGGTGAATGTAAGCCATAATGCTGCGAGTTGAAGTGGCAGTGCCCCCCAGAAAATCCAGCGCCAGCTTCCGTATTGAATAATAAAGCCTGTGAGGGTCGGGCTTGCTGAGAGCCCCATGTATACAGAAGCTGCAACTATTCCCATTGCTTTTCCCCGCACCTGCGGTGGAACTACAGAAGATATGATAGCAATACTGGTGGTGGCAACAAGTGCTGAGCCGGCTCCCTGTACAAAGCGCAGTGCAATGAGTGCTTCCATTGAAGGAGCGATGGCTATTAAAAAGGTGGCGCAGATAAAGACTGAGAGTCCGGTTAGAAAGACTTTTTTCCGCCCTTTGATGTCTGCAAATCGTCCCGCCGGAAGCATTAGAATACCGCCGGCAAGAATGTACGCCATTTCAACAAGTCCAAGTTGGAATGCACCGGCTGAAAATTCTTTGCCAATAGCAGGCAAAGCTACCCCGACAGCCGACATCATAAATGGTGTCAAAAACTGTACGGCAGCAACGATAAACGTTGCTGCCGTAGGTGAAACTGTTTTTTCGGTTGTCATAAACAACTCCATAATCAGAATAGTGTGTCTGTAGCGTGTAAGCGTTATGTTTGCGCGCCGTGCTTGCAAACCTTGGCTAAGAGCGTAGCAAGAGTTTTTTGCTCTTCCGGGGTCAGCGGTTCGAGCACCTCTTGTGTTGCTTCGCGTAACGAAGAACGTAAATCGCTTTTTATCCAGTTTGCTTTGTCAGTAGCAGATACAAGTTTTTGTCTACGGTTTTTAGGGTTTACTTTTCGCTTCACAAATCCCTTAATTTCCAATTGTTCTACTGCACGTGCAGTGGCAGCCGGATCAATAAAAAGCGCTTTGGATAATGCATCCTGAGTCATTGGTTCCTTGCTGTGAAGGAGCTCCATCATAAACGGAACTTGCCCGAAGGTTATGCCGTATTGGGATACTTTTTCTTTTGCTTTTGCGGCTTGCATTCTATGCGCCATTGCTACTGCGTAGCCTAATGGAAATTGTTCGTCTTGAAAGCGGGTCATTGCTCCCCCTGTCTCTTACGTAGTTAAAAACGTTACGTTGTATCAATTGTTGATTCGTCAATAGAGTAAAAGTGTTGATACGTCAACAATGCAGGTTTTATATTTTTGTTGAAGAGAAATATACAATCCTTGACGCCTGCGCTCCGTGTCCCTACTTTCAGCCCGTTATGTTGCTATATCTACATGTTCCCTTTTGTCGCAGTAAGTGCGGCTACTGTGCGTTTCATTCCCAAGTGCCGGATGACAATGCTGTGCAGGTCTATCTTGATGCCCTAATGCGTGAGATTGCGCTGTGGGGTGACCGGCTTGGTAATGTTTCCGTGGAAACGATTTTTATCGGAGGCGGAACGCCTTCGATACTTCCTTCGAAGGCAATTGATGTTATTTTGAACCGCCTCTCCAAGACGTTTGCTATTAGTAGCGGGGCGGAAATCAGCATGGAAGCAAACCCTGAGTCAGCATTGCGTGATTCTTTTTTGCACGATGTTCATGCTTCAGGCATCAACAGGTTAAGTCTTGGCATCCAAAGCCTTAATCGTGACCTTTTACATACTTTGGGAAGACCGCATTCTGCAAAACAGGCTATTGAAGCTATAGAGCGTGCTCGCCAAAGCGGTTTTGCGAATATTAATATAGACTTTATTTGGGGACTCCCCGGACAGCGAATCAAACATTGGCTGGAAGAGTTGAAGCAGATTGTGAAGCTTGGGCCGGATCATATCTCCTGCTATAGCCTGACGATTGAAGAGAACACACCGTTTGAAGCCGCATATGATGACGGTAAATTAGAGCTTCCTTCTGATGACGATCAGGGAAAAATGTTTTTATACGGCTCTGATTTTCTCGAGCTGCAAGGATACTCTCATTATGAGATTTCTAACTTTGCACGTATGGGCTTTCAGTGCCGCCATAACCTTGGATACTGGGAAGGCGCAGACTACTTAGGGCTAGGTCCTTCTGCGGTTTCCACAATTCGAAGCAGGCGATGGAAGAATACCAAAGATCTTGGGGAGTATGCTGAAAAGACCCGTAACGGGCAGATCGGAGAATATGCCGAAACACTAACTCCCCATGACCGAATGGAAGAGTTGATAATGCTTCGTCTGCGGACAGCGCGGGGCTTGCGGCTTGCTGCATATAAAGAACTCACCGGAAGGGTATTTATGGAAGATTTCCGTCCGATGATAACAGCTTTGCATCAACACGGGCTCGTGAAAATTCGTAATGGATATTTGAATCTTACGAAGCGTGGAATGCTTGTTTCGAATACCATAATTGAAAACTTGTTTGAGGCTATGGATCGACTCTAAAAAACGAAGTGTTGACTTTCTCAGCGGTGGTATTACTCTTAGGTCTCGCGCCGATACTTTGGGGCATTATGGGGGATAGGAGTATATGAAAAAAAGTTTGGTTTTGGCGGCATTAGCTGCCTTTGCTTTTGTTTTACTTCCTGAGGCTGCATATGCATGGGGCCCAGGAGTTCATATTTCCATAGCTGAATGGCTGCTTGCCAACCTCTCTCTTCTTCCGGCACCTGTTGCACATACTATTGCGCTTCACAAAGATGCTTTTAAATACGGTGCTCTTTCCGCAGACATTTTTATTGGAAAAGGCAGTACTGTTGTTCCGGGGCATAGCCATAACTGGGAAACAGGCTTTACGCTGCTGAATAATGTGCAAAGTCCCAAGTTGCGTTCGTATGCCTATGGTTATCTTTCTCACCTTGCGGCAGATGTTGTTGCGCACAATAACTATGTTCCAAGCTTAATGTCCGGTGCTCCGACATCTGGAAAACTGGGGCATGTGTATATTGAAGCGCAGGCAGACCGTTTGGTTCGTTGGAACAGCCGTAGTGTTCGGGGGTTATTTAAAATTTCCTGCACGGATCAGGATTACGAACTCTTGGCAGCAACGAACAAAAACCGAAGCGGATTTGCTATCCGTAAACAGGTGTTCCGTAGCAGTGTGGCACTATGCGGTGCGTATCCTTGGAAGAGCTCCCTTAAGCTTATTCATCATACAATGCCGGGTGCAGCAGATCGACAATATTTGCGGGCAATGATTGATGCCAGTGCTCGATCTGTAGTGAACGTGTTGTCTTTTCGAGATAAATCCGGTGTTATCGGTGTAGATCCTATAGGAGCGACCGCGCTTGCTAACTCCAAAGGACTTTGTGCCGGTGCTCCAATTATTCCTAGAAAGAATCCGTTCCCACTTGTTTTTCCACTTGATAAAAGGGTTTCCAGTCTCCCTAATCTTCAAGCTTCACACCGTATTGTAATGTAACAATCTACGCTGTTGGAGTTTAATGGCTTGCCGATAGAGCAAGCTGTTTTTGTGTTCAAAATTTTGCGATGAGAAAAGGGCAGCCGTTTAGGCTGCCCTTTTCTTTGGACTATACTGTGGTGGATAATTAACGGGCTGCAACTTCGTTATTGTTTGTAAAACGAACAAGCACCATTCCTGAAAATTTGTCACCTTTGTATGCTTCCACTCTATAAATGCGCCCGCTTTTGTCGAGCGAGAAGCGTGGTACTAGGTCTTTTTTGCGAACAGTAACATCACACTCGGAGCCTTTGTTTGGAGCAACAAAGCCGATGATGTTGAAACGATATCCGTCTTGGGAAGACACGCTGAAGTGGCTATCTACATCAACAATAGTTCCCATATCCACCTCTTGCATGCGTCCATCTACAGTGAAACGCAAGGTTGAAAGGCTATCGTCGAATTCAAAGAACTGCGGCGAAAGGTTTGTCAGATTTCTGTTGCCGTAATAGATCTTGTAGCCATTCGGTGCATCAACCATTGTGAGCAGTGGTTTGGAGACTTCAAATTTATTCGCAAGGTTTTTATTCATTGGTATGTAATTTAGGTACTTACGGACGTTTTCTAGCTCGAGCTGGAGTTTGCCACCATAGAGGGCAAGCTTAACCTGACTGAACATGGCTTGTTTAATTGCAGGCGGGTTAAGTGTGAAATCTCTTGAAAACGTAATGCCTGCCTGTTTGAGGAAAGATTCAAGAACGGACAGGTGATAGTAGGTTCGAGTCGGTGTCAAAAAAGATTTGCTGGCCTCAATGCCGAAAGCAGGTTTCCCGTGCTTGATAGCATAGTATGTCAGAGACTTTTCCATCTCGTGGTCACCCTCTCTTGTTCGGGTATTTTTCAGATGGAATTTGTCGCTGGGTTTCAGCAGTTCGGAGTTGGCTTTTTCGACTGCGATTTTGGCCATGTGATCAAGATTACCAAACAGTGGATGTTCAATATTCTTTTGGTCAATAATGACGCATTGTCCCCAGTATCTTGGGTTGTGGAGCCGGTCAATGTACTTTGGATTGTAGAAGCCGCTTCCGTCATGCAGATTCAACACGAGGTCTATCTGGTCATTACGAATAATTTCTTTGATTCGTTGAACTGACTGGTAGTCTGGGTCGTTTTTATCAAGTGCAGCAAATTTGCGGTTCATGTCACCGTACGAGCCGCGGGAGCTTTTGATGATACTTAAAAAATTTAAGTTAGGAACAACCCATACGTTTCCTTTGGTGATGTTGTAATGAGATACAAGCATGCCGGCAGCGCTGAATCCGCCGGGTTCGTCACCTTGAATGCCGCCGATAACAAGAATTGTAGGGCCGGCAGGGTCGTTTCCGAGTTTGTGCAGAGAAAAATCAAGCGGGCTTTGCGCAAACGCTGAAACAGCTGTTGCGATAACGAGTATGAGAGAAAGTAACAGTCGCATTATGAGCTCACCTTAACATGCCAGGGTTCGTACCGTACGCCCAGCATATTTCCTCTGGGGTATCGAAGGGTTAAGTAACCAAGTTCATTTAATTTGCTGAAAACACGTGTTTCTGTAAAACGCGCAGTAAAGTTGGATTTACCGTATCGTTTCTGACCTACGTCAAAATCGCTGATGCCGTGGAAAGAGTAGCCCGGAGGAGCGAGAGAGCGCGAAGCAAGTGACAGGTTGCCACCGTTTTTGGTCGCTTTCATGAGAAAGAGATGAAATTGCTTAACGACGCCGCGGACTCCTGATGTGAGGATGACGTCAGATGATAGGGCTTTTTTGATTTCCTGCCATACCTCATAAGGATGCCCTTTAAAGAGGTAGTGCCCGCTGTTGCGAATTTTAATAACGTTTTTACGGTTGATAGTCTGCGTAAATGCAGTGATTGGTTTATCACCGTAAAAACCTAATGTTCTGGCATCGTAGTAAAAAATTTTTTCAAGAAACGCTTTCTCTTCGGCCGAAAATGCACCGATGCGTGAGTAACGTTTGCCAAAAATGAATGCTTCATCCATGCTGATAATGTTGAAATTTCCATAGCCTACTGTACGCATTACTCGTGTAATCTTGGCGGTACAGCTTTTTAGTAAGCTAAGCTCTTCACCTTCAAGCACAATATCGTCTGGATGTGCAGAATCAAAATGACTCATCTTTGAGATGTAGTCTTTTACGTGTAAATCAAATTGTCCGCGTTGCTCATGCGGCTGCTTTTTGACAAGTTCAACAGCAAGCGCGTTGCATGGTATTGTCATCGCAGATGCAATACAGATATTTCGTAAAAAAGATCGTCTGTTCATACGTCGCTCATGGGAAAAATACATGCACCACAGCATCATTGCCGCTTGTTTCGGAAGAAAACTACGTTATTTTATCTAAAAACTAAACCCTGTTAATAATGGTTTTACAACTAGGATTGCACTGTATTGGTTTTTTCGGAGTAATACATTTGCAAATTGTCCGGGTAGATCCTTTTCAGTATAGTTTTATGTATTTTTCAGGCGTTGGCGGTGTAAGCTGTTGTGTCGCATGTATGTGAAAAATAATGAGCAAAACCGTCTGCACCAAGGGTTCACCTTGCTTTTGCCCGTTTTTTTTTTTAGCGTGGCTAATTGTAGTGCTTTTTATGCGTTCCTTGTTTTGAATGCATATTATGGAGCGCACAAAGCCCAAATTTTTCAAATTTGCAGGACCATAATGAGTACAGCAGCATTAACCACAGCCTACAGACCACAACGTTTTTCAGATGTTGCGGGGCAGGAAACCGTAAAGTCAGTCCTTTCCCGTGCAGCTCAGGAAGACAAGATAGCTCCGGCGTACCTTTTTAGCGGTACTCGCGGAGTTGGCAAAACTACAATTGCCCGTATTTTTGCAAAAGCATTGAATTGCCAGAATGCTCCTACCGGTGAGCCGTGTAATGAGTGTGAGAATTGCAAAAAAATTACTCAGGGAATGCATGTAGATGTGGTGGAAATTGACGGTGCTTCCAACCGTGGTATCGATGACGCGCGCAGATTGCGTGAGTCTATCGGGTATGCTGCTATGGAAGGACGTTACAAAGTCTTCATTATTGATGAAGCCCATATGCTTACCCGTGACGCATTCAACGCGTTGCTTAAAACTCTTGAAGAGCCTCCGAAGGGGGTAACCTTCATTCTTGCGACGACTGAATCACACAAATTTCCGATTACGATCATCAGCCGTTGTCAGCACTACACGTTCAAAATGCTGACAGAGCAGGAGCTAGTCGACCATTTGACTAAGATTCTGGAACTTGAACAACGGGGCTATGATCCCGCTGCAGTGCGTCTTATTGCACGCCGTGCAGCCGGCTCCGTTCGTGATTCCATGTCATTACTCGGTCAGGTTCTTGCCTTAGGAAATGAGCGGCTTGAAGTTGCCGATGTCCGTTCAATCTTGGGACTTGCGGGACAAGAGCTGTTCTTTAGCGTTATGGACGCAATGAAGAATCAGGATGTTGTCGCTCTTTCTCAAGTTATCCGTGACATTTTAGAACAGGGCGTTGATATTGGCTTCTTCCTCAGGGAATTGGGCAATACATGGCGAAATCTGTTTATGCTGAAACAAGCTGGTGAACAGGCGTTGCCATTGTTGAACCTCCCTCAGGCAGAAGCGCAGCAATGGCTTGAGCTGGCACCTGAGTTTGCGTTGTCTCATGTGCATGCCTGCTGGCAGTTAACCCTTGAAGGGCAGCGTCGTGTGCTGACAAGTTTAGAGCCTGCAATGGCGCTTGAACTGTTATTGTTGAACCTTGCATTCCTTCCGAAGTTGATTTCAACAGAATCTCTTTCCAAAGGAACTCCTGCCCCGCAGCAAGGGGCTAGCCAACGTGCAGCTGCGCCTCAGAGTGCACCGCAAAGTACCGCGCCTCGCCCACACCAGCAGACTCAACCGCAATACTCTGCTCCGCAAATGCCGCAGCCTCAACCTGCGCAACAAGCGCAGCCCGAGCAGCAGCATTCACAGCAGACTGCTGGACAGCCGCAGCCTCCTCATAGGCAGCAGGCGCAGCGGCAGCAACCACCGCACAGGCAGGAACCGCCTCATAGACAACAACAGCAGCGTGCTGCTGCACCATCTTCAATGCATTCTTCAATGCCACCTATGGATGCACCACCTGTTGAACTTCCGCCGGAGCTTGGCGGTACAAACCACAGCATGAGTGCGCCGCCGGATATTCCTTCTTCTGGTGGAGGAGATGCTTCAAGCAATAACCAGCCGTCCGATCTTACCCGTTGGAGCGAATTTTTAGAGTCCTGCCAGAAGCAGGACGAGACGGGCGGCAAGAGTTTGCAATACCTCGCTAAGGCTACCGGTAAACGTGTAGGTGATACATTGCAGATTACTGCTGCCGGACGCACGCAGTATGAGATGTTGAACGATAACGATATCATTGCACGGCTGTCTGCCCGCGCCAATGAATGGTACGGAATTGGTACAGTCGTTTTGAAAGAGCCGGTAACTGAAGCGCGTAGTTATCATGAATTAAAAGAAGAGATTGAATCTGATCCGGCAGCGCAGCTATTAAAAGAAGAACTCGGAGCTGAGCTGCTGACATTCAAACATAAAGATGATCCAAGCCGGAAATAACTTTCTGGATGGTGTGCCTGTAACGGTGCAGGTGCTTATATATTCGAACAACGATGCAGAACGACAGTTCTGTTTAAGTAAAATAGAACATTCTCAAGGAGATTACCCATGCGTGGAATGAACGATATGCTTCGTCAGGCTCAGATGCTTCAGAAAAAAATGACTAAACTTCAGGATGAACTTGCAGAACGTGAAGTAACCGGCACTGCTGGTGGCGGCATGATTACTGTTGTGTGCACCGGTAAGCAGGAAATTCGTTCTATTGCTATCGATAAAAACGCAGTAGATCCTGAAGATGTAGAAATGCTGCAGGACCTCGTTCTTGCTGCAACTAACGATGCACTGCGTAAGTCTAAAGAAATGGCTGAAAACGAAATGGGCGCTCTTACTGGCGGCATGAACATTCCAGGTATGTTCTAAGTCAGGTTTACCAGTGCAACAGCTTCCTGAACCGCTTAAAGTTCTCGTTGGACAACTTTCCAAGTTGCCCGGGCTGGGTCCCAAGTCTGCACAGAGACTTGCGATGACCCTTCTTAAATGGCCTGAAAAACAAACCCGTGATCTTGGACAGAATATTCATGATCTTCGGGATAAATTGCATTTATGCGGGCGATGCGGTGCCTTGTCGGACACTGATCCGTGCACCATTTGTCTGAATGAAACCCGTGCTACCGACACATTGTGTCTGGTTCCGGAATGGGATGCGATGCTCGCACTTGAAGAGGGCGGTTTTTACAAAGGACAGTATTTTATCATCGGAGGACTTATCGCTCCGTTGGAAAATGTTACTCCTGAACAGCTGGAGCTGGATAAACTGAAAGCCCGTCTTCATGAAGGCATGATCACCGAAATTATCTTTGCGCTCGGCACTACCATTGAGGCAGAAAACACCGTCTCCTACATTAAGGAGCTTGTTAAACGGGAGTTTCCGCATGTTAATGTAAGTCGTCTTGCGCAGGGAATTCCTCTTGGGTCTGATGTGAAGTTTGTTGATAAGGCGACCTTACGGCAATCGTTAAACTACAGGCAGAAACTCTAATTGTTTTTGTAGCTGGTTATTGTCGTAAATCGTGTTCAAGCTTCTGATCAGGTCAGGAGATAGACGGTAGTAAAAAGGGTTGTTCCTAGAGATAGGAACAACCCTTTTTTTTCAACCTTTTGTTTTTTAACCTAGCGAATATACGTTGGAATATTCATGAAGACTTCACGGGTAAATGTAGTCATTTTTTCCATAATCCATGGAAAGGCAATGAGCAGTGATACGAAAATAGCGATAATTTTAGGAACAAATGTAAGGGTCTGTTCCTGTACCTGTGTGGCAGCCTGAATAATGGAAACAATTAAGCCGACAATAAGACCCACAAGAAGCATGGGAAGAGAAATCATAAGGGTCAGTTCGATGGCTTTACGTGCATAGCCGATAACAAATTCGGGGGTCATCTTTATATCCTCACAGTAGGAAGCTGTTAACGAGAGAGCCGGTAAGCAGGCTCCAACCGTCTACCAGAACGAAAAGAAGCAGTTTAAACGGCATGGAAACCATCATCGGCGGCAACATCATCATACCCATTGCGAGCAGGATACTGGAAACAACCATATCAATTATCAGGAATGGTACATAGATGAGGAAGCCGATAGTAAAGCCGGTTTTGAGTTCGCTGATGACATAGGCTGCTGCCAGCATCATGGTCGGAACTTCTTTTTTAGTCTTTGGACGTTCCATTTTGCTGATAGAGTAGAACAAAGACAGATCTTTTTCGCGTGTATGCTTAAACATAAATTCTCTGAGTGGCAGTTGTGCCTCGTCCAGAGCCTGTGTAAAGCCTATTTCTTCATTAAGGTAGGGTTGCAGTGCATTGTCGTTAATAGCGACGCCTACAGGACGCATGATGACAAATGTCATAAAAATAGCGAGGCTCGCTAAAACCTGTGATGGCGGTAACTGCTGTGTGCCTAATGCTTGTCGTAAAAAGGAAAAGACAATGATGATGCGGGTAAAGCTGGTAACTGTCAGCATAATGGCTGGTGCCAGTGACAGAATAGTGAGCAGGAACAGGATTTCAAGCAGAACGGAGACATTTTCCGGTTCAGATTGTCCTGCACCTAACGCCAGAGAGAGGGATGGTACTGCAAGGTCCCGCGCAGCGTAGGCTGCAGCGGGAACAAGCAGAAATAAAGCACTAAGAGTCAGAATCCGTGTTGTGGAGCTGCCCCATAATTTTTGTAAATTCTTTCGAGTCAGAGGAGTCGCTAGTTTCATCTTCCGCTTCCGTTTCAGATAAAAGGTTTATCTGGTGGTCTGTAACCCCCAGTAACAGCCTTTTATTCAAGAAGCGTACCACGACTAATTGCTTTTTAGGGGCAATATGGAATCTTTCTTCCACATCAAGGGTGGGTTTAGTCCCTTTTTTCCCTTTAAAGCCTTTATTCATGCCGATTTTCTTAACAAACCAGAGCATGCCGTACAGAGCACCTAAAAGAAGCAGTAGAATGCCTATAGCTTGTGCGTAACTCCCCCAGCCGACCACTTCAGGGACAGCGGGTGACGTTCCGTTGACGATATCAGCGGAGGAGTCGATAGCCGCGTGGGCTGCTGTCACTAAAATGTTATGCAAGTTGTTTCACCCTTTCGATAGGACTGATGATGTCTGTTAAGCGTACACCGAATTTTTCGTTGATAACAACAGCTTCACCACGAGCAACGAGTTTGCCGTTAACAAAGATTTCAAGCGGCTCGCCGGCGAGTTTGTTCAGCTCAACAACAGAACCCTGACCAAGCTGGAGCAGTTCGTTGATCAGCAGACGGGTTCGACCGAGTTCAGCAGAAACATCAAGCGGAATATCAAGAATGAAGTCGAGTTCATGTTTGCCGGATTCTGGACGGATAGCTTTAGCATCTTCTGTCAAATCCTTGAACTCTGCTTCGTGTGCTTTGCTGGAAAGTAAGCTCTGTTCTTTCTCTTTCTGCACAGCTTCCTGCTCTTCTGAAGCAAGAGCCGCAGCCCATTCTTCAGCAAGCGCTTCGTTCTGGCTCATGTTTTGTGATTCGCCACCGCCAAGTGGTGCATCGTCCTGTTCCTCAAGAGCCGCAGCCCACTGTTCAGCCAGTAAATCCTGGTTCACATCTTCAGACATAGTAACCTTCCTTATCTGAAAGGGAGTAATTGCTAGTTTAACTTACTGGATAACCAGTTCTGTAAAATACACACGTACAACTTTAGAGCTGCCAATAATCTGGTTTAAGCGGGTAACCAGCTCATTTTTGAGCAGAAGCTTGCTTTCAAGTGAAGCAAGGTCTGAGTATGACTTGCTGGAAAGAAGCAGGATAACTGCATCACGCACTTTCGCGTTTGCACTTTCCAGAACTTTGGCAGCTTCAGGGCTGGCAACCTCAACATCAAGAGTCAGTTTGATGTAGCGGCGACCAAGAGGGTCAGAGAGGTTAACAAGGAAACTTGGCAGGGTGACTACTTGAGAGTCTGAAGGATCAACCTCTTCAAGTTGAACATCCTGAGGTTCTGCCGTTTCGGTGGAGTTCTGGAAATAGGTCGTGTACGCAAAGTACCCGCCGCCTCCAAGAATCAGAAGGACCAAAAGCATGATGATCCATTTCATCTTTCCGCTTTTTTTCTTCGTTTCTTTTCCTTCTTCAATCACGATACAGCTCCTTTGCAGTTTCTTGCAGCAATCTCTTATACATAGCGTCCAAGACGCTGGGTTGTTTTAATCAGAATTTCAACTCGTCTATTCTGAGCCCGTCCGTACTCTGTAGCATTTGACTCAATAGGCTTATCGGCTCCGTATCCACTGATGGAAAAGCGTTCCGGTTTAAGTCCCTGGGACAAAAAGTACTCAAGTACAGACATTGCCCGTTTTCCGGAAAGTGGATAGTTGGCAGCAGTATTGCGCCCGGTATTATCCGCATGACCGGAAATATTTGTATCTGCAGATGTGTATTGCAGCATCAGCACAATTTGAGAGAGCAATTGTTTGGCAGAAGGAGTCAGCGTATAGCTGCCCGGTTTAAACACAAGGTCATTTGTGAGGGCAATTGCCAGTCCTTCCGGCTTTTGCAGGATTCGAAGGTTACGATCCAGCGTGCTCATATCAATATCCGGAGGAAGAACATCTTCCGGAAAAAGCAAATCTTTAATTCTGTCCCGCTGTTCAAATGCCGTTTTCGGGTCAGAAACAAGGTCGACAATCAGTTTGATGCGTTGAGGCACACGCCCTGACCCGTGGTAGTTGATAACACCGAGTCCCCGATCAAACGGGTTGATTTCCACCAGCAGCGTTTTGTCCATTGAAGACATGCTGAGAATAAGTACAAAGAATGTGAGCAGTAATGTCACGAGGTCGGAAAAGGTCACCAGCCACGCGGGGATTCCTTCCGGTTCTTCCTGCTTTTTTTTACGTGCCATTCTTTATACTCCATCCTGCGATGAATCAGATGATCTGGAAAGAGTGTTTGCTCCGTCGTTAACGCTTAAGTCGAATTTAAAATCTTTGTATTCAAATTCTTGTTTCTTTTGCGGAGTTGTTCGGGTCATTTCTTCCAGTTTCTTGATCCACTGCATATTGCGTTTATCAAGCACAATATCTACGCGTCTGTTTTTCTTTCTGCCTTTAGGTGTATTGTCATCCCAACGTGGATGGTAGTTCGCAAAAGCTTCCACCATAATATGTTCAGTGGGGATGCCTCGACCTTTAAGGTAGCTGTAGACACTCATGACGCGCATGAACGAGAGATTCCAAGTCGGGGAAAGCTCTTCATCACGCGTAAACGAAACTTCGTAATCTTTACCTTCTTCATCACGGAGTGCTGAAGTATGTCCTGCAAGAAGCAATGGATGCTTGATGCGCAGTATCCAAGGAAGGATACGGTTAAGCAGTACAATGCCTCTGCTGCTGAGTTGAGTTGTACCCGGTTGGAAGAGAACATCTTCACTGATGGAAAAGATTTGGACGTACTGGTTTTCCTGAAAGTTCAAATCTTCTTTGTCATCTTCCCACAGAAGGTCTTTCAGCGGGGAAAGATCCTGTGTTTTTAATTCCATCGGGCCCGGGTCAATAATGCGTTGCGATTTCTTTTGTGTGGCAGGGTTAAAGCTGCCGCGACCTTCGCCGAACGCACCGGTTACTGATGTGAGTACAACCAGTTTTCGTCGCTCATCAGTTACCGCCATACTTACCAGCAGTACAAAGAACGTGAGCATGAGAGTCATCATATCTGAGAATGTGATGAGCCATGATGCGCCGCCGCCTTCTTCCTGTTTCTTTTTACGCTTAGCCATTACGTACTCCCGTTACCTGAGGAATGGGAGTGTTACGCCGCTTCAGCGCGGTCGCTGATGGCTTGGAAGCAAGAGAGTTTTTCCTGAATAATACGCGGGTTTTCACCGCGGGAAATTGCAAGTACACCCTCGAGTTGCATCTCTTTAATACGAATTTCAGAGTTACTGCGGGACTTGAGTTTACCTGCCATCGGAATAAACACGAGGTTGGCAAGACAAGCACCGTAGAAGGTGGTGATAAGCGCAACAGCCATGGCGGGACCAATAGAGCTAGGGTCGTTCATGGTCTGCAGCATCTGGACGAGGCCGATAACGGTACCGATCATACCCAGTGCCGGTGCGTATTCACCGAATGATTTAAGAATATCCTGCCCGTCACTGTGACGGGCTTCGGTATTGGCAATTTCTGATTCAAGAATTTCCTGAATAGCTTGCGGCTCAAGACCGTCGACAGTCAGCTGAAGTCCTTTTTTAAGGTAAGGATCATCAATGCCGCTGATGATTGGCTCAAGAGAAAGGATACCTTCTCGGCGAGCACGGTCGGCGTAGTCTTTGAACTGATCAATTGTTTCCTGTTGGGAAAGCTCTTGAGCAAAGAGTGTTTTTTTAAAAACGCTCATTACGGAGATAACGCGCTTGAGCGGGTAGTTTACAAGCGTTGCACCAATGGTTCCGCCAAGAACGATTAGTAATGACGGTACGGAAACAAAGATAAGAAGACTGCCACCCATCATGATAGCAGAGAGAACCAGACCGAAGGAAATTACTATCCCGAGAACCGTTGCCAAATCCATAGAATGCTCTTTTTTCGCGTTTTAGTAAGGACGCGGGCCGAAAATTTCTGTTCCTATACGTACAAAGGTAGCGCCTTCTTCAATGGCCTGCACGTAGTCCTGTGTCATACCCATAGACAGGTGTTCCATAGGAACGCCAATGCGGGTTTCAAGCTCGTCGCGCAGTTTACGCAAGTTGTTGAAGAAAGGACGGGCCTCTTCTCCGATACAAGATGCTGGTGGCATACCCATCAGACCGCGAATACGCAGTTGTGGAAATGCTGCAACCTTTTCCGCAAGTTCAAATAATCCGTCTTTATCAACTCCGGACTTCTGACATTCATCACCAATGTTAACCTGAAGCAGAATTTCTTGAACTTTTCGTTCTCCGTCTACACCGGAAACGGGAAGCATCTCCATCCGTTTTTGCAGTTTCTGTGCCAAGCTGAGTCGGTCAATGGAATGAATCAGAGCAAATTTCCCTGCAACATCCTTAGCTTTTTTGGACTGCAAATGGCCGATAAAGTGCCAGTTGATGGTGAGTTCCGCCAGTTCTTCCTGCTTTGCAATAGCTTCCTGAACGTAGTTCTCACCAAACTCTAACTGTCCGTGTTTGTTAAGAATTGATATTGCTTCAGCAGGGTGGCGCTTTGATACAGCAATAAGATTAACATCTTTCGGGTCGCGTCCGGCTTTACGGGCGGCGTCCGCTACTTTTTCAACGACAGCATCGTAACGGGCAATAATTGCAGCGCCGTCAACATGACATTCATTCATAGTTCTCTATCCATTTTTCCGGCGGTGATTACCCCTCACCGGAGACAAGTATGTACGGGGTTTTGACACCCTAATAAAAAAGGCGGCAAAAGCCGCCTGTGATCGCTGAGTTATAGCAGCTAGGAAGAAGAGAGACCCAACAGGCGCATAAAGCCCATGTCCTCTGTCCAGCCTTCTCGTACCTTCACCCAAAGCTCGAGGTGAACTTTCTGGCGAAGCATTTCCTGAAGCTCTTTACGTGCTTCAGTGCCAACCTTTTTGAGGTTTTGTCCCTGCTTACCGATAACCATTGATTTATGGCTCTTACGGGATACGTAAATAACGGCGTTTACGAATACTCGTTCGCCGGTATCGTCCCATTTTTCAATCTCAACCGCGCAGTTGTATGGAAGTTCCTGACGCAGTTCCATGAAGAGCTTTTCGCGCACAACTTCTGACGCCATAAAGCGAACAGGTACGGTGGAAAGCTGATCTTCAGGGTAGAGTTTTTCGGAAACAGGAAGGTGCTTTTTGATGTATTCGAGCATCGGCTCAAGACCGTCTCTGCGCATTGCAGATACCGGGAATACTTCAGCGTTAGGCCAAAGGGTATTCAGCTTTTCGAGAAGCGGAAGCATCTTGGCTTTGTCGCGGAACTTGTCCACTTTGTTGACAGCAACTACCACAGCACGTTTTTCATTAAGAATTGCTTCTCTTAATGGCTCGATATCTTTATCGAATGCACCAGGACGGTCAACGTACAGGGAACCATCCAGAACCACCATAACTACATCTGCACCACTCAATGTGTGCCATGCGGTTTGCAGCAAAATTTTGTTCATTTTACCGCGAAGCTGGTGAATACCAGGAGTATCCATGAAGATAACCTGGGAATCTGGGCTGGACAGGATACCGCTGACCTGATTTCGGGTAGTTTGTGGCTTAGGGGTAACGATCGCTACTTTCTGCCCTAAGTATGCGTTAAGCATAGTAGATTTACCCGCATTAGGAGGTCCCATCATGGCGACCCAACCGCAGCGGTGTTCTGTGTTACTCATATTATATATTTCTCCATCAATTTTCTGACAATTTAGTTTGCTTAGATGTGTAATAGGACTTCGTATAAAGTCAAGAAGTCAAATTTCAATATACGCCTCTAATGGCAAGACAGCAAATGGAAGATTTTGAGTAAGTAGGCATAGGGCGGGGGGAATAAAGAAGCCAAACAAGGATGCAGAATCTAGCTAGAATTTCTGCATCCTTGCGTGAGGAGACTCTCAGCCATTGCTGGCAGGAGCGTCTGGACAAAGTGACATGTTGCCAAAATGTCTGTTGCTCACAACAAGTGGCGAAGCCACAAGCGGAAGACGTTGTGTGCAATGCCCTTGACTGTAACGTGAATTTTATAGAGCGGCAATTGGTATAACGGTTTCATATATAACAAAGAGTATCTTTTTTTTGCGATATGTGAGTAAGTACTTATAGATAGGTGGTAAGAAAAAACTTCTGTTTTTTTTAACATGACGTTTGAAGGTCTTATTTTTAGGGGAGTTTTTCCACTTTAACCTGAAGCTTGTGGTGCTGTGAATTTCTCAGGAATAAAAAAAGGGTATTCTGGTTAACCAGAATACCCTTTGCACATTTAATTTTAGAAGAGGCGTTAGCGTCCCCAAATTTTATCCGTTACGGCCTTGCAGCTGCGTTCATCAGGCATAAACATTGTCCCGTTGATAGCAGTAACCGGCCTCATTCCGACGAGTGAGTTTAATACATATGCATACCGGAAGTTACCGACAGAGTATGACCGCACGGAGCAGTCGTAGATAGGAAGAATAGATCGGGCTGTTTCCAGTGCAATGGACGGTAAACGCATCTTTCCTCCCGGAAGGCAGAAACCTTCGCCGTCACCGAAAAGGAGGGCAGCAGTCGTTGTTTCCGTAATAAGGTTGTCCCGTGAGAGGAGAACCGCATCATCATATCCTTTTTGAATCGCAGACCGGCGTTGAAGCCAGTTGTACATGTAGTTCATGGTCTTATGTCCCAGCAAGGGGTGCTGCACACTGTCTGTAACGGTGCAAAGCCTGAAACACTTTTGAGGGTCATAAGTATACGGGGCTGCTGTTATTACGGGATCAACCGCTTCGTTCTCATCGATAAGAGCAAAGATATTTACTCTGGAAACAGCGTCAGTCAGTCCGTTTTTAGCAAGTACTTCCATTGCAATTTCAGCATAGTCCAGCTGTGGAACAACAAATCCTAATTTCTCAAGCGAGGTTTCCATTCTGCTGAGATGTTGATTGAAAAAGCATAGCGAACTGCCGTTGAACAGGATTGTCTCAAAAATTCCAGCACCGAAACGAAAAGACGGAGCAGCAATATTTTGCGTAACTCCGTCATCATGAAATTTTCCAGCTCTGTAGTAGGTCATGTAGATAGTACCTTTCGAAACTTTTCTGCTTTTGCAATTGTTTCTTCGAATTCTCGCTCCGGCACTGAATCAATCACCAGCCCGCTCCCTGCAAAATACCGGAACTTTTGTATTCCACTATGGTCATGTGTAAACCATCCGGTACGAATTGCAATACTTGAGTTCATTGTGGTTGGATTTTTGATGTGCAGAAAGCTTCCACAGTACAGGTCGCGGCTGTGGGGTTCCAGCTTTTCAATGATCTGCATTGTGCGGAGTTTCGGGCACCCAGTGATGGAGCCGCCGGGAAAGGCATCAAAAAGAAGATCAAGGCACGTTGATTCTGTTTTCAGGGTGCCGCGCACAACGGAATACATTTGCAGCATATTATCAACGGTGAAAATGTCTTTGTGCCGGTCAACAGTTACAGAACCGTATTCGCAGTGTGTGGAAATGTCGTTCCGGATAAGATCTACAATCATTGAGAGCTCAGCGCTCTCTTTAGGAGATTCCCGAAGTTCTGTTACGAGATTTTCTGAGAACTCATCAAAGGCGGTGGTGCCCTTTATCGGTTCGGATGTAATTAATCCGTTCTCCACACGAAGGAAGCATTCTGGCGAGGTGGAGATAATTTTTGCATCATCTGAGGAGAACCATGTGTAGTATGCTGCCGGATAATTTTGCCACAGGTGCATGAACAGACCGATGGCATCGCACTGTTTTTTCTTGTCTGAACTGCAAGTTATTTCAGTGCTGAATGTTTCCGGAACTGTCATGGAAAAAGCAGAAGAAAGACAAAGCTGGTACGTGTCGCCGTTACGAATATGTTCCAGAACAGATTCTATGCCTTTGATGTATTCATCACGTGACATGGAGGGATCTGGTTCGGAGAAGGCTGTGCCAGCCGGAAGCAATTCTTCACAGTGTGGCGGAGTAGTGCACAGGTCTTTGAGACGTTGCAGCCGCCAATGATCTGCTGTTTCTATAGCAGAGCATTCCAGAAAGCCTGTTGTAAGGTTGACTGTTACAAGAATTGCGTATTGTTTAAGATGGCCGAGCGGCAAATCATTTTTTTTGTCTGACTGAATACCGCGTTCTTTTAAGCCGAATGTGTAGGAAAGATACCCGAGAGTTTCGTTGCCGGAGTCGAAACAGAAAGATTTAATTTCCTCTCTGGTTGTGTCCGGCTGAACGATCAGCTCTGAAACAGGGTCTATTCCAATGATGCATGTGTTCGCCGAACGGCGGAGTGGTGCATCTTCTTCAGTGACGCCGGATAGAAACATGTCCGCGTCGAAGCGTGTCGCAAATCCATTAAAGAGGGCAGCAAGCTTTTGCCGCTGCACCTTGCCTGCCTCAAGAAAGACCGAAAAAGCGCGTTGCATGGTGAATGTACCACTCACCCTGTTCCGTTAAAAACGATTCAGGATGGAACTGAAGCCCCATAATGGGACGGTTTTCGTGTTCAACAATCATAGGAACCGATGTTCCTGACAACGTGGACGTTACTCTCAATCCTTCTCCAATGGAAGAAAGATATAGCGAATGATAGCGGGCAACCGTTTTCAGCTGTCCGTTAAGTTCAATTTTGTCGGTTTTTCCGTGTACGCAATCTGGAAGCCGGTCAGTTGTGCCGCCATAGTAATTATTGATTATTTGCATTCCCATGCAAATACCAAGAACGGGTTTCCGGCTTTCAAAAACACAGTTATATGCATTGTATTCGACAGGATGGCCTGGCCCGGGAGAAATAACAATTAGATCATATTGTTCTAATGAGCATGTTGATAATGCTTTTCCATTTTCTCCGTATGAAATTATTTCCGGTACGTATGAGGTTGCCGTAACCAGAAGATGTTCAAGGTTGCGGGTGAAGCTGTCGTTGTTGTCAATTAATACAATGCGCACGGTTTGTTCCTGTTAAAAGCCCTGTTCGATCCAGATAATGGCAGCCTGTCTGCCTGTCAGTTTATCTCGACGATAGGAGTAAAATTCGTCTTCAAGTGTTTTTGTGCAAAGATCAAGACCGAAAATTTGATTTTCCGGAATTCCTGCAAGGCGCAGTTGATGTTTTGTGAGTTGCCACAGATCCATAGTCTTACTTTCCGGTGTGAACCATTTTTTCCATTCAGCACCCCATTCTTCATCAAAATTAATGAACTGAGCTTCTGACGGGCCTAAGCTTGGCCCGCGAACTGCCATAACGTCTGAAGGCTGTATGCTGTACTGTTCACAAAAGGCGAGCACTGCTGAAACAGGAAAGGCTATGCGGTTACCACGCCATCCGGCATGGAGTGCCGCGATATATTGACCACTTTTGTGGGCAAGAAGAATAGGCTGGCAGTCTGCGGTTTTGATAACAAGTGCCTTGCCTGCTTTGTCTGTCGCGCTGCCGTCTGCCTCATTTATTGCCGGTTCACCAGCCGGAGTTTCGGATGGGTCGAAGAGGAGAGTATCTCCATGGACTTGCTTTAATTCGCACCATGAGTTGAGTTCGAGCTGCTTTTGTAGTTGGAGCCTGTTGTACACCACGTGCTTGGGGTTATCCCCAACATCCAGTGAGATGTTGCTGGCCATAAAGGCTCCGGTACTTTCTCCTCCGAGGCGGTTTTGAAAAAAGCAGCGGACGTCGGGGATTCCGGGGAACGCAAATTCAATACCGTTTATAGCCATAGTAACGTCTCCTCAGTGCAAAGTGCATGCATTGACTGATCCCAGGGATCAGAGTCCAGTGTCGGGACTATCTGAAAAGAATAAGCCAATCCCACAAAGGTTGCATGATTAAAAGCGGGGCGTTGTAACATTCTGTCGTAGTATCCGCCGCCGAACCCCAGTCGATTTCCTTTGGTGTCAAATCCGACTCCGGGAACGATTACCAATGAAGGGGAAAATTCCTTAGAATTATAGTCGATAACAGCGCACCGGCTGCACGGTTCGAGAATTCCGTATGAGCCTTCTTCCAGTTCATGTGTTCCAGCGCAGTGAACTAGAGACATTTGTCCCTGCTCTTCATCGCATCGTGGAAGGAGAAGTGTTTTTCCTGAACTCCATATATCGTCAAAGAGGAGATCTGTTTGAACTTCATTACGTATGGGAGAGTAGAGAATAATCTGGTCTGCCTGTTTCCATGCGGGGGCTTTTAGCAAATTTTGTTGAGCGCGGGTTGAAGCTTCCTGAACAAAATCTATGGAAAGATTTTTTCGCTGATTGAGAAGTTTTTTGCGTAATTCAACTTTTGTCACCGTTGCCTCCTGAAGAAACATAAAAAACAGGGTAAAAATATGAAGTTCTCTTCAACCTTGCCTAGCACTTGTAAGGCACTTGTTCAACGGAATACCGCGAGTGTTGGAATAAAAAAGTTACCAACGGTTGCAAATCATCTTTTTTACGTCAACTATGCTTTCTGTAACTGATCAATTTAACTACTATCTGTTCGGAGTCATATATGAGTGATTTTTGGATCTGTATTGGTGACATTCATGATGAAATTGCCAGAATTAAAGATATTCCAGAGCTTGCGCAGGCACGTGGGGTGATTATTAGTGGTGACTTGACGATGGCGAAGGGCGCCGCTGCTGCGCGTCGTGTTCTTGACGCCATCGAAGCTATTAACCCTGTTGTCTTCGCACAGATAGGCAATATGGATAAGCCGGAAGTAACAGATTTTTTACAGGAGAAAGGATGTAATATTCACCGCTCCGTTGCGGCATTGACTCCTGAAGTTGCTGTAATGGGAGTTGGGACATCTGGTATTACTCCGTTTAATACACCGTCAGAAACTCCGGATGAAACGTTGGGCGAATGGCTTGATGAAACCTATACCCAAGCGTCACAGTATGATGCTGCGGTTGTAGTAGTTCATGATCCACCTTTTGATACAAAATGTGATGACCTTGGCAATGGTGTTCATGTAGGGAGCAAGGCGGTACGTGCCTTTATCGAAAGAGTTCAGCCTCCGGTTGTTTTGTGTGGCCACATTCATGAAGCTCGTTCAGTGGATACCATCGGTAACACAACGGTTGTGAATACAGGTATGCTTTCCGAGGGTGGATATGCAAAACTGACAGTTTCCGGAAAAGACGTTCGTATTGAGTTATGCTCTATGTAACCTGTGTAATAAAAAGTCTCTTTTCTTTTAGTTTGAATGTTTAATTAAAAATATATAAATTCAAACTGTTAGAATGAATGTCTTTGCGATGTGTGTTAGCGTGAGTATTTTTTATAAAAAAAGATGTTGACAGTAGGGGGCGTGACGTATAGTTATGTCCACCTCGAGAGGGAATTGCTTTGAGAGCAAGAACCGCATCGTAAACAAGCTATGACGCGGGGTGGAGCAGCTCGGTAGCTCGTCGGGCTCATAACCCGAAGGCCGTAGGTTCAAATCCTGCCCCCGCTACCAATATTTAACCCCCCTGCTATGCAGGGGGGTTATTGTTTTATGTGCTCCCGGCGTTAATTCAGGAGAAAGGAGATCGCAGATGGCAAAAGAAGAAGCCATTCAAGTTAACGGTGAAGTTATGGAAGCGTTGCCGAACGCAATGTTTCTCGTTCGCCTCGAAAATGGTCACGAATGTCTCGCACACATCTCCGGTAAAATGCGCAAGTTCCGTATTCGCGTTCTGCCAGGAGATACAGTTACAGTAGAACTTTCACCTTATGACCTCACTCGCGGTCGTATTACCTTCCGTCCTCGTTAGGTTCGACATATAAGGCGTTCGTTTTTTTAAGCGTAACGAATAAAGCCCGCTCTAAGTATTTAGAGCGGGCTTTGTTATTTGGAGAAGAAAAAGAGGAGCAGAGCTCCTCTTTTTTTATGAAGGCATAGTTGTAGCGCGACCTTCCTGAACAGCATGACAGGCACAGACTGTGCCGTTATCAAGAGTTAGCGGGTGCGGAACTTCATTCACACATCGCTGGTTAGCAAGGCGACAGCGACCATGGAAAACACAACCTGTAGGCAGGTTGATCGGGGTCGGTACGTCACCGCTAAGTTTGATATGTGAGAAGCCTTTTTTGCCCATGCGAGGAATCGCGGACAAAAGAGCTTTTGTATAAGGGTGTTGAGGATTAGCAAACAGTTCTTTCGCGTCTGCAAGCTCACACAGTGAACCAAGGTACATAACAGCCACTCGGTTGGAAATGTGCTCAACAACAGAAAGGTCATGACTGATGAACAGGTACGTCAGGTTATGATCGCGCTGTAAGTCCATCATCAGGTTCAGAACCTGAGCCTGAATGGATACGTCCAGAGCAGAGATCGGTTCATCAGCTACGATGAATTCTGGCTTAAGAACCAGAGCGCGCGCAATAGAGATACGCTGACGCTGACCGCCTGAGAATTCGTGCGGGTAGCGTTCGCCCCATACCGGGTTAATCCCTACCTGTTTCATAACATCTGCAACGCGTTCTTTTACTTCCGCATCACTGAATTCAGGGAAGTGAAAGCGTACCGGCTCTTCAAGGATCTGCTGAACCTTCATACGCGGGTTCAAAGATGCGTATGGGTCCTGAAAGATCATCTGTGCTGCTGTGCGGAATTTCTTACGCTCAGCACCGGATTTATTGTCAACGCGTTCGCCACGGTAAAAAACCTGACCGCCGGTAGGCTCGTAAAGGCCGATAACAGTACGGGCAAGAGTAGATTTACCACAGCCGGACTCACCAACAACAGAAAGAGTTTCACCTTTCTGAATTTCAAAGCTTACGTCGTTTACTGCGTGAACAACGGTTCTTTTACGAGTGAGTTTGCCGTCTTCGAATCCCAGCTGATCAAGTAATCCGCCGGAAATATCAAAGTGTTTTACAAGATTTTTG
>NZ_JADMLB010000038.1 GCF_015482765.1 Halodesulfovibrio sp.
TCCACGCAGCGTACTCCAAAGATGAAAGCATCATGAGTAACTGCCATGTGCGAATTGCCTACGCTCCGAACAAAGTAGAAACGGCGAAGGTGCTCTCCGACATGACCGGTAAAACAACGGTCGTTACAAAGAAAACGTCTCTCTCCGGAAGCCGTTCCGGACATCTTGGCCGAGCAAGTGTGAGTGTTGGGGAAACTGGCCGCGCTCTGCTCACTCCGGATGAATGTATGAGACTTCCTGGCGCAAAGAAAGACACCAACATGCAGATCATTGAAGCCGGCGACATGCTCGTTTTCCCTGCCGGCTTCCCTCCAATCTACGGCAGACAGATCCTATACTTCCTCGATCCTGTCTTCTCTGAACGGGCGAAGGTGAAAGCACCACTAGCTTCCGATCGCCTTGTTCCGGAGGAAAAGAAAGAAGAAGGAAAAGACAGTTCCCCAGTCGTCTACACCGTTGAGCCAGCCGTAACAAAATCCTCCGAGCCGGATATTCCAGAGTACGACGTGGAAGACGAACCAGTCTTTGAAGAAGAAGCAACCTACGACGGTGAAGAACCGGATTTCGATGAATTTGAGATTGAAGAGCCTGACTTTGAGGAGAAATCATGCGCATAGCCGCCATACTCCTTTGCTGTGTCGCAGCTTTTCTTACAGTCGCTTTCAGTGCCGGCTACCGAGTAAATATGACCCGCTCCGAACCTGTCGGCTTGTATCGCCTTGTTCCAGACGCTCCAACACAAGGAGATTTAGCAGCCTTCTGCCTCTCTCCGGAGAACGCCTACACCGCGATCTCAAGTAATCGAAATTATCTTGGCACAAGCTCCCTCTGCTCTTCAGGACAAAAACCACTGTTAAAGGAAGTTGCAGGACTCGCTGGCGACTCAGTCACAGTCCATTCAAGCTTGATTCAAGTGAATGACACGCTCTTTATCCTTACGAGCCGAACACGCGACAAACAGGGAAGAGAGCTGCCTCGTAAACTACGAAGCGGTGTCATCTCAGAAGGCAAGGCGCTTCTACTCTCCACCCACCACAAAAACAGCTTTGACAGCAGATATTTTGGTCTTGTGAAAGCATCAACGCTCCACAAAGTAATTCCCATTTTCACCTTTAACTAAATGGAGTCAATCATGACAGTTACCACCGAACAGTACCTACGCGAAGCAGCCTTGCAGTCGGATTCAGACGCAACTGAACTGGCTGAATTCAACGAAGGCATTCCGGTTGACCCGGACGTAGCCGAACACATGGGCGCATTTGAAGAAGTCGCACTGCGCTTCAAAGATCTCGACAAACCTCTTGATCATGAGCTGCTTGAAAGAACCCTCAAGGAAGTGAGGTAATCGTGTATGTCAGCCAAAAGAAAACCGTTCCATCAGGAGTTTGCAGAACAGATTATCGACGACTTGAAAAAAGGCACCGCACCTTGGCAAAAGCCGTGGAAAGCCGGCGAATTCCATCCACCGTTCAATCCCATCTCTGGCACCGTCTACAGCGGCGTTAACTTTGTGTCGCTAGCCCGTGAAGGCATGGAAGATCCTCGTTTCGTGACCTTCAATCAAGCAAACTCTGAAGGATGGCGGATCAAAAAAGGATCAAAATCCCGCCCTGTAGTCTTCTGGCAATTCACCAAGGAAGAAACCGTCCTCGATGATAATGGCAAACCAGTATTAGACCAAAACGGAAAGCCACAAAAAGAGGAGTACACACTGGAGCGTCCTATTTTACGGTACGCCAGTGTCTTTCACGCCACTCAAGTTGAAGGGATGCCTGAATGGAAAGGACGGGATGTTAGCTGGAATCCGCACGAACGCAGTGAAGCGATTCTCGAAGGGTCCGGCGCATCCATTAGCCACGACCAGCGCGACCGCGCATTCTTCTCCTACACTTGGGATCAAATAAAACTTCCTCCCAAAGACAAGTTCGATTCCCAGGACAAATACTATGCCACGGCTCTTCATGAACTCGGGCATTGGACCGGCCATGAAAAACGCTGGAAAGGTAGCGAGCGCACCTTCGGCCCCAAAGGAACGCAAGAGTACGCACGCGAAGAATTGAACGCCGAAATCGGAAGTTGGATGACAGCTATGGAACTCGGCCTTGAGTATGATCGCGGCCAACACCTCGCCTACGTAGACAGCTGGATTCAAGCTCTTGAGAAAGACCCATACGAAATAATGCGCGCCTGCCAAACTGCAGAGCGCATTAAGGGGCACATGTTTGGCTTTGAAAAAGGTATCAAAATGGAAAACCAGAAAGAAGACATCACAAAGGAAAAGGTGAAAGAGCAAGAGCCTGAGCGCACATTTAGCCAGCCTGCTAAGGAAAAGACTTATCTTGCTGTTCCATATTCCCAAAAAGACGCTGCTAAAAAACTTGGAGCCAAATGGGATGGCAGAAAGAAGAGCTGGTACGCTCCAGAAGGTACGGATCTAACCTCATTTGGCCAATGGCTTCCTGATGGAAAACACAAAGAAGAAAAGCCTCAAATGTCCCCCGAACAAGAGTTCGCTCAAGCATTGCGTGAGGCAGGTCTGATTGTGGAAGGCTTACCTATTATGAACGGTGAACTTCAACGAGTTCGCGTTGAGGGGGGCAAGCAGAATAAGAAAGACGGTGCATACACCGGCTATCTAGACGGTCGCCCTGCCGGCTTTATTGAAAACCATAAAACCGGTCTGCGAACAAACTGGAAAGCAAACGGGCACAAGCTTTCTCCTGAAGCAATGGCCGAAATAAAAGCTAACGCTGCTATGAGGCAGGAAGCTCGCGACTTAGAGCGCAGAGAGGCACAGGAGCAAGCCGCAAAACGTGCGTATGCCAAGTGGAGAAACGCGAAAGGTTGGGCACCGGAGGATCAACCGTACCTTAAAAAGAAAGGGGTAAAGAGCCACGGTACTAAAATCGACATGCATGGCAATTTACTTATCCCGGGTCGCGATTCAAGCGGTCGTATCCAAACCATGCAGACCATCACCCCAGAAGGGAAACTCTTTGAATCCGGAGCAAAAAAACAAGGCGCATTCCACCTTATTTCGCACTATTCATCACCTTCAACAAAACAGCCGCTTCTCATTGCTGAAGGCTATGCAACGGCTGCCAGCATTCACGAAGCAACGCATAAACCGGTCGCAGTTGCATTCGACGCTGGGAACCTCGAACCAGTGGCAAAAGAGCTAAAAAAAGCGTTTCCAGACGCGCCATTCGTGTTTGTTGCAGATGATGATCATACCCAAGAAAACAATCCTGGTATCAACAAGGCTCATACAGCAGCAAAATCCGTGGATGGCGTCGTAGTCCAGCCAAAGCTGACCGAAGCTGAGAAAGCAAAAGGGCTCACTGACTTCAACGACATTCATCAAGAACGAGGTTTAAACGCCCTTAAAGTTGAGTTGAATGCCGGCATTCGCAAAGCGCTCAGCAAAACACAATGTCAGGAACTCATCCCGCAATAACACTCCAGCGTCCCGCACATCTGCGGGGCGCTCCCCCCATCCCACCAAACAAAAGGATACATAATGCGATTATTCATAGCTGAAAAACCCTCTCTTGGCCGCGCTATTGCTGAAGGACTCGGCAATTCTCAAAAACACGAAGGCTACATTACTTGCGGAAACGACACCGTGACATGGTGCTTCGGGCATTTGCTCGAGTTGGCTAATCCAGATGACTACAAACCTGAATGGAAAAAATGGGACGCAACTGCCCTCCCGATCATTCCTGAAGAGTGGAAAGTTCTCCCGCGCAAAGGAGTAGCTAGGCAGCTCAACGTTATTAAAAAACTTCTCAAAAAAGCTGACGTTGTCGTCAATGCCGGCGATCCGGATCGCGAAGGCCAGCTTCTCGTTGACGAAGTACTCAACCACTTCAACTACACAGGAAACACGCAGAGAATCTGGCTTGCGTCTCTTGATGAAAAATCCGTCTCTAAAGCGCTCAGCTCCCTGAAGGACAACAAAGAATACGCTACACTTTCACAAGCAGCGCTTGCCCGTTCCAGAGCTGATTGGCTGACCGGAATCAACGCAACTCGCGCAATGACATTGCTTGGCCGTTCCAAGGGGATGCAGGGTGTGTTGTCTCTTGGCCGAGTACAAACTCCTACCCTAAACCTGATCGTCACACGCGACAAAACGATCGCTAATTTTAAGCCACAAAAATACGCGGTCGTTCAGGCTACATTGAATCACGAAAACGGATCTTTCAAAGCACAGCTTCAGCCTTCAGAAGACATGACAGGACTAGACGAAGAAGGTCGTCTCATTGATACGGTAAAAGCTGAAGCAATTGCAAAAGAGACGGCAAGTCAGACAGGAACAATAGTTGAAACTACCTCGCAAAAAAAGACCGTTCATCCACCGCTGCCGCATTGTCTATCCTCTCTGCAGAAAGCTGCTTCAGCAAAGTTCGGCATGTCGGCCAAGGAGGTTCTGGACATTGCGCAGCGTCTCTATGAAAAAAAGCTGACAACATACCCACGTTCTGATTGCCGTTATCTTCCTGAAGAACAGTTCGATGATGCTCCACGCATTCTTCAGGCACTCTCTTCGACTCCAGTATTTGAAGAAGCAAATCCTGAAATGACGTCGAAAGCCTGGAACACAAAAAAAGTGACAGCTCACCACGGCATCATTCCAACCGGACAAGTACCGGCAAATATTCCGGCCGGAGAAGCAAAACTTTTCGAGCTGATTAGTACGACCTATGCCCTTCAGTTCCATCTACCGCGCATCTATGAGGCAAAGAAAATTGTTTCAGAGATTGCTGGCTATCTCTGGGCAACAACAGGCCAGACGACACTCGAGGCTGGCTGGACAAAATTTGACAAGCAACCGGAAGAGCAAACACTACCAGTTGTTAAAAAAGCTGATGATGTTTCATGCTCGGAGTCAAAAGTTGAGATGAAACAAACAAAGCCTCCTGCAAAATTTACAGAGGGCACACTCATCGCTGCTATGGCCAACATCCACCGCTTCATTGATGACGCTGAAGCTAAAAAGACTTTGAAGGAAAACGAAGGCATCGGCACAGAAGCTACACGCGCCGGCATTATTGAGACGCTTAAACAACGAGGGTACATCAAGGCCGATAAAAAGAATCTTATCTCAACCGAACTCGGTCAACACATTATCGGCCTTACCCCTGAACAGCTAAAAGATCCGATCACAACAGCGCTCTGGGAATCTCGTCTGAGCGCGATCGCTGATGGCTCAGAAGAGTTCGACACATTCATGGCAGATCAAGCGCACTTACTGCCAATCCTTATTACGCCAATTACAGAATCTGCTGGCACAGGGCTACAAGGACATCCCTGCCCAGAATGCGGCAAAGGGTTGCGTCGCCTTCCGTCTAAAAAAGAGAAAGGGAAATTCTTCTGGGCCTGCTTTGAACACGACAAGCCTGTGTTTCTACCAGACATAAAAGGGAAGCCTGGAACAAAACAACCAAAGACAAAACCACTTCAAGCTCCATGCCCTGAAGAAGGCTGCGACAAAGTAATGCGCCGCTTCGAATCCAAAAAGAAAAAAGGCAAATTCTTCTGGGTCTGCGAGAATAAAGAGCACCCGCTTAGAAGTGATGATGGCGGGAAACCAGGTAAGGCTTTTGGAGATAACTAATGTCGAAATCTACTCAGCAAAAATCAAATAAAAGCATCAGCACAACACCACTTACAGAAAAGTTCATTGCCTTCTGCAGTGAGTATTTCAACATCACTTCAGATGATACAGAGACGTCCTTTGTAATGCTTCTGGTGCCAAAAGGTAATTTAATAGAGTCTATCCCTGAGCGCATGTACTCTATCGTTAATAAACTTGATGGAGAGAAGTATATCCTTGGTCATTCTTCTGGAGAAAAAACTCACCTCAGCAGAGGTCTAAATACAGCACGGACTATTCTTTTTAAGTGCATAAAAAAGCAGAGAATAGCCTTTAAAAACATTGTGAATGCAACTCACTGCCTTCATACATGCATGAGCCAACTGATAAATATTCCAGAGCATAAGATCACAGAAGAAACGATCTCGATAGTTGAAACAAATATTAATATCGCAACGTATTGTATGCTTTATGCTGGATTTACAAACAAACTGATCATCAAAATACGAGATCAGTATATAGCTCCCAACTATCTTTTATCTGTGGTGAAAGACCTTTTATCAATTCTTAATACAGGGTGCACGCCAGAGGTTGAGGGAGAACAAGAATACATTAAGCCCAAAAAATTCTGTTTAACAAAAACAGATCGAGAACAAATTATTCTACTGCTTGAACAAGCTGCAACGATTGATAAAAAAATGATTAGATATGAGTTCACAATAAGAAATGGGGGAGATACAGAATACGAAAAAATGTACAAGCAATCTCGTGCTAAACTTCAAGCTGCCGCCATAATTTGCTTATCGTGTGCATAAATTTAAAAATCATTCATGAGGCGGCTAAACGATATGTAAGTAGTCATGGGCTGTCTGCCTCGATAGAGGCTATTAGGCTGTTACTTCCAGAAATAAATTCTGCGCCTTCCCAAAACATTGTGCACAAGAAAAAATAATGAAGAAATAAGATCCCCTTGAACGTTAGTCGATAAAGCAAACAAGGGGATCATTATTTGATCAATTTGATTTCATTTCATACTTACTATGCCTTTACCCACGCGATATTTAGTCCAAAATTTTCTTCGGGCCTACATAACGATGGAGTAACTAGACTCTATATTCATCGTCCCTAAAGCAACCTGCACTCTATCACCTAGCTATTCTAAACCGTTATTAGCAGATGACAGTACGACATCACCTGAAGGAACTATTCGGCTGAAATCTGAATCATGGATTTCATTTTTCTTCTCAAACCTAAACAATTCGTTATCGACCATCCTTTTCAGTGTTATATCTATAAGCAAGGTCTGATTAGGCTTCAATATTTCCTGAATAGAATGTCCATTAGAACGAAACTCTATTGGCAAATAATAGCTAAACCCCTCATCTGGTCTTGCATTAATACGAATACCAACATGATCTAGTTCTTTCATTTTAGTATAGTTCAAATAGTATGTTAACACACTAGAGTCGTAATTAAATTGTCGATCTTGATAAAAGCCATTAGGCAGTTCATTAGGTACATACCTATCGCCTGCCAAAAGAATCATATCATAATCATCAACAACATTTCCTCTGTCATCCTTTATTCGAAAAACTAACATCGTGAACTGGTCATCATGCTGCTGTATCGATTTATTACTAGCCTCAAATTTTGCTATTAAATCAGTATAAGCAACTTTTGACTCTACCTTCAGACAGTCACAAATCATTCCCACCACAGGCTTATTTGTATCTGGAAAAACTATACTGCGCATAATACCATATTCATCACCTGAATGACTTGCCTCAGGAACAAGTGCTAGAGCGGACTTCGGAGTCTTGTTTATCCCGTCTTCAGGTTTAAGCAATACTACATTGGCTCCATCATAACCTTTGGCTGCACCTTCTCCATTTTGAACCAAATTCACCACCTGGTAGTTCAAGTTGGCACTAGATACTCTAATAACACCATCTGACCCAGGTTCAGTTAAATAATGGTTAATAAAGTCAAATGCTTTTCTATCACGAAAATCACCTGTCAACACAAATGGATAACATCCAACTTCTGGAAGATTATAGTCTTTCCAAGGAATATTTAGTGCAAACTGTTCGCTACTTCCAAGCTGCAGCCAACGTAAAACCTTCACGCCTTGCTCCAACCCAGTCTTAAGTTTCTTGAAAATGCGAAGTAAACGCTTGCTCCCAAGTGCAGCCAATGCTGAGCCATGGTTTGCTGGAGCCAGCATTACCAAGTGCTTTAATGGGCAACCTGCAAGATTCGTCTGCCCAAAAAATAAATGCATCCATAATCTAACAACAGGGCCACCTGTCGAATGGGCGATGCAAGAAAACTCTTCATCACCAATAGTATCCTTTCGAGCCTGTTCAAAAGCACGCGCAATATCGTCAAGAGTAACTTCGTCATTAAAACTTACATAACGCCCTAAATAAATATGGCGTACATCCAAATCCATATCTTCAGGAGCTTGAGCAACCAGTGCTGCTGGCAACTCTCCATAGGTACTAAAGTCTGTCACACTCCAACCATGAACAAAAACTAACTTCATTCTGCATGCTCCATTTCTTTAACCGCTTCATTAACCGCCTGAACTTCATCTTCTACAGGCATTTCACATGCTGCAGCACTTTGAGCCCATTCGCTTGCAACTTGTTCCCAATTAATCGGGCGCTCTTTTTCATGAATCCATACATCCCAAAAACCAGGATCATCAGAATCTGGACGACGCTCTTTATCCAGTCGATGCGACTGAATCAAAATTGGAAGCTTAGAAGCAGCCCCAAGCAAAACGTAATGACTCGTAGGCAAACAAGGAAGCTCTCGAAGCAAACCACGACTAGTGTCGGGCACTAATCGTGCGATTAATTCCTGATCTCGATCATTCGTAATTCGATGCAGCATAAAACTATTGCATTGTGACAATACAGTCTCAGACAACTCTGATGGTCGTTGTGATGATAGCAATAACCCAATACCAAACTTACGCCCTTCTCTTGCAATGCGCTCAAAAGTAGCTTTACACATTTCAGAAGGCGTAGGAATGTCCTCATTTCTCTTCGAATGTTTTGAGATAAAAGTATGAGCTTCTTCTAATACAAGTACAGTAGGCAAGTTACGCTTGTTCTCATCAGCTTTTCTGTAACGCTGATGAGCTTCAAGGATAAGTCGAGAGGTGACGGCAATCACTAAGTGTAATATTTCGTGTGGCACTAAAGATAAGTCGAGAACAGCAACTTGCCCATTCCAAGCATTATTACCACCAATTATGTTATTCAACCATTCTTCAAGCGTCGGACTATTATCAGGAGCAATAATCCCACTCATACGAGAGTCAGAAAGGATAGCTTTAATTCTCAACAACATTGTTGAGATAAACTGTCCTGGATTGCTAGGTTCACTTATTGAAATTAATTCTAAGTGATCTGCAAGCTGACGTAGTACAAAAGGAGTTGGAATATCTTCATTGACGCAATCCACCTCTTTTTCTTCAGCAAAACAATCCAAAATACTTTCACAAAAACCTATAATTTGCTCAATCTTAGTTGCTGTAAGGCGTTTATAAAGATCCTCTATCTTATCTAAACACTCTACTAACTCTTTTACATAACTAACCCACTCTTCTTTTTCGTCACTCTCCTTTAAATAAAAATTAAAGTCGAACTTAGCTGACTCTAAAGCACTTCCGCAATCCTGCTTATCTCTCCACAATGACACTCCACCGTGCCGAAACCTCCAGAGTAATGAACGCAAAATGCGTGCCCTAACCCACACTTTCCCTTCAACATCCAACTCAACACAACCTCCAGTGCCAGTCCTTAACTCCCTTAGAGCTTTTTGCAACAATGGTCGCTGTGTCTTAGCAGCTGCTTGAGCAATAGAAGCCCACTCACTGCTATTCCACATCCAAGCTGGTAGTTTGAAAGGTTCAAAACCTCCTAAAGAGTCAGTTTGAACTTTAAAAACGCGGCTATTCTTAAAACACCTAGAATACTCACCATTTGGATCTAAAACTATAAAGCGCGCATTGGGCGGCCCTGCTTCTTCTTTACTCTGTAGACCTTCTTGAGCACTAGCCAATGCAGACTGAATTATACCTGCAACAGTACACGACTTACCACTTCCTGTATTACCTAACACAGCAAGGTGACGTCCAAACAAGGTATCTGGATTAACTGAAATGCTTGCATTGTGCGCTGTTGGGCAAGTCCCAACTGGCATGCGAGCATTTTCGGAATTACCAGTTACAATTGCTCGAAGTTGTTCTGCTGTAGGCAAAATCACCAAATCCCCCACTGATGGGTATGATTGAACTCCTCGCTCTAATTTCCATTGATGTTTCTGTATGCCACTTAGAGTCCCCATAGGGCACACACTCATTTTACGTAACGGAAAAGGTAAATCAATTAACCCAAAGTCATCATAACCTTTTCTTTTCGGATATGCTGACCGCTCAATGCCTATCCAAGTAACAATACCAACAATTGCACCTGTTTCACTTGGAAGAAGCACATAGTTATTTAACTTAGGAAAGCCTACCGGAATACCTTCGGCAAAGGCTGTTGATTTCGGAGAATCAATATCGAGTAAGACACTGATACTCTCAGGCGAAACACTTTCAACAGTCCCTACGGTTCTTAACGAAATATGCGAAATGGGGGTGGTCATTATTTTACCTAACTATCTTTTACTTCTTTAAGCAGCTGAACCAGTGCCTTCTATTTTTTGGGGAACAAACATACGTCTAGCAATTTCAGCTTCCCTAAACTTCAAAACATCCACAGACGGCTGAGGTAAATAATTTTCAACCAAGTTTTCAATATCTGAAAAGTGCTTGCCAATTAGCAATGTTATTTGCTGTTTTCTGCCCACTTTTTGACAGAATCTTTCAATTCTTCCTCCTGCATTATCGTATGATATGATTACGACATGAGTTGAAGGGATAGTCAGCATATCTTCAATCACACGATTAATATGCTCATCTCCAAATCCATATCCGTAGACGACAAGGGCTGAGTTCGGTTGGCAAACCGTTGCAGCATAATCACGGAATAACTCTACATATGGATACTCAGATGTTTCTCTATCTTTTGCTGAATTGGGATAAATCATTACAGAATCACTCACTTCAGAGTTGAACTCCGGATGATCTATTGGTGCTCCAAACGGCAAGCCAACCCTCCTGACGACCCCATTGGTATATTTCCAATCAAGTGAACCATGGAGTTTTGTTAAACGCACAACACCTTCTAAATATCTAGGCTCGCCACGTATTCCTGGAGGATTATAATGCATATCTACATTCACACGGGAAGATCTAAAAACAGGCTCCAAGCATCCAACAAAGCGATCTACAACGCGTATCCCTGCTAAGTCACAACCGTGTTCAATTAATCTTTCATAATTTGTTGTAAAAATATTTAAGCGCTCACGAGATGCTGTTCTGTTAGCGAAACTAAGTAAAAAAGAAACGAGTAAGTCTGTTGCAGTCAGTTTCTCAACATATTCACCTGCTTCCTCTTCCCTCTTTTCTTCACTTATCTCCTCAGCTATAGCAGACTCCACCGCTTTTTTTTCATAAAATTTATCTCGTAAATTTATCTCAGTTTCAGATATTGATTTTAAGAAATCGCTCATAAGCTCGTTAATTGCGGCATCTAGTTCGCTACAATCCTCATGTTCTAAAATCTTCAATCCTTCCAACAATAAATTTGCTACTCGAATTCGATCTTCAACATTCGGCTCCCCACGCCCTGCGACAATCGTGTATTCCCTTACCTTCTTTTCTAACAAGTCAGCCCTTGGGAAATTATCATAAGTTGCCTGCATGCTAGCAACACTAGTCCCAGCTTTACTGGCAATAGCTGTAGTAAAACCACTACCGAGCAACAGCGATAGGTGCTCACTTTGAAAAATAGCAGCTAGCCAAGGTTTAATTAGCTGCACAAGGTGTTGCTTCATTTCTACTTTCGGAAAATTTCCAAAGTCCTCTTCCTCCTCAATTACTTCTTGCTCGTTAATCCGAACAAAGTTCTTTTCCCACTTACTCATAAAAATCTCACTATCAATATAAATTTTAAATAAAATACTAAGTAGTTATTGCAAAAATCAATATCGTTTGAGGAATCACATGTCTATAAATTATAAAATACGACGATAGAGCACTCCCTCTAATAAATACATAACGCCCTGACTTACGCGACCCATGCCCTTCAGTTCCAGCCTATACACACTTATAACAAAGCCCCCTGCAAAACATTCACAGAGGGCACACTCTTCACAGCTATGCTAGCATTCAGCACTTTATCGATGACACAGAAGCAAAGAAAACGCTAAAAGAACATGAAAACATAGGTACTGAAGCTATACGTGTAGGTATTATTGAAACTATGAAACAGCGCGACATACAAATGCTGACAAAAAAATCTCGCTTCAACTGCACTTGGCACAAACACCATCCCGCGAACTCCAGAAAAACTAAAAATCCGATTCAAAAGCCTCTGGACATCCCCTCTGAGTGGAATCGCTGATGGCTCAGAAGCGTTCGACACATTCAGGTCCAATTAAGTACAGCTGTTATCAACTCTGACAACCTCAATCTCTGAATCATCTGAATCGAACCTACAAAACACTAACCATAACCAGTTAAAATAAAAAACAACATTTACAATGCTATCAATTCCTCTTATAAATTTACAAATAATTTTGTTATATTTATAAACAATTATTTTCATAAATTCTCACAACGAGGTGGTAAATGTCTTTCGGAGATTGGATTGGTAGTAGCTTACGAGAAATCGATATGTTTGAATCAAAAGCTGCACAAAAATTTCTTAATAGTTCGACAACAAACAGCTTGGTAGCGTTATGTGCTCTTTTCCTCATATGGGCACCTATCTTGTCAGCTTATCCAGGGATTATTCCCTTTTTAAAGCAGGTACCAGAACAGTCCAGAAATATTCTTATGATTTCAGCACAGCTTTCTGTCTTAATTTTTTTTGTTCTAGCAATTGTAAGTAATACAAGAATGAAACAGATCTCCTTTGGATCTATATCATATATGTTCCCTCAAATATGCGTTGAAAATGGATCCTATAGAAGTGTTTACATAAGGGCACTAAACGGACTTAGATTCGCGGAATACCTGCAACGCTCTGAAGTTACAATACAACAGTTACATTTATTGTTGCCTACGAATAAAGCAATTAACGAGTTCTATAACAATACAAAATCTGACTCATCAACGCGAATAAACTTGGTTACTGACTACAAAAAAACGATAAGCATTATCCAGATGAACAAAAATTTAACAATCGATATATTTAAACAACTTGAAGCAACAGGAAAGATCACAAATTTCTTATATTCAGAAGTTGATGCCTTCAGTCTAGATTTTTGTGCAATTGCAAACCGAGGGGAAGCGTGCATCACTGGTAGATATACTCCAAAACGAGAAAGGGCCGTTGATTCGGGGCTCGCCTCTTCAGCATGGATCGAATACAGTAGCTATATTAAATCTAAGCTTACGGATGACTTTGAACAACTCAAGTTATGTTCATTTCTGGTGTATGAAGGCTCGAAAGAGAAAGGTGCATCTAGTTAATTGAAAAGCATAAATAATCAATTAATATAATCTGATGCGCCATGAAACATTCCTACTTTGAAAGAGGCGGGCCTGCCAACAAAAAATGCTACTCCTTGCCTAAGCTACTGCGAGTAGTAAATTAGCAACACTACTTGGGCAATATTTTGATATTCATTTTGATGATGGAATGTTGTTATACATTACAGCAACTATTCTAAATCAAATTCCTAAATCAATGCAATTGAATGTTAAGCAGGCATTGCATATAGTTGACTATAACTCTGAACAACTCTGGGATACCTTAAAGAGCTAAAGAAAGATGAACGCACTTGATCACAATTATATACTTTTCACGTTAGACAGTTGCAGATGGGATTCCTTAACTGAGGCATTAAAACTTATCCCTCGCCACCAATTCAACTTTAAAAGAGCCTACGCCCAAAGCACCTACACCTACCCAGCTCATTTATCATTATACCAAGGAATCCTTCCTTCTGTTCACGAAGCGATTCCCTATTACAACAGATTCAAAAAAGCATTATTTAGAATTGCTCACAGAAGCGCAACAGCGCAAAGTTTAGTGCAATTCAAGGCAGGAACAAGCAGTATTGTCTCTGGTTTTAATTCAAGCGGTTATTTTACCCTTTGCTTAGGTGCAGTAAACTGGTTTGAGCACCCTGCTCTTTCAAACGAATTTCAAAAATTTCATTTCACTGGCTGTTGCTTAAAAAAACAGCTTGCAATATTAGGCAATTACTTAGAACTCTGCTCTACTCCCGTTTTTAGCGTTGTTAATATTGGAGAAACACACGACCCATACGAGTTTGGAGGAACTATCCCGCCATCCTTAAATTCCCGTGAAATTATGAGAAAGTTTAAAGATTATGGATACCTAACCAAAGATCATCAAAAACAAATAGCAGCCTGTAATTACGTTATAACCCTGTTAAAAGAGTTCGTATTAACCCTTCAGCAATTATCACGCGGAACTATATTGATCATATGTGGCGACCATGGTGAGTGTTTTGGTGAAGACGCCCTATACGGGCATGGGTTTTATCATAAAAAAATTATGGAAGTACCTCTATCCATAACACAGCACAACACAACAATTCTTAATAATGATTAACTCTTACGACTACATATTTGACAAAAAAGGCAATATCTACACAGTACGTGGTAAAACCCAGACAGGTGTTGTCGCAACTTTAACATACTACAAATCACAACAACGCCTTACGAGAGAGAAAAAAGCCTGTTCTTACAAAAAACTTAATATTAACCCACTAGAGCATAGTATCTCTGAATTCGAAATTCCATACTCCAAGATAACTAAAGTCGTTCCATTTTCATCTAGAAATCAGAGAATCCTCGACCTGCAGTCCCCTTTCAGTTCTATATGTCAGAGAATAGTTCAAAACTGCCAAGCCGATGTATACCTTTTCGGCTCAAGGCTGCTCCAGCTAGAAAAAACGACTTCAGACTTTGACTACATTATCGACACCACTGAACGCATCGAAGAGATAACACAATATATTGCTATGTTTTCAGAAGTTTCTAACCTTAGTAATTCAAGAATCTCGAAAAGAGCCAGCCGATATAGGCTAGATTCACCGGGTATTGAGCATGAAACAGCAATCTGGCTTGCCAAAAACTGTACATCCTACATTAATGTTAATGGACAAGAAATAGGGATTTTTTTCACTAACACCAAGTATTCATGTCCTTTTATCCCTTCCTGCGTTAACAACTTGGCAAAACATAATTTCTCTGGATACTTTATTCATACAGCAGAGAGCTGCTATATGCCCCGCATACTCAAGGTCAAAAACGAATTTGAAGAAATTAGGGTAATAACTACCTCTTGGCTACTGTTCAACGCAACACAATGGCAAGGATACGTTCAGTTAACAAATTTATTTCATCTATCAGACAACTACTATTTCTTCTCAAATAATCATTCACAGATATCCTTTGAATAACAAAAATAAGATGATAAACACCTTTAGCCCTCGCCTAAAACACCCTATTTTTAAGCTTCTAAGTAGGTAAGTTATCTCTCCAACGACTCCACCACGGTTAAAGGCCGTTTTTTATTTCGCTTTTAAAGACTGACGAACAGCTCACGACAGTTTTTTATTTACTTGAACTGTCTGACGTTGTTACCCCCATCCTCCCAGCCTTCTATCTTCATTTTGCAATTGACAAGATAGTACGCCTAATCGATCATTCACTTTGCAGATATTATTGAGCTTTTTATCAGCCATCCAATATCTGCATTCTCTTATTGCTTTTCTATATATTCCCGAACTCCAAGAGACAAACATGAAAAAAGAAGAAGACGGTGGATTTATCGCGCTTAGAGGATTTGCTTTTCAATTTGATAAGGCCCTGCTTGAAATACTGAAAAATCCATCAGATCGATATCAAATAGAAAATATACAAGATTACAATTTTAAGGACCATGCTGTTCAAGTTAAATATTGTGCAACCGACTATTCCAAATCACAGCGTAAAGCCCAGATAAAAGGGTTCATCATCAAGCTACTGAAAGCTTTTTCAAGTGACACGTCAAAAAAATACTGTATCTATACATATTACAAGGGCGTTCCCGAAGAAGTAGTCAAGCTTACTCCATTAGAGCTAGATGATTATTTGGGCAAAGAAAAAGGTAAGTTTACTGACGAACTAAAGCAGAATTTTATAGCTAACTTTAAGATTATTTTCGCACCTGATTTTAAAGAACAATTCAATCAGATTATTGAAAACATCAAAATTCACTATGGCTGCTCAACCGATCATGCAATCTGTTATCACGCAATCATGGTAAGCTACCTTGAGCGATTGGTGATCAAATACAAACGAGATGAGGCTGCTCAGCGGAGTTGCATTAAAAAAGATTTTGATAACTTGCTGTCCAAGCAGCAAGAGATGATCTTTCGAACTGGTTATCAACATATCCTAGACACATCAAAATACCATTCAATCCTTCGAAAACGATATTTCAATCGTAGATTATTTAGTCCTAAAGAACGACTTTTCATTATTGAGCCAAACCCAATGTGTGAATCGACCCTAGTTTTGTAGACAGCAAAAAAGCATACGGTTGGACACAAAAAAAGCCCTCACAGTTTACACTGTAAGAGCTTAGTACCATGGCGGAGAGGGAGGGAGACCCATGGGATCGTCCATTCCATCCGGAATCAAGAAGCGTTAACCCGTTGTTTTACAACAGGAATCACTCGAAAAAACTGACGCTTCGTTGTAAGTGATTTATAGCAATGTGCCCCAGATTTACCCCAAAAGCAATGACGCTGCTTCGACTGGTGGCTTTTAGTGCTTTTATTTTTATAGATCGTTGACGTGACATATTCATAAGCGTTAACTTCCACACCAATAATCTTTATTAACAACAAGTTAAAATAAAAAATGGATATAACTATGGCAGAAACTCAGATTTGCTTTGATAAAGCCTCATTCACTCTACTTGCCATTCAACGAGCAGTCTATGACACCAAAGAAGTTGTGGGCTGCGCTATCTCGCAATCAGAAGAGCAAATCATCATCACGCTGAATGATGAAAATCAAAAACACGAAGACATCGAGAAAAAATTAAGAGCTTCTACGCTAGATCACCAGCTAAGATTAAGTCTCGAAAAAGATTTTGGTACGATCCGAACCGCTTTAGTCAGCAAAGCCATAGAATCAAGCGTCGATTTAAATGCACTTACTAATGAGGGTAGACGTGTCTAACTATTCTTTACTGCCTTTTAATTTTGAAAAGACAGATAGTAACTATTTACTCACAAACGATATTGGTGAGTACCTTCTACTTTCAGAGTTAGATTTCAAAAGATTTATCGAGAAGAAGATCACAACAGATGAAAACTTATATCTGGATTTAGAAAGCCGTTTCTTTGCAACTCAAGAAATCTCACAGCAGTTAGTAAATCATTATGCAACGCGATACCGTACTAAAAAAAGGTTTGTTTATGACTCAACATTTTTACATATGATCGTTGTCACACATCGTTGCAATCAAAACTGCCTTTATTGTCATGCCTCTGCCGCCAAAGAAGACGCTGTTGAAGAACTAGATTTATCAATTGAAACAGCAGAACGTATAGTCGATTCAATCTTATCCACTCCTTCAAAGCACTTAAAAATTGAGTTTCAAGGTGGTGAGCCTCTATTAAACTTAGATGTCATTAAACACATTGTACTATACGCCAAAGAGCATTGCTCGAATGATAAAAAATTAGATTTTGTTATTTGCTCTAACTTAATTGCTCTCACCAACGACCACATTGACTTCATTCTCGAACACCAAATTGATGTCTCAACCTCGCTTGATGGGACTCAGCCGCTTCATGATAGCTGTAGAAAAAAACATGACGGAACTGGAACTTACGCTGCCGTTTCAGCAAGTCTTAATAAAGCAAAAGAACTCGGAATATCGAACATTTCAGCTTTATTAACTGTCCACAAAAAGAACATTTTTTCTTTACAAGATGTCATTAACGAATACGTATCCCGCGACTTTAAATCAATTTTCATTCGTGGTTTGAACCCATACGGAAACGCCAAGAGCAATTACGATGAAGTTGCTTGCAACAATGATGAGTTCTTTAACTGTTACATCGCTGCTCTTGATTACATCATAGAAATCAATAGGAAAGGAATTGATCTTGTCGAGGAGTTTACCGCAATTCTTTTGTCTAGAATTTTAAGTCCATTTGCTAATGGATTTGTGGACATCCAGTCTCCTACTGGTGGAGCTATATGTGGAATGATGTATGAAACCAATGGGGATGTTTTCGTCTCAGATGAAGCACGAATGCTTCATCGCATGATTAAGAATACAAATTTCTTACTTGGAAATGTCAGCAACTCTTCACGATATGATTGGTTCTTCACTGAAAAAATGAAGTCATATTTAGAGTGTTCGGTTATTGAAAGTTTGCCCGGATGTGCTTGGTGCGCTTTTGCTCCTTATTGTGGAACAGACCCAGTCAGAAACTATTTCGAAACTGGGAATACAATTTCGATCAAAACTCTGGACAAACAATGTCAACTAAACAAGCGCATCTTTATTCATCTTTTTAAACTGCTGCACTCCTCAGATTCGTTCACCCAAAGACTGCTATGGTCTTGGGCAACAAGAGGTTAAATAAAGAGAAGTTATGATTGGGTATAAAGGAAAAGCTTTCAATATCGCCAGTGAAGTCTTGGGCAAAATCGTTTCTTATAAAGCAGACGAGCACGGGACTTCATATTTGTTGGAATTTGCAACAAGAGCCTACGAAAAAAATAAGTTTGGACTAATCAGGTGTGGCAAACCGGTTATCGGATTATATTCAGCTCCATCTATACTTTGCAGTCAAAATATCGAACTAAATATGGGGGATATTCTTCGAATTACAGAAGCTGGTGAACTCTTTATTATGTTTAGTGCAACATCCAGTGATGATTGTTTATTCGTCACGAACACATGCAACAGCAACTGTATTATGTGTCCTCAACCCCCACGTATGGATAGAGCTAACCATTATGAAGAAGCAAAACAAATAGTATCATTAATCGAAAAACCACCTGAAGTTATTGGAATTACAGGCGGAGAACCTCTTCTGCATTATGATTCGTTTGTTAATCTTCTAGAAATCTTAAGAGAAAAACTCCCAGAAACCCAAATACAATTACTCACAAATGCTCGCGTACTTAAAGATTCCCAAAAAGTCTTAGCACTCACTGACCTTGCTGGTGATGATATGGTCTTTTGCATTCCTTTATATGCCGATAATTCTGTCATGCATGACAAGATAGTAGGGGTACAAGGTGCATTCGCTGAAACAATGGAAGCACTTCACCACTTGGGAAAATTGAAAGCTAGAATTGAACTTAGATATGTTCCTATACAAGAAAATGTTTCGAGACTTCTTGATTGGAGTTTATTTGTCTGTAAAAATTTACCTTTTGTTGAGCACGTAGCAATCATGGGGCTTGAACCAATAGGTCGGGCACGTTCAAATTATGATCAAGTATGGATAGACCCAGTAGAATACTCTTCACAACTCAACGAGGCAGTCTTTCGGCTAAATACATTCGGAATAAACGTATCACTATTCAACCACCAGCTATGTACAATTCCCAAAAACTTATGGGAGTTCTCTGCGAAATCTATTTCCAACTGGAAAGTAACATATCTAAATTGCTGCTCAAAATGTATCGTTTCTGACAAATGCGGTGGATTGTTTTTTGCTAGTGAAAAAATGCATAGCACTGGCATTCATCCTATAACAGGTGACGGAGTCATAAATGGATAAGAAATCAACACTTAAAAATGTGACGATTGCTGCTGCTGTTGCGTCTTCGCTCACAGGACATAGCGATCCCGTTAATGCTACAGAAATCGTCACACCGCTGATAGATTCTGCAACTAATATTCAGGAACAAGCATTCTTTCTTCAGCACGCAACCCCTGACAACGAATTATTAGTCGCAGGTCACAGAAGCCACAGAAGTCACAGTAGTCATAGAAGCCACAGCAGCCATAGAAGTCACTACTCTTCTTCAACTGGCTATTATTACAATTCAACGCCTTCCTATTCTACTCCTAAATCAACATACACGACACCAAGTACAACGTATGGAACATCCAGAAGTACGGCTACAACCACAACAACAAAAACAGCCGTTGCAGACTATCTAGTTAAACAGATTCAAAAGGGTCTCAAACAACTCGGATATCCTGTAGGAACAGTAGACGGTATATATGGATTAGCCACAAAACGCGCAATCATGCTTTTCCAAATCGAAAATGGTTTAAGGACCACCGGAAAAGCAACAAACGATCTACTCACTAAAATTAACAACAAGTTACTATACAAAAAATAAAGTCATTACTTATTGGACAGTATAAAAAAGCTCTCACGGAATTGTGAGAGCTTTTTGTCTTTTTGAGTATACCTCGTTGTTCCTAGCTCAAATGCGGTCTATTAGCTGTACTAATATTGATTATGAACCAAGCAAAAATAAATATATCTAGCCCTAATGAACCACTGAGAGTAATCATTAAGACATATGCATATTGCCGTGTTTCAAACATAGGAAGCTTACGCTAAGATTTCAGAAAACAAAGCGTAACTCTGTTCTGAAAAAACTCACCGCGAGACACAACACGTCTTTTTTGCAGGTTAACCTAGCCATCATACAGGCCTCCACCTTCATATTATTCAGGGTGGAGAAAAAAAATTTCAGCCCTGTCAAACGGATTACCGCACACTTTTAGAACCAGTTCCTTAACCTTACAATGATGATTCTTATCCTGGAAAAGCTCCACAAAACAAAAAGCTACGAAATTTTAAGATTACGTAGCTTTTAAAATTACCAAGCCCAGACTATTCTGAAGCAAAACGAAATGCCCAACCATTATCAACTAGACGTTCTATCTCAACAAGGGCTTCCTGTTCTGTCTTTCCCTTCTCGACCAGCTGTTTATATACATGTGCATATTCATTAGATAAGCATGTTGCAAAAATTCCAGGATCATCACTGGCAATACAAATTGTAGGGCAGGCTCCAATTGGATGCTTTTCACCATTATTGCACCCAAGAAGGCGAAATAAATGGTGCTCCGAATGATCCTGGTAATAAGAAATCCGAACATTACTCGTTGGCATTACTTCCATGGCAACTTGTTTCTTATTAAGTAAGTCAATTACCTTACGTTGCAAAACTGTAATGAGTACTGAAGGTATCTGATCGGTTGCCACAGAAATCAATGAATCAGAATGTCCTCTAAGCTCCACATCTGTATGGTATCGTTCAAACAGCTCAAAAGAATGTTCTGCGCCAGGTTCAAACAAAGCTCGCCTAACAAGATTTTCTTCATGCTCTCGCCACTGACTGATCGGAATTTCCTGTCCACGCCGAGAATCGAATGCTACCCATGGATCAAGATGCCTCATCTTCCAAGCATTAACCAGTTGGACGAGAGAAGGACGTTGTCCTGAGTACAGTTTAACAGCGTGCTGTCGTGCCTCATCTGCAAATTGTGCAGCATAGGGCGCATACTCAGGGTCATTACGTAACAGTTCATACACAAAAAGTAAGGTGTCCAACCATTCCTGTCTGGATACAGTTACATGAGGGCCCAATCGCTCTATCCATAGCTCAGGATCAATTCCCAATGCAGTACCATGCCCTATGCGATCACCACTTGAGAACTCCAAAAAAGTAACGGCTTCCCAGATTGCTCGTAACCCAGATACAAGATGATGAAAATCTTCGCCAACATGAAATGTAAATCGTTTCCAACCCTTTGCTCGCAAAAACCTAAATGTTGGCGCAAAAACTTCAGGTGATGCATGAAGCTCATTTGCAGCAGCATCTGCAGAAGTTACAAATGGGCTTAATTTCTCGTTAGCTTTTAATGCAAGGCATAACCGAATAGCATTTTTAAATGTGATACGCCGCAAAGAGTGATGTCGAAATAATGGGGCGGAGTCTTTATCTTTCATCTTAATAAAATGCGCTGTAAGCGAAAGAGCCTTTGCAACCACATTTAAATTAATGTTTTTATCGATTATCCCTTCACTGCCCTTCCATCCCTCAACAATGTTGCTCAACAGTTTCACATTCTTCGCAATTGTTTTTTTTGGAGCAAAACGCCCTTCAATAAACTTTTGTTCACTAGGCTGATGTCTTTTTAATTGATTAAAGCGATATTCATATTGTTCTTCAGAAGGATCACGAAGTTTATTATCTGCAATGCGCTGAAATTGATCGAATCCACTTTGATTCCTCTGCTGAATAAGTAAACCTGTAAAACAGGATTGTATAAGTAAATAGCAATGCAGCATCGCAGCAATTCTAGGATCATCATCTTTCAGCGCTTGCAAAGCTTTGATCAAAAAGCGACCTTCCTGCTGCATAGGAGTATCATATTCTTCACCCTCTTGAGTTAAACTAATGGGGTGCTCACTTGGAAGGGAACCTGAAACAATGTCCTCCTCAAAAGCTCCACGGTCACAAATGCGTACTATTTCCCTTTGTGATGGATAAGTATCATTAAATAACGCCTGAACCAGCATGTAACGAAGCTGTGCTGCTAAACGTAGTGCAAGGTATATTTGGGGGACTGTGGTTAACACATGTCCATTTTGTTCTAGCTGCTCCATGATATTTCCAGCCATTGCATCACGTAAAGAACGCGCAAATGGTTTTGGTGCCAATAACGCGTCTAGCCAAACCTTATCAGCTTCAGTGGTCCCATTTAAATGCATATGTAGTTCTGCAAGACCACGCTTTGCCAATGTGTCTCGTAACAAACGATGATCCATCTCAGGTAAAGAAGAATACGTAATTTGCTCTAAAAAGAAATCCTCTGCAGTCCCATAGCAATCTGTCTCACACCGCTGAATGGCAGCTTGAGCCATCACAAGCAATGGAGAAACGCGAGTTATTATCTCTTGCCATTCCCCAAACTTTCCCAAAGGTATTACAAAACGATTTCCGTCATATCGAACATACTCTTCAGCAATATCATTAACGGCAGTACTTATAATATGACTTGTTGATGGGTTATTACCAAAAACGCGACGCATCTCATTTTTATACGCATAATCAGGGCGATATTCTGTCCTCCGACGTACAGTCACAAAAGCTTTGCTTTCTACTTCCCGTCCTTCCAACAATTGTCTTTGTAAATAGCCTTCAAGTACTTCTCGTGAAGAAAGGACAGCTTCATAGATCGAAATAGTTAATGAAGGCATCAGTTACACCTCAATCCCCTTATCGTTTAGATAGGGTTTTACGACGTAGGTAAGAAACGCAGGCAGAATATATTGTTGATACCCTTGTGTATTTTTATTGTTCGGAATTACAAGCTCATAACTATAATTTGACCCTAACCCTATTAATAAAGAACGAATAAACTTAAATAGCTCGTCTGTCTCAAGAGGACATTCAGCTTTTTTCCAAAAACTTTTTACTTCTTGTGCAAGCCCTTTAATAACAAAGGCATTTTTCATATGCCCTTTTAACTTTTTAATAAATAAATCAAGGTCGCTTTTATCATTCACATTTGACAATCCGTAATCGGATTCAAGGGTTGATAAAAATTTATTTGTGCAGTTAGAAGTTAGCATTTTATACTGCGTATATTTATGCAGTTCTACATCTTTATTTTCTGTATCTAGCCCAACACTAGCTAATGAATTCAAATAATAGTAGGTTGATTTTTCATTCTGACTCTCATTATCACTAGCATAGCGGTATTGAACCTCAATAGCTTGTTCAAGCGCATCTGACGATTCATACAATTCAAAATTTGACATTATGTCACAGTGCTTCATGAAGACAAGGGAACCTTGTTCCAAATAATGCGTCCAAAGGGGACAGGCGAAAAGCCATTCAAAAAACGGAACTTTTTTCATCTCAATCAAAGACATTTTCGCATGAAATGGCGATTGGCTGGGTTGAGAAAGAACCAACAAGTTATCTTCAAAAATTTTATCTTCAGTAATTGGATTATTCTCTTTAAGCCGTCCACGTGTAACACTGCGTGCTTCTTCTACCAATACCGCATTCAAAAACATTACTAACCAGCGATGTAGTATAGCACCTGCTAATTGACCATCATCTTTAAAGCTTGAAGGCAAGGTCTTCACTGCAACAAAAAATTTATCCCAGGCTCTAGAAAGCAACTCAATATGAGTTGGATACTTTAACAAATCACATCTCATCCACTTTTTAAAAGCTTTTTCGAAAGAAGCAAGCCCTAGCAAAGAAAAATCTTCTTCAATATCAGTAAAAAAGTCTTCCTCGTCGATATCTTCATATTGCTTTATTGAGACAGCGGCAGCCCGTTTGATGCTCCCTGCCTGCTTAAGCTGAGTATGCAAGTCATCATGACACATCAAACTTGCAAGCTGACCCAATATATTGAAAATTGAAAAATGCGTAAAACTACTATCTCTATTCCTAACAACAGAAATAGGTAGCATTGCAATATACCTATGCCACGACGTTATATTTACAAACAATGAACCAGCACTATTAAAAGTTACTACGGGATCAAGTTTCCCCGCAGAAGACTTCCGCATCTCTCTAAATGTCTTTGTGCTATCGGAATATAGTTGTAATGTCCCATGTTGTAATGCTAGGCCGCTCTTACTCCACCCTTCAGGATAAGCTGCAGATAAATAACATCGTACAATTTGTGCAGGATCAGCTACTTCTAGTTCTGCATGCCTTTTATACAAGGCAAAAGACACCCCATCTTTATTATTTTTCAAAAAAGTTGATGTAAGTAGCAGCCGAATTAAGTAGTCAAAATAAAAAGTTTTAGAATAAGAAGCGACATAGGAAATGTGTGCTCCTATCAGCATCAATACATTGCTTTCATGAAGATTGACAAAACTTGGTACTAAACTAAATCTACCATTTTCGGAATTCTGATTTTCATAAATTTTAAGTAGCTTGGACATAACAACTTGAGAATCAAGTTGGGCCAAATGACTACGAGTATACTCATATTTTTGAAGCCAAACATAAAAAACATCACCTAGCTCGACTAATACATTATCCGTGGTATCAACGTCCCAACTTGATGATGATACCTTGTCTATTACAAAAAGTAGACTCATTACTGTTCTAGGAGGCAACTGTAGCAAGAAAGATATAGCTCTTTCTCGTTGACCTCGCTGTGCGATACGCAAGACCGACTCACAAAACTTATGCATAATATTATGCAACGTCCTGTTTTTCTCACTGTTCTTCTTAGCCACAGTTACAAGAGTTCTCTTGTCTGAAACACAATCCCAAATTGTTTTCAGCTCGATCCGATTAGGTGTTCGCAATATCTTTAACAGGTACTGGTCAACAAGCTCCTCAACCATCTCTTTATGTCGATCAGAAGCGTCTTGAGATTTTGAAAAATCTAACCCCAAGGTTGCCCACTGTTGCTTCTCAACCAAAGTTGAATACAAATTCAAGTCCCCTGAAAGAACGGTTATCAACTGAGGGGTAGTCATATATTTACGAAGTAATTCAAGAACAGGCCAACCTTTGGAAAAATCGGTATCAATATCATCAAATGCAATGAGAAAGGCCTTTCGATCCAGCAACGTTAGACTTTTATTAATAAATGCATGAAAAGCCCTTTCCAATGTTCCTCCCGAACGTGCCTTCCGAAGTCCGTGTTCCATCGCAAAGTGTTCATCCATCCATTCATCACTTTGCATATGATTCTGCCCAACACCATCAAGTAAAGTCATCCCTCCTGCCAATTCACGCAAACTTCTACGCCACTCTTCATATTTGCGAGGTGCATTTCTACCTTGAGATCGAGCATACCACTTATCAACTTCTCGTTTGATATGAGAAACAATGGTAACGAAGACATGCTCGCGTGTTTCTATTAAAGTGGGATCAATTACCCCTACAAAAAGGATTTTATCTCTTACACTTTTGTCAAGCGTGCTGTAGGCGTTTAAAATAAAAGTTGTTTTCCCCGAACCACGTTTTCCATCAACCGTAATCACGTCATGTGTACGCATGTAGGTTGGAGAATCCTCCGCTTGGTTCTCATGAAATACGTCTATCCTACCCAGAATTTCATTAATAAGTGAGGCGAACTTATCCACAGCATCTTGCTGAATTAAATATTTTTTATCTGTATAGCCTTCTTCATTTACAAAGGATGCTGCTTCGCGTGATCGCTCTAAATTAATAATAATTTGACGCTGTGGTGAATTCATTAGGGCCTCTTCTTCCTCAAAATTACGCAAGATAATGACAATCTGCAGACAACAATTATAAACAACCTATTACAAAACCCAATAGACCGATTTCATTATTAAAAAAGGCATAAAAAGGCAACGATCATGAACGAACTTAGGCAAAATTGATAAAAAGCCACTAATTGTCCATACAAGATCCTTTTACTTTATCCCACTCGCCCTATCCATTGTGAATTCCGGCTAACGCATTGCTCCTGAAAAAGAAAAGCAAAAATCCCCCCGAATGTGAACAAAGCCACTTTCGGAAGGATTAAATTTTGATAACTTACTGACTTTAAAAGAGAGAAACATTGCGCAAAAAACATAGGTGTCAGCGCGTAACGGCTTTTATGTTAACTATGAATTTTTTGCGTAACACGCAGCCGCTTAAGACGCAGCCTTTAAATTTTCATAGGTAAACCGCAAAGCTTCCTCTGTTCCGTATGCTTTTTCTACTGCAACTAAAGCATCCAGAAACTCATCTGCATCTTCATACTCTTTTTTGCCGTACTTCTCAGTTGCAAGAACATACTCATCCTCGCTTCCAAGAATTTGTATAGACACAACGTCATGATCAGCAGGAATAGGCCAGTCTACGTCTTCACCTTCTTCAAAAATGTCTTCGATCATTTCAAGGCACCCTTCACGCATCTGTTCTTCATTCATAACTGCTCCGATTATTCACAATTATACAAATCAAGAATTCTTCCCTACTCCTCACCGCGCACATTATCAACAATCAAGACAGGATTAGTCACAACCACTACTATTGAGGGGGAGAAGTCTTCTTCTCGTTCTTTTATTCAGCTTGATAACTAGCTAATGTTATAAAATTAAACTTCATAGCTACCAAGCTATTCCAACAATACTACTGTCATTGAGTGGCTACGGTTGTTTGCAGGACGTAAGCCGCATCGCATTCAAGTAGATAATGGTAGCGAGTTCATTTCCAAGGCACTCGATAAGTGGGCCTATGAAAATAATGTAACGCTGGACTTTTCAAGACCGGGAAAACCTACAGACAACCCGTTTATCGAGTCTTTTAACGGAAGTTTTCGAGATGAGTGTTTAAATACGCATTGGTTCCTATCACTTTCTGATACTCGAAAGAAGATTGAAACATGGCGGAAAGAATATAACGATTTTCGTCCTCATTCTTCTCTTGAAAATATGACTCCAAACGACTTTGCCCGTACACAGATTAACCATTCAACTAGCCAAATTTCTCTAAAATCTACCGGTACAGATTAGGGGCAGACCTCAGA
>NZ_JADMLB010000072.1 GCF_015482765.1 Halodesulfovibrio sp.
TCAGCAGTTTCTGTTCCATCAGTAATAAAGTGGATACGTTCTGGTGCCTGTGTGCATGTTACCAAAACATCCGCATCGGTAAAAACTTCTTCAAGAGCAGTTCGAACCACCTTACAAAATCTTTCACGATCTTTTGTGGTGAAATCATGAGCATCTGCCTGCAATGCGTTATATTCAATTCCTTTAATCCGTGTATAGTTATCGAGCATAGACCACTCCCTTCTCTTTTTACCCAAAATCATACCATACACTCATCGCATACACAGCCACACTCAATATGAATCTCTCTGATAATCATACAGCTCAAACTCTATCATTTTCTCGACGCACAACGTATTTAGGACTATCTCTACTATCATAATCATTTTTTCATAATCAGAGTAATACGTTCGCGCTGCTAGGTGCTGGAGAAGTTATATGGGTATACCAACAGAATTTCAGCGAATCCTTCAACTGGGAAACAGAAACTTACTCCTCTTCGGAGTATTCATAGCAATAGCATTTGGAGTCCGTCTGCCTCTTTCTCAGGAGATGCTCACATCTTACCCATTAACAACGCCGCTTGTTGCTCTAATTTTCATTGCCCAAGGGCTTAATATGAACTTCGGCCAAGCCGGACAGCTCAGAAAGTACCTAAAAATAATTCTGGCGGGAACCGTCATTGCGGTTATTGCATACCCGGCTATGGCTTCCGGTTTCACCAAACTCTTTGCCCTGACTGACGACTTCGCCCTTGGCTTCATTTTAATATGCTGCTTTCCAAACTCCCTTGAAGCAGCAATGGCAATGACCATGAGTGCCGATGGAGATCGCATTACAGCGGTTGTCTTATTAATTGGCCTCAGCCTTGTCGGCATCGTCAGTATCCCGCTAAACATTTTTATTTGGATTGGCGGTGCACAGGGGGTAAGCGCGACGATGATTCTTGCTAAAATTTTCGGGTATGTATTTCTTCCTATTTTTGTAGGACAAATCCTGCGTCGAACATTCCCGACCCTCCCAGACAAAACCAAAGAGCTGTCGCATTATGTTCCAATACTTTGCCTGACAGTATTGGTCTATATATCCTGCTCACGAGAAGCAGACCTCTTCCACCAATTACAGCTTGGAGATATTGTTCATACGTTCTTTCCAAGCGCAACACTGCACATAGTCATGCTCATACTCGCCCTGTTCACAGGAAAATTTCTTCTGAAGCTTAACAGAAAAGATAACCGCTCGTTTATTTTCATCACTTCAGAAAAGCCAATGTCACTTTCCGTCGCACTCTGGAGCGTAACCTATGCATCATCCCACCCGACCTCAATTTTCCCCATTCTCGTTTTTTATATTGGTCAGATGATTATCGACAGCTTCATTATTTCACGCCTAAAACTTCAGGACTGTCTCAATAACGAAAAAAGCGCGGCCTAAAAAGACCGCGCCAAAAACAACGTATTTATTTGTCACAAAAATAACGCATTGTTCATTCCACCGCTCTTGCTACCTTTAGGACACAAAAACGATAGCTCTTATATAAAATACGAACGCCGTCTTACTTTTTAACCGGGTATCCAGCCTGTTTCCATGCTCTGATCCCACCATCGAGATGAAGAAGAGAAAGTCCTGCTTCCTGCATTACCTGCTTGGCAGTCTGACTCCTGTTTCCAGAACGACAATAGACAATGTATGTGATGTTTTTCGGCAGGCGCTGCACAGCCGTTGTAAAACCGGATGCGGAAACAGGAAAAAACTCTGCACCCTCAATATGGCCTTCAGAGAATTCCTGAAGACTTCGTACATCAAGCACAAGATACTTTCCGGTATTCTTCTGCATAAACTCATAGACCTGTGCAGGAGTCGCATCTTCTAAACGCTGTGCTGAAACTGGCTGAACGAACATTCCAACCAGTAACAGTCCCGCCAATAAAACAAGCTGAAGTTTTTTCATAAGCTGTGTGTCTACTTAGATTATAGTGAGCTACTTAACAGAGAACACAAGTTCAACACGCACAGAACAAGTGGAGGCCTGAGGCTCATACATGTTTGCTTCGTCTGCCATTGCAGATTTTGCCATGTACATACGTGGTGCACCGTCAGAGTTAATCACAGCTGTGCTGATCTTTCCAAGCTCGCTGTCCATAAGCATTGCCATTGTTGCAGCACGATCTTTACCGCGCTCAACCGCTTGTTTTAAAGCTTCCTTCTCGCAAGAACGACGTGATGCTTCATCAATCTGTGTGTAAAGCTGAGAAACCTCTTCAACACCGCTGTTCAAAACAGCCTGTGTCACATCCTGTGCCTTGGCAAGATCAAGCACTGTGATGGAGTAGCTCGCACGCGCCTGATACCCTTCAATGACATTATTAGAGTCAATTCTCTTGTAACGCGGAGAAAACGACACATTCGCATCAAAATCTTTGGTAAATCCTTTTGCAAACGCTAAATTCTTTTTCAACTTTGCAGTCAACTCTTTGGTCATCGAAGCCAATTTGTTTTTAGCATCTTGAGCAGTTACGGTTTTACCATTCTGCTTTAACAATACATAGTTCACCTGTGAAAAAGAAAGAGTACCCGACGTAGGCATTACTTTAGACTTTCCAGTCTCATTCAGTACAATCTGACGCGGAACTTCCTGTGCACTCAACGCAAAGGTTGGAACCATCAACAGGGCAATAACAATAAAAGCAGTCATATATCGCATACTATTCTCCTAATTTTCTATTTTTCCGCACACATTATACGAAACGTGCGGTACGTAACTATGCATTGTTCTCAACTCTTCATCTTTTATCAATGTGTTTTTTGCCTACATAAAAAGGACTAGTTAGCAGACTCTTTCATAACACGCTCTCCAACCACATGATATTCTAACAAATTAAATATCCAGATATCAGCGATGAAAACTGTTTCAATTTCAAGGCGTTCTAAACGCTGTTCAAAAGCATGCTTTTTACATTTTTTATCATATTGTAATGTCATTCCAACAGTGAAACTTAACATCTCACAATAAATAACCTTTTTATTGTTTTTTTGACATATTTTTGACATATTTCATCCCGCAAACGCGAAAATTTTACCGCCTTCCTATTGTCTTAACCGGTTACATACTCTATGAGAGCCGAAGAATAGGTCGTTCGAGTTTTTTTCGTTTAACGATGGATGCACACCGCTTGTCCGGATGTGTTAATTGCTTAGCTTTATGCTGGAGAACCACATGAAAAAAATTATGTTGCTTGTTGCCATGGCTTTTCTGTTAGCGTCTGTTCCTGCTTTTGCTGCAGATTGCTCTAACCGAGGTGGTCTGGATACAAACTACTGTGATGAGGATAATGACCTTGTTGCAGACCTCGCACCTGCCGGCGAGTGTAAAGATCCTAGCACACTGGTGTTTACCTACACTCCTGTAGAAGACCCAGCTGTATACCGTGATGCTTTTGCTGATTTTCAGGAATACCTCGAAGAAGCTACCGGCAAGCGTGTAATTTACTACACCGTACAATCTAACGCTGCTGAAGTTGAAGCAATGCGTTCCGGTAAACTGCACATTGCAGGCTTCTCAACAGGCCCTACCGGTTTTGCTGTTAACCTCGCAGGTTACGTACCAATGGCTGTTAAAGGCTACCCGGAAGGCTTCCAGGGTTACAACCTTATCGTAGTTGTACCACAGGACAGCCCAATTAAATCTTTGGCTGACCTCAAAGGCAAAAAAGTAGCACACACTTCTGCTTCTTCTAACTCCGGTAACCTTGCTCCACGTGCTCTCTTCCCTAAAGAAGGTCTCACTCCGGATAAAGATTACACTGTTGTGTACTCCGGTAAACATGACCAGTCTATCCTCGGCGTAGTACATGGTGACTACGATGCAGCTCCTGTTGCTTCCGACGTATACGACCGCATGGTAGCCGCTGGCCGCGTTAAAGCAGATGCACTCCGCATTGTTTACCGCAGCCCTAAATTCCCTACATCTTCCTTCGGTTACTCCAGCCAGCTTTGTGCACCGCTTGCTCAGAAAATTATCGGTGCATTCAGCACTTACCGTTTCCCTGAGTCCATGCAGAAATCCTTCCACGGCGCTGATCGCTTCTACCCAGTAACATACAAAGCAGACTGGAAAGTTATTCGCGATATCGCTGATGCTACCGGCACCAGCTACAACGCTGACGGTCTGAAGAAAATGGCTGCTAAAGAAGCTGCTAAAAAAGCTAAAAAGAAATAAGAGTCTTACGTGTCTGTTGAAAATACCTTTAAAGGGAACGGGGAAACCCGTTCCCTTTTGATCGAGAATTTGGAAAAGGAATATGTAAAAGGAAAACCTGTTCTTAAAGGTCTTTCTTTTGAAGTTTCTGGCGAAGAAACTGTTGGTATCATCGGTCCTTCCGGTACCGGTAAATCCACTCTTTTGCGTTGTATCAACCGTCTGATTGAACCAAGCAAAGGCAGCATCACTGTAGCAGGTCAGGAAATTACCTCTTGCTCCGGTAAGGATCTGCGTCTTGCACGCCGTCGCATCGGCATGGTTTTTCAGGAATACAACCTTGTTGAACGCCTGACTGTTATCGAAAACGTACTCTGCGGTCGTCTGGGCTACACCCCTGTATGGCGTGCATGGTTACGCAAATTTGATCAGGCAGACATCAACCGTGCATTTAAACTCATCGACCATGTAGGTCTTGGTGAGTTTGCAACCCAGCGTGCAGACAGCCTTTCCGGCGGTCAGCGCCAGCGCGTGGGTATTGCCCGTGCAATGATGCAAAGCCCTGACGTAATCATGGCTGACGAACCTACAAGTTCTCTTGACCCGAAAACATCTGTTGAAATCATGGAACTGCTCAAAAAGGTTTCTTCTACTGAGCACATCCCTGTTCTTATCAACATTCACGATGTTAACCTTGCTAAACGCTTCTGCGACCGAATCATCGGTATGAGCAAGGGTAAAATCATTTTTGATGGTAATCCGTCCGATCTTAAAGACAGCCACTTATCTGAAATTTACGGCGGTGAGGACTGGCTCTCATGACCACGGAAGCACAACAAAAGTCACCATTCAAAACAAAGCCATTAGTGCGACTCGGCTGGCTCATTCTTGCCTGCTACGTTTTTTATGCTTTGAATGCTCTTGATTTTACGTGGGAACGTTTCATCAACGGTCTCGGTAACGGCGCTCAGTTCCTTAGTGAAATGATTCCGCCGAACTTTGAGCGTTGGAAACTGCTTGTTGAGAACCTCATCGAAACCATTGAGATTGCAGTTATTGCATCCGCATTCGGCATTGGTCTTTCTTTGCCTATCGGCATGTGTGCTGCACGAAACCTCATGCCAGACTGGGTAACGTGGCCAGCTCGTACTGTTATTGCTGTATGCCGCTCTTTCCACCCGGTTATCTTTGCGATCCTTTTCGTAAAAGCTGTAGGTTTCGGACCTCTTGCAGGTATCCTGACATTGATCTTCCTTTCAATCGGCTTCATCGGCAAACTTTTTGCTGAAGCTATTGAAGAAATTTCATTAAAGCCAGTAGAAGCAATGAAAGCAGCTGGTGCACCGTTTATGAGTGTACTTATTTTTGCAGTACTCCCACAAGTATTCAACCGCTTCATCGGCTTTGCTACTTACCAGTTCGACGCAAACCTGCGTAACTCTACAATGGTAGGTATTGTTGGTGCAGGTGGTATTGGTGGTACCCTGTTTGCTGCTTTCCAGCGCTTTGATTATGACTTCCTTGCTGCGATCCTTATTTCCATCGTAGCACTGATCATGCTGAGCGAACTTCTTTCCGTTAAGATAAAGGCGATTTTCAATGACTAATACAATGACATGGGAACGATTCACACCCGGGCAGCGCCTTGCCCGTTTTGCGGTGTATCTTGGTGCAGTTTCCCTGTTTGTATTTTCTCTGAGCACCGTAGAAATTATTCCAGAATTCCTCTACGACGCGCCATACCAGTTGCAGGATCTTTTTACCCGCATGTGGCCAATTGACTTTGCGTCATACACTCAGGAAAATATTCACGAAGCACTTATTGAAACACTGAATATTGCATCGCTCGGCACTATTCTGGCTCTGTTTTTAGCAGTTCCTGTTGCTCTGCTTTCTGCAAACAACATCACCAGATCTCCGATTCTTAACTGGTTCGGCAAGTTCATTCTTGTATCTTCCCGTACAGTTAACTCCCTTGTCTGGGCTATTTTGTTTGTAGCAATCTTCGGCCCGGGCGCTCTGGCAGGCACCTTCGCCATTGGCTTCCGTTCCATCGGTTTCTGTGGCAAGTTGCTGGCAGAGGCACTGGAAGAAGTAGATCACGGTCCTATTGAGGCACTCCGTGCTGCCGGTGCTCCTACCGTCAGCATCCTTTTGAAAGGATACTGGCCACAGGTTGCCCCTGCATTTTGGGGTCTTGCACTCTTCCGTTGGGACATCAACGTACGTGAATCCTCTGTTATCGGTCTGGTAGGTGCAGGCGGTATCGGTGTTGCACTTGATACAGCGCTTAACCTCTTCCGCTGGCAGCAGGTTGCACTCATTTTGCTGTGCATCTTCACTATCGTTATTATTGCAGAAGTTGCTGTTACTAAAATTCGTCAGAATATCATCTAGGACATCAACACTGCATAGTAGGCACTACACCTGCTTACAAAGAACTAACAAAAAGAGGGCAAAATATTTTGCCCTCTTTTTTTAAGAGCTTGATTCAGAATACGAAACCAAGCTCCGGAGAAGATATTTTTCATGAAGCCTTTTTCTACTATGCCGGCAGATGTTAAAAAAAACATCCGCTACATTTTAACAGATATTGATGACACTCTCACAGACGAGGGACGCCTCCGTGCAGAAGCCTACACTGCACTTGAACTGCTACGGGAAAACGGTTTTATTGTTATTCCTATTACTGGCCGCCCTGCCGGCTGGTGCGACCAAATAGCCCGCATGTGGCCAGTTGACGGTGTTGTGGGAGAAAACGGCGCATTTTACTTCCGCTATGATGAAGATACAAAAAAAATGATCCGCCGTTATGCTACTGAAGACGAATTACGCAGCCAGCATAAAATCAAACTCGCTGAACTTGGTGAACTAGTCGTAAAAGAAGTTCCGGGCTGTGCTATCTCAGCAGACCAACCATACCGTGAAACAGATATCGCTATCGATTTCTGTGAAGATGTTCCAGCACTGCCAACTGAAGCTGTTCAAAAAATCAAAGAGATCTGCACAACTGCCGGTACAACCGCTAAAATCAGTTCTATTCATGTAAATGCGTGGTTCGGTCAGTATGACAAACTCGCAATGTCTGCACGTATTTTACTTGAAGAGTTCGGTGTTGAACTTGAATCAGTACGTGAACAGGTAGTATACGCTGGTGATTCCCCTAATGATGCTCCGATGTTCGGATACTTCCCGCATTCAGTAGGTGTCGCAAATGTTCTGGAATTTTTAGATACCATTGAGCACAAGCCTTCCTGGATTACTGAAAAACGCGGTGGAGGCGGCTTCGCACAAATCGCTGAAGGCTTGCTTACCAATAAGTAACAGCAAGTTGCATCAACTTTTCTCATAAAAAAAAGCCCTCTTGCGAGGGCTTTTTTGCTTGTCCTTCAATTAATTTTTCAACACAAACGGACCTCTTGATAAATAGTTTGTCTTTTCAGAAACAACTACTTCATAAATCATGTTTGTAGAAAAATTAAAGGTCATCACTAGCGTCTGAGCATATTCCTCACTTCGCCATGTGAGATAAAACACTTTGTCTGAAACCTGAACAACATCAAACTTGATAGTGCTCGGACTGGCCATCTCTGTTCCGGACTCAACAGAAAGCTGCATTGTATTAGGGTCTACAACAAGCAAGAGATGAGAAGCACCCTTAAAAGGACCGCTCTGCCATGTATAGGCGATAGTTCTTCCGACTAAATCCTCTGTTGTAACCGTAGTCTTCTGTTCTGCTGTTGGAACCTCTTCTTCCTCAGCATAACTGACTGATACTACCATCATCATCAAGAGTATCGCTGCAAACAGCCTTTTCATAGCCCACCCCGCCTATTCAGTTGTCGCTTCTTTTTTAAACAGCTCCGGCAACTCTTTTCCATCATCAGACATATCTTTTGATTTTTCTATCGTAAACGTGCCCTGCAACAAAAAGTCGCGCTCCTTCTCGACAATAACTCCAAACATAGTCATTGTCTTAAAATTATAGGTAACGACAGCTTGAGAGCCCGTAGTTTTTTCACGCCAAGAGACTTGAAGAATTTCACGCCCGACCTTGGTACAGGCATATTTCACTTCCTCGCTCTTTCCTTTTAAATTTCCGGTCAAAGCATACCAGCGCATAGTTGTAGGAGAAAGAATGCATGTTTTATAAGAAGCCCCTACAAAACTGCCTCTGCGCCACGTTTCTTTTAACGTTTTTCCAACCAGATCCTCTGGTTGGATATCCACCTGTTGCGCCATACCGCATGCGGTAATTTGCACAAAGAAAACAAAAAACAGTAGAATGGGAATTTTACGCATAACTACACCCGCCATATGTACTTATCCATTACTAACCCTGAACTACTCGAATGCAACTACACCCTCGGATAATAAATTTTGTCCTTTATCAACCCGCACCAAAAAACATCGCTCTGAATCAAAATCCATTGTGATCACATAACTAACGTGAGCCCGCTCACTTCGCCATGTAACCAACAAGGTTTGAGGATTAACTCTGGAAATCAGATAGTCTGCCGACCCAGATGACCGTCCCAGATTTCCAGTAGTTCTCCATACAATATCTTTGGAAGAAATAAACTGCATCGTAATAGTAGAATCAGGAAAAGCCCCCGACTCCAGCGTCACTATAACGGTCTGTCCTATCAGTTCGTTCGGTGCAATATCAGAATCAAACAGATGGCACCCTGATAACAGAACCATTAGTAACAGGCTCCCTAACACCCGATGTTTCATGGACACACCTCACATTTATACCCTGAGGGCTGCTAACCATGAAAGAACAGGAAGCACAGGCGGCTTCCTGTTCCATTACAACCTATGTGTTCAAAACATCAGAAACAGGGAGATGTTGACCGGAAGTCTTCTGCCCTTCTGTGCTATTCTTCTCAGGCATTGTCTTATCCATGTCTTTTTTCATGGAATCCTGATCTTCAGTTTTCATGTCAGTATCTTTTTTATCTGTTTCGTCCTGCTTCATTTCTTCCTGAGGCATTCCTTTTTCAACATTTTCTTCAGGCATTGCTTCTTCAACACCAGCACCCTTATCATCCATAGATTCCTGTGTTGTGGTGTCAGGAGCTGCCTCTTTTGGCATTTCTTTTTTCATTTCAGGAGCTTTCGGCTCTGATGTAGGGCCATCGTTACCGCAACCCACTAATAACAACGCTGCACAAATAGCTAATAAGATGCCATATTTTTTAAACATACTGATTCCCCCATGTAGGTACGATCTTTTTTAATTATCTTAAAGTGACACAAAAAAGATTGTACTAGGAAGTATATGCATAGAAAAATAATTTAGATTTCAGCATATAATACTAAAGAAAAGACTACTTCACTGTAATATTGCATGTTTTTTCTGCATTAATAAGAATGCAATTTACTTAGAAGAATACAACAATAGAATTAAAAGCCCCTAAAAACATTACAACAATATCTCTTCAAATACATAACATGTCATAATTTAAGTCTTTCTTAAAACAGACTCTTGACTTCACTTCATAACGCCATACAATGCTTTCGCTTTTTATTGAATAAGCAGACACTTAGAGAAAAACATAAAGGAAGTATCCATGTTTATTGTTTCCCTCACTTACAAATGCGAATTAGACCAAGTAGAAACTCACCTGCCAGCTCATATTGAATACTTAAAAAAACAATATTCCCTCGGTAATTTTATTGCTTCCGGTAGAAAGGTTCCCCGTAACGGCGGCGTAATCCTTGCTCGCGCGAATTCCAAGTCAGAACTCAATACCATTCTTGAACAAGATCCATTTCATAAAAATGACATTGCAGACTATGATGTTCAGGAATTTATTCCTACAATGGTCGGAGAGGGACTTGAGGCACTTCGCGAAGACGCGTAGTCATAGTGAATGAACAACTCATTTTCAGAAAAAAAAGCTCTTCAGGAACAAGAAACGTTCCTGCAATCAAGAGGGTTCACTAAAGCCCCGGAAGGATCAGAGCCCTTACCGGGGCAATACGCTATTCAAAAAGACAAGAAGAGCACCCCGCCCCTGTTTTCCATTGTCATCAACTCAGGACATTGCCTGCGTAAACTCACCGGCTTCACAGACAACACGTAACTGCCACGTCAAAAAGGACATCATCATGGGACACATCATTGCCAAAGACATCTACAAAGAACTCGGAGAAAAACTTGATGGATCTCTGGTACGCATGCCTTGGAACGATGCCATGAAGGAAATGGTGACCTACCTCTACACTCCTGCAGAGGCAGAATTGATTGTGTCCATGCCGTATCGCCCTGCAACACTCGAACGCATTGCACGCATTACACATCTTGAAAAAAACAAACTGCGCCTTTCTCTGGATGGGTTATGTAAAAAAGGTCTGATCTGCGATATCTGGAACGGTAATGAATACGAATACATGGTCAGCCCTTTTGTTGTGGGCTTTTTTGAATTCACAATGATGCGCACCGGAAAAGACCTTCCTCAAAAAAAATGGGCGGAGCTTTTCCAGCAATACATGTTTGGCAGACAAGATTTCTTTGATGCAAACTTTTCTGACGGACAAGAAATTTCCATCATGCGCACCCTCCCCTACGAAGATGCTGTAATCTCCGATCCGCACGTTGAAGTACTTGATTACGAACGTGCCGAAGCCCTAATTGACAATCAATCTTCTTTTGCAGTTGGGCTATGCTCATGCAGGCATGAAAAACATCACCTTGGCGAACAGCAATGTAACGTCCCTCTCGACACCTGCACAACTATCGGCGACGGAGCAGAGTTTCTTATCAGAAACAACCTTGCCAGGAGATCAAGTAAAGAAGAAATGCGGGACATCCTTGCCCGTTCAAAAGATATGGGATTCACCCTAACAGCTGACAATGTAAAAAATGATGTGGGATTTATCTGTCATTGCTGCGGCTGCTGCTGCAACTTGATGAATGGCATCAAAAAAACCGGCTACACAAACATTTTAGTATCATCATCATTTATTGCCACATGTGCCTCAGAGGAATGTATTGGTTGCGGTGTGTGCGTAAAAGCATGTCCGGTAGATGCCATTACAATGCAAGAACGCTACGGCGCTATAATTGACGGTAAACGCCCAAAAAAACTTGCAGTTATTGACAAGGACAAATGTCTTGGATGTGGAGTCTGTGTTCTGCAGTGTAAACCTAAAGCATTGGTTCTCGTAAAATCGCCTAAACGCATCATTCATCCTGAGGACACCTTCGAAAGAGCACTCTTACAGTCGCTTGAACGTGATACATTACAGAACCTTATTTTCGACAATCCCAATAGTAAGGCAGAGAACTTTATGCGCTCTATCTTAGGTGGTTTCTTGAAACTTCCGGCTGTCAAAAAAAGCCTTATGAGCGAAAAACTACGGTCGCGTTTTCTACAAACTTTGAAAAATTACAGAAGTGTAATGTAAAAGTAACGTTCAAGTAACCTTACATCGTCTATACTAGACAGTTTTTCCTATTGCGCTAACAGGTTTAAAATATTAAACACGTCTATCTCAACGGCATTAGAACCTTTGAGATGCGGGCGTGCGCGCACCTTCTTGTGCCACTGTCCGTGGAATAAGAAGGACTTACTATGACGTGCTTACGAAAAAATAATAAACGCTCTCTGTTTTACGACAACGACTCCAAACAGTTCACCAAATTTTTTACTCCAAAATTGGAGTTAAAATTAAAATACTGGTTCGGTCTGCGAAACTACCCGGGGTTAAACTTTGCCTACATTGCAAATCGATTACATTTACTGGGATTAAAAACCCCTGATGTTCTAGCCGCCAGTAAATATTCTGTTGTAACACAGGATGTTGAAGCTCCTACACTTGAAGAATATCTCCAGCACCATGATGATCCTACTATTCAACCTCGTCTGGTTGAGTTGATCGCCAAAATCCTTAACGCAGGAATTGTGTTTTTCGATTTTCATTACGGAAACTTTCTTTATAAAGACGGAGAAATTTATGTGCTGGATCTGGAAGGATACAGCGACTCAATATTTGTTTCCCGTGGTAGAGAGGGCGTTTTATACCGCATAGAAAAGCATCTTGGTACCCGCTTCAGAGAAGAAGTTGAAGAGCTTTGGGTAAAACGAACACGTCGTCAGCAACTTTCCGATCTGTATCAAAAACTACGAGGCAAAAATAGCTCATTGACGGAAGGCTCAGTTCGTCCTACCTGTGGCTGATAATGCCAAAGACACTAATTATTGCAGAAAAACCTTCGGTTGCACGCGAAATTGCCCCGCATGTAAACGCCACCAACCGCAAGGACGGATATTTGGAAGGTGCAACCCACATTGTCAGCTGGGCTGTGGGTCACCTCGTCGGTATTGCTGAACCGGAAGAACAGCACGAAGCATGGCAGGGTCGATGGACCATAGAACAACTGCCTATTATCCCGCCTAAATTCAAGCTTGCCGTCCTTAAAGAAGGACAACGGCAGTATGCTGTTCTTAATAAACTTCTCAACGATCAAAATGTCTCAGACATTATTAACGCAACAGATGCTGGTCGCGAAGGCGAGCTCATCTTTCGCCGCATCTATCTTATGGCAGGATGTGACAAGCCGGTAAAACGTCTGTGGGCAAACGACATGACGGAAGAGGGACTCAAAAAAAGTTTGAGTAAGCTCATTCCTGACGCTAAGAAGCGCAATCTCGGTCTTGCCGCCTTTGCCAGATCCGAAGCCGATTGGCTTATCGGTATGAACTTTTCCAGAATATTTACCATCAAAGCAAACCGTCTTATCTCTGTAGGTCGAGTGCAAACCCCTGTACTCAAACTCCTTGCCGACCGTCGCAATGAAATTGAAGACTTCAAACCCAAAGATTACTGGACTGTTGAAGCAACCTTCTGCCGACCGAAAAAAAATGCATCCACGTCTGAAGCGGAAAACAGTGACGCTCAAACACAGGATGCTCCTTCAGACTGCTTCGCAGCAACATACCACTTGCCTGAAGACGAAAAAGAAACGCGTATCGATTTTGAGTCCAGAGCAAAACAGGTTGTATCAGACTGCGCAGAAAAGGAGGGAAAAGTAGACGGAGTAACAAGCCGCAAGGGCACTACAAAGCCTCCGCTTCCTTTTGACCTGACAACTCTTCAACGTGAGGCGAACACACGCTTCGGGCTTTCAGCAAAAGATACACTTGCCATTGCACAGGCACTGTATGAACAAAAAAAGCTCATTACATACCCTCGTACTGATTCACGTCACCTCACAAAAGAACTTTTTGGAGAAATCCTTACCTATTTTCGTGCAATCTACCCTCTTTATAAGGAAGAAACCGTTCCGGCGGTGAACAGAATTAAAGATGGTAAAAAATTTCCGTGCGTAAACGACAAAAAAGTTACTGATCACCACGCAATTATTCCCACAACGCGCAAAGCAAACATATTGCAACTCTCAGGTGATGAGCAGAAAATTTACGAAATGGTCTGCCGCCGCTTTATTGCTGCGTTCAGTCAGGAAGCTGTTTACCAGTCCTCGACAGTCCGAGTTCTTGTTGGCGAACACTTGTTCATAGCCAAGGGCAAGGTATTCAAAGATAAAGGCTGGCTGGTTGTGGAACCATGGAGAACGGCACAGGATAACCCCCTGCCGTCTCTCAGAAAAGGGACAACAGTCACTACAGACGCTGTTGATACCGTAAAACGCCAGACCAAAGCCCCTGCGCATTTTACGGATGCATCACTCCTGAGCGCCATGGAAACTGCCGGTAAATTCGTGGAAGATGAAGAGCTGCGCCTCGCCATGAAGGAACGTGGACTTGGAACTCCTGCGACACGTGCACAGATTATTGAAACCCTTCTTTCCCGAAAATATATTGAACGTAAGGGTAAAAAACTCCAGGCAACAAATTCAGGACAGGAAATAGTTGAAGTGATCTCCGCTATGCTGCCGGATATTGTCTCACCGGAAATGACCGGACAATGGGAGAAAAAACTTAAAGATATTGAAAGTGGAGACACAACCTATCCTGAGTTTATGCACTCCATTCGTCATCTTGTTGCCGGAAGCATCCATCATATTAAGGATAGGAGTATTGCTCCAATCCTGCTTGCAATGAAAGCAAAAGAAGTTGGCGAAAGAGAGCCGGACGGAAAATGCCCCCTTTGCGGCGGGGAAATACTCGACTTAGAAAAGCGATACGCATGTTCCAATTGGAAGCGTGACGACGGCGGCTGTCTGTTTGTCATCTGGAAAACAATGTTCGGAAGAACAATGGATAAGACTATCGTTGATGAATTGCTTACTAAAGGACGCACAGCGGAGCCATTGGAGCTTGTATCTAAAGCAGGCAAGGAATACTCTGCCTTTTTAAAAATTGACATGGGACAGGTGAAACTGGAATTCGCTAATACTCCCCGCCCAACATATCAGGCACAGCAACCAGTATCTTACGATGGTATTGCCCCTGAAGACATGCCGCCTCCTGCGCCTCTTCCCAAAGAAGCATACTATAATCAAGCTCCTCCGGACGTCCAGCAAGATCAACGCGTAACATCCGAAACTCCGATGGACATTCCTTCCTCATCTTCTTTCGAAAAAGAATAAAAAAACAAAACCTCCTGCAGACATGCGGGAGGTTTTCTTATGTTCAACATAAAAAATCAATAAATACTGGCAATAAGCTCATACAAAGATAGGTTAACAGCGTAAGAGCGTCTCTGTTTGACGTTCAACAGTTGAAGAAAGTTAGAAAAAGTTACTTTTCCTCTTTACAAGTCCTCTGGCTTTCTATAAACAGTAATCATTCCTATTAACAATTTGTCAAACAACAAATCTGACGGAGTAACCCATGAGTAAAACTGCTGATAATTTGATGGCTGCATTTGCCGGTGAATCACAAGCCAACCGTAAATACCTTGCCTACGCTGCCAAGGCTGAAAAGGAAGGTCACACACAGGTTGCAAAACTTTTCCGTGCAGCTGCGGATGCAGAAACAATCCACGCTCACGCCCACCTTCGCAATGCAGGCAAAATTAGCACCACCCTTGAAAACCTCAAGGATGCCATCGCAGGTGAAACTCATGAATTTAAAGATATGTATCCACAAATGATCAAGGATGCGGAAGCTGAGGGCGAAAAAGCTGCACACCGCTTCTTTACTTATGCGAACAAAGCAGAGGAAGTGCACGCAACCTTGTATCAAAAAATGCTGGATACCATCGATAATCCGGTAGCCACCGACTACTACAACTGTTCTGTTTGCGGCTACACACACGAAGGGCCGTTTGAAGGTGATAAGTGCCCTATCTGCAACGCCTCCCCTTCAGCGTTCTACAAGGTAGACTAGCTCTTAACGCTGCCTGTAACAGTATGTGCTGATAATGAAATAAAGCAGGAACCTGTACAACTCCACTTGTATTCAGGTTCCTGCTCATTCGTAAACATCGCACATACATTGCTGCGGAAACAACCTTCACAGAACAACAGTATGCCGGTGCTATCTGTTTGCTGGGAAACCTCACATGCCAGACGCCCTTAGGATAACCTCTGTCCTACGGCTACATGCGGTTTTCCAGCAAACAACTTTCCCTACACATATACAAAGCATACTACGCTGAATGCTCTGAGATGCTCAGTAGGTATAGAATTTTTTGTAAAAAAATAAAACTAGATAAAAAGTTATTTTTTTACTTTACAAACACGACCCGAAACTATAAATAGTAATCATTCCTGTTAAGGAAATTGAAAACAACAAATAAACACACTTGTGGAGTGAATAATGTCCAAGACTCTTGAAAATCTCATGGCTGCTTTTGCTGGCGAATCTCAGGCTAACCGTAAATACCTTGCTTACGCTGCTAAAGCTGAAAAAGAAGGTCACACACAGGTTGCAAAACTTTTCCGCGCAGCTGCAGATGCAGAAACAATCCATGCACATGCACACCTCCGCAACGCAGGTAAAATTGGTGACACCGTTGCCAACCTTAAAGACGCAATCGCCGGCGAAACTCATGAATTTGAAAGCATGTACCCTGCAATGATCAAAGATGCTGAAGCAGAAGGCGAAAAAGTAGCAGCACGTTACTTCGGTTTTGCTAACAAAGCAGAAGCTATCCATGCAGAACTCTACACTAAAGCTCTCGAAAACATTGAGAACCCTGTAGACGTAGATTACTACAACTGTTCCGTTTGTGGTCACACCCACGAAGGTCCAACCAGCGAAAAATGTCCAATCTGTGGTGCAGCACCATCCGCGTACCACAAAGTTGACTAGCCATATTTGACCAGAATTGTTTCCGGTCACCAGTAGAAGAGTCACAGTCATAGGTGATTCTGACTGAACTGAGCGCGAGCCCCTATTTATCATCGGGATAAAGAGGGGCTTTACTCTATGGAAAACAGCAAACGCCATAATTCCGCAGAACTGCCTGCAAGCGTCTTGCGGGCAGGCATTCTTTACTCTATTATTCCGCAAAATCTCTACTCATAGTACACTCAGCGTATGCCGGACACGCACATCACGGTAATCAGGTATCAGGTATCTACCTCGTATCCTGTTACAGATGTGTCTTTTTAAGCGCCAGTTGCAGCTACAGTATATGGATACCGTACGCATGCAGCGCCGAACTTTGCAGCATCAGGGCTTGCTGCTGCGGCACAACATAGGCATAGCTTTTTTTCAACCCAGCTTGATAGTAAAGGAAGTTCTCTTGCGATACAGAAATACACAACAACTCGTTTCTGATCTGGAACAAAGCGGGCAACTTATCCGCGTGCATGAAGAGGTAGACCCGCACCTGCAAGTAGCTGAAATTCAGCGCCGTGCATTCCGTGCAAAAGCACCTGCCATTCTGTTCACAAACGTAAAAGGCACCCAGTTCCCGATGGTATGTAATATCTTCGGTACAATGGAGCGTACACGTTGGATTTTCCGTGACACCTTACGTGCTCTCGAAGGCATTTTTAAGCTGAAGGTTGATCCATTTGACTTCTTCAAACGCCCTTGGCGCTATGCAGGAGTACCTCGAGCAGGTTATTCAACCATGCCCAAAAAGGTAAAAACCGGTCCTGTTCTGGAAAATACCACAACAGTCAGCAAACTCCCGCAGCTGCATTCATGGCCAATGGATGGCGGCGGCTATGTAACTCTTCCGCAGGTTTACACAGAAAGTCCGGATAAGCCCGGCTTTATGAACTCAAATATAGGAATGTACCGTGTACAACTTACCGGTGCTCCATTTGAAAAAGATAAAGAAATCGGCCTGCACTACCAAATTCACCGCGGCATCGGTTACCATCATGCAGAAGCACTCCGCCGCAACGAGCCGTTAAAAGTTAATATTTTTGTCGGTGGCCCACCGGCAATGACAATGGCTGCAATCATGCCGCTTCCTGAAGGAATTGCTGAACTCATTTTTGCCGGCGCTCTTGGCGGCTTCCGTATGCCGATGATTACCCGTGACGGCCAACTGCCTATATTAGCAGAAGCAGACTTCTGCATTAGCGGTACAGTGTACCCTAACGAACAGAAACCGGAAGGTCCTTTCGGTGATCATCTCGGATATTACAGCTTAGCCCATGACTTCCCGCTCATGCGTGTAGACAATGTGTACCATCGCAATGATGCTGTCTGGCCGTTCACCACTGTTGGACGCCCTCCTCAGGAAGATACCGTCTTTGGTGAATTCATTCATGACCTCACCGCAGACTTAGTACCTACAGTCTTTAATGGCGTGCATGAAGTGCATGCTGTAGATCCGGCTGGCGTTCATCCACTGCTCCTTGCTATCGGCAGCGAACGTTATGTTCCGTACGCAGAAGAACGACAGCCGCAAGAACTCATTACATGCGGAATGTCACTGTTAGGAAACACACAAACCTCACTTTCAAAGTACGTCATTCTTGCAGCAAAAGAAGATAATCAGGGGCTTACCACCCATAATTACAAAGACTTCTTTACGCACATGCTCGAACGTTCAGATTTCTCACGCGACTTCCATTTTATTACACGCACAACCATTGATACTCTTGACTACACAGGGATCAGTCTGAATCAGGGATCAAAACTCATCTGGACAGCCTGCGGCCCTGTCAAACGCACACTGGGCACCAGCATTCCATCGCACTTTACCCTGCCCGAAGGATTCAGCAACGCTCAGCTCTTTATGTCAGGCGTAGTTGTAGTTAAAGGCCCAAAACATACTGCAGCGCGAGACGAGCACGACGAAGCTATGTTCCGCCTCGCAGAGCACCTTAAGAACGTTGGCAACCTTGATGCACTCCCGCTTGTTGTTGTTGCTGATGACGCAGATTTTACCGCTGCCAACTGGGATAATTTCCTATGGGTCACCTTTACCCGTTCTGACCCTGCAACCGATATGTACGGTGCAGGTGCATTTACCCATTGCAAACATTGGGGCTGCACAGGGCCGGTTATCATCGACGCCCGACTCAAGTCTTTCCATGCTCCTGCGTTGGAAGAAGATCCTGATGTCACAAAATCAGTGGACAAAATGGCTGCCAAAGGCGGCTGCCTGCATAATATCATTTAACGAAAAAGCCCGCGGTGTTCCTGTCAACCGCGGGCTTTTTTTTCGATTCTCCCCTCTCTAAGTTCTCTGCTTCCGCAAAAATTATACTTCCAGCTTCTTCTGAGTGTGGTAGTGGGTAAATTCATCCGTAATTTCATGTCATTGTATCTAACGAGATATAACTAGTACTGTGAAAAGGGAGTCTTTATGCCTACATCCGGTTCTCGCAATACCCATTCAGAAAACTCTATCCGTCGTTCAACATTTTCCAACACACCGGAACAGGAATACAATTCTGAGTCTTCCCCTACGGCATATGCACAAAAAATGCGCCGCGAAGGAATACCTGCTCGCGTTATTGACCTGTTCTCCAGTTACCTTTCCGATGTTTCAGAACTCGCGACAGGGCATATCCCAGAACGCACTATTGCGCCTGTAACAATTTCCAGCCTTAAGCACATTGATGAACTGAATAAATATAAAGAGGCTGGAAAACGATTAGCGAGCAAAGCTGTTGCCATAAAATTGAATGGCGGTCTTGGTACAAGTATGGGAATGCAGTTTGCTAAATCTCTACTTCCCGTAAAAGATCAAATGTCTTTTCTTGACATCACAGTAAAGCAGGCGATCGCATGGCAAGAAGAATATGGCGGCTCTCTTCCACTTGTATTGATGAACAGCTACAACACACACACCGATACCTTGAACGAACTCCGCTCTATGACCGGACTCTCGCAATTACCGCTGTGCTTTGTTCAGCATAAATTTCCAAAAATTCGACAAGATACACTTGAACCTGTTGAATATCCGGAAAACCCTGAACACGAATGGAACCCTCCCGGACATGGCGATTTATACGCCTCTCTTTACCTCTCCGGAGTACTGGATACTCTTCTTCGTCAGGGAAGACAGTACGCACTGGTATCAAATATCGACAACCTCGGTGCAACACTGGACATGCGAATGCTCGGCTATATGGCCGAAGAAAATATCCCGTTCCTGATGGAAGCAACTGAACGTACAGAAAATGATAAAAAGGGCGGTCATCTGGCTCAGCATGAAGATGGTCGATTGATTTTACGCGAAGTCAGCCAATGCCCTGAGTGTGATCTCGAGCAATTCCAAAATATTTCACGCCACCGCCTCTTTAATACAAACAATATTTGGATTGATCTTGCTGCCCTGAAGGATACTTTACAGGAAAACGGACTTCCTAAACTTCCATTGATTGTAAATCCTAAGACTGTAAATCCTCACGATTCGAACTCTACACCTGTTTACCAAATAGAGAGCGCAATGGGTTCCGCAATCTCCCATTTCTCAAATGCTCAAGCTGTCGTAACTACTCGAGATCGATTTATCCCTGTCAAACGTACTGATGATCTCCTTAAAGTCATGTCAGACTACTACCTGCTAGACCCTACAGGCACACTCCAACTGAACGAAGCAAACATTACAAAGAACCTGCAAGTTGACCTTGACCCTCGCTACTACAGCAAGTTCGATAATATTTATGAAAAATTCAAAGACGGCGTACCGTCATTATGCTCATGTACTAAGCTCGGCATATCCGGCGACATCATTTTCAATCCATCCGTCTGTCTTGAAGGTGATGTTACTATCGATAACCAGACAGGTAACGTCCTTTTGCTTCCAGAGGATATTACGCTCAAAGGAATTGTCGATATCAAATAGCCAAAACTCGATACATAATTGCAATACCGAGAGGTCTATCTTATTTATATAGTGATATTTTTTTCGGAATCGGTACACTCCGAAGCCAGACCCCCGAGGCACATTGGAGGGTTTTCTGTATGCCGCAAGTTGCCGCTCGAATCACAAATGAACAAGAAAAATGGTTAAAGGACTACTTCCGCACCAAAAGTGCAGGAGCAGAATTTATCCTGCCTTGGGTTGTGGACACCTTTTTTCGGGCGATTACATCAATAAAACAGAGTTTTTCAGATAGCGAACTTGCCCTTATTATTGCTGCGCATAAAAACCTTCGTATCCAGCCAGACAACTCCAGTAAAGACTACCTCTACTTGCGTGTTCAAGAGGCCTGCAATACCAACCAACTGCACAACGTTTATGGTATAAGCAGAGAAACCCTGCTGGCAAAAATATGCAGGCTCAACAACACAGATGCCACAGCACTTATGGTCTGGGCTGCCGCCTTCTGGGTGAGCAAAAACTGCTCTGCCGACAATATTTCAGAATACATTACCCAGTACTAAGTACATAAAAAAGGGTGACGTGGTACCACGTCACCCTTTTTATTTTTGTATAGTTTGCTACAAGATTAATCCTCTGTAGGAGTAAACCACCGCAGCCGTAACGCGTTGGAAACAACTGACACAGAGCTTAACGCCATCGCACCACCGGCAATCATAGGCGACAAGGTCGGACCGTTAAACAACGCATACAGTAATCCCATTGCAACAGGAATACCCAACGTATTGTATCCGAATGCCCACGCAAGGTTCTGCTTAATATTCTTTACAGCAGCTCTGCTCAATTCAACCGCTGTGAGCACACCTGTCAATTCTCCGGACATTAGCACGACGTCACCGGCTTCAACAGCAACGTCAATACCAGTTCCCATGGCGATACCTACATCAGCCGTTGCGAGCGCAGGGGCATCGTTAATACCGTCACCTACCATAGCAACCAGTTGCCCCTGTTTCTGAAGGCTGACAATGGTGTCGCTTTTATCTTCGGGATGGACTTCAGAAATAACAGTATCAATACCCGCCTGCTTCGCCATAGCGCTTGCAGTCACGCTGTTATCACCCGTCAGCATAACAACGGAGACTCCGCGTTTCTTCAAGCGTTCTACAACAACCGCAGCTTCCGGCTTAATTGTATCAGCAACAGCCACCAGTAACGTTGGCTCATCATCTACAGACATTACAAGAGCTGTTCGTCCTTGCTGAGCCTGTGCATTCATACGCGAAAGAACATCTTCATTTGTATCAACACCCGCGTAAGCCGCATTACCGATACGTATTCTCCGACCTTCCACAGTGCCGTAAATCCCTTTACCGGATTCAGCTGTTACATCCTGAGTAGTAAGCAGAGCAATGCCCCGCTCTTTTGCTCCCTTAACAATCGCTGTTGCCAAAGGATGTTCAGATAAACTTTCCAGCGATGCAGCATATGCCAGCGCCTTTTCTTCATCCAAACCATTCAGCGACTCCACATGAACAAGCTCCGGCTTACCATGGGTAATTGTTCCGGTTTTATCAAAAACAATGGTCTGAATTCTACCAGTTTGCTCAAGTGCTGTTCCGTTTTTAAACAGCACACCAAGCTGTGCTCCTCGTCCTGTTGCAACCATAATTGATGTCGGTGTTGCCAAGCCCATTGCACAAGGGCAGGCAATAACCATCACCGCAACAAAAATGCGTAACGCAAATGGAAACGAAGCACCGGCAAGAAACCATGCGAAGCCGGAAACCAGAGCAATGCACATAACTATCGGCACAAAATACAAACTGACTGTATCAGCCATAGAAGCAATCGGAGCTTTGGAGCCCTGTGCATCCTGAACGACTCTGATAATACGGGAAAGCACGGTGTCCGCCCCGACATGCTCGGCCTTCATAGTTAACGCACTGTGTGTATTCACAGTACCACCGGCAAGAGAGTCACCAACTGTTTTTGATACAGGTAATGACTCACCAGTAAGCATAGATTCATCCACGCTTGAAGAGCCTTCAACAATACTTCCGTCAACCGGAATACGTTCCCCTGGACGGATAAGAAGAATATCTCCTGCGGCAACATCGGTAGCAGGCACAACCTGCTGTTCACCGTCAACAATACGTATTGCGGTATCCGGTGTTAAATCCATCAACCCCTTAATAGCATCAGAGGTATGCGAGCGGGAGCGCGTTTCCAGATATTTACCTAAAGAAACAAGGGCAATAAGTACACCTGCTGCTTCAAAGTACAAATCCATAACACGGGTCATGACATCTATACCGAGGTAAATTTCGGCAGTACCCCACAAGCTGTAAACAAAAGCGGCACCGGTTCCCACTGCAATGAGCGAGTCCATATTCGGAGCGCCTCTGAACAAATTTTTAAATCCGTGAATGTAAAAATCACGCCCTGACCACATGATAGGGATAACCAAAATCAATTGGACCAGAGAAAAAGTTCTTGGTGAAGAGTGAGGAGCTAACCACTCAGGCAAACTAAGACCCGTCATATCAGTCATAGCAATAATCAGTAACAACGCAGCAAATACGATTTCCGGAATAAGCTTGGCTTTCATCTCTGCAAGACGATCACGCATAGAAGCCTGCTGCTCTTCCCACATTGCTGTTACATCCTGTGCCCCTCCGTCATCAGCCTCTTTGAGGACTGCACCGAACCCGAGCATCGCAACCTTTTCTGTAAATGCAGCAACCGCAGACTCTTTATCAACGCCTTCAGCAGGAGCAACTCGAGCGGACTCCGTTGCAAGGTTAACCTCAACAGAAGCAAACTCCGGCATCTGCGAAGCAACTTTTTCGATTCGTGCAGAACAAGCAGCACAATGCATACCTGTAATGGCAAAACGCAGCATTTCATCATCTGCATGATCTTCAGGAGGCACAGCTTCATACCCGAGGCCAGACACTTTTTTTACAATAGCATCCAGCGACCCTACAGAAGAATCAAATTCAACTTGCATAGAATCAGTCGCCAAGTTTACAGCAGCGGCTGTTACCCCTTCCACTTCCGAAACACCTTTTTCAACACGCGCAGCACACGAAGCACATGTCATACCCTTTACAGGCATGGTGACCTTGCGGAGAATTTTTGGATCAATCGACTCGATATGGTTATCAGTCATAACAAACCTCATTGTTTCACTCAGACATAATGACATATGAATTCTGCGCAGCACTTTCTCCATGAGAAAAGTTGAGCCCTGCAGAATGTTTCGGTATGCTACGCCTGAGACCGAGTTAATACAATTCTTTTTAAACAGTTGTATAAGGATTCTAGTATGCCAGCAATTACTGTTACCGGAATGTCTTGCCAGCACTGCGTAGGTGCGGTCACCAAAGCTCTCGAAGCTATTAACGGTATTTCCGATGTCACCATAGACCTGTCTTCAGGCAAAGTAGAATGGAAGGAAGCTGCACCAGTTGCATCAGAAACAATTGAAAATGCCATCACATCTATTGGCTTCGAAGTTAAAAAGTAGCCTATCATAACAAAAAAAGAGCCGGAAGCTTCCGGCTCTTTTTTATCGTATACAACCTCTGATCAACACTGTTGCCTAATCTAGCACAACAGAAAGTGTTTCTTTTTTTTGATTAGCAGACCAATTTGCGGGTAACTTTCCCTTCAAATCAAGTACAATGCGCACTCGATCGTCATGATGTCCAAGACGAACAGCCTTAACAACGGCATCTTGGGTCACCTGAGGCTTCGGTAATTCCTCACTGAAACGCCCCACAATATCTACAACAAATCGATCAGGCTCTTTCAATCCAAAAATTTTATACGTGAAGGCATTCTTTGCACGTACCGTAAGCTCTTTTTTCTCATACGATACTGATGTGAGAGGGAAAAGTTCAGTTTTTTTCTTCAATTGCTGCTTGGAAGAAACAACACTTTTGGGCTGGCTTGGTTCTTTTTTTATTGAAACAGGTTGAGCAGGATTTTTTTTCGCAACTTCTGCAACCGTAACTGTTTTTTTGACTAAAACGAGATTACTTTCAGCTGCCGATTGAACAGACTGCCCTTGAGCAGGATCATTCGGCTTCGTTCTGTTTTCAACAGAACGCGCTGACAATGAAACCCCTGTGTTGTCAGATTTTACCTCTGACACAGGCTGTTCCATAACAACTTTTTGCAACGCCTCTGACTCCAGAGAACTTCCGCTTCCTGACGCCTGTGAAGACATATTCTGAGAAAGCGAATAGGTATCCCGCATTATCCATTTATTATAGCCAATAAGAACTGCCCCAACCACAAGAGCCAACAGAATCAACACAGAAATATTGCGGTTCATGTATCCTCCTCTCAGCAATTACCAACCTACTTTTGAGCCCGTCCCTCACTACGCACATATTCCAGAAAACGCTGCGCAGGTTTCAAATTTTCATTCAATGCTATAGCACGATTTAAGTATCTGATCGTATTACCATAGTCACCCATATCATAATAGACCCGAGCGACATTAAACAGCGCATGGTCATCTTCAGGGCTCAACTCCACTACACGCAACTGATGCTGCAGAGCCGCCGCAGGAAGCTTCTGTTTACGCAAATCAGAGCCAAACTCAGCAAATACATGCTTATGTTCCGGTATTACACCCTCTTTAGCATCCGCAAGCTTTGTTAACACTTTTAAGGCATTACGTCTGTCACCATTTTCTAAAGCAACAAGAGCCTCTTCAAAGCTGGCCTTCAAATTCTTTGCTACATTCTCAGGAGTTTTCTGCTCTCTGGCAAAGGCTTCAGCTTCTTCACGGGCAATATCGAGCGCTTCAGTTGAAGAAATAAGTTCAGGAGTAACATCAGCCCCATGCTTATCTTTCAAAATAAAAACATACGGCTCGTCTGGTAAAGAACGGGCTTCATGCTCAACAAGATGAGCATGTGCAAGAACTTGCGGCTGAAGTAGATAGTCCGGTTCTTTTATAAAACGATGAACAAAATCTTCTACTCTCAGACGATATTGCTTGCCCGAAATGGTGCGCTGCGAAGATAATGCCTGAATCATGACAGTATCGTTATCAGTAAACCATACAAGCCAGTAACGCTTTTCCTGATCTTCCGATTTCTCAAAATCTTGTTCAGATTCAAGAGTGGAGTACACACCTTTATATTCTAAATGCAACACAACGCACTTCCTAATGACGTTCGAATTCCTACGGGTATTACCTATTGTTACTTAGTGCCTGTAAAAATTTTTGTGCAGGCATCAACTGCGGATTTGCAACTAACGCACGGTGCAGCCATCTCTTACAATCGGACATTTTCCGTAAATCATAATACACACGGGCAATGTTATAGCACAGATGATCATCATTAGGAGAAAGTTCAGCGGCTTTCAAGTAATGTTTCAGTGCAATTTCCGGTTCCTGCTCTTTACGAAGCCTTTTACCAAAGTCATTAAACAAATGTTTATGCTTTGGCTTCCACGGTACGTCCTTCTCAGGAACAGCCAACAGTATGCGCCTGCCCTGCTTCAAATATCCACCGCGCAACATTGTCATGCCTTTATCAAAATTTTTTACAGCTTCCTCTTCAGCACGTTTAAGTCCACTACTCTTCGCTCTGTGTGTAGGAACTCTAGCCAAGAGTGCGTCTGTCTGGGATGTACTCTGTAACTCCAGTTCAGATCCGGAGCCCACATTTTTAGAAGTAACATCAGCCGCTAACAAACCCGGCTCAAAAACATATTCCTGTTCGAACTCTTCCAGTTCAACACGCCTCTTGTCACCAATCGGCGTCAAGTTGCTTGTAAGAAGCTGAACTTCCACACAGCCGTCAGCTCCTTGGCATGCATACCAATACCTCTTCGAAATACTCTTTCGCCTTGTCGCACCCGATCCAATCCAAAGATTGGACGACGTGTGATACACACCTTCTGTCATCTACTGCCCCCAATATATGCACGTATAATATAACTCACCCCTATCATACCCCTTTTATCTTGAAAACAGCATGTTAGGACTTCAAACTAGTATTTTAAAAACATTGTGGACGGTTAATATCTTTTCCTTTACGTTTCTGTCATGCATGAAATGGCAATAGCAGCAAGTCTTATTGATATCGTCAAGGAAGAGATGGCAAAGCATAATGCCTCTAAATTGCTTATGGTTCGCGTCTGCTACGGTAAGCTGACAAACGTTGTGCCGGATGCACTTTCGTTTGCTTTTGAAGTACAGACCAAACAAAGCCCTTTAGAAGACGCTGAGCTGGAACTTAAAGAAATTCCTGTCACTGTTACTTGCGGTGAATGCTCTACGGAGTTTACGCCGGAAGGAACGGATCTTTTCTATATGCCGTGTCCTTCATGCGAGAACCTTTTTGGTCATACAGTGCTTACAGGAAAAGAACTTTACGTAGATCATCTTGAAGCGGAGTAAATAATTCCCATGGAAATCCCAGTAGTACGCAACATACTTGAAGCGAACGACAAAATAGCAGTAAATTTGAAAGAACTTTTTGCTAAACATGGCATTCTTGTTCTGAACCTTATCAGCTCTCCGGGCGCAGGCAAGACATCCATTCTTGAACGCACCCTCACAGACCTCAAAAACGAGTTCACTATGGCTGTTATCGAAGGTGACTGCCAGACTGATAACGATGCACGCAGAGTTGCGGAAACTGGAGCAAAAGCTGTTCAGATTAACACTGACGGCGGCTGCCACCTTGATAGCAACATGATTACAGCTGCGCTTGCAAACTTTGATCTGGATGAAATTGACATCCTGTTTATCGAAAACGTAGGTAACCTTGTTTGCCCTGTTGAATTTGACTGCGGTGAAGACTTTAAAGTAGCGCTGCTTAGCGTACCAGAAGGTGACGACAAGCCGGAAAAATACCCAGCCTTGTTTGAAAAATCTTCCGCGATGATCCTGAACAAATGCGACCTGCTTCCATACGTTCAGTTTGATGTTGAACGTGCTACAAAGTTTGCAACCCAGCTGAACAAAGATATGCCAGTATTCCAGACTTCCTGCACCACAAGTGACGGGTTGGATGAATGGTATGAATGGCTGCGCAAAACACACGCTGCTAAACAAAAGTAACAGCTACTGTCTTACTGATTATTTGTACATCCGCCCCCGAATTTCGGGGGCTTTTTTTCAGCAAATTTTCCAGCTATAGATAGCTCTCGGTTATTCAAAGACATAAAAATGCATAACTGCCTCTGGACAACCCTCAAGTTAGTGACTACTGACTTTATACTTAGATTTCATACAGCCTGCCTCACGTACCGCCGCACTGGACAGTCTGTTTTTTACAACGCGGCATATTCTACTGTTTGGAGACCATCATGAGTACTGACTGCAGCAGTGGTAACTGTTCTTCCGGTTCCTGCGGCGGAGCACCTACTGAATTAGATGCTGGCGAAGCACGGATGAAACGTACCATCAGCCGTATTAAACATAAAATTGTTGTTATGTCCGGCAAAGGCGGCGTTGGTAAAAGTACTGTAGCTACCAACATTGCTATCGGTCTTTCCCTTGCTGGAAAGAAAGTCGGCCTTCTCGACGTTGATGTTCACGGCCCAAGTGTTCCACGCTTGTTAAGCATGCGTGATTCAAAAGTACATATTGAAGAATCTTTCATTGAGCCTGTGGCATGGAGCCAAAATCTCTCCGTTATGTCTCTCGGCTTCCTTCTTCCAAACTCATACCAGCCGGTAGTGTGGCGTGGTCCTGTAAAAATGGGCTTCATCAAACAGCTGCTCTCTGATGTTGTGTGGGGCGACCTTGATTACATGGTCGTAGACTGCCCTCCGGGAACCGGTGATGAACCACTCTCTGTTATGCAACTGCTTGGCAACGACGCACAGGCTGTTATTGTAACAACACCACAAGGCGTTGCTATTGACGACGTTCGCCGCTCTGTTACCTTTGTAGGCGACGTAGGCAATCAGGTTCTTGGTATCGTTGAAAACATGAGCGGTATCGTCTGCTCACAGTGCGGTAACGTTGAAAACATCTTTGGTAAGGGCGGCGGTAAAGACCTTGCTAAAGAAGTCGGCGTACGATTCCTTGGCGACATCCCGCTTGATCCGGAAGTTGTTCGCTCTGGTGATGAAGGCTACGCATTCCTTTCTGTAAAGCAGGATTCCCCTACTGCACAGTGCATTCAGAAAATTATTAAGCCTATTCTGGCTCTTGATGATGACGCTGCACCGTCAACAAAACTGCATCCTGTGCTCCCACCGCATAAAGGCACTATCAAAATTGCCTTACCGGTAACTAAAGGAACCTTGTCTCCTTCTATGCACCTTGCTGAACAATACGTTATTGCCGTTGCGGATGCTGAAACAAAGAAAATTGTTTCTACAGAAACAGTAGACGCGCCTGCATATGAAGCCAAAGGCGCTGCATCTTTCCTTGAAAGACTTGAAGCTGGGTATGTTTTAGCTAAAGACGTACCTGAAGATGCCTGCACTGCGCTTAAGGATAAACACATTACCCTCATTAAAGGTATTACTGTTAATGCTCCTGTTGCAGTTGCTACAGACTTCATTGAAGGAAAACTGCTCGCAGCAAGTTAACATACTATTATCATAATATCTTTACTATAAAGCAACTCCTTTTTTACAGAGAAAGGAGTTGCTTTTCTTTTACCCTGCTGGCATAGCAAACAAAATTTACATTTCAAAAGATAACTACACAAAACTTCACGTTATTATTTTTCAATAACACGGAGACAGGCAACAATGTTTGCATTTGACAAAAAGTACCTTGCAGCTGCATTTGCTGCTGCATTTGCTGCTCTCATGCTTCCTGACCTAATGAGACTGCCTGCCGCTTATGCTATCGCGTCTGCTATCTATCTTTTCCTTTTTAACTTCTGCATCATGTATGCAGCGTGTCAGCTACCTAAAATCACCTGCTATCTGGTACCGCCAATCTTTTTTGTCAGCTCCATTGCTGCATACTTTCATGGCGTCTATCGAATTAAGATCGATAGAGAGCTCATTTTCCTCTTGCTCGAAACAAACACAGGTGAAGCCAGTGCATTTGTAACCCCAAAGGTCGTACTCTTTGGCTGTTCTGCACTTGCAACTTCCCTGCTCTTTGGCCTTCTGCTCAAAAGAGCTAAAGGAAAATTTCAGCTAAAACCGCTGGCGTTAGCACTATTATTAGTCGTCCCAACAACTATTCTGCTTGGTAAATTTAAAAAGACCCCTGTGGTACAACTGGTTCGCCCAGCTGTCGCAACAAAATACGTTTTTCCGTACAGCGTATTCAACGGCACAGGACAATTTGTCGAACAATATATCAAAAACGTCATCAAAGGGCTTCCCGAAGATTCAGGAAAAATTAACTCTTTTGCAATTCAAGAAAAAGAACCACTTAAAATTATCGCAATAATCGGCGAGTCCGCTCGAGCTGATCGTTTTCAAATAAACGGCTATCATCGCGAAACAAGCCCCCTGCTCAACAAAGAAAAAAATCTTGTTAACTACGGTTCAATCAAATCCTTCTCTGCGTATACACGATTGTCTGTTCCGGCAATGATCACTCCGGCAACATTGGCAAAACCAGAAACAACAATGACATCATTTCTTGGCTTGTTTAAAAAACATGGTTTTAAAACTACATGGTTGTCTGCCAATGATCGACTGGACAGTCATGACACACCTACAACCAATGCCATTGGTAACATCGACCAAAAAATCTTTAGGCATAAATTCTGCCGTGTCGCATACAACAGATTTTATGATTCAATGCTGATTGCCCCACTGAAAGACGTTCTTAAGTCGACCACTGGCAGTCAGGCGATTGCTGTCCATACACGTGGCAGTCATGCAAGTTACAGTGCACGATATACGAAAGAATTTGCCAAGTTCACACCAGATTCCTACGGCGAAGATATGGAACTTGAACCACTGAATAATGCGTATGACAACAGCATCCTAGCGACTGACGCTTTTATTGTTTCTGTCATTGACTTAGTACGAGATCAAAATGCAGTGGTTATCTACAGTTCAGACCACGGTGAATCCTTAGGAGAAGATGGCCGCTTTGCGCATGGCAACCCGGCTATTAAAGAGCAACGAGAAGTACCTTTCTTCATCTGGTATTCTGACAAATACGCTGAGCTCCATCCTGACATTGTGGCAGCATTAAGACAAAAACAAGGCGAACGTCTCTCTCACGATGTATTCTTCCCATGGACTGTAAACCTTGGCGGTATTATGCTTCCCAAAAGCAACCAGCCGGTTCTGCTTTCTGCAGAGCAGTACCATGCTCAAAAAATGCAGTAGAGAATTATCGCACACAGCCCACACAATCAGAACATTCGGCCTTAACAGTAACAATTCATTACACACGAAAATTACAAATTCTTTAACGTAACATTACAAAACAATTCATAGATCAAAAAAAAGGCGAAGCTGAAAACAGCTTCGCCTTTTTTTTGATCTATTCAGAAAAGAGCTACACAAAAATACCAGCAAGAGCACCAGCAAACACCATTACAGAAATAAAGCCGTTCATGGTGAAAAATGCCATATTTACACGGCTCATATCGTCCGCGCTAATAATTGTATGCTCCCAATACAAAATAGCGGAAACAACAGCCCACACAGCAAAGTACGGCCATGAAAGCCCTGCAGCCCAACCGCCCATAAGGAACATAATAGAAGTAACAACATGGCAAAAAGAAGAGATGACTAATGCTGATTCAATACCAAAATGAGCAGGTACAGAGTTCAGCCCCACAGAGCGGTCATAGTCTGCATCCTGACAGGAGTAAATAATATCGAACCCTGCAACCCAGAACAAAATGCCCCATGCGAAAAGCACTGCAGACACTGTAAACTGCGGGTCGACACTAATCCAGCCAGCTAATGGAGACAATGCCAACACAGCTCCAAGCCAGAAATGACAAAGCCATGTAAACCGCTTGAGCAGACTGTAGAACGCTGCAACAAACAACGCCACAGGAGCCAGCTTAAAGCTAAGATCGTTAATAAAGAAACAAGCTGCAACAAAAATAGCAGCCATGATTGCAATAAAGGCCCATGTCTGCGCCGGAGAAATCTCCCCTGTTACCAATGGGCGCTGCTGAGTGCGCGGATTTTTAGCATCAAAAGGTAAATCAATAACTCTGTTAAACGCCATTGCGACTGAGCGAATAGCAACCATTGCGACTGTAAGCAGTAAAAACGGTTTAATAGAAGGAAGTCCACCAGCCGCGATAAACTGCCCGAGATATGCGAACGGAAGCGCAAACACAGAGTGTTCTATCTTAATCATTCGGCAGACTGCGCCAAATTTATTCAAAAGAGTTGAAGCCGAACTCATGAAACATCCTTAGTGGCAATACCGTATTTGTTATACAGTACTTTTGAATAGTTAGAAAAATGTTCAAGAGCCTGCGTCTGCCCTTTGCTACGCAGCTCATTAATTTCATCATACCGTTCTATCAAGACTTCAACAACAATGGGGTCAAGTTTATTGGAATCACCCAATTGACGTAACACCCGTGTTGTCTCATCGAAATCCATTCCACGACGATACGGACGATCCTCGGTTATTGCCGTAAACACATCAGCCACCTGAAGAATACGTGATCCAAGGGATATATCTTTACCAGCAATTCCCCTCGGATAGCCGGTGCCGTCCAGCCGTTCATGGTGCTGACATGCCCAGTCACGAATAACTTCCAGTCCAGGAATACCGGATAGAATATGCTCTGTGTATGTGGCGTGTCGCTGAATGATAGAAAATTCTTCTTTGGTCAAGCGCCCGATTTTTTCAAGCAGCGCTGCA
>NZ_JADMLB010000078.1 GCF_015482765.1 Halodesulfovibrio sp.
TGGGCTGCTCCGTTGCAGCGAGAGACGTTCTATGCAAACCAGCCCTCTCCGTCAACAAGTTTTTAAAACTTTTTTGATTCTTTCTTCAAAAAAACTGACTAAAATAAACTAAATATCTGTTTTTACAACACCTTTATGCATTAAAAAAATAAAGGATTTTCAAAATTTTTCAGATCATACCAGCAGTCTTTATCTATGATCTGTCCATTTTCTATAACTAAAACACGGTTGTTCGCATTGGTAAGCCATTTTGAAAGAACACCTTCACCCTCAAAATTCCCTACAACTCTTACAACATCACCATTTTCAAGACCTATTCGAGCAATTTTTTTTATTTCGTCCTGTTGAAGCAACACAATTACCCTAGAATTAAGCTCAATAAACATGTCATTCAGCTTGCTTTGGTCTATCCGAGTAATTGTTCCTTCAACATGAACAATCTTTCCATCCAGCGACAACACAACTTCGTCTTTTGCCAAATAGCCTCTATAAAGCTCATTCGCACTATAGTTCTTTAATTTGGACATAGATGCACATCCAGTAACCAAGAAAAAGCAAATACAAAATAGCAGTGTTCGTACTAATGGAGTTCTTTTCATGCTCATGCGCTATACCAAAAAAAGCCCAGAGAACAGTCTCTGGGCTTTTTATATGCTTATTATGATGAACCGTGATGATTGTTGCAATACAACTTACGGTATAAAACATATCCCTAAACTAACGTTCCAGAATAGTTCTACACCTAACCATCAGCTAAGTCCATTTTTCAACTGGTGGAAGTGGTAACGTATGAATGGTCTCTACTAACTGTTCAGGAGTAACAGACGCTGCACCAACATGACCGACAACAACGCCTGCCGCGTAGTTTGCAAGAACACAAGAATCAACAAGGGAACAACCAGATGCTACAGCCAAAGCAGCTGTTGCTATAACAGTATCTCCTGCGCCGGTAACATCAAAAACTTCCTGCGCCATTGTAGGAACATGCCAGACCGTCTCTTCATCATCGAAAAGAGCCATTCCGAGAGGACCAAGAGTTGTGAGTAACTTATCACAACCAAGCAAACGAAAAATCTCACGTCCTGCTTCAAGAATCTCTTCACGACTGCCAACCGGAAGCTTGGCACCTTCGCTGGTTTCCTTGGAGTTTGGTGTAAGGATAAATACGTTTTGGTATAACTCAAAGTTTGGAGTCTTTGGATCAACAAAGATTTTAGGTCGATTTTCCTGAGCATCACAAAGGAAACTCAATCTATTCATAAACTCCTTACTTACAATTCCCTTCCCGTAATCAGAAACAATAACAACTTCATAATCACCAATGCAACGTTCTACACGAGCCATCAAGTTATCTAGATCTTCACCGCAGATGGTAGAAGTATCTTCACGGTCAATGCGGATCATTTGCTGATTACTGGCAAGAATGCGTGTCTTGCGTGTTGTCTTGCGTGTACCGATCTGCAAAATATCATGATCAATTCCCTCCGAATCCAACAAGGCATTCAAAAGGTCTGACCCCATCCCCGCACCGGAGACTGTAATAATTTTGGGTGCGCCGCCTAACGTACGAACGTTTTTAGCAACGTTTCCAGCCCCGCCTAGAACGTGGCGGTCACTGCTGACATGAACAACAGGAACAGGCGCTTCAGGAGAAATACGATCAGCACTCCCCATCAAATACTCATCAACCATAATATCACCGATGATGAGAACTTTAGATCCTGCAAAGCTGTCAACGCGTCCTGCGAGTGTATCTTTATTTACCATATATAATGTTATCCTCAGAATACTCCCGTATCACTTTATATATCAGCTTAAAAAAGCTTATGATACGCGGTTATCCTGCCTGTTCTAATCCTAATTTAGTGAGCAGTTCATGAAGCTCTTCCTCAGTGCTGTAGCTGAGGGTTACTTTTCCTTTTTTCTCAGTCCCTGTCATCGTGACTTTACTTGAAAAAAGCGTGCTCAAACGAGTTTGAAATTCTTTAAGTGCTTCCGGTTTTTCAACTTTTGCACTGTCTTTTTTTGCCTCTTCCGGAGCCACAAAACTTTTGTGCTGTTTCCAGGAAGCTGCCAATGCTTCCGCCTCACGGACAGTAAGCATCTGGGAGACTATTATACCGAGAAAATCAATTCGGGCAATTTCATCAACGGAAAGAATGGCACGTGCATGCCCTGCTGTAATGGTTCCCGTTGACAATGCGTCTTGTGCCATAGCCGGAAGCTGAAGAAGACGCAATGTGTTTGCAATGGCTGAACGGCTTTTACCAACCTGTTTGGCCAACTCTTCCTGTGAAAGATTAAACTGATCTTTTAATTCCTGAAGCCCCTTAGCTTCTTCAAGTGCTGTTAAATCTTCACGCTGTAAATTTTCTATCAGAGCAATGGCCAAGGTTTCCATGTCATCAAGTTCACGGATAACCACCGGAACCTCACGGATACCTGCAAGCTGACTGGCTCTGAAACGTCGCTCTCCAGCTACAATTTCATATATATTTTCTCCACCAACAACCTGAGGGCGGACAAGTAGCGGCTGAAGCACACCTTTTTCACGAATCGAGGCTGCAAGCTCTTCCAACGCCTCATCGTCAAACTGCTTACGCGGCTGATTCGGATTCGCTTGAAGAAGTCGCAATGGAAGCATGTTAGGACTCTCCTGCTCTGCTTCCGGTTCGGTATTTTTAAACAGTGCGTCTAGTCCTCTACCAAGCCCTCTTTGTGCGCCGGCCATATATATCTCCTTGACAATAAATCTATTCAAAACGACTCTTGGACATTCACACTCTTAAACAATCGGCACGTTATATGGAGGCTGAAATGTCCGAATATGAAAACCATGTTAAGCGGCTATACGACCGTGAAGGCAACTTACACGGTGTACTGCTTAGTCCAGAAATCTGGAAAAAAGCTGGAAAAAAAATATCAGAGATTCTTGATCAGGCTCAGGAAAAACCTGCTTCTGAGATTCATCAAGAACCTATTGAAGACTGGCAGATGTTCAAGGATTACTGGGATTTTAAATACCCATTCAATCCTAAAGTTACCTGTAAAGCATGTGGTGAAGAATCTGAAAATTGGGAAACAGATTCTCCAAGAAAATTTTACTTAACCAATGCTTCACTCAGCGGCCTGCTTGTTTTCCACTGTGAAAAATGCGGGGGAACCGTTCGTAAAAAGCATTTTAAAGACCATATATGCTTTGAAGCAACATCTGCTTCCGGTGAATCTTGTGAACCGGAATGCATCTTCCCCGAATAGAATATTACTCTTTTAAGACTTCACAGGCGCAGAGGCATTTCTCATTGCTACTTCTTTAGCAAGAGCAAGATATGCAGCTGCGCCTTTTGATTTTATATCATAATGAATGATAGATTTTCCATAACTTGGTGCTTCAGATAAACGTACATTTCGAGGAATAATTGTCTTAAAAACATGCTCAGGGAAACAACGCTCAACTTCACTTTTAACTTGTGTTGAAAGCTTGTTCCTTGTGTCAAACATAGTGAGCACAACACCTAGTAAAGAAAGATTTGTATTGAGCCGTTTTTTTACCTGCTCATAAGTTTGCAAAAGTTTAACAATCCCCTCAAGAGCATAAAACTCACATTGAAGCGGAATCAGCACCTCATGGGCAGCACACAAAGCATTCAACGTAATAAGTCCCAAAGACGGTGGACAATCTATAATAATGTAGTCAAATCTTGAAGCAACGTTGTTAAGAACATCTTGCAGGTAATACTCGCGTCCCATTTTATCAACAAGTTCAAGTTCAACCGCTACGAGATCAGTGGATGCAGGAAGTACGGAAAGATATGGTGTTCTGGTAGGGTAAATGGCATGCAGCGCTTTTTCCGGACTAAAAAAGGTACGGTATAAATTGCTGGACAAACTCTCTACATCAAGGCCGATACCACTTGTCGCGTTTGCTTGTGGATCACAGTCAACGAGTAATACCCGCTTTTCCATCACAGCCAAAGACGCTGCCAAGTTTACAGATGAAGTAGTTTTTCCTACCCCACCTTTTTGGTTAGCTACAGCAATAATCCGTGCCACATGAACCTCTCTTGTACAGTTGAAGTAGGAGTATTTTTCCTGATGTTTCACGTGAAACTACGAAAAAAACTCCAGTCCCACCCTCTCGAAATACAACTTTGCGTAGTAACTTTTCCATTGCTAGTTAAATTATTATGTTTATGTCAACACTGAGAAAAGTTTACTAAACAGATAAAGAGACCTCATTCCCCCGTTATACAAGAATCCCGACCGTAAACTAATTAGAAAATTTATTTAAACTTTTTTATGTTTCATGTGAAACACACACCCATCTTTTTTTAACCGAAAAGATCCTTTACTCAAAAAAAGGCAGCTTATCCGTTGATAAGCTGCCTTTGATGTTTCACGTGAAACGAAAAATTACACGTTGTAGTACCCACGATACCAATCAACAAAAGCACCAATGCCTTTTTCGATTGAGGTATCAGGTCTGAATCCTACATCGTTCATCAAATCGTCAACATTCGCATATGTCGCTTCAACATCACCTGGCTGCATCTCCATCATATTTTTAACTGCTTTCTGGCCAAGCTTTTCTTCAAGAACTTCGATAAAGCGTCCAAGCTCAACACTATTGTTGTTACCAATATTGTACACACGGTATGGCGCAGAACTGGATGCCGGATCCGGATTATTGCTATCCCACTCAGGATTTGGTTCCGGAGTTTTATTGGTCACACGCACTACCCCCTCAACAATGTCATCAATGTAGGTGAAGTCACGCTTCATTTTTCCATGATTGAACACATTGATAGGCTTGCCTTCAAGGATTGCTTTGGTAAACAGGAACAACGCCATATCAGGACGTCCCCAAGGGCCGTACACAGTAAAGAAACGTAACCCTGTTGTCGGTAACCCGTAAAGATGGCTGTACGTGTGTGCCATCAGTTCGTTTGCTTTCTTGCTCGCTGCGTACAAACTTACAGGATGGTTTACAGCCTTGTGGGTATCAAAAGGCATATTCGTGTTGAGACCGTAAACAGAACTGGAAGAAGCGTACACAAGATGCTTCACACCGTTATGACGACATCCTTCGAGGATATTACCGAAACCAACAAGGTTCGCATCAACATATGAATCTGGATTTTCGATGGAGTAACGAACGCCTGCCTGCCCTGCAAGGTTTACTACGTGTGTGAATTGTTCTTTTGCAAACAACTCACGCATAGCAACACGATCAGCTAAGTCAATTTCGGCATGGCGAAAATCAGAATTTTTAAGAAGGGGGGCAAGGCGGTCTTTTTTCAATTGAACACTGTAATAGTCGTTCAGGTTATCAAGACCAACTACAGTGTGACCTGCAGCTAAGAAACGCTGGGAAAGTGCTGAGCCGATAAAACCGGCAGCTCCAGTTACAAGAATATGCATTCAATAGCTCCTAAAGATGCAGTGATGTGTATGTAATCCGAGCCGCCGGTTTGTCATCCGTGGGTTCGGAATTAATTATCGTCTGTTGATTCAACGCCTTTTTGTGGCATGAGTTTAGTAACAATGTCTAGTGGTATTGGAATGAGTGTTGCTCCGGCATTGCTGGACATTTCCTGCATAGTTTGCAGATAGCGTAACTGCAATGCTTGAGGATGACGGGCAATAATTTCTGCTGCTTCAGATAATTTAGTTGCAGCCTGATATTCACCTTCGGCGTTAATAACTTTCGCACGGCGTTCACGTTCTGCTTCTGCCTGTTTAGCCATTGCGCGCTGCATTTCCTGAGGAAGGTCAATATGCTTCAGTTCTACTGAATTAACCTTAATCCCCCAAGGGGCGGTTTGTTTATCTAACAAATCTTGAATCTGCATATTCATCTTTTCACGATGAGCAAGAAGTTCATCAAGCTCTGCTCCACCACAAACACTACGTAATGTCGTTTGTGCTAACTGAGATGTCGCAAAAAGAAAATCTTCAACTTCAATGATCGACTTAGTCGGCTCAACAACCTTGAAATATACAACTGCACTCACCTGTACAGATACGTTATCTCGAGTGATCACGTCCTGTGAAGGAACATCCAGTGTTAATACACGCATAGAAACCCGAATCATCCGGTCTATAACAGGAATGAGGATGATAAGCCCCGGTCCTTTAGAATGCAGAACACGACCGAGTCGAAAAACGACGGCACGCTCATACTCATTCATAACACGGATAGAAAGTACCAAAAAGACGACAACGACACCTAATATTGCTGAAATAGAATACATAATTTCTCCTACTCTCTGCTTTGCTGCAGTTACGTTCGTCTAGTGTCCAATACTCTACGCTAGATGCAGAACAAATACTCCACTGCCTCTATCGTTTTATTCAACATCGATTGTTACCGTAAGCCCATCAACAGCCTTAACAACAACACTCGAACCATTTTCCAACTCTATTCCCTCAGGATACTTTTCAATATCTACAGTTGCAGACCATAACGTCCCATAGGCAAAAACCTTTCCTTTCGTGCCCTTCCATGACGCAACCTCAGCCTTTTCACCAATCATTGTCCCCAATCCGCTGGCCGGTCGCTTACGCAATGCTTTGGCTGCAAGATACGCGGTACCACCCATAATGACTGCAATTGATCCTGTTGTTCCTAAAATAAGAGAAATAGGAAGCGCCATGTGCCCCCCCTCTTCTGGGAATAAGATCAATGAACCTATTAAAAGAGCAGCAACACCGCCAATAGATAATAAGCCATAGCTTGTTACTTTAATTTCAAGAGCAAACAAAACTAAGCTGAAAAGAATAAGCAGCAGACCTGCAATATTTGTAGGAAGGATAGACATGGCATACAGCCCGAGCAGTAACGAAAATGCTCCTAAGATTCCGGGAATCATGGCACCGGCATGAGTAAATTCAATAAACAGACAAGCAACACCGGCAAGAAGAAGCAGGTACGCTATCTGCGGATCAATAAGCCATGAGAGCACACTATAACGGAAGGTTTCTTTATATTGAATAATTTCAAGCTGACTGGCTTCAAAGTGGACAAGACCACTTTGTGTTTTAATTCCATGCGTTCCAGCCTGAACTAAAAAATCTTCAATGGAAGGAGCAACAACTTCAACAACCCGCGCCGTGGCAGCGCGCTCACTTGTAATTGTTGTGCTGTTACGAACCGCATCTTCATACCAGTTTAAATTTCTATCCTGTCTCGCTGCAACTGTTCGAACCAGACTAACAAGGTCGTTGATAACTTTCTTGCTCATAGTGGAATCAATATTTTCACCACCTGCATCAACAGGTGAAGCAGCCCCCATTGTTGTCTGCGGAGCCATACCCGCAAACGTTGAAGCAGCTACTATAAATACACCAGCACTTGCAGCGCGTGCCCCTCTCGGCCCAACCCATACAAAAACAGGAATAGGAGAATTAAGCATGCTCTTCACAATTTCACGCATGGATGAAACTAATCCACCGGGAGTATCTAACTGCATAACAACAAACTGAGCACCAATACTCCCAGCCTGCCGCAAAACACTTTCAGTTAACTCCGCCTGTGCAGGGCCAATCCCTCCATCAATTGTATACTGTAGAATTTTAACTGAAGAATTTTGTCCATTTTCAGAGGCTTCTATGGGCGTTTTTTCTTCAGCTGGTAAGGTGTTTGCTTGGAAAAATACAAAAAATGCCGCAAACAGGCTAATAATGGCAATAAAACGCAAATGGCTCATTTTGACCCCCTAATAAGGAGCTAAAAAGGAATAATTCCTAAAAAGTATTCCAACAATAGAATCATTTAAGAGATAACACCAGTATGAACAAAAAATAAATTGTATTTTCACATACACCAAAGCTTCACGTGAAACATAAAAAAAGACTGCCTGTAAAAAACAGACAGTCTTTTTTCTTGTAATAAAAATTCAACCAACTCTCTAACGAGAAAGTCGAATAGCAGTTCTCAAATATGCAATGACCGGCGCTAGCATGTTTGGTGATTTCACCAGATAATCTACATCCGGCAACGCAATCAACCGGTGCCCTAAAAACTGTGTAAACAGATACGGGCGTAACTTGGAATCAGGCATAAAACTTTTTAATGCCTTAGATCCAAACACGACGCTATATCGAGGACGCAAGCGCCTCAAGCCGGCAAGATAAATCTCAGGAGCCGCTGTCAGCGAATCAGGAGTGTCACCACTGGAAGCAACAGGCCAAAATGAACTGGTGCCGCGTGGTAAGTTTAAACTGCTGATCAACCGTTTCAATACATCCCGACGTTTCGGGTCTGCATGTCCTGAAAGATCGTCCCCAAGAGACCAATATGTCCAGACCACAGGGCTGGGAATTTGGACTTTATTCCAATATCCCTGCCACTGCTGCGGCCACTCCTCCGGCGGCTTGTTGGTCGGATGAATAACAAGCGACGGCATAGCTCTAGGGGGAACAGCATTTGGACGCTGTTCCTGTTGCTGCCCACGAGGTGGTCTAGCCTGAGGAGTTTGTGAAGATCTCTGTTGAGGCTGTGATGCCGGTCTATTTTGCTGAGAATATTGCGGTGCGTGATCGGTATGTGAAGCCTGATGCGGCATAGACGCAACTGTAGATGAAGGACTTTCCTGAGCTACAGGAACAGACTGTGCAGTTTGTGCCTCAGCCATTGCCTGTGCAAGGGAACCATCTTCATCAAAAAGAAAGCGGAGTCCGGCATTATGCCAAGGACGTATCTGCTCACTAAGAACTACAGTTGAAGTAGCCAATCAAACACTCTCCATGCAACTTCAGGCTTCGGAGCCAAAGGCCAATCCTCCTGCCTGCCGTTACGGTCTACAATACACACTTCATTAGTCGCAGTCCCGAATCCGGAACCGCTCTTTGCGACATTGTTACCAACAACAATATCAGCATTTTTTGCAGCAAGTTTCTTTTTCACATTCTCATGAATATTATCAGTCTCTGCTGCAAATCCGATTACACGCTGGTCATCACGCTTTGCGTTTCCAAGGGTCTTAAGAATATCTACCGTCCGTGTAAAGGAAACAGTGAGATCATCTCCACCCTTTTTAAACTTGGAATCACCAAAAGGAACCGGAGTATAGTCAGCGACAGCCGCAGTGAACACACCAATACTCATGTCATTCCATAACGAATCAGCGGTCTGGTACATTTCAGCAGCGCTTGTAACATCATGCCTATGAATTGCAGAAGGAAGCCAAGGAGCTCCCGCACCACAAATGGCATGAACATCCGCTCCGCGAAGCCAGGCGGCAATAGCAAAGGATGCGCCCATGGTTCCGGATGATGGGTTAGACCAGAAACGCACACCGTCCCACTTCTCACGAGTAGGTCCTAATGTGATCATAACTGTCTGCCCTGCCATATCCTGTGGTGACAAAGCACGCAGACCGTGCAAATAAATATCGTCAACACAGGCAAGACGTCCCTGCCCTTCTTCCATGCAGGCAGTACGCCCGCATCCCGGCTCAACAATAACGTGCCCACGCTGACGGAGTTTTTCAACATTCTCCTGAGTAGCAGCATTGTGCCACATACGCGGATTCATTGCCGGAGCAATTACCAGTTTTTCTGGAAACGCCAAAGCCTGACAAGACAACATGTCGTCTGCCAAACCGTTAGCAAGACGCGCAAGCGTGGTTGCTGAGGCAGGAGCAATTACAAAAGCATGACACGCCTCACCCGGCATAAGATGTCCGAAAACGTCATCACCGACAGGATACATTTTCGAAAAAACAGGTGATGCACCAAGTGCTTCAAAACTTAACGGAGTAATAAACTTTTGTGCAGAATCAGTGAGAGTTACTCCAACATCTGCACCGCTGTCTTTAAACATTCTCAGCAAGTCCAACCCCTTGTAAGCGGCAATAGAACCGCTTATGCCAAGGTGCATACGCTTGCCAAGAAAGCCTGTAAAAGCTGTATGTGATTTCACTAGCTGTCCAATCCTTCTTCTGCCGGAAGATCTGCAACAGGGGCAGGGGTGCTTTTCGGCTTTGGAGTAGTAGTATTCATAGAAGATGATTTTGGCACATCAAGAAACGGAAGAGGCTTTTCAATCATCGTAGAATCCTGATCAGGACGAGGGGAAACCCAAATCTCAAGATCAGTATTAAACGAACTTGTATCTGTGATGTTCAAAATCGCAAAACGGGTCGGTTTGGTAAAAAGCAATAAGGTACGCGGAGAGGTAAACTGGAAACGCAGTTCCCATCCGTCCTGCTGCATTGTTGCGATCATGGCTTTCGTAAGAGACATAAAATCGACATTTCCGGAGAAAACCAGAACGCCAGTCTGCTTATGTCCCATACCATGGACAAACATCTGTGATTCATCAGCTTTCATTTCAACAGGTACACGAACATCAGGGAAGTTGTAGTACATGAATCGGGATTCAGCAGGCGCTTGTGCACCGCCTGTTGGCTCTGCTGTGCCAGACATATTCGAAAGAGTACAACCGGATAGCATCACACAAAGAGCTACTACAGAAAAAACTAATCGGGCTCGCATTGGCCGCTCCTTTATGATTGAGTCTTAGAGAGTTCAGGTGTAGGCACATGAAGTGCACATCATGTATATAATGTTACGTGAGATATAAATAGCGCAATGCAAGATAAACCGCAATTTTCCACCATCCTTAAATAACAGAGAATGGATTATTATAATGGAACGCGATAGCCACTGTACAAAAAAAGATTTACATACAATTCCTGAAGATTTCAGGCTTTCAGCATATACATATGAACTTCCGGAAGACCAAATAGCACAGCATCCTGCTGATAAACGCGGCAGTTCACGTCTTTTTGTCATTGATAGAGAAAGCGGCGAGAACCATGCAGCAATGTTTGCAGATCTGGGTAAGTACCTTCCAAAAAACGCTTTACTCGTAATTAACAATTCAAAAGTTCTTCCTGCACGCCTTTTCGGCAACCGCCCTTCCGGCGGGAAAGTAGAATTTTTGATGCTCACACCGCTCCCTTTGGTGGAGCCGGTGGAAAACGGCGAGTGGAAAAGCGCCTCAGTCGAAGGACTGATGCGCATGTCCAAACGCGTAAAGGTCGGAACAGTCGCAGAGTTTGGTGATGATCTGTGGGTTGAAGTGACGGAAACAGCAGACTTCGGACGCTGTCAGGCAACAATCAACTGGCGCGGAGAATTAAAAGACCATTTTCTCGCTCAAGGGCATCTGCCGCTTCCGCCGTATATCAAACGTGAGGACACCACAGCGGATAAAGATCGCTACCAGACTGTCTATGCTGATGACAGCCAGCTGGGATCAGTTGCAGCTCCTACTGCCGGACTGCATTTTACTGAAGAAATGCGTAATCAGCTTTCAGAAAACGGCATTGAATGGGCAGAAGTAACACTCTACGTCGGGTACGGAACGTTTTCTCCGGTACGATGCGACGACATTCGTGAACATTCAATGCATAAAGAATTTATTGAATTATCAGAAAAAACTGCACAGCAGATTGCCAAAGCAAAAGCAGAGGGTCGCCCTGTTATTGCGGTAGGCACAACGTCTTCCCGAGTATTGGAAGGCGCATTCAAAGAAGCAGGTGGACTCGTTCCGTTTAAAGGATGGACAAATATCTTCATCTATCCGGGCTACGAGTTTAATGTCGTGGATCATATGATCACAAACTTCCACCTGCCGGAGTCTTCACTCCTTATGATGATCAGCGCGTTTGCTTCAAAAAAACGCGTTTTGGCAGGGTACGAAGAGGCAATTTCAAAAGGTTTTAGAGTATTCAGCTACGGGGATTCTATGTTTATTCTGTAAACATTATACAATGGTTATAATGGGTATTGTAATACACCCCCACTTTTGACATAATTGTCTAAGTCACTCTATAAATAAGCCGTTCGTTGCACTACGACACGCGGCAAAAATGATCTTACTTATAAAATTGAGGTGAAAACATGGCACGCGTTGAATTCCGCGAAGAACGGTGTAAGGGCTGCATGCTCTGTTCTACCGTTTGCCCAAAGCAGATTATCTGCCAGTCTTCCCGCTTTAACAAGCAGGGGTACAAAGTAGCAGAAGTAAAAGAAGAAGACATGGAAAACTGTACTGGTTGTACTTCCTGTGCGCTTATTTGTCCTGACCTTGTTATCAAGGTTTACCGCGAAGAGAAAAAGGAGAAGTAGCCATGTCCGAAAAGAAACGTATTTTCATTAAGGGTAACGAAGCTATTTCCCGCGGTGCACTTGCTGCAGGATGTACTTGTTACTTCGGCTACCCTATTACTCCTCAGAACGATATTCCTGAATTTCTTTCAACAGAAATGGCTGCCGTTAACAACGGTGAATTCGTTCAGGCTGAATCCGAAGTTGCAGCTGCCAACATGCTTCTCGGCGCTGCTGCCGGTGGCGCACGTGCAATGACCACCTCATCTTCTCCGGGTGTTTCTCTCATGCAGGAAGCGATTTCCTACATGGCAGGCTCTGAACTTCCGGGTGTTATTGTAAACGTTAACCGTGGCGGACCGGGTCTTGGCGACATCGGCTCTTCACAGGGTGACTACTTCCAGTCAACCCGAGGCGGCGGACACGGTGACTACCGTACTCTCGTTCTCGCTCCGGGCACCTGTCAGGAAGGCTATGACATGATGATTGAAGCATTTGACCTTGCTTTCAAATACCGCAACCCTGTTCTCGTGCTTGCAGACGCAATCGTCGGTCAGATGAAAGAGCCTGTAACTCCTTGGGAACCGAAAGCTGCTGACAATCACGGTGCAGAAGACTGGTGCATCGACGGTGCAAAAGGTCGCGAAAAACGTCTGCTTAAATCCCTCTTCCTTGAAGACGGTGCATTAGCAGGCCAGAACCGCAACCTGCAGTCTAAGTATGAAGCAATGCAGGCAGAAGCACGCGCAGACGTTTTTGAATGCGACGATGCAGAGCTCGTAGTAGTAGCATTCGGCTCTATCGGCCGTATTGTTAAATCTACAGTTCGCCGCCTGCGTTCCGAAGGAAAAAAAGTTGGTCTGGTACGTCCTCTTACCCTGTACCCGTTCCCTTCCGAAGTCCTTCGCGATCTTGCCAAACAGGGCAAACGCTTCCTTACAATTGAACAGAACTGCGGCCAGATGGTAGACGACGTGCGCCTTTCCGTACGTGGTATTGCAGATTCCGAATTCCACGGTCACATGCCAGGCGACCTCCCTGGTTCTGATGACTTCCTCGCACCTATCATCAAGCACTTGGAGGACTAGGGAATGTCTGAAAAACTCGTTTTCGACGCACCTGAAATCATGATTGACCGCCCAACGCATTACTGCCCGGGTTGTCATCACGGCGTTGCACACCGCCTTGTTGGTGAAGTGCTTACAGAAATGGGACTCGTGGACGACACCTTGTGTGTAGGCTCCATTGGTTGCTCTGTTTTTATCTACAACTACCTTGATGTAGACGCAGTTGAAGCACCACACGGTCGTGCTCCTGCGGTAGCAACCGGTCTCAAACGCGCCCATAAAGATAAATTTGTTTTCACCTATCAGGGTGACGGCGACTTGGCTTCTATCGGCCTTGCAGAAATCGTTCACGCTGCAAACCGCGGTGAAAAAATCTCTGTTGTATTCGTAAACAACACTGTTTACGGCATGACCGGCGGCCAGATGGCTCCTACTACTCTTGTAGGCCAGAAAGCTACCACCTGCCCTGACGGTCGTTGTGCAGAAGAGCACGGTCAGGCTATCCGCATGAGTGAAATCATCGGTGGTCTCGGCGGAACAGCTTACTGCGAGCGCGTATCTCTTGACTCTGTAAAGAACATCCGCCGTGCGAAAAAAGCACTGCGTAAGGCGTTCGAAATGCAGGTTAACGGTACAGGCTTCGGCTTTGTAGAAATGCTTTCCGCATGTCCTACAAACTGGAAAATGGATCCAATCGCGGCAAACACACGCATCAAAGAAGAAATGATCCCGTACTTCCCACTGGGCGTTTTCAAAGATGTGACTAAGGACGGGGAGGAATAAGATGTATCAGGACGTTATTATCGCCGGTTTCGGTGGTCAGGGCGTTATGCTCATCGGTAACCTGCTCGCCTACGCAGGTATGGAAGCAGGTTCAGAAGTAACCTACATCCCTGTTTACGGTCCGGAAATGCGCGGCGGTACAGCAAACTGCACCGTTGTAATTTCTTCAGAAGACATCGGTTCCCCGATCATCCAGAGCCCAAAATCTCTGATCATCATGAACCAGCCTTCTCTGGACAAATTCCAGCCTAAACTCGTTGACGGCGGCATTCAGATCTTGAACTCCTCCCTCGTTGACGCTGCAAAAGCAGAAGACCGTGTAACAACCTACACTGTTCCAGCTAACGAAATTGCCGATAAACTCGGTAACACCCGTATGGCTAACATGGTTGCTCTCGGTGCTTACGTGCAGGCAACCGGCTGTGTTCCACTTGAGCAGGTTAAAGACTCTCTTAAATCTGTTATCAGCGAACGCTACAGCCACCTGATCCCTAAAAACGCAGAAGCTATTCAGGCTGGCGCGGATCACGTAGCTGAGCAGATGAAGTAATAAAAAAGAATACGTGCCTCCGACGGGTTTGCGACGCATTTATTATGCCTCCGGCGGGCAAGGCGGGTTTCACCCCCTTGCATCCCCCACAAGGGGACTCGTCCCCTTGACCCCGTTTAGGTATCGTTCTTTTTAGCGATTAAAAAAAGGGGGGAGTTTTTACTCCACCCTTTTCTTATACCCAAAAAAAGCTGCCTCGAATAAACGAAGCAGCTTTAATATTCTCACAAAGGTAGTGGCGCATAAGCCGCGAGGATATCATAAACAAAGAAAGACCTCACAACTGAAAAGTTTTGAAGGGGGTCTGGGGGAAACTTTTTCAAAAGTTTCAGCCCAGCCGCCGGAGGCATCCAGCTGACAGGCGCCACACGGAGGCATCCCGCTGATAAGCGCAGTCCTATGGTTTACGCAATAACGCTACATAGAAATATTCACCATACTCACTGTCATCAGGAGTCTGCCATTCTTTTTCAAGCTTGACCTCTGGGTGACGTTCAAGGAATGCCTGTACCTGCTTCTCGTTCTCATCAGGATTGATGGTACATGTCATGTACACAAGAAGCCCGCCCTCTTTCAGAATAGAATAGGTATTTTCCATAATGGCTTTCTGCACCTCAATGAGGTCAGAAATACCTTCTGTTGTACGGTGGTAACGTACATCAGGACGACGGGACAGCGTTCCGAAACCAGAACAAGGAACATCAGCAAGAATTGTTGCAGGCGGCTCCTGTAACAATGGAGATCCTTTTTTCGGCGGCTCTGCAGCAGACATCTGCAAAGAATCCGGCGGATACATAGCAAGACGTTCTGCTTCTTCACGCATTCCCAGCAAACGCTTACGGGAAGTATCAGAAGCAAAAACAACATCAACATCCTGCTCAAGAAGCGCATAGGTTTTGCCACCACGTCCGCAACAACAGTCCCATACAGGACCTTCCCATGTTTCAGGCAAAGCTTCACGAAGCACTTCCTGAGAAGCCATGGACTGACGGGAAACAAGACCATCGTTAATCATAGTCTTAAGCTCGGCTGGCTGAGATCCGGCAGGATACATAACACCGTATCCAATGGTCTCAACGCTTTTTCCATCATTGGTGAGTTCGTTCACCAAATCCATTCCAGCTTCAAAAGTCTGGTTCACGCGAATTCCAAGCGGTGCGTGCTTTTGAGCATTCGCAAGTAAGACCTGCGTGCGCTCTTCTCCGTAAGCGTCCATCCACGCGGATACAATCCATTCAGGCATAGAGTGCCAGGCAGCAAGAAGAGCAATGTCAGACATGCCGTCTTTACGAATAGATTCCATCTCGTGTGCTTTGTCACCCATTCTATCGAGGTTACGAAGCACTGCGTTTGTCAGCTTACCAAGTCCAAGTGAAAAACGTTTCTTAACGTACCCAACACACCAGTCAACTGAAGCGTAAACAGGAATACGGTCAAGATACAGCATTTCATACGCTGCAAGCCCCATTACATTTGCGGCTTTTTTAGGCAATTTCGAGCTATCCTTCAGGAACAATCCTAAAAGAGCCTCAATACGCCCTTTGTAGCGTAAAAAGCCATACACCAGCTCAGTACACAGTGCAGAATCCTGTGCTGTAATCTTTTGATTATTAAGCTGATAATCCAACGCAGCCTGAACATCGCGCCCTTTGTCTAAAACCTGAGAAATTACTTCAAGCGCAACCGAACGAGCTGGCGGCAATGCTGAATCTTTACGTCTAGCCATGTATATTCCTTACAATAATTCTATAACAGTGCATCAGCACTTTAGACTGTTGATTACGTCATTTTTAAGAGATTGAGACAACTATGTGCATTTCTGTCATCAATCTACAGTGCGTTAACACTTAGTATCAGCTTGCCCGAACGCTGCTTCAAAAAGCAACGGTGGAGCTGGATTTTTAATAAACATGCGAAGCGCACGTTCCATGGAAAGTTCCGGAACCGTTGTATCAAGACACGGGCCGCATGGGCGTTCATTAAGTACGCCGTAGACAGGCAGTGGATATGTATCCTGAATGCCGGAAGTAAGATCCCGTTCACAGGCAACAGCAATAATAAACTTCGGACGTTCTTTAACAACGATACGCCGTGCAATAGTACCGCCTGTAGCGATCGCAAATTTTACACCGTAATGATCACGTAAATTAAGCAACATAGCTACAGGACACTTACCGCAGCGTTTACAGTTATCGACATTATAGGACAGCCGTAACGAACAGTCGCTAGCCTGAAGACAATGAGGCGTAAGTATTAAAATATCGCTTGCTTCAAACTTACCATTCTCAGAGCGGACAAGCTCATTATTTACGCGGATAAAAGATTGTCTCACCCTACGTTTATCAATACCCAGCAAGCGGGCAAGCATCGTCATAAGAGGCAGAAAAAGCCGTATAGTCATCCCTCGCATTTTAGCACTGCCGAGCACTGCCCGCCCTTTCAATATTTGCAAAACCAACCCGAGGGTTGCCCAGCAGATAAATAAAATTGCAGAGCCGAAAAGTACGCCGAAAATATACGATAACGAAGGATGAATATTAGAGAATCCAATGAACGGAATAATCCACCCTGCAAGCAAAATAATGCACAGCAAAATAGAAGTGCCCGTAATTAGCCCGATAAAGAGGCGTTTACGGGCTCCGTAGTACCGTTCAGGATTATCTAAATCTTTTTTATGAAACAGCATGTTCTTTCTTTTATATTAGCAAAGCCCTTCACCGGAACAAGTAGCATCTTCACACTGGGCAAGATATCCGCAGGCAAATGCTTTTGCATCCATAACCTTTTTGTTTGCCGGACGCAGCTTACGGACAAGATAAACACGATCTGCCGTAGCAATAGCGATAGCATCATCCTGTAAACCAAGCACTGTACCGGGAGCAACTTCACCCTCAAGTGCAGGGCCGATTGTACCCGGCTCAATTGCGACACGCACAGATTTTTTTCCGGCACGCTCAAGTACAAAATATCCACCCGGCCACGGGGAGATACCACGTAAATGTGCATGAAGTTCAACCGCTGTCTTGCTCCAGTCGAGCAGACCTTCGGCTTTTGTTAACTTGGCAGCATGTGTTGAACGTTCATGATCCTGCACTTTAGGGTGCAAATCACCGACAACAAGTTTTTGTAATGCTTCAACAAGCAACTCACCACCAAGAACAGCAAGCTCATCATGTAACGTGCCGGCAGTGTCATCAATGCCGATAGCAAGAGCACGCTGAAGGAGAATCGGGCCGGAATCCAAGCCCTTTTCCATCTGCATGATAGTAATACCGGTAACAGGGTCACAATTCATGATTGAACGCTGAATAGGAGCTGCACCACGGTATTTAGGCAACAAGGATGCATGAACATTAATGGCACCGTGTGTTGCTATATCAAGTACACGCTGCGGAAGAATAAGACCATAGGCAGCAACAAGTAAAACGTCAGGTTTAAGCGCTGCAAGCTCTTCTACGTCTGCATCGTCTTTAAAATTCAGGGGCTGGTAAATGTCGTACCCTTTTTCAAGGGCAAGCATTTTTACCGCAGAAGGTTTACACACCTGTCCACGCCCGCAAGGGCGATCCGGTTGTGTGTACACACCCACAACTTCTGCTCCGTCCCACTGAGAGACACGATCCAAAATGGTCGCGGCAAAATCAGGGGTACCCATATAAACGACGCGAAGTTTACCTACCGTTTCATCCATTTTTTCACCTTCTTGTCGTACATTGAACGTTTAAGACGGCTGATTTTATCGATGAAAAGAACGCCATCAAGGTGATCAATTTCGTGCTGCAAGCAAATAGCCAAAAGGCCTTCACCTTCAATAGTCACTTCATTGCCGTCCAAATCCTGTGCTTTTACAGTCACAGTTTCAGAACGTTTTACCTTGGCGCGGTATCCCGGAACAGAAAGACAACCTTCTTCAGAATCACAAGACCCTTCTGAAGAAACGATGACAGGGTTAACCAGTGTCATCAGGTCATTACGAACTTCAGGGCCGGAAACGTCAATAACAACGAGACGATGTAAAGAACCCACTTGCGGAGCAGCAAGACCGACACCATCTTCTTTGTACATGGTTTCAGCCATTGCTTTAGCAAGTTCTTTAATCTCTTCTGTAATCTCTTCAACAGGCTTGCTTTTTTCAGCAAGACGATTGTCAGGGTAGTGTAATACTTCGCAAATCATATATATCTCCTTCCGATTACTTGTAACCGGAATGCTTGTATGCCGTGTCTTTAAAAAAGACAATTTAAACTCGATAACTTTTCTGCCAAGCCGTATTTTCTCAACCAATGGAAAAAACAAGCCGAACAAACGTACCAATTATGTATATAAGCACTATTTTACCTGCTGGAAAGGAACGTTTTTTATCCAGCGTAACCTACCGAGCAATAAGCCTTTTCAGCAATAGAAATCCTCATGTTCTCCCGCTAAAAAAAAGAGGGAGTGCAGAGGGGGAACCCCGTTGCAGTTTTTAGCGCAACCCGACCTCGAAAACGTCTCGGGTAACGACAAATAAACAACGGGGTTCCCCCTCTGCCCGCTTGAGGCATCAACAGCATAATCCTTCCGGTTTATGTTATCTCTGTAAATTTTTCAGCCTGAACTCAACCACTCTAGGATTCGGATATGTATCCTGAATCTCTTTCAGCATTGCTATTGCCTTTTCAGGTTGCTCCTGCTGCTCGTAAATATCTGCAAGAAGCAATTTAGCACGAGCCATCAATGTGACTTCCACAGTCTCATACTGCAATAACACGTTCAAATTCTGCTCAGCTTCAAGATGATTCCCTAAGTAGGCGTAAGCCTGAGCGAGTTCATAAATACAAAGCTGTTTATGGGTTTCGTCATTATAATCAAGCTCGCGACAGTCTTTAAAAGCATCAACGGCCAGACCATATTCTCCGCGCATCAGGTATGCTTTTCCAAGATTAGCATACGCATTCGCTTCTTCTTCAATCAACACACCGGGAGCACTTAACAACTGCGACCATGCAGTAACAGCATCAGACCATAATCCGAGCTCAATCAACATAGTGCCTTTGTTGATAAGAATCTTTCGATAACGTGCCGGCTCTCCGGAATATTCCAACAGCATGGCATCAAGCAATTCGATAGCTCTGCTCTTATTCCCTCGAACAGTACCGGAAATTTCAACAAGCCGGTTCCACACACGCCACCGTTCAGCACCATTGTCATTTTCGCGCAGGTATCGTTGATATCCCTGCTCCGCATCGGTGTATTCTTTATTAATAAATGCTTTACGTGCTCTAGAAAGTACATCCTCAGTTTCCGGCTGCGTACAGCCGGAAACGAGGATGGTAATCATCACGAGAAGCAAAAGAACGCTTCGGTTCATTTACTGTTCCTGATCGTCCTGCTGCTGTTCAACAACACGGTCAAAGCCGACAACATGTCCGCCTTTATCCATGTTAACAAGGCGTACACCCTGTGTTGCACGACCTACAGAACGAATCTCTTTCACTTCCATACGGATAACTTTGTTATCAGAAGTAAGGAGAATCAATTCGTCTTCGAGAAGTACCGGAATTGCGCCGAGCACTTTACCGGTTTTCGGTGTCACCTTGAAGTTGATGATACCTTTACCGCCACGAGACTGAATTCTGTACAGGTCAATTCGAGTACGTTTACCGTAGCCGTTTTCAGCAACAGTCATAATTTCGCAATTAGTATCTTCACGCAGGGTAACGCAGGCAACAACCTGATCTTCACCTTTAAGTGCAATACCTTTTACACCGGTTGCAGAACGTCCCATTGCACGAACATCAGTGCATGAGAAACGGATCGCAATACCGGAAGCTGTTGTCAGAACGATCTGGCAGTTATCGTCAACCTCACGAACCATGATGAGTTCGTCTGCCTCTTTAAGACCTACAGCAATAATGCCGGTGCGACGGCTCTTTTTGTAGAGCTCTGCACTGGAGCGTTTAACCATGCCGTTCTTGGTAGCAAAGAGGAAGTAGCGATCCTGCTCAAAATCACGAACGCATAAGGCGGTTGTAATCCACTCGTTATTTTCGAGCGGCAACAAGTTTGCGATATGCACACCTTTAGCGGTTCGAGATCCTTCAGCAACCTGATGAACTTTCATCTGGAACATACGACCTTTGTTACTGAAGAGCAGTAAGTGCTGATGGTTGGATGTTGTCAGGAAGTCCTGAACAAAATCACCGTCACTAGTATGGAGACCTGCAACACCTTTACCGCCACGACGCTGAGCGCGGTACACATCAAGAGTAGTACGCTTAATGTATCCACGGCGGGAAAGGGTAATTACAACATCATCGTCAGGAATAAGATCTTCAATCTCAATACCGTCAAGCTCATCAAACTCAATAGCAGTACGACGAGGTGTCGCATAACGCTCGTTGATGTACTCAAGTTCTTCGCGAATAACGCCGCGGAGAACTTCACGGTTTTCAAGAATAGATGTGAGGTATTCAATAAGTTTGATGAGTTCGTTGTATTCTTCAAGAAGCTTTTCGTGCTCAAGGTTTGTCAGGCGCTGGAGACGCATATCCAGAATAGCCTGTGCCTGAACATCTGAAAGCTCAAAGCGTTCTTTCAAGGAAAGCTTTGCATCCGCAGCAGTTTTAGAAGCGCGGATAATCTTAACAACTTCATCAATGTTATCGAGCGCAATACGCAGACCTTCAAGAATATGAGCACGCGCTTCTGCTTTACGCAGATCGTAACGGGTACGGCGAATAATAACTTCGCGACGGTGATCAAGGAAGTGAAGTAACGCAGTGCGCAGGTTAAGAAGCTGCGGTTTGTTATTCACAACTGCAAGCATGTTAATACCGAAGGATGTTTCCAGCGGAGTAAACTTGTAGAGTGAGTTAATAACAATCTCAGGAATTGTACCGCGTTTCAAATCAATAACAACGCGGATACCTTTGCGGTCAGATTCATCACGAAGGTCTGTAATACCTTCAATCTTACGCTCGTTAACCAGAGAAGCAATTTTCTCAACCAGAGAAGATTTGTTCAGAGCATAAGGAATCTCACGAATAACGAGAGACTGAAGTCCTTTTTTACGCTCTTCAATTTCCATCTTACCACGAACTTTAACAGTACCGCGACCTGTGTTGTAGGCATCAACAAGCCCTTTCCCTGCGTAGCAGAAGCCACCAGTAGGGAAGTCCGGGCCTTTTACATGCTCCATCAACTGGGAAACTTTTGCATCGCGATCTTCAAGAAGAATGAATAACGCGCCAATCAGTTCACCAAGGTTATGCGGAGGAATGTTTGTTGCCATACCAACCGCAATACCGGAAGTACCGTTCAACAATAAGTTCGGTACCTTTGTAGGTAAAACAGATGGTTCAAGCAGTGTGTTATCGTAGTTAGGACGAAACTCAACAGTTTCTTTTTCAATATCGCTCAGGAACTCGCCGGCAAGACGGGACATGCGGGATTCGGTGTAACGCATTGCCGCAGCAGCGTCACCGTCGATGGAGCCGAAGTTACCCTGACCGTCAACAAGCGGATCACGCATTGCAAACGGCTGAGCCATACGTACCAACGCATCGTAAACAGCAGAGTCACCGTGCGGGTGGTACTTACCGATAACGTCACCGACGATACGCGCGGATTTTTTATGTCCACGGCTGAATGAGTTGCCAAGCTCATGCTGGGCATACATGATACGTCTGTGTACCGGTTTAAGACCATCTCGGGCATCCGGAATAGCACGGCCGACAATAACACTGAGGGAGTACTCAAGATATGCTTTCTTGAGCTCCTCTTCGATCGTAATTTGCGGTTCTAGTGACACGTACCTCTCCTAAATATCCAGTTCCTGCACGTTAAGCGCATTTCGTTCAATAAAGTCACGGCGCGGCTCTACTTTGTCGCCCATGAGTTTTTCAAAGGTCTCACTTGCTTCTTCCGCATCATCAACTGTTACCTGCAAGAACACACGGTTTTCCGGGTTCATTGTAGTTTCCCACAGCTGATCAGGGTTCATCTCACCAAGACCTTTGTAACGCTGTACATTAAGCCCTTTACGAGCTTCCTGCATAACAGTGTCAACCAGCTCAAGCACGTCATCTACCTGCGTTTCTGTTTCCTTACGACGCAGTGTGAAGCGTAATCCGCCGCACATGGTACGCAGGTCATCAAATGCAATATATGGAACTTTGTACATTTTGGAGTTGAAGAACTCTGTTCCGATACGGGTACGGTGACCGTTTAAATCTTCAAAAACAAGGAAGGTACGGGCATCAAGCTCGTCTTCTTCTTTCTCGATCACAACGGAGTAGCCACGCTCTTCAAGCAGTGTGCCCAGTCCGTTAAGTTTCTCTTCCTCAAAGTTTTCAGGGAAGAGACGTTTATCGTGATCAAGAAGCGTACGGAAGAGATCGTCTTTAACGCCCACATTTTCAACCTCACGCATTTTTCCTTTAATGGAACGTACGGTTGTCAGCAGACCTTTTAAGTCGTCTCCGGCGAACTCAACGCCATTTTCGCCCACAATGGTGAGCTCCTTCGCAACTCGTTCAAGAAGGAAGGTTGTCAGTTCATCGTCGTCTTTAATAAAACGTTCGAATCGGGAAGCGTGAGCACGGTACAGCGGAGGCTGCGCAATGTAGAGGTGGCCTCTGGTGATAAGCTCAGGATACTGACGGAAGAAGAAGGTAAGCAGCAAGGTACGGATATGAGCACCGTCAACGTCCGCATCTGTCATGATAATGATTTTGTGATAACGAAGTTTTTCGTAATCAGTATCTTCTTCACCGATACCGGCACCCATTGCCGTAATCATCGCCTTAATCTCTTTGTTCGCGAGCATCTTGTCGAAACGTGTTTTCTCAACGTTCAAGATTTTACCGCGAAGAGGCAGAATAGCCTGCGTATTAGGGTTTCGTCCCTGTTTCGCAGAACCACCCGCAGAGTCACCTTCCACGATGTAGAGTTCAGACTCTTCCGGCTTTTTAGACTGGCAGTCAGCAAGTTTACCCGGCAAAGAGTTATCCCCGAGAGCACCCTTACGGCGAACGAGATCTTTTGCTTTACGCGCAGCATCGCGAGCACGAGCCGCATCAACAGCTTTTTCAATAACTGTACGAGCGTCTTTCGGGTTTTCCTCAAAGTACGTCATCAACTGTTCGTACACGAGACCGGACACGATACCGGCAACTTCGCTGTTACCAAGCTTGGTCTTTGTCTGCCCTTCAAACTGAGGCTGAGGAATTTTCGCGCTGATAACACCGGTAAGACCTTCACGGACATCATCACCGGAAAGTTTTACTTTGTACTTACGAGGCAGATCAGCTGCCTGAATGTAGGCGTTAATTGCACGGGTAAGCGCGGTTTTAAACCCTTGAAGGTGAGTACCGCCCTCTTTAGTACGAATGTTGTTACAAAAAGTAAGCAGGTTTTCTTTGTAGCTTGCATTGTACTGCAATGCATATTCAACAAAGATATTTTCGTGCTGACCGGAGCCGGTACCGCTGCCGTAGATAATAGCATGCATACCGCCTTCACCGGTGTTCATATCTTTAACGAACTGTTTGATTCCGCCTTCAGCTTTGAAGGTGATGGTATCGCCGGAACGTTCATCAATAAATTCAATTTCAAGACCGGAGTTCAAGTACGCCAGTTCTTCAAAACGCTTTTTCAGGGTTTCAAAAACAAACTGGTTGGTCTCAAAAATTTCTTCGTCTGGACGGAAGCGTACGGTTGTACCGCGACGTCGTGAGTTACCGATATTATCAACGCCGGTCACAGGCACACCACGCTCGTAGCGCTGCTTGTAACGAACCCCCTCTCTGTCAATTGTGACTTCGAGGTACTCGGACAATGCGTTAACACAGGAAACACCTACGCCGTGCAGACCGCCGGACACTTTATATGTGTCGCTGTCGAATTTACCCCCTGCGTGCAGAACAGTCATAACAACTTCCACAGCAGGACGTTTTTCTTTCGGGTGCATGTCAACAGGAATACCACGACCGTTATCTTGAACAGTTACGCTGTTATCAAGATGGATTTTCACAGTGATCTTGTCACAAAATCCAGCCATGGCTTCGTCAATGGAGTTATCTACAACTTCATAAACGAGATGATGTAAACCGCGAACGTCCGTGCTGCCGATATACATAGCCGGACGTTTACGAACCGCGGAAAGCCCTTCAAGAATTTGAATACTGTCCGCGGTATACTGACTCTTACTGGTCATTAAACTTCTTCCTCGCTGTAGTAAGTCTCTTCTACAATCTTCATTGGCATAATAATCACAGTGTATTCCGGATCATCATTACCGCGTAAACCACAAGGACCTTCTGTACCGGTAAGAATAAAGGTCAGCTTTTCAGATTGGTAATGGTTGAGAATTTCAATGAGGTTACGGGTCGGGAAGGCAATCTTCTCGATGTCACCGCTGAACTCAGCATCGACATATTCTTTTGCAATACCAACTTCCTGTCCCTGAGATGCAAGCTCTACTTCACTGCCGTTAAAGGTAAAGTAGGTGCAACGGTTATTATCTGTGTTGAAGATAAGCAGACGATCAAGCGCTTCAATCATAAGTTTACGATCAACAGTAAGCTTAGTTACATCATCACACCCGAGACGGGATAAGAATGAGTTGTAGTCAGGGTACTGGTAGTAAGACAGAGGAATGGTGAATACCTCGCGCTTATCTCCGGTACGGAAGAAGAGACGTTTGTTATCAATATTCAGCTCGATTTCATCACCACCGAGCCATTTTTTAAGTTCGTTAAGATATTTCTTCTGAAGAAGGATGCCATCCTCAGGAAGGAGTGCATGAAGTTCATCATTGAGGAAGCGCTGCATGGAGAACTGGTGTCCGTTAAGACCGCATGCTTCAATGTACTGATCTTCCATAGGCTTGATGGAAAGACATGCAATTGCTTCCATTGTATCTTCATCAGAAATACAAAAAGAAATTTTATCGATTACTTCCTGAAGGAAATCTCCAGACCAGTAAACAGAGTTTGCTTCAGGGAAGTCAGAAAAGTTCTGGAACCATGTCGCTTCATTAAGAGGAAGCTTGTAACGCTTTCGTCCCTGTTCAATAAGAAGGTTCTTACCGTCTTCTTCAAGACGTAATGTAATTTCGCCTGCAGGCATTTTCTTAACCAGATCAACAAATGCTCTGCCCTGAACACCAGCCAGCCCTTCTTCTGTTACTTCTGCTGTATAGTTACCACTGAACTCAATATTTGAATCAGTAGAGAAAATCTGCAGCATGCCGCCTTCGGCTTTCAGCCAGATGGAACGTAAGTAGGCTGCTCCTGTCTTTGCAGGAATGATATTCGCAGCTTTCAGGAGACCGTCAATGACGTCTTCTTTAAATACTTTTAAATACATATGATCTCCTTGTAGTAGTTGTAGGGGCTGTCACTATGTTTTTAACTTTAATAACCATTTGATTTTTCATAACAATATTGTGTCACTAAAAATAACCCGTTAGTAACCGGGTGCGCGTAACTGAAGGAGTATTTTTTACTTTGTTGCTGTTAAGCACTTTTCCTTCAGCTCGTTTATTAAAAGTTTCGTATCTTTGTTCTTAACTATAAATTTTTTAATTTTATTAACGGCATAGATGACGGTGGAATGGTCTTTTCCGCCGAACATTCTGCCCAACGCCGGATACGAGGAACCAAGAAGTGTTCGGGTCAGATACATGGCAACTTGTCTGGCCAGAACAATTTTCTGGTGTCGTTTTTCACTCAACAAATCTTTTGTCTGCAACATGTAGTGCTTGGCTACAACCCCGATAATAATGTCAGCGGTAAGCGGATTAGACTTGGTGTTATCCGTATGCTCGATAATCTGATTAAATTCATATTCGGAAACTTCAGTATTCATCAGGTCTTTGAAGGCTGCGAGCTTGAGCAGAACTCCCTGAAGCAGTCTGAAGTCATCAAAGCGCTGACAAAGCAGAATAATCTGGTCATTCGTCAGCTTTATCTGATTATCTTTCAGATGAGCTGTGGCATACTTTATTCTGATATCCATATCCTGCGGCTTAAGTTGAGCCAGCAGGCCCCACTCCAGTCTTGAACGCAGGTTAGGCAGTAGAAAGTCATGCGCTGTCAGCCCGTCCGTACAGCAAAATACCATCTGCTTATTGTTGTCATGGAAGGCATCGAAAAGGGCAATCAACTCTTCCTGTAAAATAGGAAAGTCTTCAAGCCGTTGCAGATCATCCAGCAGGAAAAAGTCTTTGCGTACAATGTTTTTACGCATCTCAAAGCGGGCGCCGGGGCTGCCGTCCTGATACAATGCCGCGAGATCTTCAACGTTTCCTAAAAACACTGAATCTTCACCGCGTTGTTCAATTATTGAGTGAGCAATTGCACGTAAAAGATGGGTTTTTCCGCTTCCGGAAGGGCCTGCAATAACCAGCGGGTTATATTTTGGGGAAATATCCGCTTTGGCTACTTCTTTAGCACTTGCAACAGGAAACACATTTTTAGCGTTGTGCAAAAATGTATCGAATGTGAACTGACTTCCTGGCGCGGCACGGTTTACAACAGGGGGATTCTGTTTGTGTTCCGTTTGTGCAGATGCTTTTGGAGGTTCAGTAATACCGTGTGGTTGTTCTGAGACCGGAGTGTCATACATAACAACAACTTCCGGACTAATGTAATCCCGCACAGCCTGTTCAAGAGCAGCTTTTCCATGTGTAGCAAACCATGAGCCGAAAAAAGCGTGCGGAAAGGCTACGGATACGCTTTTTTCTACATCACCGTAGCGTATCGTGAGTGGATCGAACCAAGTGCGCAGATCCCTTTCGGGATACTGTTGTTCGAGAAAAGATCTCAGCCCGTTTTTCAGCAAAATAAATCTACTACTTTCGGTTGGTTATTAACAAAAGTGATCACCCGATTTCTTGTACGTAAAATCAGGCGACGTAACCTTAGTTATATATCAAAAAACAATGGGTAAGCCAAGCAATGGCCGTTCTGAGCCTGTTTTTTTCGACATCATGAGTTCTTATCTATCTTCAGCCATTTTAAGGCATTCTAAGGGCATTGTGTGCGAAATCGACCATCGGACTAAAAATAATCATAAAACTAATTCATATCATGATTCTGTGTAGTGTTCTTCTACTGAGTAGTCTGTTTGAAAGCTTTTTTTGTATATTTTGTCTTTCCATAAGATGTTAGGAACAAGTTATGTACAAACATAAATGTTCGTAATTTGTCGTTTGATTTTCCTGTAAAAAAAATGAGATACTTAATTTAGGAACATTTTCCACTGAATGGAGTTAGGAACACTTTGTAGATAACCTCGCGCAGTAGCTATTTGAAAAGTGATGCAGTACAAATGCAGATACATTTTATAATGACGTGCCGTTTGGTTGCGTAAAAAAGGAATTACATGGGACAGGTTGAGTTTGTTACGGTCACACCGGAAGAAGCTGGTCAGAAATTATTACAGTTTTTGCAACGTCGAGTTGATAACGATGTTCCTAAAAGCGCTGTAATGCGCTGGATACGAACCGGACAGGTGCGCGTAAATAAAGGGCGGGTAAAACCTTTTGTGCGTTTGGAGCAAGGGGATCTGGTCAGGATACCACCCTATTCTGTTGCGGAAGCTGCAGCTGAGAATGTAAAAAAAGATATTGGATCGGTTGATGTAACTATTGTGGGAGAAGCTGACGGCTTACTTGTTCTGCATAAACCTGCCGGACTTCCGGTGCAGCCGGGAACCGGACATACTGATGCTGTTACAACACGCTTGAAACTCAAATATGCAGATGCCCCCTTCTGTCCCACCCCTGCACATCGTCTGGATAAAAACACTTCCGGCTTATTGTTGATTGCTACAAGCTATGCTCGATTACAGCAGTTGCATGAATTGTTTCGAAATGAACATGCGCTCGGTAAACACTACCTTGCTTGGGTTGAAGGGCGCTGGGAGCATGAAGAAACAACTAAACTTTATGATCAGATATCTAAACAGTCGCAAGAGAATGGAAAAGAACGGATGGAGACAGGCGCTGGCAAAGAGGCTTTGTGTTCTGTAACCCCGTTGCTTGTGACAGATAAAAAGTCACTGCTGCACGTTTCATTACAAACTGGACGCACACATCAAATTCGTGTTCAGCTTTCAAGCAGAAACCATCCAATTATCGGCGATACTAAGTATAACGGCTCTTCAAATCCGCAGGGCATGTTGCTTCATGCTTGGCGGATAGTGCTTCCTGATGAAGTTTTCACCTGTTTACCTGTATGGAAACGTCCTTTTGATGTTGAAAGAAATTTTCTTGAAAAAACGTTACGACTCCACCACCTAGAGAATTAAATGAAATCTACATTTTCTTTTATCCACGCAGCGGATTTGCATCTTGATGCTGCTTTTAAAGGTGTTGCTCAAGCATCACCTTCAGTTGCTGAAGCACTTCAGACGGCAACATTTGATGCTCTTGAACGACTGACAACACTTGCCTGCGAGGTTCGCCCTCTTTTTGTTGTCCTTGCGGGCGATATCTACAATCAGGAAGATCAGAGCTTAAAAGCCCGATTCGCGCTACGCGATGCATGTAAGAAAATGGGGCAGGCCGGAGTTCGTGTTTTTATTGTGCATGGAAACCATGATCCCCTTTATGAAACAGACCAGACTTTCACGTTGCCGGATAACGTCTATGTTTTTGGAACTGAAGGCGTTGAGCAGGTGCGCGTAAAAAATGCTGCGGGTGAACTGGTCACGGTTGTTCATGGTATCAGTCATGGAAAACATAATGAGCGCAGAAAGCTTGCCCGTCAGTTTGAACGGACTGAAGATACAGTCTTTCAAGTTGGAGTGCTGCATTGCACTGTCGACTCTGTGGCTGCCTCAGAACAGTACGCGCCGGCAAGCGTGAGTGATTTTACAAAAACAGGGATTGAATACTGGGCGCTTGGTCATATCCATGAGCAGCAAATTGTCAGCCGTGAACCCTTTGTCGCGTATTCCGGCAATATTCAGGGGCTTCATATCAATGAGCAAGGTGAGCGCGGATGCTTACTGGTAACTGTAGATAACGGGCACGTTTCCGCACAGCCTCATACTCTTGGCGGGGTTGAGTGGAAAATAGAACGAATTGATATATCGAAGATAGAGCACCTCGATAATCTTGAAGAAGCCATAGAGCAGCGTTTTGATGCAGTAAAGGCTCAGCTTCCTGATACAGCAAAGGGCGTGATTGTTCGGCTTATTATAGAAGGTCGTAGCTCGTTAAATGGCGAATTACGCAAAAACGGCTCTGCAAAAGAACTTACCGAGCGATTACGTGACGGGCAGACAGAGCGGGCACCTTTCCTCTGGCTGAAAGATATTCAGCTTGAATGTAAGCCGGATGTAGATATTGATAGCATGAGAAAACGTCCGGATCTGTTAGGCGAAGCACTGACAGTAGCGGCTGAATTGACAGATGAAGACGGCGTCACAGAATTACGCGAAACTGTCAGTGACGTTTTTACCTCAACAGCAGGAAAGCGCCATCTCACCATTCTTTCAGATGATGAGTTGATACAGCTTGCAGAAGAAGCACAGTATGTTTGTCTTGATTTACTGGAGGTTGAATAATGCGGATTACTGACCTTCAGATACAGGGCTTCGGCGTTTTTGCAGAGCAGAAGCTTTCAGATTTTTCATCAGGTGTGAATATTTTTATCGGTAATAACGAAGCCGGTAAATCAACCTGTCTGGCTTTTCTTCGATACATGCTTTTCGGATTACCCCGAAAAGGTAAAGGTATTTCGCATCACGAACCATTGCGTGGTGGAAACCATGCAGGGGCACTGGGCATTGATTCACAGAAGTTTGGAACACTGCGTCTTGAGCGCTCATTTAAACCCAAACGGGTTACGATAACTAAGCAGGACGGTTCAGCACTGGAAGAAACAGCCTTACAGGCACTTCTTGGGAATGTTTCTAGAGATCTGTATACGAACGTTTATGGTTTTTCATTAACCGAGCTGCAAAGCAAAGATGCGCTTTCCGGTGATGCTGTGCGAAATGCATTGTACGGAACCGTTCATGGCGGTGGGGCATCATATACTGAGGTTATGAAAAATCTTGCTGCTAGGCGTGAGGCGTTGTTTAAAAAAGGCGGTAAGGTCCTACCGTTGAATAAAAATTTAAAAGAACTTGAACAACTGCGAAAAGATCTGAATGCCAGCGAAGACAGTGTTGCAGCCTACCTTACGGTCTCCAAACAAGTTGCCGAATTTGAGGAAGAACTGAGTAAACTCAATGCGGCTCTGCGTGCGTTAGCAACACAAGAGGGAATTATTCAGACAGACCTGCGGTTGTGGAAGACCTTTTCTGAATACAAAGAGAAGAAGATAGTACTTGATGCAGAGGAGCCGTATGTAACGTTCCCTGCCGAAGGACTGAGCCGTTTTGAAGCTCATGCCCGCATGCTTCAGGAAAAGCGTGAACAATTGGCCGGCATACAACGTACAACTGAACAATTACAGCGAGAGATTGTTCAGAAAAAATCGTTAATAAACACAGAACTGGTCGCTCAACAGGATGCTGTACGGGCTTTAAGTGAAGAAAAAGCTGTGATGGCTGAAAAAAGTCGAGAAGTTGAGCAGCTTGAAAATGAGTATAAAACGACAGAACGTGAGCTTGCAGGGTATTGTGATCAACTCGGTTCAAATTGGACTCCCGAGAAGATTACCGCATTTGATATTTCAGAAAATACCCGTCGGGAAGTTGCTGAGCTAGAAGAGGCAATAACCGCAGCGCATCAGCACCGTGCGTTAACAGAAGCGGAATACACAAGGCTGGGGTCTGAGCGTACTGATGCAAAGCGTAACCTTGAGCAATGTCGGGCAGAATATGAAGCTGATGGTGATGTTCAGCGTCTTGCTGCACTTAATAAAGCCTGTGAAAAGCCATTTTCCAGCGAAGAATATAAAGAAACATTACGTGATATTCGGGCACAGCTTTCAGCATTTCAATCAATGGAGACCGGCATAGGAGCGGGGACGTTATTTGCTGCAACAACGTTCGGTGTAACCGGATTAGCTCTCCTTTTACTTCCATTTATTACGCAGCTTCCCCAATACATGATGTATGCAGGGGGAGTTTGTTTACTCTTTGCAGTAGGAGCGGTTTTTTTACAGAAAACAAAAAAAGAGAAGAATGTTCGGGAGCAGAAGCAGGCTATTCTCAATGCCATGGCTACTGTTCCGGTACTTTTTCCGACACCTGAAGTCTCTGAGCATTGTCTGCTTAACGCAGGTGACGTTTTTGCAGAAATACAGCAAGCAATTCTCGTAGAGAAATCCTTACGAAGTAGCCTTGTTACAGCACAGCAAAAGATTGAGCAGGTAGAAGCAAGATATCGTGACGCAGAAAAGGCGTTCCACATTGCCGAAGCTTCTACGGAAAAAGCAAAGACCAATGTGGATGAATGGCTGAACGAAAGAGGGCTGAACGCTTCAATACGTATCCAACATGTTCCGGACATTATTCAACTGGTCAAAGATGCAAAAGCGAAGCTGATTCGTATTTCAGAGGTAACCGCTCGTAAAAAAATACTCTTAGCGCAGTTACATGCTTACAATGAACAACAGGACGCTCTTTGTACTGTAGCGCACATTGAACCTGAATTAGCGTTTGACCGTTCTGTAAAACGTGATGCAACGCAAGATAAGTTGCTTCGAATTCTGACGGAATCTCTTTCAGCATTAACTGAGATGCAAGGGTTGTCTGTTTCAATTCAACGTGAGCAGGATAACGCGGCTGCACTGCATGATTCAATTGCTGGATTGGAAAAAGAAATTAATGGATTATTCGTTGCTGCTGAGGTGACAGGTGAAGAAGAATTTAGATCCAAATTTGCCGTCTACACAAAACAGCAAGTATTGCTCTCTGATGTTTCAGCATTGAAAGCCTCTTTAACAGCGGCGAGTGACGAAGGGGATATTGACCGGCTGGTTGCCCGTATCGGGCAGCAAAGTGAGCAGGAGCTTCGTGTAAAAGCATCTGAACTTGCAGCAGAAATTACTGCTAAAGAGTCTGCGCTTGAAGAGTTTCGACAGAAGCTGATTGAAGCCAGAGTTCGACAGGAAAAGTTAACCTCTACTGAGGAAAGAGCACTTGTGCGGGCACAAGGTGAGTCTGTTCGGGAAGAATCAAACAACCTTGCTAGAGAATGGGCGCGCTATAAGATTGCGGAACATTTGTTATCCCGTGCCCGCGAGCGATTTGAGCGGGAGCAGCAGCCGGAAGTTATCAAGCAGGCAGGGATGTTCTTTTCTACAATAACCAAGGGAGCATACAGCAAGGTATTTAAACCGCTTGGTGAAGATACAATTTTCGCTGTTGCTGAAGATGGAACCCGTCGTGATCCCGATCATCTAAGTCGGGGTACGGTCGAACAACTGTATCTATCTCTGCGTCTTGGACATATATTAAGCCATTCTACACAAAATGAAGCCTTACCGGTCATCATGGATGATATTATGGTTAACTTTGATCCGGACAGAGCTGCTACAACAGCACAGACAATTGCGGAATTATCAAAACATAATCAGGTGTTCTTATTTACCTGTCATCCGCAAACTGTTGAGTTAATGCAGCGTCATATTGATAATAGTAAAGTGTTTTCCGTTGCAAACGGTACTCTTTCTATGAATTAGTACGATGTTGCGACTATAATCAGAAGATGTTCAGGGCTGCCTTTGTGATAGAGGCAGCCTTTTTTTGTTCAGAAAGAACATTCATCAGAGTTTTATGAAGTCATGCAACGCTGCTCTTTTTGCGAGAGAGCTAAGTAAAAATGCCCCTGATTGGTGACAATCAGGGGCACAGTTAATCAACAGTAACGAGCGGAGTCTTAGTGACCGCCACTTCCAAGAATACCGGAAGCTGCCAGTGTAAGAACGGCAATTTCAGCTATTACAATGGAAAGGTAGATGTAATCACCGCATCGGTAGTAAGGCAAAATCAATGTCGCGTAACAAATGATTGTCATAACAGCGAGCAATGCTAACCCGATAAAGTTAATAAAGTCACCGGTTCCGACAAGAGCAACCCAGTCCCAGCCTGTAGGACTGTTTGTCGCTTCAAGGTAATCATGCACGCCGAGATGCCAGCTATGTGTAACTACTTCGATCGGTACGTGAGGAGTTAAAATTCCAAATGCATAGATCGCGTAGGTAATGAGCATAATAAGAATGCCAAGGTAAGCGCCGCGTTCCAAGATAATCGCATAACGCATCTGCTCCGGAGGAGTGACACATACATTTTTCTGTTTAGTCATGTTGAGCCTCCTTTAACCCAGAATACCAAGTCCAAGGCCTTTATCAAGCGCCTTGAAGCCGGCAAAGAAGAGAACGCCAATAACCATGTAACGGATGAAAGACGCTTTAGCTACAGCAAGCAGGCGTACGCCGACAAGTGAGCCGAGCATCAGACCGATAATGGAAGGGATAGCGATCAGTGGAATAACAGCACCTTGGTTCATGTAAACCCATGCAGCAGATGTATCTGTGATGGAAAGCAAGAACTTGGATGTTGCTACAGAAACTTTAAGCGGAGCACCCATCAGCAGGTTAAGAACCGGAATGTTTGCCCAGCCTGCACCCAGACCGAACATACCCGCCATAATACCGATTACTACGAAGAGTAACAGACCTGTGAAGGTACGGTGGGTTTTCCATTCAAATTCTTTGCCGGTAGCCTGATCCTGATACAGACCTTCGATACCGAGAGCATGACTGATAGCGTCCTGCTTGGTTACAACAGGGTACTCAGAGTTCTTAGAACAGAGCAGCAGGATAGAGATACCCATAATTGTCGCACCGAGTGCAGTTTGAACATAGCGTGGGTCGAGCTTTGAAAGGTAAAGACCGAGCATAGCACCGACCACAGCACAGGCTGAGGCAATAAGAGCCATCGGGAGTGCAAGACGAAGGCTTGCAAGGTTTCGTTTCAAAAGCCCCGGTCCGGCAGCAAGAGCACCGGCAAGAGCAACCATAAGACCTGCACCACGTACAAAGTCAATATGGAACGGGAAGAAGCCGGACACGAGTGGTACGTACAAAACGCCACCGCCAACACCGGCCAGAACCGCAATCACACCCAAAACAAAACAAAAAACCAACAATACAAGCGGCCAGAACCACCATACATGAGCATCTGCACTTGCTGTAGGGCTTGCAGCTGCTGCTTCAGTAGCAAAAGCACCCAGAGGGGATGCAAACACTACTGCGCTTACCCAGAGGGAAAGCATTGTGAATAATCTAGTAACGTTTTTCAGCATTTTTTCCTCGCATAACTTACGTTGACCTCTAATCAAATGTTGTTCCGTGCTTTTTGGGTAAAAGAATGTGAAAAATATGTCAATCACCATAATTCAAGAAAAGAAACGGATTAACCCACTGAAATTCAAGTTTATTAAAAGTAGAGCATCCTTTTTTTATGAAGTATGAATTCAAAAAAACTTGAAAAAAATGGTGAGATAACGACATTTTTCACGTACTTTTCAAAAGCATAATGGTTTGAATTTATGATGAAATATTATTTTTATTGCAATATTGTGTTTTTTTGCACAAAGCCAAATATTTCGAAAATCAAACTTTATTGCGCAGGTGCTGTTTTTTCTAATTTTTATGAAAAGTCAACTAAATAAGTGTATGTGAGAGATAGAGATAAAAATAACGCGAAGGCAAAAAAAGAGCAGGTAGTCGTGACTACCTGCTCTTTTATAAGCTGCTTATTTTCAGGGGGCTGTGTATAAAAACGTACTTTCGATTCAGTATGCTTTTCGAATTACGCTATTCTTTTTTTTGCAAATGCGAGCATTTTTTCCGCTTCTTTAAATTCGGGATCCAATTTCAGCGCCATAAGCGCTGACTTTGCACATTTATCCCATTTTTCCCAGTCAACGTATACACGACCAAGGTTAAAGAAGAGGTGCGGGTCTTGTCCGGCAACCTTAACGGCTTTTGCAAAGTATTTCTCTGCAACGTCGAATTTACCCATTTTTCGAAGCGCCATGCCGATACTGTTGTAGTAGCGGATGTTTTCCGGAGAAAGCTCGATTGCTTCAGCAAGTTGCGAGAAAGCTTCGCTATACATTCCTGCACGGATGTACCGCTCTGCGATATCGCTTTTGAGTTCTGCGTCTTCTGAAAATCTGGTGAGCAACGCGTTGAATACAGCAACAGCATCTTCATGCCGTTGTGTATCAAGAAGGAGTTGCCCTTTTTCCAGTTCTGCTTGTTTTTGCTTTTCCAGCGCTTCAAGCATTTGCTGAGCTTCGTCCGCAACATTTTTTTGTAGCTCAGTAAGTAGTTCCTTCAGCGTTTCAATAAGCTGACGCTCTTCACCTTCTTTGAAGATAAGTGCGATAGGAAACACTTCTTTAAGCTTTGGTGCGGCAGCTAAGTACATTGTACTGTCTTCAAGCAAGCGTAAAAATTCCTGCTTTTCGGCTTTCATTAACGGATGCTTTAAGTAAGCAATTAATCCGTCATGCAGCGCCTGAGCAGCCATTTGAATTTTATCTTGTTTTAAGTACGTACGAACATTGCTCAGCTGGGTACGAGCTCTAGTCAGTTCAGCAGACATCCAAACCCCCTTTTGGAAGCGTGATGAAACTACTTGTCCAGACTGTCTTTAACCATGTCACTGAATCGTTTAAAGAAGTAGTGACTATCGTTAGGTCCAGGACAAGCTTCAGGATGGTGTTGAACAGAAATTACTTTTTTAATTTTATGTGCAATACCTTCAACGGTGTTGTCGTTGAGGTTGATATGTGTAATTTCTACGTCATCACTATCCAGTTCAACACAGAACCCGTGGTTCTGCGAAGAAATTTCAATGCGCCCAGTTGTCAAATCCTTAACAGGATGGTTACAGCCGTGATGCCCAAATTTAAGCTTGGATGTTGTGCCGCCTAATGCGTGTCCAAGCAGCTGATGACCAAGGCAGATACCGCCAACAGGCATCATATCGCAAAGCTTAGTAATTTCGGCAATTTCATCTTTAAGAGTAGCAGGGTCACCAGGGCCGTTGGATAAAAATACTGCATCGGCACCAGTTAAAGCAACCTGCTCTGCTGTAAATGACGGAGGAACAACTAGTAAGTCAAGTCCCTGTTCATGCAATAGGCGTAAAATATTCCATTTAATGCCAAAGTCGTACACAACAACCTTTGGACCTTTGCCGGTCCAGTTGTAAACACCGTCTACAAGTCGGATGTTCTGAGGTCGAACACCGTCCCATCGGTATACATCAGTTGGTGCAACGTCTTTTACAAGATTCAATCCTTCCATAGAAGGAAGCGCTTTTGCTTTTTCTACAAGCTGTTCAACATCAAGTTCTTCTGTAGAAATGATTGCGCGCATTGCGCCGTTCTTACGGATATGGCTTGTAAGAGCTCTCGTATCAATACCTTCAATACCAAGCACGCCACTTCTCTTAAGGTAATCCGGCAAAGAAGCAACGGAACGCCAGTTGGAAGGAACTTTACAGCATTCTTTAACGATAAGTGCTGCAGCGTGAACTCCGCCTGACTCAATATCCTCTTCTGTTACGCCGTAGTTACCGATAAGCGGGTATGTCATACATACCATCTGCCCAGCGTAGGAAGGGTCTGTCAAAATTTCCTGATACCCGGTCATACCAGTGTTGAAGATGACCTCACCGCCAGTTTCACCAGGTCCGGTGAATGAGCGACCCTCAAGTACAAAGCCGTCTTCAAGTGCCAAAATGGCTTTCATCAGGCGTTCTCCCGTAAAAGTTTTAAAATTACGTCTATATCTTCAGGACGATCCACACCGTGTGTCTTATGCTCCGTGCATACCACTCTGATTGGAACATTATTCTCTAAAAGACGCAGTTGCTCAAGTCGTTCTATGCGCTCTAAGCGTGATTGATCCCACTCTGTGAACTGCTTTAAAACTCCAAAACGGAAAGCATATAAACCGATATGCCCAAGATACCCGTCAGTTAACTCCTCATCCCTTGAGAAAGGAATCGGTGAGCGTGAAAAGTACAGCGCATCACCGTTAACAGCCTGAACAACTTTAACTTTGTTCGGACTTTGTGCCTCTTCTGTGGAAATTGTATGTGCAAGTGTTGCCACCTGTACATTTCCATCTGTTAAGAAGGGAGTAACCAACTCGGTGAGCATAATCGGGTTAAGCGCAGGTTCGTCGCCTTGGATGTTCACAATAACAGCATCTTCACCAGCACCCAGCAGACAAGCCGCTTCATATACTCTGTCTGTACCGCTTGGGTGGTCTTTGCGGGTCATAACGTATTCTACATTAAGTTCGCGAGCCATGCTTGCAATACGTTCATCATCAGTTGCCAGCACAACCTTGTCGAATTCCGGACAGGAACAGGCACGCTGATATACATGCCAGAACATGGGCTTACCCTCGATAAGGGCAAGTGGTTTGCCTGGAAAACGCGAGGAGTCGTACCGGGCAGGGATGATGCCGAAGCAGGAAGCTGTTAGAGCCATATGCACACCTATTTCCCTGTATTCAGGGATTTTCATAGATTGGACACAGAAAAGCCCCACGCTATGGGGCATTGTTTAAACCGTCAGAGAGTATGCTAGTTCTTTAGAAAAGAAAAGCGAAAAAATCTATTTTTCTATCATGCTGTTTTAAAAACATTCTTATTGAAAATGGCCCTAACAAGCGTTGCCTCTTGTCAGGGCTTCTTTCCTGTTGGTCATTCTGCTATAGAAAGCGCATGAAACGTTGCATCATGCACCTTGATATGGACGCTTTTTTTGCTTCAGTAGAGCAGCTGGATCATCCGGAATGGCGGGGAAAACCTGTTATTGTGGGTGGCTCGGGTGATCGTGGGGTCGTTTGCGCAGCTTCTTACGAAGCGCGTAAGTTCGGCGTGCACTCAGCCATGCCTATTGTTCAGGCAAGAAAATTGTGTCCGCATGGCATTTATACAGGCAACTCTCGTGAGCGCTATGTGGAGCTTTCCAGAAAGGTGATGCATGTTTTGTATTCATATTCTCCTGTTATTGAAAAAGCTTCTATTGATGAAGCCTACATTGATGCCACAGGCACTGATCATTTGTTCGGATCTCCCGTGGAGATGGCAAAGGAGATGAAACAGAAGATTCATGATTCTGTTGGGTTAACCTGTTCAATCGGCATTGCACCGGTAAAATTTCTGGCAAAAATCGCCTCTGACTACAATAAACCCAATGGGCTCTATGCTCTTTTTGAAAAAGATGTCCCTGCGTTTCTGCAAGAGCTTCCAGTGCGAAAGATACCGGGAGTGGGAAAGAAATTTGTTGTTAAGCTCGATGAATTGGGCGTCAGCACCTGTGGACAGGTTCTTGAATACTCATTGGATTTTTGGGAGCGTCGGTTCGGAAAAAGCGGCATTGCGTTATGGGAACGTGCTCAGGGCATAGATCCGCGAGAAGTGGAAACGTCAACCGAGGCAAAGTCAGAGAGTGCAGAAAACACACTTCATAAGGATACCCTTGATAAAGCGCTTCTTAAAAAATGGCTTATGCGTCACGCTGACCGTGTGGGACAGAATCAAAGAAAATATGGCTTGAAAGGGCGTACCATAACACTCAAACTGAAATATTCAGACTTTCAGTCTCTTACCCGCAGTAAAACATTACCCGATCCTACCAATACCACAGATGTCATCTATCAGGTTGCCGCTGATCTTTTAGACGGTATCGATCTCGTACGGCCTGTACGGCTGATAGGGCTGGGGCTTTCCAACTACAACACTACCGGTGTGGAACAGATGAACATGCTCGATCATATGACGCATAAATGTTCAGGAGTGGTTCGCGCAACCGAGCAGCAGCAAAAGCTGGATAAAGCGCTTGATGCCGTGCGCAGTAAATTTGGAAATAAAGCTATTTGTCGCGGCAGCCTGTTTAAGTTCGATGACGATTAGCTCATGAGCTATCCCCTTCGCTAATATTGCCCCTCTTTTATTTTCAGCTGTTTTTTCAGGTGCCGCAGTTTACTCGGCGCTATTTCTTTTGGAAGAAACTGAATTCGTGTTTTCAGTGTTTCATCACAACATGGGCAGAGAACAATTTTGCCGCCCAATGCTGCATGTTCCAGTAAGAGTTTTTTCAATCGAGGAAGATAAGTTGCCTTATCGCTGGGGAGAACAACTTCAGGAACAACAGGCTTAATTGTTATTCGCTGCTGGTCAGGACAAATTGGCATTGGCTGATGCGCCTTGTTTGTTCTTTTGAGAGAATATGTTGTCATCTGATTAAATGGAATACCGCGAAGAATCGGAAGAGAAGCTGCGCTGCTTTTGAAAAGGATGACAGTTTGAATTCCTGCCTTTTGGCGTTTGGTAGCAAGCGCTATCGTCAGGGCAGCTTGCCGAAGCATGGTCGCTTCAGGGATGACAAAGGTCATAGAACCATATCGAGGGGGAGTAGCAGAATAAAATTGTGAAGGAAGCGGTGTACCGGCAAAACAGATTGTCGAAAAGAAAAGCACAAGGCTTATCGATAGGAGACAATGTTTGCCATGGAGTAATCCTCTGCTCAGTGCGTACATCAGCCTCTCTCCCTATTCAAATGCCGGACGCATTGTATCACCGGCATGAATGCTGAATGTAAGTTCATCCGGTGCCTTGTAGGCATTTGAGGGCAGTTCATTTGGTCTGATGCCAAATTTTTCCATACAATGAGGACATACCGCAATTCCACCTTCGTATTTAGCGCTTCTTAATACAGCAGAACGCAGTAATGTCACCCCGCTCCCCTCTAGCAGGACAGTTGTATCAACGCCTTTGTTGTAAAGGTCAGTAGCAAGGTTCAAAGTTGTTTCGGCTTTTTGAGGATCAGCAGTGTTGATAATGAGGGTGAGCTCTTTTTGCTCCGGTTTTTCCATATAAATTGCGCCGGAATTACGACGAGTCTCGTACTGCATGGCAAGCGCAGAGAGTATGGGTACCAGTGTAATTATTGCTATCCAGATAAGGGTAGTTCGACGCATATTTCTCCCCCAAGAGTGTCTTTACGTACAACTGTACACAACATTGTACTATCCTGAGAGAACGCCTCAATGATAGAGGGCGTGATGAGGAGCGAGTTTTGTCTGAGATATAGAAAAAGCCCTGAACTTGAGGAGGTGTTCAGGGCTCTTCCTTATGGGGGAGAAAGGGTACCTATTACCCTTTTATTCATATTACCCGGGGAGGGGTAAGTATAACCTGTTTGCAATAGCGTCACGCGAGGTGAAGGACTCGCTGCCACGAGTTGTGACGTTTTTGCTGTGTATATGAAGGAAAGTGTGATGGATGGTTATTGTTGAGCTGGTGCCTGCATAGGTGCGTTCATTGGCATATTGCCGCAGTTACCCATGCCGTGTCCGCCACCGTGACCACGATTCATCATCATGCCGTGACCGCCGTGTCCGCCACCGTTCATACCAGGGCAGTTGTAGCCCATTTTGCCTCTACGATGAGGATTCATAAGTGGCTCAATACCAACTTCTTTTTTTACAGCTGCTGCAAAGGTGGCACGCTGGTCACGCATTTCAGCACGAAGCTTGTTCATTTCAGTGACAATGCTCTTAACTTTGTCAGCATCAATATTTTCATTATTCATAACTGCATTAAGTTCTACATTTTTTGCCCACATAGCATCACGGAGCGGAGTAGTATCTTTAATGAAGTCATCGTGCAGTTTCATGTATTTCTGCTGCTGTGCTTCGCTAAGGTCCGTCCAGTTTGGACCTGCTGCCAATGCTACTGTCGCCACTGCCATAACACACGCTGTCGCAACTAATAATCTGAATGCTTTAAACCGCATAATGAACTCCTATGTTTAAGAATCAAGTAATGGTTCGTGTTTTGCTAGTTCTTCTAGAGCAACGCGTGTGCCAAACTTTTCAAAAAATATAAAAAGTTATGTAAAACAGTGCGTTAAATGATTAAGTAATGACTCGGCAGATTATATGCTGAAATAAGTGTGTAAAAAAAATATACAGAATGTTTTGTGCAGATTGTTCATTTTTTTTACACTGAAAAAAAAGAATACACAGGGCTGGTATGAAAGAGACTAATCTTCGTAATAAAAAATTTGTACGATCTCAGTTTGCTACATCGTTGTGGCTGCTTATCGGGGGAATAATTATCCTCGGGGTAGTCATCACGTTCATGACAATTCGTGGCATTGAGCAGGAAAATCGTCAGCTCGAATCCTTTTATGAAGAAAAAGGTGCTTCTATTATTACGGCACTTGAAGCAGGAACACGAACAGATTTACGTCATAATATGCGTACGCTGAGACTCCAGACCTTGCTGGAAGAAATGTCAGAGCAGTCAGGTATTCTTTTTTTAATGGCTACAGATGCTAATGGCATGATTATCGCCCATAGTAATCCTGATGCAGTTGGTTCACAGGCATTTACAACACAGCAGATACAAGAACTTCGCCCCGGAAAAGCCGTCTCATGGCGAATTATGGAGCAAGGCAAGCACAAAGCTTTTGTTGTGTATAAAGAATTTCGTCCTTTTGCTCCTCCAGTGGATGGTCGGGACCGCATGATGTCTCATGGAATGGGAATGATGCGTCATAAAATGCATGCAATGCGGCGTGATTGTTCCAGAGAAGAGCATATGCTCAGGCAAAAGCTGTTTCCAGCTGACGGGCGTCCGGCTCCTGTTATTTATATAGGGTTAGATGAAAAAACGTTTGCAGCAGCACAGCGGGTGAACAGGGAACATGCCATGGTCAATGCCGTGTTCATTCTCCTGATAGGCCTTGCTGGCTTCTTGGCGTTGTCATGGGCGCAGAAAGCCAGACAATCCCGACGAAGCATGCAGAGCTCTCAAGCGTTAGCGAACGAGGTTATGTTCAGTCTTCCGGACGGATTACTTGTTACGGATGATGAAGGGCGCATTGCCTTGTTGAATGACGTGGCTCTTGAGCAACTTAATCTTTCAGAGAAGAATGCTGTGGGGAAACTTCCTTCAGAAGTTCTTCCGGAGTGTGTGGCACGCCTTGTAGAATTGACAGGCGGTGAAAGCCTTTCGGAAGTAGAGGTTGAATGCCACGGTGAACGCGGTGAAGTTATCCCTATAGGTGTCAGTGGATCAGCGGTAACTCTGGATGACGGTACAGCCGTCGGGTATGTATATTTGTTGCGCGACCTCCGCGAGGTACGCAGGCTTGAAGCAGAAGTACGCAGGAAAGAGAAGCTGGCAGCAGTAGGCTCTCTCGCTGCGGGTGTTGCCCATGAAATTCGTAATCCGTTGAGTTCCATTAAAGGGTACGCAACGTACTTCGGCAGTCGTTTTGATGAAGGGTCAGAAGACAGGGAAGCAGCAAATATTATGGTGCATGAGGTAGAACGGCTGAACAGGGTAATTACAGATTTGATCAGCCTTTCCAGACCGTCAGACCTTCGTCGGGCTGAAACTGATTTAAATGTTTTGATAAAGCACTGCTTCGGACTCATAAAACAGGATGCAGCCACGCATGGTGTTGAACTTCAATTAACTACGGATGAAACATTACCGTCGTTGTTTGTTGATCCGGACAGGCTTTCACAGGCCGTATTGAATATTTGCCTCAATAGTCTTGAAGCAATGCAGGATGGCGGAACACTTTCTATGCAGTTATCCCATACTGATGAAGTTGTTACGCTTGTCATTGCTGATGATGGAAAGGGTATAAGTAAAGAAGACGCTGTTCGTATTTTTGAACCGTACTATACAACAAAGAGCCAGGGGACAGGGCTGGGACTGTCTATTGTTCTCAAAATTATAGAAGCACATGGCGGCACAATCCGTGTGAAGTCACAGGAAGGTGCAGGTGCTCAGTTTATTATTGAAATTCCAGTGTCACCGGTAGGAGAAAACGCATAATGAGCGCGCAAGTATTGATAGTAGATGATGATTTAGCGCACCGTTCCATGCTTAAAACCATCATCAAAGGCTGGGGCTACGATGTAGCCGAAGCTGATGATGGTGACATTGCAGTCGAAATGGTTCGTAACCAATCGTATGATTCTATTCTGATGGACATAAGAATGGTGAAAATGGACGGGATTACAGCCCTTGAGCTTATCAAGGAGTATAATCCATCAATTCCAATTTTGATCATGACGGCGTTTTCTTCCGTAGATACGGCTGTAAAGGCGTTGAAGATAGGGGCATACGACTACCTTACTAAGCCGCTGGATTTCGATGTGCTTAAGCTTACGCTCGAACGGATGTTGGACCACACTCGTCTGGCTTCAGAAAACGAAGAGCTGCGAAGCATTCTTGAGCCGAATAATATGGGAATGGTCGGTAATAGTGACGTCATCAAAGAGTTGCGTAAAATTATTGCTACAGTGGCTCCTTCAGAAGCTTCTGTTCTTATTACCGGAGAATCCGGTACCGGTAAGGAGCTTGTAGCCAACGCTATTCATAGTGCCAGCACGCGTGCGGATAAAGCGTTCGTTGCTATAAACTGTGCTGCGTTAAGTGAAAATTTGCTTGAATCGGAATTATTCGGTCACGAACGCGGGGCATTTACCGGAGCAGACAGGCGCAGAGAAGGACGTTTTGTGCAGGCAGACGGAGGAACCCTTTTCCTTGATGAGGTAGGAGAAATACCGGTTTCTCTGCAACCGAAGCTTTTACGTGCCCTCCAGCAGGGAGAAGTGCAGCGTGTCGGCAGTGACACCGTTGAAAAGGTTGATGTACGTGTGATTACAGCAACAAACCGTGATCTGCCTGAAGAAGTTGAAAACGGTAATTTTAGAGAAGATCTATACTACCGTCTTAACGTTATTGCGCTGCGAGTTCCGGCATTGCGGGACCGTCCGAGCGACATACCGTTGCTGGCGGAATTTTTCATGAAGAAATATTCAAATAAAAACCGCAAAAGTATTAAGGGGCTTGCTCCGCAGGCGATGGATACACTTATTCGTTACGGATGGCCTGGCAACGTTCGTGAACTGGAAAATGTTATTGAACGTGCAGTAATAATGACTATGGGTGAGTATATTTCTACCCGTGAATTACCGCTGTCCTTATCGGCCAAAGAAAACGAAGCCCCTGTTCAGCCTTCCCAAGCAGCTGCTTTAACAGGAATGTCTCTTGATGAATTGGAGCGTAAAGCCATTTTGGCAACGCTGGAAGAAAGTGAATACAACAAAAGTAAGACCGCAAGAAAATTGGGAATAACGCGTGCTACTCTGCATAATAAGCTAAAACGTTATGGATTTGAGTAGCATTTTATTGATTATACTAGTATATACGACCAATCGTTATCTCATTTATACTACGTAATCCTTCTTATCGCCCTAGTTACATGTACAAATGATGCCCCCTACCTGCCACTTTAAAGGGGTATTCTGGTACATACGCTAAGAAGGAGAGCACAAAAAGTGGAGGCAGAATGGAACCGTTAAGCTTAACGACGTTACTAATCTGTTTTGGTGGAGGAATTCTTGGCGGCGCTCTCGGCGGGTTGCTGTCGTTCGTTCTTTGTGGTCTGTTCGTATTTTCAGGCTGCTTAATCGCTTTAGCCGGCGGCGGAGATTTTATGATCGCCGCAGTTGGTTTCGGTCCTATTTTTGGACCGCACGTTGGTGGCTTCGCAGCTGGTGTTGCTGCTGCTAACTACGCACAGGGCATTCGCAAGAATCATCCTACAGGTGGAGCTAAGGATATTCTCGCATCTTTGATGCCTACATCATGGGACGTACTGTTAGTTGGTGGTCTGTTCGCAGTATTCGGTCACCTTTGCAACTTGTGGTTCAGTTCTTTCATGGTGGGTCAGGATACAATCGCACTTACTGTTCTTACCAGCGCTTTCGTATCTCGTGCATTATTCCTTCGTCAGAGCCCGTTTGGTAACTCTGAATCAATCAAAAAATTCGGTCTGTTCGGTACCGATGACACTAACTTGTCATGGGTTCCTTGGATGCTGCCGTTCTCCCGTATGATCATGTTTGCTATCGGCATCGGCCTCGTAGGCGGTGGCGCAGCAATGGCAATCGGTGAATATGCTGTAGCACAGGGCATTGCTTCACCATTAACAACTACTGCTCAGGTTGTAATTGGTTGGGCAATCGCCGCAATCTCTCTTATTTCCTTGCAGCTTGGTACAGATACCGTTCAGCGTGTACCTGTTTGGCATTGTCAGGCGATTCTTGCCGGTATCGCTTGGGTTAACTTTGGTAACCTCGGAGTTTGTGTTGCAGCAGCAGTTGCAGGCGCACTTCTTCAGGAACTCGGCGCACGCTTGTTCTGGAACCATGGTGACACCCACGTTGACCCGCCAGCATTCGGTATTGCTGTAGGTACTTGCATCCTTAATCTTCTTGCGTAATTTTAATGAACAGTGCTTTTCGTAAGTACTGTTCATTTTTGTTTGATAGAAGAAAAGATGTATTAACGAGTGGCAGAGTTAATTTTGAAGCGGCTTTTCCTTTAGGAAAAGCCGCTTTTTTATGTGCTTGCAGTTGCGAGTAGTATCAATATTGATTTTAGATAGTTTCTGTTGTCTTCGATTAATTACACTGCTCAATAGCATACTATGGCTGAACTGTTAGCCATTCACTGAGACTTGTAAGCCATTCAGAAATTGGCTCATTGTTTGACTCAAGATACTGTTCACACAGCTTCTTTAAGCGATCAGGGTCAGCAGCTAATCGTTCAACTTCAACCCAGCGATTCCACTCAACGGCCACCGACCAGTCCGGTTCATCTATCCGGCAATCTGGAAGTCTGTAATGGTAGGCAGGGCGGGCCTTAACTAGATTGTGCTCAACATTGGCATGAGCAATGCTGTCTGGAAGAGCAGCAGCAAAGAGCGGGAGCATATCAAGAGGTCTGTTTCTGGTGGGATTGTGCTCCAAATAGTCTTTAATGAGTGTTTCTAAATCAGGAGCATAGGTCGGGGCGAGAACGAGTTTTACATAGGTTTCAGGAAAGTCATCAATGAACGGTGCAATTCTGCGGGTTAAGTCGACATCAATTTTTTGCTTCAACCAGTCGCACAGGAGTAAAAATGCACGAATATGGGCAAGGATGGATTCGCACGTAAGAGAAGGTGCTTCCGGATTAATATGTAGCCCAAAGTTAAAAAGGAAAGAAGCTTTTGTTCCTAACGCATTGTGTTCCCTTAAGTCCTCTGTAAGCAAATCAAGCTTTGTGAGGTTGTCTATTGGCAACGGTGGGGTAACAATTTCGAACGGAACGCCAAGTGAAGCTATCCTTAGCATTATGGAGTCAATACTTTCAAGCTCATCATTCGTTAGATCAATACCGAGAGCTTCAAGAGCCCCTTCCCAGGCTCGTTTTTTTATGATGTCTGCATCAACCTCAACGGTAAAATCACCGTATTCACTATCTGTAACAGCAATTTCAAAATTTGTTTTTGGGGCGATACGGCCTCCAAAACGATTCGCAACAATCGAGGCAACATTTTTTAAATTTACTCCAGTAAATTCGAATTCGAATCCTGCACGACGGGGATTGCCATCTTGATTAAGGAGATGGGGAGGGAGTACAAATTGGTGTACCTGTTTGGAGTTGTCTCGAGTCTTCATGCTGATTCTCCTAAATCATAACAGTATAATGGAACAAAGTATTATGTACTTGATGCACCTGAAGAGCATCACATTATACGGGGAATTTTTCTTGATTTAGAGAGAATAAGTACTTTTCCCCCTTTGAAAAGGGAGTAGGTACGTGCTGGAGCTGTGAACCATATAGCGAAAACAGCAGGCATGTTACCTTGTCGCCTTATTGCGAAGGGGATCAGCGTGTATTGCGTTTTCGTGAAGAGCTGTCTTTTGAGCGGTTTCTTGGAGCTGCTGCGAGCTTGACGATGTTACGTCCCGCTCCTTTAGCCTTGTAAAGGGCTCTGTCGGCTTGTTTTACCACTTCCATAGGTGATTGTGCCCCGTCGGTTCTTTCGGCTACGCCAATGGAAATAGTGACGTTTACGGAGCCTTTTCGAGCATTGCGTTTTTTAGGAGCGCGCTTGCCGCTTCGAATATGAAAATCGGTCGTAGCGATACGCTGGCGTAATTCGTCCAGATGCGACTGCACTTCCTTTGCTATCCCCTTCGGAAAAACAATTGTGAACTCTTCTCCGCCGTAGCGATACGCCTTTCCGCCGCCGGAAACTCTGGAAAGATGACCGGCAACCATGCGAAGAACATCATCACCGATATCATGCCCGTATGTATCGTTGAATTTTTTGAAATGGTCGATGTCTACCATTGCCAGCGCGTACTTTCTTCCAAGTTTTTTAAAGTCGGCGTTCAGTGCTCTGCGTGATGGCAGATCAGTCAGCTCATCAACATACGCCATGAAATATGAATCTTGAAAAAGAGACAGCGTCACAATAAGTGCGGCAGCTGAGAAGAAAAGGGCACTTGCATTGGGGACTGCAACATAATGGTATGCCGCTAATACAGCAATGCAGCTGGTAATCAGTGTGACGTAGAGACTGTCCCGTTTACCACGGTTCGAGATAACAAAAAGAGCAAGAACCAGAAGAACTGAGCCTGCCAGAATAAGTACGGATTGTGGAAGAAATGTCCAGTTACTGGCCCACGCAGGGAGAATATCGACTCGATCAAGGGAAAGGGCAACTCCTTGCAACCAGCTTATGATTCCGCTTTGTTGTGGAGGAGCAAGCATGGAAGCAACCATTGCAGACTGGATAGCGATAAAGGCAAAAGAAATAGATCCCCAAAGAGTAAGAACACCTCTGTCCTCGCTATTGGCAAAGATAACAAGGTTAACTGGCAGCAGTAAGGCCGAAAGCCCGTACGCAAGGCGCAAGCGCATGCCTGTACTGCTCATATTGGGCAGATACAGTGTAATAAACCAGCAGCAAAGCGCTATCAGTAATAGAAGAAATACAGCTCTGCTTCGTTTAAATTGCCACGCCATGGCACCGCCGCTGAAGGCGAAAACAAAAGGAAGAGCAGGCATAATAGGAAAAACTGACTGCGGAATAGCGTGCGGGTTCATTACGGCAAAGAACGTTCCCCCAAGGATCGTAATAGGCAGGAACAAAGAGAGTACTAAACTGGTAAGTGCTCTCATAAAAACCTCGTAACCTTTGATATCATCTTAAATTCCAACCCTCTCTAATACATCTCATAGCCTGAAGTGTCATCGGGAGCAATCCCCTGTGTAGTGCCTTGCCCAGATAGAACCAACAGGGTATCTGTTTGGACACAACTTTTACTCACAGAATGCGTTTCTCACTAGTTTTTTACCCGGATTCATGGGTAGAGAGATAAAAGCAGATTTGTTGGCTTTTATGAATATGGCTTACATCTGCCCCCCCAAATTCATATATCGGCGTGTTGAGGCGTTTTCTAAACCCCATAGAGAGTATTTAATGGAACGTCATATTCGTTTTTCTGATGAAGAATCTGCACTTGTGTTGCTTGACCAGCGCTACTTGCCAACTCGCGAGGATGATTACTACTGCCGCACTGTCGAAAATATTATCTATGCGTTGCAGACCATGGTTGTTCGCGGTGCACCGGCCATCGGTGTTACAGCAGCATATGGTTGCTGGATTGCCGCAAAAGAAGTTGCTGGCAGTGATAACTGGAAGGAAGCCTTGCAGGTAAAGCTTGAAGAGATTGCTGAAGCCCGTCCTACCGCAGTAAACCTTCGTTGGGGTGTAGAGCGCATGAAGGCTTTGTGGGAATCTTCTCAGCCGGAATCTTTAGAAGCTCTGATGGCGATCTGGCTTGAAGAAGCAAAGGTCATTCATAAAGAAGATATTGCAATCTGCAAGCTCATCGGTGTGCATGGCGCAACCGTTATTGATGACGGCGATACCGTTATGACCCATTGTAACGCAGGCGCTCTGGCTACAGCAGGATACGGAACAGCGTTGGGTGTTGTCCGTGGTGCTGTTGATGCTGGTAAAAAAGATATTTCTGTCATTGCTAACGAGACCCGTCCGTTTCTTCAGGGCGCTCGTTTAACTGCATACGAACTGAAAGAAGATAATATTCCGGTTTCAGTTGCGTGTGATAACGCCTGCGGACTGCTTATGCGTCGCGGTATGGTTGATAAAGTTGTTGTCGGTGCTGACCGTGTTGCTGCAAACGGTGACGCGGTGAACAAGATCGGCACGTACTCAGTTGCTCTTCTCGCAAAAGCACACAACGTTCCTTTTTATGTGGCTGCTCCGCTGTCTACCATCGACAGAAATATGCCGGATGGTGACTCTACCCCGATTGAAGACCGAACTCCTTTGGAAGTAACCCATGTCGGAGAAACACAAATTACACCGGACGATGTTCCAGTATACAACTTTGCATTCGATCCGACCCCTCATGAACTTATTGCGGGTATCGTAACAGAAGTTGGCGTGTTGCGTCCTCCTTTTGCAGAGTCCATTAAAAAAGCGTTTGAAGAACAGAGTAAGTAGCGTTTGCACTTGTTTTGTTTGAGAGAGGTCAACATTCTTAGAGATAAGAATTGCTGATCGATTTATCTAACAGTAAAGACTGTCTCAAAAAAATGGGGCAGTCTTTTTTATTGCGCTGTGGAATTATCTCTGCCACCGCAAGGCGTAAAGGCGTAAAGGCGTAAAGGCGTGGAGATGGAAAGCTTTTCTTTTAGTTAACGCATAACTTGAATGTGATGTGGAAAAGCCTTTTCCTGTGTTGTTCTAAACAATAGACATAAAAAAAGCCGTACTCGCTTTTGCGAATACGGCTTATGAGTCCAGTGGTGGGTCGTACTGGGCTCGAACCAGTGACTCTCTGCTTAAAAGGCAGATACTCTACCAACTGAGTTAACGACCCGTTCGGAGATGTGGTTTATAGATTCCGTGTTGTCTTGTCAAACACTTTTCAAAAAAAATATTTTTTCTTGATGAACTCTATTTTTCATCTCTTGCACCCAAAAAAGCCGCATTCGCTTTCGCGAATACGGCTTATGTATCCAGTGGTGGGTCGTACTGGGCTCGAACCAGTGACTCTCTGCTTAAAAGGCAGATACTCTACCAACTGAGTTAACGACCCTCTTGAGGAAAAAGTTTTTATAGGCTTCGCTTCCTCATGTCAAATGTTTTTCAAAGAAAAATTTTGACCGGCTAAAGCCTTACTCAAACGGTTGGTCAGTAATAGACCGGAACCGAAGTTCCGGTCTTTAAATCCCATGGTGGGTCGTACTGGGCTCGAACCAGTGACTCTCTGCTTAAAAGGCAGATACTCTACCAACTGAGTTAACGACCCGTTTGAGGAGTGCAGTTCTATAGTTGAGCACTCAGATTGTCAAATACTTTTTTAAAAAAAAGTGATTTTTTTATTTAGTTGCCATTTCAGGAGTGATTTTTTCAAGACCACCCATGTAAGGGCGCAGGGCTTCAGGGATTACAATGGAGCCGTCTTCCTGCTGGTAGTTTTCAATGATAGCAATCATTGTACGACCGGTAGGGAGTCCGGAACCATTCAGTGTGTGAACAAATTCCGGCTTCTTAGCACCCTTGCGTTTGAACTTGAGGTTCGCACGGCGAGCCTGAAAATCAACGCAGTTGGAGCAGGAGGAAACTTCACGGTATTTGTTCTGACCCGGCAGCCATACTTCGATATCGTATGTTTTTGCTGAGGAGAAGCCCATATCGCCAGTGCAAAGAGTCACAACACGGTAGTGCAGGCCAAGGCGCTGGAGAATATTTTCAGCATGCTGACGCATATCTTCAAGTTCTTCATAAGACTTGTCAGGGTGTGCGTAGCGAACCATTTCAACTTTAGTGAACTGGTGCTGACGGAAAAGTCCTTTAGTGTCTTTACCGTAGCTGCCGGCTTCAGAGCGGAAACACTGAGTCTGTGCAGTGAAAGCACGCGGCAGATCTTCTTCTTCCAGAACTTCACCGGAGTGCATGTTGGTTAACGGCACTTCAGCAGTTGGAATAAGGTAGTAGTCTTTGTGGTTCAGACGGAACAGATCTTCTTCAAATTTAGGCAGCTGACCGGTACCGGTCATGGTGGTGCTGTTCACGATAGCAGGCGGGAATACTTCGGTGTACCCGTGTTCCAGAGTCTGCATATCGAGGAAAAAGTTAATGAGCGCACGTTCTAAGCGAGCAGCCCAGCCCCAGAGTACCGCAAAGCGGGAGCCGGTAAGTTTAGCAGCGCGTTCAAAATCAAGACCGCCCATGGTCTCTGCAATCTCCCAATGTTCTTTAGGAGTAAAGGTCATGGATGGCTTTGTGCCCCATTTGTGCAGCTCAACGTTATCGTCTTCGTCTGCGCCAACAGGAGCACTTTCGTGAGGTATATTAGGAACGGCAATAAGCCATTCATTCATAGCAGCTTTAATGGTCTCTGTTTCAGCATCAAGCTCTTTAATTTTATCGGACAGTGAACCGAGACGGGAAATAAGTTCAGATGCGTCTTCGCCAGCGCGTTTCATCTGAGCAACTTCACCGGATGCTTTGTTGCGTTCGCTTTTAAGAGATTCGAGTTCTACGAGTAATTCTCTGCGACGTGTGTCAATTTTAGTAAACTCTTCAACATCAATAGAAGAGTTTCGCTTAGCCAAAGCTTCGGCTACAACTTGCGGATTTTTCTGCAAAAGTTTGAGATCGAGCATTGAAATGCGGCTCCTTGAAATTTTGTACGATTTGTTAGCATAGCCGCAGGAAAATATGGCGTCAACTTAGATAGTTTGACGCCATAATTTTGTTACCAGAAGTTGTATCAGACTTGGGGAGAATGCAGCTTTTTATGAATTGAATATCTCTGGATGGATTTCCTGCAGATAATCCATAAGGCGCGGGTATTCAAAATCTTCCACCATTTCCCGTTGGTCACCGTGGGTGTAGTAGCCAACCCAAACTTTTTCCAACAAAGAACTCGGGTATCCGTTTTGCGGTTCATTCATTACCCAGACACGAACATCAATTCCTTTGTACTCTGTCTGGCGTGTAAAAGCAGTGCTGCCGGTGGGGGTAAGCGCAATGGCATATCCAAGGGCAAGCATAATTCTCTGAATATCGTTATGTACTTCTTCCTGAATAGGAACATGTTGTATTTTTTGTTTAAACGATTCTGAAAGTAGAGACTGCATTTCCTGTTTTTTACGTGTAGTACGAGGTTCTGCCATGACTGTTTCCTTTGTTTTTCCTGCATAACAGGGACGAAGTAAGCGTAAACAAAGTAGCTGAATCATTACAAATATGCGAAAACAGTCGGTTTGTGTCAATGAACATTAAACAAGTTTATCCGCATCAGAAGTCCTCAAAAGTCGGGAGTGCACGGGGGCTGTGTGCTGCGGGAGGTTGTTGATTGCATTATTTTTTTGAAAAAAGGATAAAATTGATGTGGTTTTGCATCATCAATTAGAAAGTAGCTGGTTAGAAAATAAAAAAGATCGCAAGTGGATGCGATCTTATCGTTGGCGAAATTTGAATGAATCTGGAGGCTAGGTTCGCTTATCCTTCAGATATCTGGCAAGAGCCTGCTCAGCACTTTTACTCATATTTAAAAATTCAATACCGATAGTCGAGGCATTATCTTCAATATTCGCCCAGATAACACGTGAAACAACTCGGATCTGACAAGGAACATCACACGTGAGCAGAGCGTTGTTCTGTAATTTCTTTTCGAATCCGGGAAGCTCGATGTTTACTTGCTGGACGCTTCCCTTGGGGATAACGCAATCAACTTCAAGCATGGCTCCTTTAGAGGTAATGTCTACGCATTCTGCTTTGTAGGCCTGCTGGCAGGACATTGGGAAGACAAACTCCGCAATGGAAGCAGAAAAAGGGTGGGTGTAACGTGGCATTGCCCTGCGTTCTTGATGGTGAACTTCGTGTGGCATGATGCATTGTCCCATACTGTTTAAAAGGGGTTATGTGCGCCGCGTAGTTTTGCTTCTCTATATATAGTGAGAAGCGATAGAAGAGTGCTTGCGTGGAAATATCACAGCAATTACCTGTTGATGCTATTATAAATTGTCTGTTATTTTAAGAGGGTATGGTTCTCTTGCCAGACTATTTTGAATGTTGTACGCACTCTCCAACATGTTGTAGCCGTCTTGAAATATGTGGCGGAGAGCGATGCACATGCGCTTTTTGTCCGTATGACTATCCTGATACTGTTGCAATTATGTTTCAACAACGTAGTATATATGAAAATAGACCATAAATTTTAAATGGATATAGAGGAATACATCATGGCTAAATGTCCTTGCGGTTCTGAACTTGAGTTTTCTGCATGTTGCGAACCTATTATTTCCGGTGAGACCCCTGCCCCGACAGCGGAAGCACTTATGCGCTCCCGTTACTCTGCACACGCAACAGGTGTTTACGAATACCTTGGTACTTCTATGCACCCGGAAATGCGTGGTGATTTGTCCGTAGATGAAATTAAAGAATGGTCTGAAAAGATTTCTTGGACAGGTCTTGAAATTCTCGGCACCAAAGAGGGCGGAGAAGGCGACGAAACCGGTGAAGTTGAATTTGTAGCACATTACAAACTTGGCGGCGTGCCTCAGGAACTTCATGAACACAGCTTCTTCCGTAAAGAAGGTAAAGACTGGTTCTACGTTGAAGGCATGGTTCAGAACCATGACACCTACCGCCGCGAAACACCGAAAGTAGGCCGTAACGAGCCATGTCCTTGTGGTTCCGGTAAGAAGTTCAAAAAGTGCTGCGGTAAAAACTAAGCACAGGCTAAAGAATAAAAAAAGGGTGTCCTTCACATGAAGGACACCCTTTTTTTATGTATTTTAGTTCGTGCTAGTAAGCTTCGTCAGAATCAAGCACTTCGTCATCTACTACGTGCATGAGCAGTCTAACTGCCCACAACTGGTAGAGAAGAACAAGCGGAATGATAACAGCAACTACACCAAGCATAATCTGCAAAGTAAGTGTGCTGGAAGCACCGTTGAAGATAGTAACCGAAGCAGCTGGATCAAGGTTTGATGGCAGAAGTTTCGGGAACATACCTACGATACCGAACATGATAACGAAGAAGATGGAGATAGCGTTACTGATCCAGGCAAGGTGATGGCGTCCTCCGGCAAGGAAGATGCGAACCATAAGCAGCGCTGTTACGCCGATTGCAGGGATAGCAAGCAGTACACCGTTTTTCTGGTAGTTAGCAAACAGGTCTGTGTAGATGCCGGTAGCAGCAAGGAATGCAAGAGCAAGTGCTACAGTAAACGGCCACAGTCTTTTTGCATATACGATTGCGCGATCGTGGATTTCACCGTCAGATTTCATGGAAAGCCACATAGCGCCGTGCATAGCGAAGTTGATTACAAAGAATGTACCGCCGATGATGCCGTATACGTTAAGGAGCTTAATGATGCTACCGTGGTATACGCCGTCTGCGTCAAATGGAATTCCCTGGAAGATGTTCGCAAATGCCACACCGAAGAGCAGAGCAGGGATGAAGTTGCCGAGGAACTGGAATACGTCCCACATTCTGCGCCATCCGTCAGAATCTACTTTGTTACGGAACTCAAAACTTGCTGCACGCATAATGAGTGCAAAAAGAATAATGAGAAGCGGTGCGTACAGTGCGCTGAACATAATCGCGTATGCTTTAGGGAACGCAGCAAAGGTGATACCGCCGGCGGCAATCAGCCAAACTTCGTTACCGTCCCAGAAAGGAGCGACAGTATTGTACAGAACGCGCTTTTCGCGCTCGTTTTTCGCAAAGAACGGGAACAGGGTTCCAAGCCCCAGATCGAAGCCGTCTAACACGAAGTAGACGCCCCACAGGACTCCCCATAATAAAAACCAGATAAGTTCAAGAGTCATACAAAAAACCTCTCTATTGATTGCTTAGGATTTGTCCTGCCGGCCTATTTAGGGCCTTTCATTGCGTACTTCCTCAGCAGGTAGATATCCAGCAGACCAAGGAAGGTGTAAATTACAGTAAAGGCGACAATAGACCAGACAACCATGGAGGCTTCAATCGGAGAAGCCGCATCTGAGGTTCGGAGCATATTGTATACAATCCAAGGCTGACGACCAACTTCAGTTACTGTCCATCCAAGCATAATTGCGATGTATGGCAGCGGGATGAGCCAAGGAAGTATCTTAAGAACCGTAGTTTTTTCTTCAATTTTCTTACGCCACACAAAAAGAGCGATAGCAAGAAGCGGGAAGAAGGAGCCTAATCCAACCATCAGGCGGAAGCTGATGAATGTAGGCAGAACCGGTGGACGGTCTTCTTTCGGGATATCGTTCAGACCGGTAACTTCTGCATTCGGGTCATTGTAAGCAAGGATAGACAATGCATCCGGAATTGGAAGAGCCTGAATCGCGTTTCCTGTGTTCTCAGCATTTGGCCATGTGAGAAGGTACATAGGAACATTTGTGCCGGTTTCCCAATGGGATTCCATAGCTGCGAGTTTTGCAGGCTGGTATTTTGCGGCAATCTGTCCCTGATGGTGACCTGCTGCTGCTGTGGTCAAAGAGAAGATAAGGAAGAAGATGGAAGCAATTTTGAAAGAACTTTTAAACAGTTCCACTTCGTTTTTGCGTACAAGGTGCCATGCTGAAATACCAAGTACAAACAGGCCGCCGACCATCCATGAGGAAGATACGGTGTGGGCAAATTCACCAAGGCCGTAAGGGTTTGTTATAACAGCAAAGAAGTCGTTTAACTGAGGTTTTCCATCAACCAGTTTGTATCCTATTGGATTCTGCATGAACGCGTTTGCCATGATAATCCAGTATGCTGACATGTTGGAAGCAAGTGCTACAAGCCAGATACACATACAGTGAACTTTTTTGGAGACTTTTTTCCATCCGAAGAACCAGACAGCAATAAAGGTAGATTCAAGGAAGAAGGAAGTACTTGCTTCGATAGCAAGCAGAGAACCGAAAATATCACCTACATACTCAGAGTAGCGTGACCAGTTGGTACCGAACTGGAATTCAAGGGTAATACCGGTAACTACACCGAGGGTGAAGTTGATGATAAACAATTTACCCCAGAACTTAACCATACGCTTGTACATCTCGTTACCGGTGCGCACATACATGGTTTCCATGATGGCAAGCAGTACAGACAGTCCAAGCGTTAATGGTACGAAAATAAAATGGAAGAATACAGTTACTGCAAACTGAATTCTGGACAGCATTACTACGTCCATACATTAACCCCCTTCGGCTTACGTCCTGTAAACAGGCAGCGGACGCCAAGGTTTCGTAAAAAATGTTGAATATTTTTAACAGAACACACACGATTGTCCTGTCAGTCACTCAGTAATGGTAATCAATACTAAAACGGACATTTTTGCAACTACTAAATCGCGTTTATGTCGTGAAAGATATGTAATTACTCCTTCTTTTTAGCATCATATTAAAAAAATAGGTAACGAAAAAAGTATGATACAGTTATATTGTGCGGCTGGATAAGATTTTCGTTCAAAACACAGAAATTTAGTTTCACTTACGTTAATTGTCGGCATCTGGCTAGAGAACTTCATTTTCTTTAGTGTGCTATTTTGAAATTTCCTGAAACGTGTGTTGATTACCAAACTTCCCGGTGGATTATTGTGCATCTTTTTTTGTCCTGAACGGGACAAAGATAATCCTTTTTTCCTCATAATACTAATAGGTAAAAAGGTGAAATTGGGCAAGAAACAATAGAAAAGCCCCACCTGAATGAGCGGTCAGGCGGGGCTTTTCGTTTTTGCGTTACAACAATTTGAATGTGTGGTGTCCGTCTATGTTCGAACAGAGCTCACATTCAGCTGGCTGAGCGGGGAGTAGAAGGGTGTTGCTAACCTTTGCACTCAGCCGGATGGATAGTAAGAACAGGAGTGTTGGAGTGTTTCACAACTCTGTTGGCAACAGAGCCGAAAATTACGCGTTCAACACCTTTGCGACAATGGGTTCCCATAATAACCATGTCATACTCATCAGAATGGATCATATCCATGATGATGTCTTGAGGTTGTCCTCGACGTAACTTGATGGCTACATCAACTTCTCCAAGGAGTTCTTCGGAGAGTTTTTCAAGCTCGTCTAACGCGCGCTGCTTAGAGTCAGCTTTTAGTTTTTCAACGATGTCATCAGTGAGATAAACATCATAGAAACGGTCAAGAGGCGGACGTGCATAAAGCAGGGTAATTTTTGCATCAAGTTTTCCTGCAAGCAGTTTTGCATATTCAATAAAATATTCATTGTCTTCCATTACATCAACTGGAACGAGGATATTTTTGATAGTACGCATAATGACCTCCAAATGATTCTTAATCGGGGATAGTTGTTACGTTGAGAATGTTTCCAGACGGCTGCTGTATTCAGGCGTGTAAAATTGTGCAGCTACACACGTTGTCCGACTGATTGTCATTGCTCTTAATAGTAATCAATACTAAAATGAGATCTAATGCAACTGGAAAATGAAAAAAAGAGCAAATTTCTTGTAATACCTTGAAGATAGAACAAATCCCTCATGAGTATGTTTTTTCAACTCATGAGGGATTACTACTATTATTTCAAGTTATTGCATGTCTGGCCGCACTGTCAGTACGGGAATGTCGGCTTGTTTAACAACATGGTTTGCAACTGAGCCGAACATAAGGCGATCAACACCTTTTCTGCTATGTGTGCCCATGATGATCATGTCAAAGTTACCTTCTTTTGCCACACCAAGAATCACATCCTGAGGTTGTCCGTTTGCAAGGCGTTGTTGAGTCTCAATTCCTTCAAAGTGTTGCTTAACAAACTTATCAAGTTCTTGAGTCGCACCCTGTTCAGATTCTTCATGGAATTTTGAAATGGTGTCCTGCGGAAGGTACAGCCCGAAGTACTGGCTTAATGGCGGAGTTGCATAAACCACGGTCATTTTCGCCTGCAATCTTTCCGAAAAAAGTTTTGCGTAGGCTGCAATAAAAGTACTGTCTTCCATCAGATCAACAGCAACAAGGATGTTTTTGATTGTTCTCATACCTTCCTCCTGCGCGTAAGAATTCACTACAATACATATAAAGATGTTTGCCTCATTCTACCATAGGGAGCCTCAGTGTATAGTCTTTTCATGGCTCTTCGGAACTTTTTTTATCCTTCTTGAAAAGAATAATACGGCAAATTTTATGTGCAAGTCTACATGGCTTGAAGAGTAAGCCATGCAAGTGCTGCATACCGTAAGAATTTTCCGATGAGGACAAGAGAGAGGAAGGATATAAAGCGAACGCGGGCAACACCGCCGACAAGGCAGAGCGGATCACCAATTACAGGAACCCAGGAGAGAAGAAGCGACCACTGTCCCCAATTATTATAAAAACGGTAGGCTTTGTCTTGTGAAGGGGCATCCATGCGCAAAACGCGTTCAACAAGGTAAGAACCTCCCCAGATGCCGATAGCATACGTTGTACACGCGCCGAGGGTATTGCCGGCGGTAGCAACAAGTACAGACGTGGGCGCAGAAAAAGTTCCTGCAACCATAGCGACAAGCAACCACTCAGAACCAAGTGGAAGAACTGTTGCAGCAAGAAAGCTGAGGAGAAAAAGGGCAGGGTAGCCGAATTCAGGTGAGAAAAAATTAGACATGTGCGGGTACTGTTTCAAAAAGAAAGGTCGGCGTCAAACCAAGTTGAAAAGCAAACAATACATATTTTTGGGGTGTGATATGGGGAGATACCCCGTAAAACCAAGAGAGGCTCTGTAATCATCGAGATTACAGAGCCTCTGCAAGGAAATATTCGTGGAACATTCAGGCTATCTGACTACTCCCCGCCATTAAAGCGCAATCACAGCGGGGTGTCAGATAGAAAAAGGAAGTTTAGGTAAACTGGTACCGGAGGTGAAACGAGTGTTGGCAGTTACTCACAATTTCACTGTGTTAGAGGATACCACATGTGCTTTTTTGAAAAGCTACTTTCATTATAGCAACTGTGATGCCAACTTTCGAAAAATGATAGGAAATTTTATAAAACGCACGATACCAAGGCTTTGCCGAGGTTGTGTTATAATAGTGACTACTCATTTTGGTTGCAAAAATGCATCGTTATTAAAAGGTCGATTTTTGCCTCTTGTTGCTTTTTTGCAACCCTAAATTAGAATCCTTATTTTGCAAGGGTTAGACGCCGATCTAAAACAATCTAAGAAAAAGTGAATGTTTCATATTTGCAACATTTTAATAAAATTCAATAAATACAGTTAGAAATGAGAGCTGTGCTATAGAATTGGAACATCAGGCGCCTGAGATGCAGGTCTCAGTATTGCACTCTCTGCTGTTCTGCCATCAACTTTAATAGTGATTGGAGAATCAAACCGTATGTGCGTTATAAACTGCTCTTTATGGTGCACAGGCATTGAAGCAAGCCATTCCCAGTGGATAAATTCTTCAGAAGAATTCGTCACCATAATGTAGTTAATGCCGAGTGTGGTGATGCAATGGAAGAAGTGTGACCCTTGAGACGGTTCAACGCGTAAGTTTTCTGTGAATGTTTCAACAATGGCAGAAACACCCGAGATATCATTCCATTGAACGGGAACACCAAGCCAGCGGTCAGAAGTTCCCCATCGACCGGGGCCGACGAGAATGTATTTCCGTTCTTCGCGCAGCATCTGCTTGTTGCATTCAAGAATTTCCTGCTTAATTTCCATTGTTTTTGCCACATCAAAGTCATCAGGATGTATGAAGAGTATGTCATACACATCGTTACTTTCCGCGTTTCCAAGAGCGTGTTTTGAGTAGCAGAACGCTGCGGCTTTTTCTTGTTTCGTGATGTTCACCGTTGAAAGGCCGGAAAGTGAGCTCATAGGACGCAACTGAAGCAGAGCAAATTCGGCATTGGCTCCGTCAGCGTCCATATTGACGCAGAATTCAAGCTCCACAGGGCCGCCCATGGCTTCTTCCGCCATGGAGAGTAAATCGTTCAAGAGTTCGGCAAGCGGGAACAGACCGTGGTTAAGCACCTGAGCAAATAAAAGAACTTTCGAGCTACCCGGAATAGATGCCGTATCACGGATAATTCCCTCTTGAGGCAGATAGCTGCTTGCAAGAAATGAGATTGGGCCATGAGGTTCTGCATTGTATATACGTCGTTGAACCAGTGCTCCTTTCTGTTCTTTAGCTTTGGGAGCAAGTTCCGGATCACCCATGTACAGACTGTAAAAAGTGCTCTGCGAATTTTTAAGAAGTTCCTGAAGGTTGGCAGCCTGTGGTTGAACAGAAGGACATTTAGGGCAGAAACGGAGAACCTGCCCGCCATCCATAACGGTTTTTCCTAACCCCATGGCTATAGAAGCAATGCCGTCATCTGTTTTCATCCGCCCGAACGGATAGAAGTTTTTAGACTGGGCGACACCTGAAATAGCAGGATAAAAGTAGTCATCATAATGCCTGCCGATTACTTCTTGGATAATGACGCCCATCTTTTCTTCATCAGTACGTAACTTCACTCTGCGAGAAAAAGATTTTGGTGATTGGAAGAATGTGGACGCGTAGACTTTCTTTACCGCTGTCGCCAACTCTTCATACCGTACTTCAATATCAGGATGTGTATTTGTCAGCATGACAGTAGAGTACAGCCCTGCATATGCCTGATACTGGGCATCTTCTAAAAGACTTGAGGATCTTACTGCCAGAGGCTTTTTTACTTTCTCCAAAAAGATCCTGAGCTTGCTGCTCAGCCAGTCGGGAAGCTTGGCTTCCAGACATATTTTGACAACTTCTTCGTCTTTAAAGTCTTCATCTGCAAGATAGCCGAGGTCATTAAGCCGAAGGAA